>NZ_JAWPOM010000002.1:0-518106 GCF_033344285.1 Vibrio sp. 779(2023)
TTTCCGCTCGACTTGCATGTGTTAGGCCTGCCGCCAGCGTTCAATCTGAGCCATGATCAAACTCTTCAATTTAAGATTTTGTTCGGCTCAATGAATACTGAACATTACATAAAGTAATGTTTGAATTGACTGTGCTGAATCCGAAGATTCAATGGTCACTTCGTTTCATTGAAACCTAATTTGATACCGAGGTATCTAATTGGATTATCATCAACGAGTGCCCACACAGATTGATAGGTCTATATTTTTAAAGAGCACACTTCGAAGTTCTCTTCAAAGTGGACGGCTATTTTAGCTAGATAACTTATCGTGTCAAACACTTTTTTAAGTTATTTATCTGCGAGTTAATTTTAACTCACTAACCGTAGTTGTTTAGGTTCCGCTTCACTTGCTTTCCCGTGACAACGGAGGCGCATTATAGGGAGTTCATTAAAGAACACAAGTGCATTTTTTAAAAAAACTCACCTTTTTAGTTTATTCGTATAGAAAACAGACAAAAGACTCTAAAAAACTATAGAAAAGGGGCCAAACGGCCCCTTTAGTGTGATTTTTATCTCAATTTTACTGTATCCATACAATTATTGATGAGCACAAATTTGGTCATTAGTAACAATTAGCTGCACTGTCTTGTCTGGAACGATTTCACCAGAAAGAATTGATTTGGCTAACGGGTTCTCGACATTCTGCTGAATTGCACGTTTTAAAGGACGCGCACCATACACAGGATCGAAACCAACTTGAGCGATCAAGTCGAGTGCTTTGTCGGAAACTTCTAGTTGATAGCCTTTCTCCTCTAGTCGTTTCGCCAAACGTTCCAATTGAATAGAAGCAATGGACTTAATGTGCTCTTGACCAAGTGGATGGAACACCACGATTTCGTCAACACGGTTCAAGAACTCTGGGCGGAAGTGTTTGCTAACCACATCCATCACTTCACTCTTGATACCTTGATAGTCTAATGTTGCGAAATTCTCTTGGATACGAGATGAACCCAAGTTAGATGTCATGATCACAACCGTATTACGGAAGTCAACAGTACGACCTTGACCATCCGTTAAACGCCCATCATCGAGAACTTGCAGCAGAATGTTAAATACATCCGGATGCGCTTTCTCTACTTCGTCTAACAAAATTACCGAATACGGCTTGCGACGAACCGCTTCCGTTAAGTAACCACCCTCTTCATATCCGACATAGCCTGGAGGCGCACCCACCAATCTTGCCACTGAGTGTTTCTCCATGAACTCAGACATATCGATACGTACCATCGCATCTTCACTGTCGAACATAAAGCTCGCAAGTGTCTTACAAAGCTCTGTTTTACCCACACCAGTTGGACCTAAGAATAAGAAGGAGCCAATTGGTCGGTTTGGATCAGAAAGCCCAGCTCGACTACGACGAATGGCATTCGATACAACAGAGACCGCTTCGCTTTGCCCTACCACACGATTATGCAGCACGTCTTCCATACGAAGTAGTTTCTCTTTTTCCGCTTCTAGCATCTTGGATACCGGAATGCCGGTTTGCTTAGAAAGTACTTCTGCAATCTCGTTGTCGGTTACTTTATTACGCAATAGCGTCATTTCCTGCATTTCAGCTTGGGTTGCAAGATCTAACTGCTTCTCAAGTTCAGGAATACGACCATATTGAAGCTCCGACATACGGTTTAGATCGCCAGCTCGGCGAGCAAACTCCATGTCCATACGAGCTTGTTCAAGCTCAGACTTAATATGTTGAGTACCAGAAAGAGCTGCTTTTTCTGTATTCCAAACCTCTTCTAGTTCAGCGTACTCACGTTCTTTTTCATTGAGTTCTTCATTAAGCGCTTTCAAACGCTTTTCACTCGCTTCATCGTGCTCGTTACTTAGTGCTTGCTGCTCAATTTTGAGTTGGATGATTTTACGCTCAAGCTTATCCAAGGACTCCGGCTTAGAGTCAATTTGTAAACGAATGCTTGAAGCCGCTTCGTCGATTAAGTCGATCGCTTTATCCGGCAACTGACGGTCGGAGACATAGCGATGTGACAAACTCGCCGCAGCAACAATCGCTGGGTCGGTAATTTCGACGTGATGATGAAGCTCATAACGTTCCTTCAAGCCACGTAAAATCGCCACGGTATCCTCAACGGTCGGCTCATCCACCAGCACTTTTTGGAAACGACGTTCTAATGCTGCATCTTTTTCGATGTACTGACGATATTCATCCAATGTTGTTGCGCCAACACAGTGCAGCTCACCACGAGCTAATGCCGGTTTTAGCATGTTGCCCGCATCCATTGAGCCTTCACCTTTACCAGCACCGACCATAGTGTGTAGTTCATCAATGAAGAGGATGACGTTGCCTTCTTCTTTAGCAAGTTCATTCAATACTGATTTTAAACGCTCTTCAAATTCCCCACGGTATTTCGCGCCAGCAACCAGTGCGCCCATATCCAGTGATAGCACACGGCGACCACGCAGACCTTCAGGTACTTCATTGTTAACTATGCGCTGCGCTAAGCCTTCAACAATTGCTGTCTTACCTACGCCTGGTTCACCGATAATCACAGGGTTGTTTTTAGTACGACGCTGCAATACCTGGATAGTACGACGGATTTCATCATCACGGCCGATAACCGGATCCAATTTACCTTGCTCTGCACGTTCGGTAAGGTCTATGGTGAACTTTTCCAATGCTTGACGAAGCTCTTCTGCATTCGGATCATTGACCTTTTGACCACCTCTGATCTTTTCGATTGCCTGGCTGACTTTTTGCTCTGTTAAGCCGATCTCTTTGAGCAATTGCCCCAATGGTCCGCGATCTTCTAAAGCGGCAAGCAGGAAGACTTCAGACGAGATATAGGAGTCTTGACGCTTTTGCGCCACTTTGTCACACAGGTTAAACAATGTGCCCATCGAGCTAGAGAGCTGAACATCCCCACCGATGCCACTGACTTTTGGTAATCGATCTAACATTTCACTCAATTTAGAGCGTAAATGCGTTACGTCCACATCCAGCATAGTAAGCAATGGACGAATTGGACTGCCATTTTGATCAAGCAAAGCCACCATGAGGTGAACTGGCTCGATATATTGATGATCGCGCCCTAACGCTAGTGATTGAGCATCAGAGATAGCGATTTGAAACTTACTTGTGAATCGATCAAGACGCATATCTACCTTCCTAACCTCAACTAAAGGAAATTCTTTTGACAGTTAGAAAGATGGATACTCAGAGGAGGAATTTCAAGGGAGTGAATGAATAAAGATAGCTTTGCAAAAATAGTAGTATGCATCTTAGCGCTTTGGTGCTTATAGCTAGTCTTCGATCCAAATAAAGGTTGCTTGTCGACCAGTCTTACCATCACGGCGATAAGAGTAAAAAGAGGCTTTATCTTGGTAAGTACAAAGTCCAGAATCAAACACTTGTGTCACACCAGCTCGGTTTAAACGTTGCGTTGCCAGCACCGACATGTCAGCAAACCATTTACCGTCGGTATCGCGTGGAGCAAATGCTTGATTCGCCTGTGAATCAAAATCAACAAAAGCTTGCAGAACATCTTCACCCACTTCGAAGGCTTGAGGGCCAATGGCGGGGCCAAGCCACGCTATCACTTCACCAGAAAACAACGCTAACGCATTTTCGACAATGCCATTTGCTAAGCCACGCCAACCTGCGTGAACAGCGGCTACTTGCGTACCTTGTGTATTAGTCAATAATACAGGTAAACAGTCGGCGGTCATCGCTGAACAAACAACATGGCTTGAAGAAGTAAATACACCATCCGCATCAAGCACCTGTGTTGTTGGTTCATTTACTTGAGCCACAACGGTTGAATGCGTTTGGTTTAACCAGATTGGCGCATTTGGCATGCTTGCCTGTTGCGCCAACCAAGCTCGGTTCTTCTCTACTAAAGACAAATCATCCCCAACGTGAGTACCTAAATTTAGCCCTTGGTAAGGGCCTGTCGAAAATCCGCCTATGCGTGTTGAGGCGAAAGCTTTGACATTTTTAGGCGCTGGCCAATTCGGAATGATCGTCTTCATATTAGAATTCTTCCGGTAAGCCGTGCTCTTCTGTATCTTGACGAAGCGCTTCAGTCATCACAACCATGTCATCAGGCACTGGAGCATGAAACTCAAGAACTTCGCCCGTAATTGGGTGCTCAAAGCGCAGCATTACTGCGTGCAATGCTTGGCGATCGAAACCCCGGATCATTGCCGTTAGCTCTTCAGACGCACCTGTCGGGATGCGAGCACGTCCACCATATGCAATATCACCGAGCAACGGATGCTGAAGGTAAGACATGTGCACACGAATCTGGTGCGTACGACCCGTTTCTAGACGCAAGCGAATACGCGTGTGTTCGCGGAAGCGTTCAGCAACACGGTAGTGCGTTACTGCTGGTTTGCCCATTGGTGCTACCGCCATAAGCGTGCGCTTAGTAGAGTGACGACCAATCGGTTGATCCACTTTACCGCCCGCAGTCATACGACCAATAGCGATCGCTTCGTACTCACGAGTAATATTACGTTTTTGCAGTGCGCGAACCAGACGAGTTTGTGCAGGAACGGTTTTCGCCACCACCATCAAACCCGTTGTGTCTTTATCCAAACGGTGCACGATACCTGCACGAGGTACTTCTGCAATATCAGGGTAATGATGCAACAACGCATTAAGCACAGTGCCATCAGGCGTACCAGCGCCCGGATGAACCACAAAGTCACGAGGTTTGTTGATAACGATAATATCTTCATCTTCATAGACGATATCTAGCGGGATATCTTGCGCTTCCCAGCGTTCTTCATCTTCTAACTCGGCTTGCAATGTAATTTCCTCGCCACCCATTACTTTGGTACGAGGTTTAGTGACAACTTCACCATCAACTTGAACTTTCCCATCAAGCAGCCACTCTTTTAGGCGCGAGCGAGAGAAGTCCGCGAATAATTCGGCGATAGCTTGGTCTAAACGTTGACCTAACTGGCTATCTTTTACGGTATTTGTTAATACAATCTGCTGAGCCATATCGAACTTTTTTAAAAACTGTGAGACTAATGCTCACGACTGTGAAAAAATAGACTATTACGTCATTGTATCTGTTACTGGAAAGAAAGTAACGGCAGCTTAAGAAATATTTAGATTCAAGGAACAGACTCCTGATATGAAACGTCAGACTTTAACAGGCCTTTTAGCGGTATCCCTTCTGTTTGGATGTGCAAGCAAAGAAGAAATCGTTCCTGATGTGCCGCCTTCGGAACTGTATGCAGACGCACAGATTTCTCTTCAAAGTGGTAATTGGCTTTCTGCAATTGAGAAACTGGAAGCATTAGACTCACGTTACCCATTCGGTGCCTACTCAGAACAGGTGCAGCTTGACCTAATCTATGCGTACTACAAAAACGACGACCTTGCTTTGGGCTTGGCAACCATTTCTCGCTTTATGCGTTTAAACCCAACCCATGAAAAGATGGATTGGGTGCTGTACATGCGAGGTCTAAGCCACATGGCGCAAGATCGTAACTTTATGCATGATTTATTCAGCGTAGATCGAAGCGATCGCGATCCTGAACCGGTAAAAAAAGCGTTTGATGACTTCAAAAAACTGCTTCAACGCTACCCGAATAGCCCATATGCAGAAGATTCACAAAAACGTATGGTCGCGCTGAAAAACCGTCTAGCGAACTATGATTTAGCGACTGCTGACTTCTACCTTCGCCGTGAAGCTTGGGTCGCTGCTATTAATCGTAGCCAAGAGCTACAAAAAGCGTATCCAGACACAGAAGCTGCACGTAAGTCACTGACTATCCAGTTAGAGGCCTACAAGCAACTTGGTTTGGAAGACGCCGTAGCAAGAACTGAAAAGCTTATCGAGCTCAACCCTGTGAAGTAATTGAACTTGCTTTAAACTGAACCGCCACCGTTTTTACCGTGGCGGTTTTTTATTACTCTCAATAGTGTATTCAGCCCTTTCTTGATGATCTTCCTAGCTCCACATATGCTTAAAGTTCTCCTCCCCCCTTTATAAAAAGGATGTGAACGTGACGATATCTAAGCTTTGCGCAGTTATGCTGCTCCTATTGTCTGCTTCCGTTTGCGCACTGCAAATCTCGCCGCTCAAACAGCCTCCTTATACCGGGGACCTCGATGTCATCAAGGAGAAGAATGTACTGCGCGTCTTAGTTTCTGCTGATTTAGGCTTTTACTACATTGAGGGCGGCACACCAAAAGGCATAGGCGCGGAATTGCTAGCGCATTTCGAAAAAGACCTTCGTAAACTCAAACCAAAGCTTGACGTACAAATTATTCCTGTTGCCCGCGACCTGCTACTGCCAGCCTTAGAAAACGGTTCAGGAGACTTAGTTGTCGCCAACCTGACTATTACCGACACGCGCAAACAGAAAGTGGAGTTCAGTTCACCCATTCTCACTGACATTCAAGAGTGGGTAGTGACAAACAAAAGCACACCAACGATGACGAAAATCGAACAACTGAGCGGCAAAGAGATTTGGGTGCGCGCCAGCTCTAGCTACTTTGAAAGCATTCAGACACTAAATAAGAAACTAAACAAAAAAGGCTTACCGCCTGTTATCGTGCACTTTATTGAAGAAACACTTCAAGATTATGAGCTGGTCGGAATGCTCAACAATGGTTACGTCAGAGCCATTGTTCTCGATAGCCATAAAGCCAAGCTTTGGCTGAAAGTGATGGATGATATTCGGGTGCATAAAAAAATCCCTATCCGCAAAAATGGCAAAATTGCTTGGGCAATGCGAGAAAATAGTCCCAAATTAAAAGCCGTCGTGAATAAGTTCATCCAGAAGTCTCGCTCTGGGACACTACTCGGTAACGTTATTTACGGTAAATACATCGATAACACGGGATGGTTGAACAGAGCTCTTAACCCTAAGAAAATTGCTCAACTAGAAAAACTCGCGGCGCTATTTTCACGCTATGGTGAGAAATACGATATCGACTATTTACTGATCGCTGCAATCGCTTACAAGGAATCAGGATTTAATAACGACCTAGTTGGAAGCCGAGGTGCCGTTGGCATAATGCAAGTCCTACCCAGCACCGCTCAAGATCCGAATATCAATATCAAAAATGTTCGACAATTAGAAAACAACATTCATGCTGGAGTGAAATACTTAGCTTTTTTGCGTAAGCAGTACTTCAGTGATCCTGATATCACTGCACAAAATAAACTCTACTTTACATTGGCGGCTTACAATGCGGGCCCCGGTAATGTAGAGCGTATTCGTAAGCGTGCAGCCCAACAAGGTTACGATCCTAATGTTTGGTTTAATAACGTGGAAGTCGTTATGCGGAAAAGTTTAAGCTCAACGGTTGGGTACGTCATAAGCATTAATCGCTACTACATAATATACAAACAACTAGAAAGTTTGGACCAAGTCAAAAGTCTAGAAAGGGTTTCACTAGCCCCAAAAGACCCCATTTTCATGATACCGCTACGAAAAGTCAGCCAAATGCCAGACAGTAAAAAGCCGCTTGTACAGTAAGCGGCTTTTTAAATGGATTCATTGGAAAGACTCAATGATCGTCATCACACCTTACGTGTAGTTAAATTTTAACCACCTCAAATATTAGGCCGTAAAACTTCCCTAAAAACGAGGCCGTTTTCAGCTGAGTACTCTATCCAATCTACGGATTTACTAACCGATAACAAGCAATTTCACGATAAATCTCAGAAGTTCTTGAGTGAGATCACATTCATTTTTCATCATAAAAAACCCAAGCAAAATAATGATCTGAATCACATTTTTTTATGCTTAAAGCGGTAATCTGAACTCAACCCATGAGGGATGCAACAGAGGAAAAACACTTATGACAATGAATATCACTGGCAAAAACATCGAAATCACCTCTGCAATCCGAGCTCATATTGAGAGCAAATTTAAAAAACTGGAGAAATGGCAAGTAGACCTAATTGGTTGCCAAGCAACTTTCAGTGAGGAACCAAACAAACAGAAGAAATTCGAAGCGGTTATCAAAGTTCCTAAAGGCCAGCTCATTGCCTCAGCAACTCACGAAGATCTTTACGCAGCTATCAACGAAGTGGAGCAAAAACTAGAACGACAATTGAACAAGCTGACCCACAAACCTGAAGCTCGACGTGCAAGTAAGCCTGAGCTAGTGGAAGAAGAAGAGTAAACTGAACATATTGAGGAAATAGCGCCGAAAGGCGCTATTTTTTTGCTTGACGCTCTCCCTAGCCTTGCTTATTGTGTTTAAACACTCATAAATTAAGCACTATTTATGCATTTAACCTCACTGTTTATTTTTGACTTCTTTTTCCTCCCATAGTTGGAGGGGCGAACTCGTTTGTGAAAGAAAAGTCAAAAACAAACAGAAAGCCTCCCAAATCGGGAGGCTTTTTTATAAGGAAAGAATTGATGACTGACCAACCTATTTCCCTCGAAGAAATTCGTTTACGCTTGAATGAGTTGGATGACCAACTTCTCAGCTTGTTGTCTGAGCGCCGTAAACTCAGCATTGAAGTAGCCAAAAGCAAAGTACAAACCTCAAAGCCTGTTCGCGACGCCGTCCGTGAACAGCAATTATTGGTCAAGCTGATTTCTAATGGCCAAGATAAATACGAACTTGACGCGCAGTACATCACCAAACTTTTCCATACCATCATTGAAGACTCAGTTCTGCTTCAACAAAGTTATCTGCAAAATCTCGTTAACCCACAGCAAAGCCGTAAGCCACTTGCTCGCGTCGCATTTTTAGGAGCCAAAGGCTCTTATTCGCACTTGGCAAGTCGCGAATACTTCAGTCGTAAAAATACGGAGCTTATCGAGCTCAACTGCGAGCACTTTAAAGAAGTGACTCAAACGGTTGAATCTGGCCATGCTGATTATGGCGTTCTGCCAATCGAAAACACCAGCTCAGGCTCTATTAATGAAGTGTATGACTTACTACAACACACGACGCTTTACATCGTTGGAGAGCTAACTCAACCAATCGAACACTGCTTGGTTGCGAAAAAAGACATTCGTCTGGAAGATATTAAAACGCTGTATTCTCACCCTCAGCCACACCAACAGTGCAGTGAGTTTTTAAGCCGTATGAAAGGAGTAAAGCTGGAGTCCTGCGCGAGCACAGCAGATGCAATGCAGAAAGTCCAAGAGATGGATCGTGATGATGTAGCTGCAATTGGTAATGCATCAAGCGGTAAGCTATATGGCTTGCAAGCAATTCAAGGCAACATCGCAAACCAAACCGAAAACCATACTCGCTTTATCGTGGTTGCTCGTAAACCGGTTGAAGTTTCTACTCAAATTCCAGCAAAAACCACATTGATCATGTCGACCTCCCAAGAGGCAGGCTCATTGGTTGAAACACTATTAGTGCTGCAACGTTACGGCATCAATATGACCAAGCTAGAATCACGCCCAATTATGGGGAACCCGTGGGAAGAGATGTTCTACGTAGACTTGACATCACATCTTGCTTCGACAGAAATGCAACAGGCACTTGAAGAGCTGACAAAAATCACTAAGCACTTGAAAGTATTAGGCTGTTACCCGAGTGAGAACGTAAAGCCTACGCAAGTAAAATTGAGTTAATAGACACCAGTGAGTAAAAAGATCATGGCAACCCAAAAAGTCGTAATCGCATCGCTAAACCCAGCCAAAATTAATGCAGTTCAAAGTGCATTTCGTAATGCATTTCCGCATCAAGAGTTCAACTTCGTTGGCATCAGTGTACCGAGTGAGGTCGCAGATCAGCCCATGACGAATGAAGAAACTCATCGTGGTGCGCTAAACCGCGTTAAAAACGCAAAAGTAGAGATGCCAAACGCGGATTACTATGTCGGTCTCGAAGCGGGAATTGAAGCAAACGTGACGTTTGCTTGGATGGTGGTTGAGTCAGAGACTCACCGCGGTGAATCTCGTTCTGCAAGCTTAATGTTGCCGCCAAAAGTCTTGGAAAAACTCAAGGATGCGAATGAATTGGGAGATGTAATGGACGAAGTGTTTGGTACTGATAATATCAAACAGAAAGGTGGCGCTATTAGCCTGCTAACCCAAAACCAGCTAACTCGAAGCTCGGTCTATCACCAAGCCTTGATTCTGGCTTTAATTCCATTCACAAACCCTGAGCATTTTCCTTCAAATTTATAACACTCAGCCTAGTCTCTAGATACGCAAAAGGGCGGATATTTCCGCCCTTTGTAATACGTTATCTTAGTCACTTGTAACACCAAGGCCTAAAAGCAAATTGGATATACTGTCTACTTAGATACCGCAACTTGTTCTAACAAGACTTTCAACTTGTCTTTTTCTTCATCAGATTTCGACTTTAGTTCGTTAGAGCCACGAGTAATGGTGGCAATGCCCACACCAAGCATCTGACTGATCTGACGTTGAGATAATTCTCCTTTAAGAAGTTCGTTAATTATATTAACGCGTGATATTAATGACTCTCTCTCATCACGTGACATCAGCATAGTTAACAGCATGTCATCTTGCTGGGTGCCCATACTTGTTCGAATTAGCTCAATAATCTGTTGCCAGTCTTTGTACTCGGGTTCGTGCGACATCAAGTTACCTCACTCAATACTTGGTATTGATCTCATGTTGATTCAAGAACGCGCCATCGATACCCAAAAGATCACGATAGTATGTTTCAAACATCAAGATGTTTTGTACATAACCGCGCGTCTCTTTAAATGGAATTGCCTCAATAAAGGCATAAGCATCCACTTTTCCTTGGGTACGCTCTCGCCACGTTTTTACTCTGTTAGGACCTGCATTATAAGCAGCAAGAGCAAAAATACGATTATTATCGTAATCCTCTAATAAACCTTGCAAATAATGGCTACCAATTTCGATATTTTTTCCTACATTGTAGAGATCCTGCGTACCTTGATAACTCAACTTATATTTACGTGCCGTGTACTTCGCCGTCGCAGGCATGATCTGCATAAGACCACGAGCGCCAACTGGAGAGCGGGCTTCAACATCTAACGCACTTTCCTGTCGAGCGAGAGACATCATCGTGACGGGATCAATGTTGTGCTTTTTCGCATAAAAGTTAAACCACCAGCGGTGTGCTATTGGGAACCTAAGTTCGATATTATCCCACATCTGCGCTTGAATACTCGCGGTCACCGTTAGGTGATGCCAACGTTTAAATGATGCATAAGCCGCCAACATCGCCTTTTCATCTTTTCCTACGCGGCGCAGTAAGTGTGCCCATTCACTCTTCGCTGCTGCGATTTTATCCGTCGCGATCAACTCTTCGATACGAGCTAACGAGTCTTGATAGGGTTGAACAACTTTCTTATCCAACTTAACCGTATGCGTTGGGTATTTGATTGATTGTCCGATTGCATTGGCGGCAGCCACACTGTAGAAGTTTCGTTGCCCAAGCAGAGTTGCTAAACGCTGTTTCCCCGCGATGTCATCACCTAACGCTATTTCACTTCTTCCAAGCCAATATTGCCAGCGTAGCGTGGCTTGTTCTTCTTTATTTAGAACAGCAATCCACTCTTGTACGCCTTTCCAATCTGCATTTTGAATCGCTAAGCGGATGCGCGTTTCAATCAACGGTAAGTACTGACTGGTTTTCGTTTTATCATCGCGCCATTTAGCTAATGACTCAGACTCCGTACGAGTCAATCGAAATGCAATATAGTCGGCAAGTTCTTGCGCTTTTTCTGGAGAAAACTTCTGTCCTTTAATGACGGCATCGTACGCACCTTGTGCTTGGCTAGTGTTCATACGAGCCAACTTTTCTAACGCATATTCACTTTGCGCTCGATTAAAATCATTCGCAGGTTTTTTCTTCGCGAATTCCGCAACACTTGAAGGATTATCAAACAACGCTTTCATTTCTTTGGCTTGTTGCTTTGCCTGCGCTGATTTAGGCAGTTTGAGCAAGTAACTCATCAAACCGCCATTACGAGCATCAAACGCCAGTAACATACGCTGTAGAATCAGTTCATCGGTACGCTCACCCGCCTTGTCCCATGCCGCAAATAATGGGTCACACTCATCAGCAATGCTGATGCCACGTAACCACATATGTTCAGCCCCTTTAAATGCCGCGACTTTCTTGCCTTGCTTTAACTGGGCGACGTAGAAAATACATTGGTAACGCTCACCACTAGGAATGACTTTTTGAAACTCAGTAATAGTTTTCCAATCTTTTTGCTTATAAAGATGATTGAGGTATGGAGCGCGAACTCGACGAGAAAATGGAAAAGACTCGTGCTCAGAAATAAACTCGTTTACCTGTTGTGGTGACTTTTCCGGTAACTGTCTAATAAAAGTGCGGTAATCCACATAAGGCGTTAGTGGATAGTCAGAAATTTTAGGACGAATCGAAAGGTATCCATCGATGTCATTTTTATCTAATAAATCTTGAGCTTGCTCATATACTTCGCGCTGCTTTTCCAAACTCAGCGCGGCATTAGCACTCAAACTCATAGCACACAACGCGGCGGCGCAGCATACGTTTTTAGCCAATTCAGATACGTTGAATCTCATTTGTGTCATTTTCCCCAGACATATACTGCCCTAAAGCCTAGTTTTGTTAGAGTTCATGTGATGTTAAGGCAATTTTCACACATGCATCTATTTACACAGAATGCAGATGTCCATGTAAAGCAACTTAGTGTATTAAAAATTGTACTCGTCAAACTTTTAAGACGATGGAGACAAAGCGTTTCTAACTCGCATAGAAAACACTTCGTCATTCTTAACGAATAACAAAAGTGTATACCCTAACCGTGTAAGTTTCCGGTCAGCTCAAAATAAGAAATCCATTCGTTAGGGAAATTCTTGCAATGCGGTAACAAAAACAAAGCAGTTGGTATAAAATGATGGGTTTGAATGACAGTTAATTTAGGAACGATCGGCAATGGCTGAATACGTATATACCATGTCGCGGGTGAGCAAAATTGTGCCACCTAAGCGTCAAATTCTTAAAGACATCTCTCTGAGCTTCTTCCCTGGTGCGAAAATCGGTGTTTTAGGTCTGAACGGTGCAGGTAAATCCACACTGCTACGTATCATGGCAGGTATCGACACGGATATCGACGGTGAAGCGCGTCCACAACCTGGTCTAAACGTAGGTTACCTACCTCAGGAACCAGTATTAGACGAATCAAAAACCGTTCGTGAAGTTGTTGAAGAAGCGGTTGCTGACGTTGCTGACGCTCTGAAACGTTTGGACGCAGTCTACGCAGCATACGCTGAACCAGATGCAGACTTCGACGCACTTGCAAAAGAGCAAGGCGAGCTAGAAGCCCTTATCCAAGCGAAAGATGGTCATAACCTAGAAAATGCGCTTGAGCGTGCAGCAAACGCACTACGTTTACCTGAATGGGACCAAAAAATTGCGCACCTATCAGGTGGTGAACGCCGCCGTGTGGCTATTTGTCGCTTGCTACTTTCTAAGCCAGACATGCTATTGCTTGATGAACCTACCAACCACCTAGATGCAGAATCAGTTGCTTGGCTAGAGCGCTTCTTAGTGGATTACACAGGTACCGTAGTGGCCATCACCCACGACCGTTACTTCCTAGATAACGCTGCGGGCTGGATCTTAGAACTGGACCGTGGTGAAGGTATCCCATGGGAAGGCAACTACACCTCATGGCTGGAGCAAAAAGACGCTCGTCTACAACAAGAAGCCTCCCAAGAGAGTGCTCGCCAAAAGACTATCGAGAAAGAGCTTGAGTGGGTACGTAAAAACCCTAAAGGTCGTCAAGCGAAGTCAAAAGCACGTATGGCTCGCTTTGAAGAACTGCAAAGCTCTGATCACCAAAAACGTAATGAAACCAATGAACTGTTTATCCCACCAGGTGAGCGTCTAGGTGATAAGGTTATTGAAGTGAAGAACCTGACCAAGTCATTTGACGGTCGTGTTCTGATTGATGACCTGTCATTCAGCATCCCTAAAGGTGCGATTGTTGGTATCATCGGTGCGAACGGCGCAGGTAAATCGACGCTATTCAAGATGTTAAGTGGTACTGAACAACCAGACTCGGGCACAATTGAGATGGGCGATACAGTAAAACTGGCATCGGTCGATCAGTTCCGTGACAGCATGGACGATTCTAAAACCGTATTCCAAGAGATCTCTGAAGGTGCTGATATCATTAAGATCAACAACTTCGAAATCCCAGCTCGCGCATACTGTTCACGCTTTAACTTTAAAGGCAGTGACCAACAAAAGATTATTGGTGAACTATCGGGTGGTGAGCGTAACCGTGTCCACCTTGCGAAGCTGCTTAAAGCGGGCGGTAACGTGTTGCTACTCGACGAACCAACCAACGACCTTGACGTTGAAACACTGCGTGCTCTAGAAGAAGCATTACTAGAGTTCCCTGGTTGTGCAATGGTTATCTCGCACGACCGTTGGTTCCTTGACCGTATCGCAACCCACATCATTGACTACCGTGACGAAGGCCAAGTTAACTTCTACGAAGGTAACTACACAGAGTACATGGATTGGTTGAAGAAAACATTGGGTCCTGAAGCCGCAGAACCACACCGTATCAAATACAAGCGCATTGCGAAGTAATCGCAACCCACAAAGTTTGATTGTAATTTGTACAAAGGCCGCTATCATAGCGGCCTTTGTTTTCTTTGTTATAAAAAGAGCTCATTAGCCCGTCTCGTTCGTTAAGAACATGACATAGCACTTACGTCACTCTGTAGCGATCTCGACACTTTTCAAACAACAATCGAACATTTTTTGTTCGTATTGATATACTATTCAATTCTGTTTGACGACCTGACGAGAATATTCATATGACAGAGAGACGACGCTTTTCACGTATTCTCCATCAAGCTCCAGCTAAGATAGAACAACGTGACTTGGCAATTGAAGCTAGGATTCAAGATCTTTCCTAGCATGGTTTACTCATGAAAGTGGAAGAGACTGAGGCTTTGGATCCAACCCTTCCAGTCCATGTGACTTTTTCATTTGATCAATCCGAACAAGTGATTACGTTAAAAGCGCAAATTGTGAATGTCTCTAAGTGTGAGATTAGGTTGAAGATCGCTAAGATAGACATCGAAAGCATTAGCCAACTAAAACGATTTATAGAATTGAATGTAGGCAATAACGACCTTCTGAATCGAGAGTTAGAGCACCTCTCAGGTTTTTAGGAGAAAAATAAATGAACGCCTATTTAAGTAACAATAACTATGTCTAAAAAAATCATCATGCAGATCCCGACGAAAGACGGCGATCAGCAGTTCTATTTGGGCCGCAGTTCGGTCCTAGCAGTATTTGCTTCAGTATTGGCATTACCCGCCGTCGTTGGTGGCGCGTGGTACCTTAATCAGCAGCAGATGCACAATAAAGACGAACTAACACAAATCATCGCCAAACTGGAAAGTGAAAAGGCCGAAGTGACGGCTCTTTACGAAGAGCAGCTTGATACCAATCATTCACTTTCCCAGTCTTTGACTGACAAAAACAATCAAATTCAGCTATTGGGCAAACGGGTATTCGACGTTGAATCGGTTTTAGGTCTCGCAGACGAAGAGTTGATGATCGATGAGAACAGCATGGGGTTAGAGGAGCGAATTGACGCAGCCGCTATCGATTCTGCTGTTCGAGCGACGATGTTCCGTTTGATACCAAATGACAGCCCAGTCACATACCAACGTATTTCTTCTTCTTACGGCAGTCGTATTAATCCGATTTCAGGTAAGAGGCATGTTCATACTGGTATCGATCTGACTTGTAAAAGAGGAGAAGAGATCCTGGCACCGGCTGACGGTGTGGTGGAAACCGTTCGCCCGAGCAATCGTGGTTATGGTAACTATGTCACCATTCGTCACTCATTTGGCTTTATGAGCTCCTTTGCTCATCTACAACGCTTCAAAGTGAAAAGCGGTCAGTTTGTTAGTAAAGGCGACATCATTGCTCAATGCGGTAACTCTGGCAACTCCACAGGGCCACACTTGCACTATGAAGTACGCTTCCTCGGACGAGCACTCAACCCTCAATACTTAATGGAGTGGACGCCAGAAAACTTCAATGACGTCTTTGAAAAAGAGAAAAAAGTGAAATGGGGACCTTTGGTTCAATTGATTGATAACGTTGTACGTCTACAAGTCAATTTAACCAATTCACCCTATCGCGATACCAGTATCAACACAGTATCAAGTGAAGATACGAGTAATACTGCGACGAACTGATTTGTCCATCAACACGAAAAAGAGCAGCTTACGCTGCTCTTTTTGTTTCGGACTCTGCACGGCTAAATGACCCGTGATTAGCCGCGATGAATATTATCATTCGCCTGTTTGAGTAAGTTTTGGCTCTCATTCATAAATTGTTGAGAATAAGTACCAAACCAATCACTCACCTGCTTAAAGCTTTCGATGAATCGCGCTTTGTCTCTGCTATCCAGAATCGCTACCGCATCACCTAAACGCTGATGGAATCGCTTGATCATATCGATATTCTCTTGAGAAGAGAAAATGATATCACCGTACAAGTTCGGATCCTGACCAAACAGTCGTCCCACCATCGCCAATTCAAGGCGGTAGATTGGCGAGCTTAACTTCAACAACTGATCGATGTTCGGATTCTCTTTGCTAAGGTGCATACCGTAAGCAAACGACGTGAAGTGGCGCAGCGCCTGAATCAACGTCATGCCATGATCGTGCTCTTGTGCATCGATTTGGCACAAGCTTGCGCCCCAAATCCCAAACTGTTGCAATAGCCATTGGTAATGCTCGTGACCACGGCCATCACAGTACACAATAACCTGCTTGGCAAGGCTCGGAACATCTGGGCCAAACATTGGGTGCAAACCAACCACAGGACCTTGGTGCACATTCAACATTGCTTGCAGAGGCTTCGACTTGATAGAAGTCAGGTCACACAGAATGCAGTCTTGCGGCAAGTTCCCCAGTTTTTCGATCACCCCTTCCGTTAGATGAATCGGCACCGTGACCACGACTAAACCCGCGTTGTCTAGAATCTCATCCGCATGATCCCAGTCTTTACTACCGAGAACTTTGACCTGGTAGCCCGACAATTTGAACATACGCCCAAACAGGCCACCCAATTGACCATTACCACCAATAATAACAACTGAGCGTAAATCAGGGTTCAAACACTTAAAACCGGAATCTTTCTCGCTGGCATAAGACTCACGCATTGTTCGACGCAGAATATCTTCAATAAGCTGTGGAGGAATTCCCATTTTTTCAGCTTCAGCACGACGAGAAGCTAACATCGCCGCTTCGCGGTCTGGAGCATAAATTGGCAAACCATGTTCGCTTTTTACTTCCCCAACTTTCTCTACGAGCGCTAAACGCTGAGCCAATAGCTCCAACATTTGCTTGTCGACTGCATCAATCTGATCGCGTAATGCGTTAAGTTCAACTGCCATTGATGTTCCTTAAATCCTGTATTAATTAGCCTTTAGACGATTTTCTAAGAAAGGCACTAGCTCTTCATGTGCATGACGTAATAGTGCCTCAGTTGAATCCCAATTGATACATGCGTCAGTGATAGATACACCGTATTTCATCTCTTCAAGAGCTAAGTCAGAAGATTGATTTCCTTCATTGATATGGCTTTCAATCATAAGACCGATAATAGATTTATTGCCTTCACGGATTTGATGAATCACATCCTCCGCGACTAATGGCTGGCGACGGTAATCTTTACGTGAGTTGGCGTGACTGCAATCCACCATTAATGAAGCATCAAGACCAGATTTCGCCATCTCTTGCTCACACTCAGTGACTGATACCGAATCGTAGTTAGTTTGCTTGCCGCCACGTAAGATCACATGTCCATTAGCATTGCCCTGGGTGGTCAACAGTGCGACTTGTCCCTCACGGTTAATTCCCATAAAACGGTGGCTAGAGGACGCAGCTTGCATCGCGTTAATTGCGGTTGCCAAACTGCCATCGGTGCCATTCTTAAAACCGATTGGCATAGACAGGCCGCTTGCCATTTCACGGTGAGTTTGTGACTCCGTCGTACGAGCACCGATGGCTGCCCAGCTAAAAGTATCCGCCAAGTATTGTGGGCTAATTGGGTCTAGAGCCTCAGTCGCGAGCGGGATTTCCATCTCTGCCAACTCCACCAGAAGTTCGCGTCCAACATGCAGACCGTGTTCAATATCGAAACTGCCGTCTAGGTGTGGATCATTGATCAAGCCTTTCCAGCCGACCGTGGTGCGCGGCTTCTCAAAGTAAACACGCATAACAATATACAGTTGGTCACTTAGTTGTTCAGAGAGTGCTTTAAGTCGCTTTGCGTAATCCTTCGCCGCTTCTACGTCGTGGATAGAACATGGACCGCATACAACAAGCAGGCGGTGATCCTTCTTGTGAATAATATTAGCGATAGTTTGACGAGACTCTTGAATAAAGCGACGTGCTTTTTCACTCAAAGGAAGCTTGGTTTTTAGTTCCTCCGGAGTAATAAGAACCTGTTCTTCGATAATATTAATATTGCTCAACTCACTTTTCTGCATAACTCTAACCTGTATATTTATTTTTACACCCAACCAAACCCTTGGTGAGACAACTAAGCTTTAACGACAAGATAACAGGCTAAAAAAGAAAAACAAGTGTACATAATAAAAAACATTTAGTGTAAATTAAAGTTTACAGTTAAATAAAAAGCCAAAGCATAATTAACTTTGGCTTCTCATCGCTGTTTTGAATCTTTTACAAGAGGTTTAGCTAGTCAAGCGTTTCATCGCTTCACTCGCCGCTTTCCACTCTTGAGATAGCTTAAGTTCGCTTGGAGAAAATGACTGTTTTTTCAGTAATGCATCCGCGAGTGGCACGGTTGAAACCGGTAAGTTGTCTAATACCTCAACGTGCGCTTCTCGTTTATTACACATTAACAACATATCGCAACCAGCTCTCAATGCTTGAGCACCTCGCTCGGCTGGGCTGCCCATAATCGCAGCGCCTTCCATGGTCAAGTCATCCGAAAAAACCAAACCTTTAAAACCCAATTGCTGACGCAGGACCTGTTTTAACCAGTATTCAGAACCGCTGGCTGGTTGAGCATCATAATGTGGGAAAATCACGTGAGCAGGCATCATGGCATCTAAAATACCGGCATCAATTTGCGCTTTGAAGATCGCCATATCTTGTTCAAAAATATCACTGCGCTCGTCGTATGGTGTTTCTAGATGTGAGTCTGCAATCACGCCACCATGTCCAGGGAAGTGTTTGCCTGTCGTTGCCATGCCAACACTCTTCATTCCTTGCATATAAGCAGTGCTATAGCGAAGAATGGTATCGGCATCTTCACCGAATGCGCGGTTACCGATCGCTTTACATTGATGGCCTTGGTCAAGTACCGGGGCAAAGCTTAAATCAATATCATGGGCAATCAGCTCTGCTGCCATTAACCAACCGCCCATACGAGCAAGCTCTTCACCATTTTGATGTTTAGCGTACTCATCAGCAGCAGGAATTAATGAGAAACCTTCACGAAAGCGCTGCACTCGGCCGCCTTCTTGATCCACACCGATCAAAAACGGGCGCTTAGCCGCCTTTCGGATGGATTGAGTAAGTGCTTGAAGCTGTTCGCTATCATGATAGTTGCGAGCAAATAGAATTAAGCCACCAACCGTAGGATGCTCCAAGATTTCTTTGTCTTCAGCGGTCAGTTCATACCCCGCAACGTCAACCCATAACGGTCCCATGTTTTCTCCTCAAAATCGGCTGAATATCTCGTATTCGATGAGGTTATTCGCTTCAGATTTGCTTTACAATAAGTGAATGAAGAATTGACGAGATCGGCTATGAAATTTAACGAACTGTACATTGGTGTGATGTCTGGAACGAGTATGGATGGTGTTGATACCGCTCTAGTTGAAATAAGCGATGAGCACGTTCGCCTGATTGCGCACGACGACTACCCAATGCCCGCAGCACTAAAAGACATGCTGTTATCTGTTTGTACCGGTCAAGCAACAAATTTAAAAGCCATAGGTGAACTTGACCACCAGCTCGGCCACCTATTTGCAGATGCTGTGTTACAGCTACTCAATAAGTCTGGTTACGTCGCAGAGCAAATTCGTGCGATTGGTAATCACGGTCAAACAGTATTCCATCAGCCTACCGGAAACTTGCCGTTTACCACTCAATTGGGCGATGCAAACATTATCGCAGTCAAGACAGGCATTGATACGGTAGCGGATTTTCGTCGTAAAGACATGGCGCTAGGTGGACAAGGTGCCCCACTCGTCCCTGCTTTCCATAAAAGCATTTTTGCGATGCAGGATTCCACAACTGTGGTACTTAACATTGGAGGCATTGCCAATATCTCGGTACTGCATCCAGAACAACCAGTCATTGGCTATGACACAGGCCCGGGCAATATGTTGATGGACGCATGGTGTGCGCTGCATACTGGGCAAAGCTTCGACGAAGATGCACAATTTGCACTTAAAGGAACGGTAAACGCTACTTTGTTGACTCAATTACTCAAAGAAGCTTACCTCGCCATGCCTGCCCCTAAAAGTACCGGGCGAGAACTGTTCAATATTGACTGGCTGCATCAACAACTGGCCCATCACAATTTACCAATCGAAGACGTACAACGTACACTTTGCGAGTATTCTGCAATTACCATTGCCAACGAAGTCGGCAAGTTTTCTCATGGCATCACACCTCAGCTATTGGTCTGTGGCGGTGGAGCAAGAAACCCGCTTTTGATGCAACGACTGGCCAAGTTATTGCCACAATGGAGCGTTGCGACAACGGCAGAAAAAGGTGTTGATGGCGACTACATGGAAGCAATGGCGTTTGCTTGGCTTGCGCAGCGCCATATTCACGGCCTCCCTAGCAACTTACCGGAAGTTACGGGGGCAAGTCGTCTCGCTTCACTGGGTGTACTCTATTCAAAAAATTAAGGGCAATAGATCCTAAACAAAAAGGCTTAATTCATTATGACGAACGATGCACTTATCGCAGCTTTATCCCATCTGGTATCTGAAGGGCGAAACCCAGACACCATGGACATCGACTTGCTGCCTTCTCTCGATATTGTTCAACGCATCAACCAACAGGACAAACTCGTTCCTCTTGCCGTTGAAAAAGTGTTGCCTGAGATCGCTGAAGCCGTTGATAAGATCACGGAAGCATTTAAGGTCGGAGGTCGGTTGTTTTACATCGGTGCGGGTACCAGTGGTCGACTTGGCGTTTTGGACGCTTCAGAATGCCCACCAACTTTTGGCACAGATCCAGAGATGGTCGTTGGTATTATTGCCGGTGGAAAAGAGGCAATGTTCCGTGCAAAAGAAGGGGCGGAGGACGACCCTACATTAGGCGAGCAAGATCTTAAAGAGAATACGCTAACACAACGCGATGTCGTCGTTGGTATTGCGGCAAGTGGACGAACACCTTACGTGATTGGTGGCTTAGAGTATGCGAACGAGCTTGGTGCCACCACTGTAGCACTATCTTGTAACCCTGACTCTCCGATTGCAGATATTGCTGATATTGCGATTAGCCCCGTTGTTGGACCTGAAGCGTTAACGGGATCCACTCGCTTAAAATCAGGGACGGCACAAAAACTCGTACTAAACATGCTCACTACCGCAAGCATGATTCGCCTGGGCAAAAGTTATCAGAACTTAATGGTAGATGTGAAAGCGACGAATGCAAAGCTAGTTGCAAGAGCGGCTCGTATTGTTATGCAAGCAACAGATTGTACTAACCAAGAGGCTAAAACGGCGCTCAAAGAAACGGACTACGACGCCAAGTTAGCGATTTTGATGATTTTAACCGGGCTGGATAGAGAAAGCGCGACTGAGCAACTGAACGCCAAGCAAGGATATTTAAGAAAAGTCGTGATCGCGCAAACTAATCAATCTTAATCAATAAAGCGCCTCACTTATTTAAAAGTCAGGCGCCTTTTATGGCTTAATTTAGTAGTTCAATCGTTCAATGTGAGTAATACCGACTTTACCTTCAAGGTCACTGAACATATGAACCATTGCTGGGTATGGTTGTGCTCCAGGGTAGACAACTTCTGCATTACAGAAAAACGCATAGTTTTGTCCGGCTACGACTTGAGTAGCCACAACCAAAGGGGAGTATTTGACACCGACAAACCCCTCGATACCTTTAGCAAATACTTCTTTATTCTCTGCTGTGAGTTCATGAAATGGACTCCAGCCACCAGCCATTTGCGTTGACATAATGTGATTCCTTTTTTTGCTGTGCTCACTATCAAGCAATATGAACATAGTTTAATAAGGAAGATTTTGCCACATTTATGTGATGCAGACAGTGTAACAACGGCTTTATTGACTATTAATTTGAGTATTCATTCCAACCACGTTGCCATTCCATGCGGAATTTTTGCGCTTGCTCAGTACCTTCACAAACCCCTTCGTAATACTGACCAGATAACCCCATTTGATACGCAAAAGCAGGATTACAGTACTCACGTAAACCTTCTAAATAACCTTGGTCGTAGTCACTTTGCTTAACACTACCCAACTCACGAAGCTCGCTCATCGTGCGCGATGTGTGTCCGGTTATGCCATCTTGATATCCGATCTGATGCCAATCTCCCGACTTGGCAAGATCTGCTGTCGTTGCTGTGCATCCTGCAAGTAAAGCCAGTGCCAGACCTACCGTTACCTTTTTCATGGTTCTTCCTTAAGTAATTGTTTTCAAAAATAAGCTTACCACTAATTATTGGCGCTTGCCGCTGAGCTTGCAGATTTAACCACTGATGACTCAAATCAGCCGCTCAAGACTGTCATCAACCTTTCGCCATTTTTAAAAACCGCTCAAGCAGCATATCGACCACTCAGTGCTCTATTCGACCACTCATCTACTAACCGAATGCATTTAACACAAGTGACGCATAACATGCATCCTGAGATTAAAAAATTACCCTACCCAACTAAGACCAAGGACAATTGCTATGATGTGGTTTCTAACCTGTGTCGCAGCCCTAATCGGCGGATACTTCATCTACGGCGCTTTCGTCGAGAAGATTTTCGGCATCAATGAAAAACGCCAAACGCCAGCTCACACCAAATCGGACGGTGTTGACTTCGTTCCAATGTCAACAAAGAAAGTTTACCTAGTTCAACTACTTAACATCGCAGGTGTTGGTCCAATTTTTGGCCCGATCATGGGGGCACTATACGGTCCTGCGGCGATGCTTTGGATTGTAGTCGGTTGTATTTTTGCTGGTGCAGTACACGATTACTTCTCAGGCATGCTTTCAGTGCGTAACGGCGGTGCATCTGTACCTACCATTACAGGTCGCTACCTAGGTAATGGCGCAAAACACTTTATGAATATTTTTGCCATTGTCCTATTACTTCTAGTTGGCGTAGTGTTCGTTTCAGCCCCTGCTGGCATGATTACTAACCTCATCAATGATCAAACAAGCTTGAGCGTAAGCATGACTACAATGGTTATTGCTATATTTGCTTACTACATCATTGCGACGATTGTTCCCGTCGATAAAATCATTGGTCGTTTCTACCCACTGTTTGGCGCCCTACTTATCTTTATGTCTGTTGGCCTAATGACAGCCGTTGCTTTCTCTAGCGAACACACAGTAATGGGTGACTTCCAAGTTTCGGACATGTTCTCTAACCTCAACCCAAATGACATGCCGTTATGGCCTGCATTGTTCATCACTATCGCATGTGGCGCTATCTCTGGCTTCCACGCAACTCAGTCTCCACTGATGGCGCGTTGTATGGAAAATGAGAAAAACGGTCGCTTCGTATTCTACGGTGCAATGATTGGTGAAGGTGTTATCGCGCTAATTTGGTGTGCTATCGCTCTGTCTTTCTTCGGCTCTCTAGACGCTCTATCCGAAGCTGTGAAAAACGGTGGTCCTGGTAACGTGGTATACAGCGCATCATTTGGTCTGCTAGGTGTGTTCGGTGGTATCCTTGCGTTCCTGGGTGTGGTTATCCTACCAATTACGTCTGGCGATACAGCGTTCCGTTCAAGCCGCTTGATCCTTGCTGAATACTTCAACATGGAACAAAAAACGCTACGTAACCGTCTACTGATGGCACTTCCACTGTTCGTTATCGGCGGTATCTTAACTCAAGTAGACTTCGGCATTATCTGGCGCTACTTCGGTTTTGCAAACCAAACAACAGCGGTAATGATGCTTTGGACTGCGTCCGCTTACCTACTGCGTCACAACAAGCTGCACTGGATTACCACTATCCCAGCTATCTTCATGACCACGGTATGTGTCACGTTCATCTTAAACAACAGCTCGCTAGGTTTTGGTCTGCCAATGCAACTATCAACTATCGTAGGTATTGTGTTTGCCCTAGCTGTGACAGGTTACGTTATCAAAACCTCTAAGGGTAAAGGTGAAACTGAACTGGCTGACGAAGAGAAACCACAAGCCGTATCAGAAACAGCGTAATACTCGTCACATCTGAGTGACTAAGATAGGAGCCTGCCAATTGCAGGCTCTTTTTGTTTTATACCCAAGTCACTTTAAGACTCAGAAAGCACAGCATCATTTACTTAGCTGTTCTTATCTATCTGAGCCAAGCATCTTGAGGTTACTTAGGTATACAATAACAACATTGATTCTAGGTTAGGTTCACTATGGAACTGGTCATCTCCCTTTTACAACAGATGTGTGTGTACTTAGTTTTGGCTTACATGCTAAGTAAAACGCCAATCATCTTACCTTTGCTGAGTATTTCTTCGCGCTTAAGCCACCGCCTAATTTGTTACATACTCTTCTCTGGCTTTTGTATTCTCGGCACCTATTTCGGTCTGCACATCAACGATGCTATTGCCAATACTCGTGCGATCGGCGCAGTTATGGGCGGGCTGTTTGGTGGACCTGTTGTAGGTTTCGCCGTCGGATTTACTGGTGGCATTCATCGATACTCTCTTGGTGGCTTTACTGACCTAGCCTGTGCAATTTCAACCACCGCCGAGGGCGTAATTGGTGGCTTGCTCCACGTTTACCTTATCAAGCGAAATAAAGGCGCATTGCTGTTTAATCCAAGCGTCGTATTCAGCGTTACGTTTGTTGCAGAAGTGGTGCAAATGATTTTGCTGCTCGCCGTCGCGAAACCTTTTGATCAAGCCTATGAACTGGTGTCCGCTATTGCAGCGCCTATGATCATCGCGAATTCATTTGGTGCGGCGTTGTTCATGAGTATCCTGCAAGACAGAAAAGCAATCTTTGAAAAGTTTTCTGCGACGTTTTCGCGTCGAGCGCTCACCATTGCAGATCGCTCAGTGGGAATTCTAAGCAACGGCTTCAACACCGAAAACGCAGAGAAAATCGCGCGTATTATTTACGAAGAAACCAAAGTGGGCGCTGTCGCGATTACTGACCAAGAAAAAATCTTAGCGTTTGTGGGCATTGGCGATGATCACCATAAACCAAACACGCCGATTTCATCGCAAAGCACATTAGACTCCATGGAGAAAAACGACATCATTTATCTTGATGGTGCGGAGCGTCCATACCAATGCTCCATTGCAAAAGATTGCAAGCTCGGATCTGCGCTGATCATCCCACTGCGTGCAGGGAAAGAGGTCATTGGTACCATAAAGCTGTATGAACCGAAGCGTAAATTGTTCTCGACGGCCAACATGTCGATGGCGGAAGGAATAGCCCAGCTTCTATCTAGCCAAATCCTTTATGGCGATTACCAACAACAACAAGCCTTACTCGCCCAAGCAGAAATAAAATTGCTTCACGCTCAGGTGAATCCACACTTTTTGTTTAATGCACTCAATACTATTAGTGCGATTACTCGTCGTGACCCTGACAAAGCGCGCGAGCTAATCCAAAATTTATCGCACTTCTTCCGCAGCAATTTAAAGCAGAACATTAATACCGTGACGCTAAAGGAAGAGCTTGCACATGTGAACTCGTACTTGAGCATCGAAAAAGCGCGTTTTACGGACCGCTTAGAGGTTGAAATCGATATTCAACCTGAATTGCTGGACATCAAATTACCAAGCTTTACACTCCAGCCTTTGGTTGAGAATGCCATTAAGCATGGCATTTCAAACATGCTTGAAGGTGGTAAAGTTCATATATACAGCGAAGCACACCCACAAGGTCACTTGATTACCGTCGAAGACAACGCAGGCAGTTTTGAACCGCCAAAAGAAAACCACTCAGGGCTAGGTTTAGAAATTGTCGACAAACGTCTCACTAATCAATTTGGACGTGATGCAGCGCTAAAAATTACGTGCGAGCCACATCAATTTACTAAAATGAGCTTTATCATTCCCCCAAAATCATAAAAGCACGCTGAAGCAATAAAGGTAATGTTGGATGTTAACCGCACTCGTCATTGATGATGAACAGTTTGCTCGTGAAGAGCTAGCAGAGTTACTGGATGAAACAGGCCAAGTTGAGGTCGTGGGCGATGCCTCAAACGCAATCCTTGGCCTAAAAAAAATCAATGAACTTAAGCCTGATGTGGTGTTTCTCGATATCCAAATGCCTCAAGTCACGGGGATTGAACTACTTGGGATGCTTGATCCAGAAACCATGCCTTATGTGGTTTTTGTCACGGCTTATGATCAGTATGCGATTCAAGCATTTGAAGACAATGCCTTTGATTACTTGCTCAAACCTGTCGACCCATGCCGGTTAACTAAAACGGTCAAACGACTAAACAAAGTCATTAGCCAATCCGCCCTAACGCAACAACTGTCTGCTATTACACCTGACACGTTGGATCAGATACCGTGCATCGGACACAACCGCATCGTTATCATGGCCACCGACACGGTGGAATGTGCTTACAGTGATATCAGCGGCGTGCATGTACGCTCCACCAGCCAAACCGCGAGCACCCAACTGACATTAAAAACGTTGGAAGAGAAAACCCCTCTAGTCCGCTGCCATCGTCAATACTTAGTCAGTATTAAAGCAATTAGCGAAATCAAGTTACTGGAAAATGGGTTAGCGGAAATCATTACCAAAACAGGCTTTGAGATACCAGTAAGCCGCCGCTACTTAAAGGTGCTCAAAGAGATGCTCGGCATTAGCCACTAACACAAAAACTTCACACATCATCGCTGAGTTTCCGCTAGCGTATAAATAGGACGCTCTGAAAAGACGAGGCGATGATGTATAAAGTTTTATTCATATGTAAGCACAACGCTGGACGAAGCGTCCTCGCGGAGTCAATCGCAACCAATATCCTGCCAGCAGATTTTAGTGTCACCAGTGGAGGCTCACATCCCACAGGCAAGGTGCACCCAGTGGTGCAAAAATATTTAGATGACCACCAACTCCCCATTCCGCATATCCACACGCATTCATGGGAGGAGCGAACTCAGTTTCTTCCCGACATCGTTATTATTCTCTGTGATTCTTTACATCAAGAAACCGCTCCTCAGTGGCTTGCAGGTGGTGTTCGAGTAAACTGGCAAGTTGATGCTTTTCCGACCGATGGTTCTGATGAAGACATGTACGCACATTGCGAAAAGGTTGCTCAATCGCTTGAGCGAAGAATCACGAAGGTGTCTGATATGATTATCGATGGTTTAGGAAAAGACCAAATTCGTGATTACCTAAATGAGTTAAGAGAGATGTAAAAAAGGCGACACACAGGTCGCCTTTTGAATATTCGATAAATAGAGACTAATCCACTTGCTTGATTTGAAGTTCTTTAGGTACTTCAAAGAACATATTCTCTTCACGGCCAAGTACTTCATCAACCGCTTCGGCACCAACGAGTTCTTTGATTCGCTCTAGAATCTGATTAACGAGCTCTTCCGGAGCAGATGCTCCCGCAGTCACGCCGACCTTTGTTTTGCCTTCGAACCACTCAGGTTTGATATCTTCCGGACAGTCGGTTAAGTAGCCAGGTGTCCCTAGCTTTTCAGCTAGCTCTTTAAGACGTGTAGAGTTTGATGAGTTTTTAGAACCCACCACAACCATCACATCTACGTCACCAGCTAATTCACGTACGGCATCTTGGCGGTTTTGTGTCGCATAACAGATATCGTCTTTACGTGGACCTTGGATATCTGGGAACACGCGGCGTAGCTCTTCGATAACATCGGCAGTTTCATCGACAGAAAGCGTCGTTTGGCTTACGTAATGAAGATCGGATGGATCTTTCACAATCGCCTTCAGTTTCTCAACATCGGCTGGAGTTTCAACCAAGTACATACCACCGGTTTCACTGGCGTATTGCCCCATCGTACCTTCGACTTCAGGGTGACCTGCGTGACCAATCAGAACCACTTCCATATTACGACGGCTCGCACGCGCCACTTCCATATGCACTTTGGTTACTAAAGGACACGTTGCGTCAAATACGGTCAAATCACGCAGCTTAGCTTCCTGACGAACTGCCTGCGATACACCATGAGCAGAAAAAATCACAATGTTGTTGTCTGGCACTTCGTGCAGTTCTTCAACGAAGATAGCACCACGCTGTTTTAGCCCTTCAACCACAAAACGGTTATGCACCACTTCATGACGCACATAAATCGGTGGCTGATACATCTCTAGCGCACGCTCTACGATGCTAATCGCACGGTCTACACCAGCACAAAAGCCGCGTGGGTTAGCTAATAGGATTTTCATTTCATTGCTCATGGAAATTATCTTTATTGGGTTCGCTATTCTACTGACAAAATTTCAACTTCGAAAGTCACGTCTTGTCCCGCTAGAGGATGGTTGAAGTCCACAGTGACTGAATCGCCTGCAATCTCTGTAATAATGCCCGGGATTTCCATGCCATCAGGGCCACTGAAGGCCATGATTGTACCAACTTCCACTTCTGCATCACCTACAAATTTAGTGCGATCCATATAGTGAATATGATCAGGGTTTGGCATACCAAACGCGTCTTCTGCCTTTAGCTCAATCGCTTTTTGTGCGCCTGTTTCGAGGCCGATCAAGCATTGCTCAAAGTTTTCACTCAAGCTTCCATCACCCATAACAAACTTCGCTGGTTTACCCATGTTATGAGTACTATCTGCAACCGATCCGTCTTTCATTTTAATCGTAAAGTGAAGGGTTACTACCGATTCATTGGTTATTGTTGTCACGTTACTGCTTCCTTGTTCTTGGGTTATTACGCTGTCAGCTTGGTCTTTTTATACATTGATATGCTGATTGGCGCTCCAACATAATAAAAAGCGTCGCTCGAATCAACGGGCGACGCTTAGGGTTATTCAACTTTTCGCAATATACACTGCCACTACTTAGGCTTTCGCCTCGTCTTTCTTTCGAAAGCCGTCAAGAATAATCATCGCGGCACCAATACAGATCGCCATGTCAGCAAGGTTGAATGCTGGCCAGTGGTAGTTACCCCAGAAGAAGTCTAGGTAATCAACAACAAAGCCATGAACGACGCGGTCAAACACGTTGCCCACTGCACCACCAATAATCAGTGCATAAGCAATGTTGTTCCATTTTTCTTTTGCTGGAAGCTTACTCATCCAGTAGGTCAAAAGACCCGTAACAACAAACGCGATACCTGTAAATAACCAGCGCTGCCAACCAGCTTGATCGCTCAAGAAGCTGAAAGCGGCACCGTAGTTATGAACGTAAAGTAGGTTGAAGAATGGCAGCACCTCAATTCGGTTTGCCCATCCGTAGCCCATGTTGTCCATCACCACCAATTTGATGCCAATATCTGCAATAAATACCAGAATTGCTAACCACAGCCAGCGAACTCCAGATTGCTTTAACGTCAGTGCTTTTTCACTCATTACTTTACCTACAAACAGCCCCAGTAAATACTGGGGCTGTTAATTTTAAAAAAAGTTCAGTCGTTCTAGGCAATTACGCGAATTTACGTACTTCACCTTCGCCGTCTACGTTAGACACACAACGACCACAGATCTTCTCGTGACCTTCGATTGTGCCTACGTCTGGCGTGTGGTGCCAACAACGGTCACACTTCTCGCCTTCAGCTGCAGCTACTTCAACAAACAAGCCTTCGATATCCGTCGCTTGTGCTGCATCAGTCTTCTCACCCAGAGGCTTAACTTTCGCAGCAGAGGTTAGTAGAACAAAGCGCAGTTCATCTTCAAGTTTGTTGATCTTCGCCGCTAGTGCGTCATCAGCAAATAGAGTCACTTCAGCTTGTAGTGCACCACCAATGGTTTTCTCTTTACGCGCATCTTCTAGAAGTTTGTTTACCGCACCACGAACCGCTTGGATCTCAGACCAGAATTCGTTGTTCAGCTCTTCACCTTCAGCAAGACCGAATAGACCGTCGAACCACTCACCAGTGAATACGAACTTGTCGCGTTGACCTGGCATTTCGTTCCAGATTTCATCTGCAGTGAACGACATGATTGGCGCCATCCAACGAACTAGCGCTTCTACGATGTAGTAAAGTGCAGTCTGACAGCTACGTTGAGCGTTGCCGCCACGTTTTGCTGTGTACTGACGGTCTTTAATTACGTCTAAGTAGAAAGAGCCCATTTCGATTGAACAGAATTGCATTAGACGCTGAGTCACACCGTGTGTGTTGTACTCTTCGTATGCTTTAACAATCTCTTCTTGTGCTGCTAGTGCACGACCAACCGCCCAGCGATCTAGCGCAACCATCTCTTCAACAGGAACGATGTCTGTTTCAGGGTTGAAGCCGCTCAAGTTAGCTAGGAAGAAACGCGCTGTGTTACGGATACGACGGTACGCATCTGCGCTGCGTTTTAGGATTTCATCAGAAACCGCAACTTCACCAGTGTAGTCTGTAGAAGCAACCCATAGACGAAGAATGTCAGCACCTAGCTTGTTGGTTACGTCTTTTGGCGCAACCACGTTACCGATAGATTTAGACATCTTACGACCCTGACCGTCAACCACGAAACCGTGTGTCAGTACTTGTTTGTAAGGTGCTTCGTCTTTCATCGCAATAGATGAAATTAAAGAAGATTGGAACCAACCGCGGTGTTGGTCAGAACCTTCTAGGTATAGGTCTGCACTGTTGCCGTTGTACTCTTCACGAGCATCAACAACAGAGAAGTGAGTGACACCTGAATCGAACCATACGTCTAGCGTATCTAGCACTTTTTCGTATTGGTCAGCGTCAGCACCTAGTAGTTCAGCGGCATCTACATCCCACCATGCTTGGATGCCTTTCTCTTCAACCAGCTTAGCGACTTTCTCGATCAGCTCTAGCGTGTTTGGATGAAGTTCTGCTGTTTCTTTATGAACAAACAGAGCAATTGGCACACCCCAAGTACGTTGACGAGAGATACACCACTCAGGGCGACCTTCGATCATACCTTCGATGCGGCTTTGACCCCACTCAGGCATCCACTCTACATTCTTGATTGACTCTAATGCTTTAGCACGTAGGCCAGCTTGGTCCATAGAAACGAACCATTGAGGTGTAGCACGGAAGATGATTGGGGTCTTATGACGCCAACAGTGTGGGTAGCTGTGCTCGTAAGCGTGGTGGTGTAGTAGTGCACCTTTTTCTTTTAGTACTTCTACTACTGCATCGTTCGCTTTAAATACGTGCTGACCAGCAAATAGCTCTGTATCTGGTAGGTAAACACCGTTTGAGCCAACTGGGTTTGCTACTTCTAGGTTGTACTTGTTACCAACCGCGAAGTCTTCTTGACCGTGACCAGGAGCAGTGTGAACAACACCAGTACCTGAATCAGTCGTAACGTGATCACCAAGGATCGCCGGTACAGTGAAATCGTAGAATGGGTGTTGGAATTGAGAAAGCTCTAGGTCCGCACCTTTAGCAAAGCCAAGGTTGTGGAAGTGCTCGATACCCGCACGATCCATTACGTCTTTCGCTAGCTCAGCAGCAACGATGATACGCTCAGCGTTGTCGCCTTCTGTTTGGATAAGCACGTACTCTAGATCATCACGTAGACATACTGCGCGGTTTGCAGGCAGTGTCCAAGGTGTTGTTGTCCAGATAACGATAGATACGTCACCGTGACCTTCATGACCTTCTGTCAGTTCAAATTTAGATAGCAGTGCCGCTTCGTCAGCCGCTTTAAAACGAACGTCGATAGATGGCGATACTTTATCTTTGTATTCTACTTCCGCTTCAGCAAGAGCAGAACCACAGTCTGTACACCAGTGAACAGGTTTGAAACCTTTTAGAAGGTGACCATTGCTTGCAATCTTACCAAGAGCACGAATAATGTTCGCTTCAGTTGCGAAATCCATAGTGCGGTATGGCTTGTCCCACTCACCCATGATGCCAAGACGTTTGAAGCTCTCTTTCTGACCTTCAACCTGACCTGCTGCGTATTCACGACATTTCTCGCGGAATTCCGCTGCTGTCACTTTTTGGCCTGGCTTACCTACTTTCTTCTCTACCATTAATTCGATTGGTAGACCGTGGCAGTCCCAGCCTGGGATGTAAGGTGCGTCAAAACCTGAAAGTGTTTTGGATTTAATAATAATGTCTTTAAGAATCTTGTTTAGTGCGTGACCAATATGAATGTCACCATTTGCGTAAGGAGGGCCATCGTGCAATACGAATGACTTTTTGCCTTTCTTAGCTTTACGGATTTCACCGTAAAGATCTTCTTTGTACCAACGCTTAAGCATTTCTGGCTCACGATTGGCCAGGTTGCCGCGCATTGGAAACCCTGTTTCAGGTAAGTTCAGGGTATCTTTATACTCACTCATCGATTCTTAATTCCGTTATATTGGGCGAAAATTAGACATTATGTTGAACGGTGGAATAAACCGCTCAACGCTTAAGCTGACGCAGCCACACCCTTGCTGCTTCAGCATCCAATTCAATTTGTTGTTTAAGTGCTTCAAACGACTCAAACTTTTGCTCATCTCGAAGTTTATGCAAAAGTTCCACTTCTAGTTGCTTGCCATATAAATTGGCATGAAAGTCGAATAAGTGCACTTCTAACTGTTGGCGAACACCATTGACGGTTGGTCTTTGACCAATATTAGCAACACCACCAACTGGCTTATTTCCTAAGCCAAGCGCTTGAACAACATAGACTCCGGAAACCGGAGAAACACAGCGTTTCAAAGGAATATTTGCAGTAGGGAACCCAATGGTTCGACCTAGCTTTCTTCCATGAGAAACACGACCGCTGATGCTGTAGTTTCTTCCCAGCATCTGTTGCGCGGAATGCAAATCGTCACGCGCCAGCGCTTGACGGATAGCCGTACTGCTGACACGTAATTGTTGTAAACAAAAGCTCTGGGTACTTACGACATCAAAGCCGTATTTTTCCCCTGCTTCCTGCAGCATTGCAAAGTTACCTGTACGGCCTTTGCCAAAGCAGAAATCATCACCAACGACAAGAAACTTAACACCCAAACGCTCGACCAACAAGTCACGGATAAACTCTTCCGCGGTTAAATTTGCAAAATGGCGATTGAAATTGACACACAGTAAGCGGTCAATATCGAGCTTACTCAATTGCACGAACTTATCGCGTAATCGCGTCAACCTTGCAGGTGCCTTGTCTTTGGCAAACAACTCCATCGGCTGAGGTTCAAAGGTCATCACAACAGAAGGCAAGGATAGCCTGTCCGCTTGCTCAGACACTTGCTGCAATACTTGTTGATGGCCTTTATGGACACCATCGAAATTGCCAATAGTCAGCACACAACCATGATGTCGCGGGTTGATATTGTGAATGCCTCTAATCAGTTCCATTGGATACTGCTTTCTGCCTCTGTTTTACTTTACACTGTGTGAAACTGACGGATTATATACTAATCACCCTCAGTCTGTCCCAGCTTTTAGGTCTTTTAAACGCGCACCAGTTAAAAATAGAACCACTAGGTAAACTACGGCTCCTAAACCGATCAACATCCCTAGCACCGCGCTTCGGTGAGCAAAGCTCCAGCCGAGCCATACTGACATATCTTCCAGTTGCCATAAGATTGCCGCCACCATCGCCGCGCCAGCAATAGCTAAACGTATAATAAAGAAGACGGTTCGCTTAGTGATTTGGTATACCTCTGCGATGTGCAGGCCACGATACAGCAGTGCCATATTCACAAATGCCGATAGTGCCGTCGCGATAGCCAAGCCAACGTAGCCATAGAAGTACGCAAAAATTGCATTAAATACCATGTTGGTCACCATCGCAATGATGCCGTATTTCACTGGCGTTTTAGTGTCTTGACGCGAGTAATAACCCGGAGCGAGCACTTTAATCAGCATAAAGTTCAACAAGCCTGAAGCGTAAGCAAAGAGTGACAATGATGCTTGATGTACGTCTTGTGGCGAAAACTCACCTCGCATGAATAACACCATCAACATAGGTTTTGCCAGTACCATCAAACCAAGCATTGCAGGAAGGCCAAGTAAGATCACCATGCGCACCCCCCAGTCCATGGTTTGTGCGAATCCTTCATTTTGTGCGTCAACATGTTTGCGTGATAATGCTGGTAAAATCACCGTTGCAATAGCAATACCAAACAGACCTAACGGGAATTCCAACAAGCGATCTGAATAGTACAACCAACTGATCGAACCGGTTTGCAGAAAGCTGGCAATAAAAGTATCAAACAACAAGTTGATTTGGCTTACCGACACACCGAACAAAGCAGGAATCATTAAGGTTCGGATCTTCACCACGCCCGGATCGCGCCAGCCCCATTTCGGCTTAACCATAACCCCCGCTTTAATAAGGAAAGGGATTTGAAATAAGAACTGAACCAAACCACCAAGGAAAACACCGATGGCAAGACCAATCTCTGGCTGTGGCATCTGCGGCGAGATAAACCATGCTGCCAAAATGATCATCACATTGAGGAAGACAGGAGTAAACGAAGAAACCGCAAACTTACCTAGTGTATTGAGAATGGCTCCCGATAGGGCAACAAAAGTGATGAACCATAAATAAGGAAAGGTAATCTTGAGCATCACGCTAGCAAGTTCGAACTTCTCAGCCGCGGGACCACCATGCATCCAGTCTAGGAACCAACCAAAACCAAACAGTGCAGTCACCACTCCGGAACCTAGAACACCTAAGATGGTAACAATTGAGACTATCACCCCTAATGTACCCGCCGCACGAGCAATGAGCTCCCGAGTTTTATCCATGTCGCCTTGAGCATGGCTTTCCGTTAAAACAGGTACAAACGCTTGGGAAAAAGCACCTTCAGCAAACAAACGTCGTAAAAAATTAGGAATTTTATTGGCGAAGAAAAAGACGTCTGCGCTTGCTCCTGCCCCCATTAAATTTGCCACTACAACATCACGAACTAGGCCAAGAACGCGGGAAATAAATGTCATAGCACTGACGATCATGCCAGACTTGAGTAGTCGTTTACTCACTGTAACCTCGGAATATCACCATAAGACAGCTAACCCTATACTGTTTCTCTGACAGGTGCTGTAAATAGACGTCAAAAATCTATCCGCGGGTTGTAAGGAATAAGTGTGCCTTTCGCGGATAATTATTAGCATTGGTATAAAAATGCTGTTAGAATCCCCGCCATCTTAACCGCGATAACCTCTCTTACCAAAATTTGTTTTGGCTTAGATCGGTTTTTGCACAAATCATTTGACATTTAAGCGCAAATGAGGGATATTCCTCGCCCTTAAATTGTCACAGAACTAAGTTTTTGGGAGTTAGACCCTTGGCAAATAGTAAATCTGCTAAGAAGCGCGCTATCCAAGCTGAGAAACGTCGTCAGCACAATGCTAGCCGTCGCTCAATGATGCGTACTTACATGAAGAAAACTGTTGCTGCTATCGAAGCAGGCGACAAAGAAGCTGCAACTGCTGCATTCGCTGTAGTTACACCTATCCTAGACCGCATGGCAACTAAAGGCCTTATTCACAAGAATAAAGCAGCTCGCCATAAGTCTCGTTTCGCTGCACAAATCAAAGCTCTTTAATAGAGTCCTGATTTTACAGTGAAGAAAAAACCGACCTTGTGTCGGTTTTTTTATATCTACAAAGTTTTCTTAATAAAAAAAGCTGGCAATGCCAGCTTTTCTTTTTCTGAATGTCCCATTTAAAGACATCAGCTTATTCATTACCCATATAACGCTCAAACTAGAAAGCACTAATAAAACACTTGAGAACAAAGCAAATTGGTCGATGAGTAGTACCCTATCATCAAAAGTTTAACGCCACTCTCAAATATTCCAACAAGTTAGATTCACACTCTAAGATGAGCAGTATATTAGGACTATTTAATTAATGTTGAGCACTCTCAGCACAATAAAGACTATGCAGTGTTTTTATTAACGCTTTCACTTCATCACTCTTTAATGTGTAGTACACCGTCTGTGCTTCTTTCCTTGTCGTGACTAACTCATCACGGCGAAGCCAAGCAAGATGCTGAGATAATGCCGACTGGCTTAGCTCTAACTTTGCACACAGCTCTCCCACGGACAGCTCTTGGTTATGCAGCATACAAAGGATTTGTAGGCGTCTCTCGTTTGCCATCGCTTTGAGCAACACGACGGCTTTTGCGGAGTTCTGCTCCATTTCTTGTAGATTCATGTGTTGGACCTCTAGCTACAACTTACTTATTCCAACCCTGGCCAGCTTGTTGTGTTGCACTGATTTATATATCTAAGAAAATCAAGATACACTTCCAGAGTCTTCATTATTAGAACCTCTAATTTAGTTGTTAGTGATACACCAATATTATCCACCAAGGATTTTAATTGGTGCGCCATCAATAATTAATAGTTTTGCTCACTAAAACAAGTATCTTGCTTACTTAGATATTATTTAGAATTATATTTTTATTGATAGTAATCTATTTATTTACGCAACGATACGGGTTTACTCAAACATTTGACTGAAATCAGCATCACAAACATTTTTTACCGCGGGGTGTTGGATCATTCGTTCCGCAAAAATCACGTAGTACTCTTCTTTTAGCCCATCGACATGGCCAATTAGCTGTAAATTTCGGTCGTCTTCAATCTCCGACATGTATACGGTCGGTGCCAAGAAAATCACATCATCGTGGTACCGAGCAAAAGCTTTCATCAACGCAACATCATCAAACTCCCCTAGCACATTGGGTTGAAGGCCTTGACGATCAAACCATTGAATAACTTTACGCCCCATAGCCGTTCGGCTCGCGGGAATCAGAAGTTTTTTTTGTTCCAAGATCTCAGGGAATCGCACATTTTCAATTTCAGAAGAAGCAAAAAAGCTCATGCTACTTTCACCCAACTTTTTGCTATAAAGGCCAGGACTTTGAGTAGAATCAACGGGACAATCCGAAAGGATCATATCTAGCTTGTGCTGAGAAAGGCGTTCAAGTAGCAGTTCGTGGGTCGATTCATAACAGCGTAAATGAATACTGTTATCTTCCGGGACGGTCGTCATCAGTACTTTACTGACCAAGCGCTTAGATAATGCATCGGCTACACCAACTTCAAATAGAATGTTCGAGTGCTGGCTGTAATTGACGATATCTAACATCTCATAGCTCAAACCGAACATCCGGTCGGCGTACTTAAACACAAGCTGACCTAACTCAGTGGGCTCAACTGTACGACCATTGCGCTTGGTTAACTTTCCTTTCATGCGCTCTTCAAGCGCTTTGATCTGTCCTGTCACGGTTTGCGGTGTCAGGAAGAGCGCGTCAGCCGCCTTAGTTACAGAGCCCTGTTTGCACACCATCCAGAAATAATAGAGATGGTTGTAGTTTAGATGTGACATGATCGAGTCCCGAAAAGAAAGTGATACTTTTTATACCAAATGTGACAGAGACAAACAATAAACTCGACAAAACCATACAATACCTTACAAAAGCATAAGTTTTACCGAAAGTATAAAGTCAACACTGTCATAAAAGTTGAACTGAGGCGCATTTTCTCTACAAAAAAAAACGCAAAAACCAAACAAAACTAAATCAAAATTTAACCATTAAAATCAACAAGTTAAAAATTAATTTTCTTCCTCTTTTACGCCATTATCAAAAAGAACAATAAAAATCTCTCACAGCAAGAAATCTGTAATATTACTGAAATATTTGTTCTCTAACATCGCCCGCAGATTCAACTACAGACCGAAAAATGAACTGAAAGGTCAACGGAGAAAATTATGATGAACCAAGCTACTTCAACAGTGGCACCAATTTCGAGCACAGCTCGTTGGTTACGCTGGGCTAACTTGGCATTCATGTTATATCTGCTTCTTCTAGCAGTATCTATGGTTGGTAGTGGCTTTAAATGGGCAACTGGCGATCAAGCTAAGGTGCTATTTGAATTTGCCGCACACCCAGTTGCAGGTCTAATGATCGGCTTGGTGGCAACAGCCTTAATTCAGTCTTCAAGTACTGTAACGTCTATTATTGTAGGCTTGGTTGCAGGTGGCTTACCTGTAGAAACCGCTATCCCTATGGTGATGGGTGCTAACATTGGTACCACAGTGACCAATACGCTTGTGTCTCTTGGCCACGTGCGCTGTAAAGAAGAGTTCAAACGTGCATTTGCAAGTGCAACCATTCATGACTTCTTCAACTTGCTTGCTGTCGCTATTTTCCTTCCGTTGGAAATGATGTTCGGCATTTTAGAGAAAGTTTCTCACTGGCTTGTTTCTCCACTGCTTGCTACTGGTGATATGAGCATTAAAGGCTTCAACTTTATTAAACCAATTACAAAGCCAGTCGTAGGCGCAATTAAAGAGCCACTTTCTACCTTCGGTGATACTGTTGGCGGCGTCATGCTTATTGCTTTGGGTATTGCGACTATCTTCGTTGCAATCACAGTGATGGGTAAATTGATGAAGAGCCTAATGGTTGGTCGCGCACGTGAAATTTTGAAAAACGCCATCGGTCGTGGTCCTATTCACGGCATCGTATCAGGCTCAATCGTGACCGTTCTAGTACAATCTTCCTCAACCACGACAAGTTTAATGGTTCCGTTGGTTGGTACTGGCGTGTTGAAAGTACGAGATATCTACCCTTTCACTCTGGGTGCTAACATTGGTACTTGTATTACGGCACTACTAGCAGCGACAGCGGTATCTGGAGAGTTCGCAGTATTCGCACTACAAATCGCTCTAGTCCACTTAGTATTTAACATCATGGCGACGCTGTTTATCTTTGGAATTCCATTCCTACGTGAGATTCCGGTTAAAGGCGCTGAGATGATTTCTGAAATGGCTATTAAGAATAAAGCAGTTGTTGGTGGTTACCTAATGTCAGTATTCGTTATTCTACCAGGTGCAATTCTAGCCCTAACAACGTAACAACAACGACATACCATCGCTTATTGTTTAGGCTCCACATCGTGGAGCCTTTTTTATGATAATTAAACTGTTCAAATCGATTGTCCGGTGATAATTTGAGCCACATCAGCATGCTTATGCTGAGCTATCTCATTTGGAGTCGACAACATGACGCAGCTTAATGACGCTATTTCTGATCAGCTACTCGCAATAGACGAAAACCTAACCCAACTGGTTGCTGATATTGATATCCTCAGTAGCGTGAATCCTCTTAATTATGCTCAAGAAAGAGAACGTTTCATTAAAAACAAATATTCTCAAGAGCCTAATTTTCAATATTCAATTACTAACGTAGATACCCACAGCGCAAAGCGACGTCTATATGAGCTACCTCTAGAAAACATTCAAGACACCCAACTGCAGAGGCTGTACGCGGATGTAATTCAGTCTTATGCAGATAAACTGGATCAAGTGAATACCATAGGTACGCAAGAGTTTCTTTATAACTCCTTACGCTATTATGGGGAACCGAGCGCCAAAGATATTGCCAACGCCCATTTCATATTGCACCTTCCTACAGAAGAAGAAAAAGAACCTCAGCACGATAGCCGTGCAATAGCACGTTTCATGCAAAATTTTGCTCAACGCAATGGGTATGAATGTGAAATACAGGTGTTGGACGGGATGTTAGCAAACGCACTAGTTTCAGGATCTAGAGTCAAAATTAACCACGCGGCGTACATCACCACTGATGAGCTGGAGGCTCTTGCACATCATGAAATGGGAGTACATCTCCTAACTACGCTTAACGGTCGTCAACAACCGCTAAAAGTCCTGAGCTTAGGTTGTCCTGCCAATACCAACACTCAAGAAGGGCTGGCTATATTATGTGAGTATCTGTCAGGACATTTCAGTATCAAGCGCCTAAGAACCTTAGCCTTACGAGTTCTGGCAGTAGAGTCGATGATCAAGGATCGCGATTTCCGCCATACGTTCATGCTATTAAAAGAACAGTATAAAGCTTCTGATCTTCAAGCATTTACAACGACTGCCCGAGTCTATCGAGGTGGAGGTTTAACGAAGGATTACTTGTATCTTAGAGGATTCCGAGAGGTGCTCAATGCCTATGATAAATTGGGCGATGACTTTTCACTATTGTTGTGCGGGAAAACAGAGCTGAAGTACTTTGAGCTTATCCGTTCATTAGTGAGTAAAGAAATATTCACTCAACCTAAGTTTATTAGCCCGGCACTGTCCACACCGATGCAGACCAACCCAATTCACCGTTATATTGTCAGTGCACTAAAATAATACCTTCTAAGTACAAAAAAGAAAAAAGCTCCATTCGGAGCTTTTTCTATATCTTGAAGAACGATACTCGTTACACTGAGAATGGGTAACGAATAGGATCGTGATGCTCGTACCCTTCAACCCAAAAGTCATCCAGTGTGACCCATGTTTCCAAATCTTCTAGAGATTTAATCTCTGGGTTGATATGGAACGTCGGCGCTTTTAATGGCTCACGCTTCAACTGAACATCGCGCATCAGTTCAAGCTGATCTTCATAAATGTGAGCATTCACAATCTTATGAAATGCCTGACCAGGTTTCTTGCCCGTAATTTGCGCCATAATCGCCAAGAACACGTAAACTTGAACCATATTGAAGTTTAAGCCAAGCGGTACATCACACGAACGCTGAGTACTATTCAGGTAAAGCGTATCATCCAGCAATGAAAAATGGTGACTGTACATACAAGGACGCAAGCACCCCATGTGGAACTCACCCGGGTTGTAGAAGTTCAAGATTTCACCGCGATCATCAACACCACGCGTTAAGTCATCCACTATCTTACGTAGTTGGTCAACATGACCACCATCAGGTTTCGCCCAGGCGCGCCCTTGAACCCCATAGACACGGCCCATGTCGTCTTCGCCTTTACGGTATGGGTTATTCAACCAGGCATCATTTAGGTTGGCATTGGCATCCCAGGTTTTCGTGCCCAGCTTACGAAAATCTTCCGCATTATCGTAACCACGAATATACCCTAATAGCTCTGCAACGGCCGCTTTCCAAAAACTTTTACGTGTGGTGACCAACGGAAATTGATTGTTCGCAACATCGTAGGTTAAATCCGCGTTGATTACGGTCAGGCAGCGCTTGCCTGTACGCTCATTTTCAACCCAAACACCTTGGTCAACGATGCGTTGACACAAATCTAAATACTGTTTCACACCAATACCTTACTTCGTCTTTTGTGGTAATTCGTCTTTGTAATGACCACGTTTGTATGCCCAAACCATCATGAGGACACCGATAACCACCATTGGCAGGGATAAAATCTGTCCCATGGAAATAAAGCCACCGAATAACCCCAAATGAGCGTCTGGTTCGCGCACGTATTCTACTAGGAAACGGAAGGTTCCGTAACCCGCAAGAAAGAGTCCTGAAACAGAACCTAGAGGACGAGGTTTCTTGATGAACCAATTCAAAATGAAGAAAAGGACGATACCTTCAAGCGCCATTTCATAAAGCTGTGATGGATGACGTGGCAGTGGACCGCCATTTGGGAAAACGATCGCCCAAGGCACATCCGTTACTCGGCCCCACAACTCGCTGTTCATGAAGTTACCTAAACGCCCCATACCCAAACCAAATGGCACAAGCGGCGCGATAAAGTCAGCAACACCGAAGAAAGTTCGCCCGTTTTTGTGTGCATACCAGAACATCGCAGTAATCACACCCAGTAAGCCCCCGTGGAAAGACATACCACCGGTCCACACTTTAAATAGATACAAAGGGTCAGCCAGGAAGAGCTCAAAATTGTAGAAAAGCACGTAGCCTACACGGCCACCAATCACCACGCCAAGGAAGCCTGCGAACAACAAATCAGAAACCTGCTCTCGTGTCCAACCACTTCCAGGCTTATCCGCACGTCGGTTCGCTAACCATAGAGCAAACATAAAGCCAACAAGGTACATCAAACCGTACCAACGAACCGAAACAGGACCAATAGAGATTAAAACCGGATCAATATTGGGAAATTCAATATATCCCTGAGACATAAATCATTCTCTTCTTATCACAACAAAATAAATATACCCAAGTAACCTCTAGATGCTTGGTTCAGCGAGAATGACTTGGGTACAAACTTAGAGCAGCATGGTCGCTGCAACAAACATTAAGAACACCGCGAATATCTTTTTTAATACCGCTGTTGGAAGGTTAGTTGCGAGCTTCGCACCCACTTTTGTTGTGAGCATCGAGGCCATAGCAATCGCTAATAAAGCGGGAAGATAAACATAGCCAATACTGTATGAAGGTAAGCCTTCCACTTTATAGCCATGTAAGATGAAGCCGATCATACCAGAAATAGCAATCACGCAACCACAAACGGAGGATGAGCCCACCGCTTTACGCATCTCTATCCCATGTTTATTTAAAAATGGTACCGACAGTGAGCCACCACCAATACCAGCAAGGCTTGATACGACACCAATTCCCGTGCCGTAAACTACAGTCACAGGGCTGCTCGGCATAGGTTTACTGCTCGTAACTTTAATGGAACGAAACATTTGTACTGACAGGCAAAGAACAATGACACCAAACACTTTCGGCAAATAGTGTGTAGGGATCCACTCAGCAATATTGGCACCAACAAAGCCACCAATGACCACACCAGGCATCAACCATTTTACGACAAACATATCGACATTGCCGAGCTTAAGGTGATTCATCGCCGATGAGCCAGACGTGACAATAATACTCGCTAACGAAGTGGCTAAGGCCATGTGCATACTCATTTCTGGAGAGATCCCAGCAAGAGGAAGCAAATACAACAAGGCAGGAACAACAATCAAACCACCACCGATACCGAGTAACCCCGCCATCACACCCACAAAAGCGCCTAGCGCCAACAATAACAAAAATAAAGAGACGGTCACGATTTCCTACTTTTTACCTGCACGGATAAAGCCCGCAAAGCCCTGTTGAATGAAGAAGTCATGCATCATTTGATGAATGTCCTCCCCATAGGACTTTGTCATTGCTTGCTCCGCTAATTTTTCTAATTCTTCTTGTTGGCTATGACGAATCAAATATTTCACCTTAGCCACATTGGAGGTGTTCATACTCAAACTGGTATACCCTAACCCAAGTAAGAGAAGAGCGCCAAATGGATCACCCGCTAGCTCACCACAAATACACACGGGCACCTGATATTTATCACACACCTCATGGATTTGCTTAAGCGCTAACAGTACCGCAGGATGCATAGATTCATAGACATCCGCTACGCGCGAATTGTTCCTATCTACCGCTAATAAATACTGAGTTAAATCGTTTGTCCCGACAGAAACAAAATCAACACGGTGAGCAATCGTTGGCAACAGATACACCATCGATGGTACTTCAATCATGACCCCAATTTGTGGGAATTGAATTCTATCATCAAGCAAAACGGCTTCGCTGTGAGCTTGATTAATCAAGCTAATGGCATCGTCTAGCTCTTTTACCCCTGACACCATTGGCAATAAGATACTTAAGTTTCCGCTTTCTGCACTCGCTCTTAACATTGCACGCAGCTGGATCAAGAAAATGTCTGGATGATCCAATGTAAAACGAATGCCACGCCAGCCTAGAAACGGATTATCTTCTTCGATGGGCAAATACGGCAAAGGTTTGTCACCACCAATATCCAAAGTACGCATCACTACTCGTTGATTCGGATAGCTGTTAAGTATTGCTTGGTATTGATGATACTGCTCATCTTCCGAAGGAAAGTGATGCTGAAGTAAAAATGCAATCTCAGTTCGGTACAACCCAACACCATCAACACCTGTGTTGATGGCAATATTACTGTCTGCACTGAGTCCCGCATTCAGCATAATTTCGATATGGTGATTATCTTGCGTAACCGCAGGGAGTGCGAGGTCCTTGTTTACCATGGCAAACAGTTCAGACTCTTCGCTTACTAAGCTGCGATACTCTCGCAACAACTGGCGGTTTGGCTCTAAGAAGATCTCACCCGTATAGCCGTCGACTATCCCGAGTTTGCCATTCACCACATCCGGATTAATGTTGGCGCCCATGACTGCAGGGACCCCAAGAGCTCGAGATAAAATGGCAGCGTGAGAGTTTGCGCCTCCCTCTAATGATACGACGGCTAACAAAAACTCTTTAGGTACAGAAGCGAGCAAGGTGGCAGTGAGTTCGTTCGCCACCAAAATAATGGGACGATCAATTGCAGAATTTTCTTGCTCACTGTTGTGCAGAAAATAGAGCAGCCTTTGCCCTAACTCTCGGATATCTTGCGCTCTTTCACGCATGTATACATCCGACATTCTTGCAAATCGATTCGAGTATGACTCTACAACTTGGCGTAACGCCCAGTCTGCCCTGTCTCCTTTTTCAATCTGCTTCTTCAAATCACCGCGAAGCATCGGATCATTCAGTAAGTGAGTAAACAGATCGAAGATCGCCAGCGCATCTTTGTTGATTTCACTGTCCAGTTTTTTCCGCATGCGGCGAAAGTCATTTAACGCTCGCTCTATGGCCACCAGTAGTGTCTCGTGCTCGCGTTCCTTATCTAACGTGGACGAAGGGAAAATATCCGATAAACTCGGCTGGGTATTGTCGAACCAAAACTCTCCAATCGCGACACCAGTAGACGCAGGCAAACCTTTTAATACCGTGGGTTTAGATGCTAACTGCCAATGCCCAAGATTCTGCGCATGTGCAATGAGCACCGCTAACTGAGCGGATAAGGTAACAAGAAACGATTCTTCCATTTCACTAAACAAGCGCGGCGTTTTTTGTTGGATCACCAACACACCTAAAACTTGTTTACGATGAATGATTGGAGTAGCTAAAAAAGAGTGGTAAATCTGTTCGCCGAGTTGAGGAAAGAATTTGAACTCGGGGTGTTTTGAGGCTTCGGCAAGGTTAAGGGGTTCAGCGCTTCGTTTTACCAACCCAACCAAGCCTTCATTGAAGTTGATATGAATACTATCACCTTCAAAAATAAGGCCTTGAGTTGCCATTAACTCAAGGCGCTGCATTTCTTCATTAGCAAGATAGATAGTACAGCACTCAGTACTAAGGGCAGCACAAGTCTCTTTCACCAATATATCGAGTGCCAGATGCACATCATCGACCCTGGAGACTTTCTCAACTATTTCCCTTAGCTGACTGAGCATGATTATCCTCTACGTTGCTTTTTTCTTTTCCCTTTCGCTTTTCTCTCTCGAAAAGGCATGGCTAAGGATGCAAATTCTTTCATCGCTCGTCGATAAACATCTCGCTTGAAAGAAACAACTTGCCTAACTGGATACCAGTAACTTACCCAGCGCCAACCATCAAATTCAGGGGATTTTCCGCGTTGCATATTAATGCGAGACTCATCGCATTCTAATCTCAGCAGAAACCATTTCTGTTTTTGGCCGATACAAACAGGCTTGGAGTCCCAACGCACCAATCGCTTTGGTAGCTTATATCTTAACCAATGACGACTTGTTGCAATGATCTTAACGTCTTTTTTCGTTAAACCGACTTCTTCGTATAACTCCCTGAACATGGCTTGTTCAGGGGTTTCACCTTCGTCAATCCCACCTTGTGGAAATTGCCATGAGTGTTGCCCGTATCGTTTAGCCCAGAAGACCTGACCATGGTTATTACATATCACAATACCAACATTAAGTCGGTAACCATCGCCATCTATCACTGGCTAACCTCTATGAATAAATTTTTTATTACCGTGATTTTTCCACATATCCCCATTACTAGCAAACTTACTGATGTGATATGAGCAAGATTTATTACCTTTTCAGCATTTTTGGATATCTTTTAATCAAACCATACCTTATCAACACAAGAGTGAGACATTGCCCACATTTATTCACCTTTTCTGTGAATAACTTTGTGAAGAATTCAATTCAAATGAGTAATTCAGTTCAATCCCATCAAATGAAAAACAAATGAATAAACAAAAAAACAAACATAAAGCATTGATAAAAAAGTATTTATTTTTAAAAATAACGATAATTCGATCTTCAATTTCTTGATGATCTTTTCACCAAACTCAGATCGGTCAAAGATCCACCAACAGGCTATTTATCCACACTCACCTGCTATTCGTTTAGATGATTACAACAAAATCAACCCCAAAAATGCATTTTAACCCCTGTTTATTCATACAGATCCCGCCAGGATCTTATCAATACCTCCTCCACCTGTGGATAAGTTATGAATTGATCGTTCTTACACCGCCTCGGTGAAATCTTAAACAGTAGATTTGGTCGGAGTTTGATAAACTATATTTTTTGTAATACCACCTTGTAACTATGAAACCAGAACCACAAACAGAAGCAGAGCTATTGGAACGAGCGCATGATATGGCAGGACTCTGTTTTGCTGAGTTGGCCGCCGAGGCGAATATGATTGTTCCTGAAAACTTAAAACGTGATAAAGGTTGGGTGGGTCAATTACTCGAATGGCACTTGGGCGCTCCAGCTGGCAGTAAACCTCAACAAGATTTCGCAAAACTAGGGATCGAGTTGAAAAGTATTCCGATCAGTTACTCTGGCAAACCTTTAGAAACAACCTTTGTTTCTGTGGCCCCCCTCACTGGTGTTCATGGTCTTACATGGGAAACAAGTCATGTTCGAAACAAGCTATCTCGTGTGCTTTGGGTACCCGTAGAAGGAGAACGAGAAATCCCACTCGCTGAAAGACGTGTGGGCAGTCCACTCATTTGGTCACCAGATGAAGAAGAAGAACGGATTTTGCGAAATGACTGGGAAGAGTTAATGGAGATGATCGTCTTGGGAAGATTTGATCAAATTTCCGCCAGACACGGAGAAGCGCTGCATCTTCGCCCTAAAGCCGCAAATGCAAAAGCGCTCACCGAAGCATATAACTCAAATGGTAAGCCGATGAAAACTCTGCCCCGAGGCTTTTACCTTAGAACACAGTTTACTGAACAGATCTTACTCAAGCACTACATTAACACTCAACCAGAATAAAACTATATCAGCTATTTAGTGCGTCACGAGCGATAACTCAATATCGCAGTACGAGGCTGCCTCTTCAGTGCCACATTCGTCATACGCATTACGCAGCCTTAAATACGCTTTATCGACCCCTAGCCTCAATAATTCTTCTTTTACTAAGTCTAGAGAGCCAAAATGTATCGGGTCTTCACCGTCTTTAATCGGCTCAAGTTGATGCTTGTACTCCACAGCTAAAAGATAGTCAGAGACATCAGAACACCCAATCACAAATACTTTGGGAGTTTTATAAGTATCTTTATGTGGACCATGTAGCCACATGTCCAATTGATGCTTCTGCATAACATACCTCCTTCACACGATTATTTAAGTGTAGTTAGGCTAACTGTAGCTTTCGAGTTTGCTCTCCCTTTATACGTAAATCATTTGCGATTGCGGCTAAAAATCCCCTATATTGGAGTCACTTATTTAGTCGGTAACTCTTCAAGGACGTGATATGCAATACACAAAACTACCGCACTCATCACTTGAGATCAGTAAAATCTGCCTCGGCACTATGACGTTTGGCGAGCAAAACACAGAAAAGGACGCCTTTGAACAGCTCGACTTTGCCCTCGATCATGGGGTGAACTTCATCGATACCGCAGAGATGTACCCTGTACCGCCAAACTCGGAAACACAAGGGCTCACCGAGCAATACATCGGTAATTGGTTAGCAAAAAGCGGCAAAAGAGAGAAAGTAGTACTAGCAACAAAAGTGGCAGGCCCTCGCAATGTTCCTCACATTAGAGACAACATGAGCCTTAATCGTCGCCACATCCATACAGCAATTGATGACAGCCTTAATCGTCTACAAACCGATTATGTCGATTTGTACCAACTACATTGGCCGCAGCGTCAAACCAACTGCTTTGGTCAACTCAACTACCCATACCCTGACAAACAAGAAGAAGTCACGTTAATTGAAACGTTGGAAGCGCTTACTGAATTAGTGAATGCAGGTAAAGTGCGCTATATCGGCGTATCCAACGAGACGCCGTGGGGTGTGATGTCGCTATTGCGTTTGGCAGAAAAACACGATTTGCCAAGAATTGTCTCCATTCAAAACCCATATAACTTATTGAACCGCAGCTTCGAAGTTGGCTTGTCTGAAATCAGCCATTACGAAGGCGTTCAGTTACTTGCCTACTCTCCTTTGGCATTTGGCTGCCTGAGTGGTAAATACCTAAACGGGGCAAAACCTGAAGGCGCTCGATGCACTAAGTGGGAGCGTTTTGCGCGCTACTTCACTCCGCAAGGTGTTAAAGCGACCGAAGCTTACGTCAATTTAGCTCAAGAGCATGGTCTAACCCCTGCACAAATGGCGCTCGCGTTTGTCAATCAGCGTCCATTTGTTGCTTCTAACATTATCGGAGCAACAAACCTAGACCAATTAAAAGCCAATATCGACAGTATTGATTTGCAACTTAGCGACGAACTACTTACTGAAATTCAAGCAATAGGTACAACTTACTCGAATCCTTGCCCTTAACAGTACCACCTTCAAACGAAAACAGCTGATCTTCAAGATCAGCTGTTTATCCAATGAAGTCATACTTCATATAAAAAGTTAAGCGTGTTGAATGACTCGTTAGCAACTCAGTCAGCCCAACACGCTAACGATTACGTCATTATTCGCGACGTTAAGACTCGACGAAGGTGACGAACTCGACGTTCAACTTTTACTGCATCCGGAACATTGGCACGTGTAGAACGACCATCGCGATCTAAACCAATATCCCTCAATAGATGAACATTCGTCCATGGAATATCATGAGCAGTTCGGCGTATGGTACGCTGCCATTGCTTTTCTTCGCGTTTAAGGTCTGCTTTCAATAGCAAAGTGGCCAATTGTAAGTAAATAGAGTGACGCATAATATTTTCTCCGATTATCGATGTATTCGACTGGGAAAAATAGTGCGTAAAATGAACAGAAATATTCTGTTGATACTAAGCCGCTACTTTCCCGCAGCCTAGTAATAAATATGATAGGTTACGGATTAATTTTTATCTTGTGAGCCAGTGGTATTGGTATCATCCGATTTAAGGGTTATCGGAGCGATAGGCATACGATCAGCGCAAGCAGTGGTGTTAACAACGTAATGTTTCATCTTGCGCCTCCTAGCTAAAAATTAATCCGTTTATGAAAGGTATAACTCATTGAGTTACGGTTAAATTGTAAGCTTTGATGAATATATATCAAACATTTTTTGCCTTTTTGATTAAAAACAAATCAATACACCGCAATTTAGTTTCATATACTTTTATGTATAACATATTCACCTGAGGAATATATAAATTTGCGGATTTTATAAATCAAACCAAACAAAAATAAAAAGAGCGGCTCTGTGGCCACTCTCTTTTATTGTATTTATTCGCCTATTTAACACAGGGAAAGGCCAACTACATGGCTTGTTCGGAAATCAAGTTATGTTTATTAAGTAGTCGATACATGGTTGCACGCGAAACTCCGAGCTCTTTCGCCGCATTTGAAACTTGACCAGAATGAGATTCCAAAACAACCAGCAACGCATCACGTTCACTCTTCTCTCGGATTGATTTCAAGCTGCGCTTTGAGTCATTACGTTGAGGTAAATCTAAGTGATGATCTTCAATCATTACGCTGTCGGACATTAATACCGCTCGCTTCACTTGGTTCATCAGCTCACGCACATTTCCAGGCCAGAAATAACGTGTCAGTGCCTTGAATGCATCCTCAGAAAAGCTTTTTGCTTGCGAGTTGTACTCTTTTGAGAACTCTTGTAAGTAGAAACGAGCCAGCAATGCGATGTCACTCGCACGTTCTTTCAAGCTAGGGACATTGATGCGCAGAACGTTGATGTAATGGTAAAGCTCTTCATTGAAGTCACCGTCAATCAAAGCTTTTTCAACATCCGACGAGTTAGCAGCAAGAATACGCACGTTAACCGCTTTTACGCCATCTTTGGTATCAATGGTGCCTTCTTGCAAGAATCTCAGCAGATTCATTTGCTGCTCTTTTGAAATGGTAAGAATGTCATTAAACAACACGGTGCCACCATCTGCTTGTTCAAGCAGGCATGCTTCCATATCTTCATCGGCGTTAATACCAAATACTTCAGCTTGGAAACGTTGTTCATTGAGTGCGCGACAGTTAATTGCCATAAACGGTTTATGAGAGCGTGAAGAGACTTTATGGATGGCCCTAGCAACCGCCTCTTTACCAGTCCCACTTTCCCCAGAAATCAGAATGCTGACGTCCGTTGGACCAATGCGCTTCACTTGATCGCGTAAACGTTTCATCGGGATAGATTCACCGATCAAACCCATATCTAAACTGCTACCAAAACTAGGCCAAACTTTTTTCTCCAATTTAAGCATGCCAAGCTGGTGACCTATTGTGCTTAATAACTGTGCATCTGGGATCGGCGCTGTGAAAAAATCGATACAAAAGTTAACAATGAACTGGCATATGGTGTCAGTGCCAAGCTGAGATTCACGAATAAACGCTAACCAACGTACGTGTTTGTGAGAGCTGACTAAGTTCGCCAAACCATTCAAGCTGAACTCGTCATGGCTGAGATCAACAATACCGATACATGGACCAATATCTTCTAACAGCGTATTAGCTTTGCGTAAGTCACCTACTTGATGACACTTCCAGCCCACTTGCTCCAGTACCGATAACCAAGGCTCATAAGTACCGCCAACTACCACAAGCGATCCCGGGATGGAATCCATCTTAAACTGCCCAGCCATTCTCTAACCCTTTTTCATTGTTAATAGAAATTTTGTGCCACAAACTTATCTTTGCGAGCGGGTAACATTATCGAGACTCCGCCCCCTCACGTCTGTCTCAGTATTAAGACTATGCAATAGATTGAGATTTGGCGAATGTTTATTTGCATATCCCATTAAAAGGCAAGTGCAACAACTTGAATTACCTTAACTAAAAGGCAAAAAAAAACCACCCGAAGGTGGTTTTTTTACTCATCCTATCGAATTACGCTTGCGGGCGCATTGCAGGGAATAAGATCACGTCACGGATAGTGTGCGTGTTAGTCAGTAGCATAACCAAACGGTCGATACCGATACCTTGGCCTGCTGTTGGCGGTAGGCCGTGCTCTAGAGCAGTGATGTAGTCTGCATCGTAGAACATTGCTTCGTCGTCACCAGACTCTTTCGCTTCAACCTGTGCTTTAAAGCGTGCATCTTGGTCTTCAGCATCGTTAAGCTCTGAGAAACCGTTCGCTACTTCACGGCCACCGATAAAGAACTCAAAGCGGTCTGTAAAGAACGGGTTATCATCGCTACGACGAGCCAACGGAGAAATATCTGCTGGGTAACCAGTGATGAACGTAGGCTGCATTAGCTTAGGTTCTGCTGTTTCACCAAAGATCTCTTCAAGAAGCTGACCGCATGTCCAGAAAGGTTCTACTTCAACGTGAACAGATTTCGCGATAGAAACCATTAGATCACGGTTTTGTAGGTCTTCTTCTGTTAGCGCTTGGATTTGCGCGTGGTCTGGGTTGTAGTGCTTGATTGCTTCGAACATGCTCATACGAGTGTAAGTACCACCAAACTCAACCGTTTCATCACCGTAAGGCATTGACGTTGAACCTAGAACTTCTTGCGCCACTGAGCTTAGTAGTTCTTCAGTTAGGTCCATCAGATCTTTGTAGTCTGCGTACGCCATGTAGAATTCCATCATTGTGAATTCTGGGTTGTGGCGTGGAGAAAGGCCTTCGTTACGGAAGTTACGGTTGATTTCGAATACGCGATCAAAACCACCAACAACTAGACGCTTCAGGTATAGCTCTGGCGCGATACGTAGGTACATTGGCATGTCTAGTGCGTTGTGGTGCGTGATGAATGGACGCGCACTCGCACCGCCAGGGATAACGTGCATCATTGGCGTTTCAACTTCCATGAACTGCTTAGAGATCATGAAGTTGCGGATTGCAGACATTACTTTAGAACGTACTACGAACGCTTGACGAGAGTCTTCGTTAACGATCAGGTCAACGTAACGTTGGCGGTAACGCATCTCTTGGTCAGTTAGACCGTGGAACTTTTCTGGAAGTGGACGTAGTGCTTTGGTTAGCAACTCGTACTCTTCCATGTTCACGTATAGGTCACCCTTACCAGACTTATGAAGTGCACCTTTAACACCGATGATGTCACCGATATCTAGACCTTGGTATTTTTCTTTAAGTACTTTTTGAACCGCTTTGTCAGCATAAGCTTGGATACGGCCAGAAGTTTCTTGAATTACCAAGAATGGACCACGTTTAGCCATGATACGGCCAGCGATTGCTACTACGTGGTTAAGCTCTTCTAGCTCTTCCTTCGTCTTTTCACCGAACTCTTTCTGAAGGTCGCCCGCTAGTGCGTCACGACGGAAGTCGTTTGGATGGCCGTTCGCTTTGCAGCTCTTTCGGATTGCATCCAGTTTAGCGCGGCGTTCAGCAATCAGCTTATTTTCTTCTAGTACAGTTTCGTTTTGAACAGCATCAGTCATTTTCGATGTATCCTGTTTTTGTCGGTGAAAAGCTTTATAGACCTGATTTCAGGCTAGCTTCAATAAATTTGTCCAGATCGCCATCAAGAACCGCTTGAGTATTACGGTTTTCAATGCCCGTACGGAGGTCCTTAATACGTGAGTCATCCAATACGTAAGAACGGATCTGGCTACCCCAGCCAATGTCAGACTTAGCGTCTTCATTAGCTTGTTTTTCCGCATTTTGCTTTTGCAATTCAAGCTCAAATAGCTTCGCTCGAAGCTGTTTCATTGCCTGATCTTTGTTCTTATGTTGAGAACGGTCATTCTGACACTGAACCACTGTGTTCGTAGGTACGTGCGTAATACGTACCGCAGATTCTGTGGTGTTTACGTGCTGACCACCTGCGCCTGACGCACGGTAAACGTCAATACGTAGGTCGGAAGGATTAATGTCGATGTCGATGTTTTCATCAATCTCTGGATAGATGAACGCAGAAGCAAATGACGTATGGCGACGACCGCCTGAATCGAACGGAGATTTACGAACAAGACGATGAACGCCCGTTTCAGTGCGTAACCAACCGTACGCATACTCACCAGAGATGCGAACTGTTGCCGACTTAAGACCCGCGACTTCACCTTCAGAGACTTCAATCACTTCAGCTTTGAAGCCCTTCGCTTCTGCCCAACGTAGGTACATACGCAGCAGCATGTTAGTCCAGTCTTGTGCTTCTGTACCACCAGAGCCAGCTTGCAAATCGATGTAACAATCAGAGCTATCGTGGTCTCCAGAGAACATACGACGGAATTCAAGCTTTTCTAGCTTCTCTTCCAACTCAGCAAGTTCTGGTTCAATTTCGTCAAATGTTTCTTGATCTTCTTCTTCTACAGCCAGCTCAAGAAGACCTTCTACATCTTCCACACCTTGCTCTAGTTGATCAATGGTTTCAACAACCGCTTCTAGTGATGCACGCTCTTTACCCAGTGCTTGCGCACGCTCAGGTTCGTTCCATACATCTGGTTGTTCAAGTTCTGCGTTGACTTCTTCTAGACGCTCTTTCTTCGCGTCATAGTCAAAGATACCCCCTCAGGACATTTGTGCGCTGAGACACGTCCTGCAGACGGTTTTTAATTGGATTGATTTCAAACATGTTTACTCAACATTTTAGAATAGAATTTAACCGAGAAATTCTACTGAAAAATGTGACCGAGATACAGGAAAATTTCGGATGAGAAATCAGATTGCGGTGAGAGAGAGCACGGTCATAAAATTTTACACCCACTTAGGGACAACCGTACTCTATAAGAAAGGTTAATCTAGGTATTACTTAGCTTCGATATGGTCGATCATCAATTGCAATGATTGATTACCACGAAATTCATTCACATCCAGCTTATACGCGAGACGTACTGTTTTAACCGATGCATCTGGCCATCGACGTAGATCAACATTGAATGCGATACCGTCGATCATCACATTGGTAGGGTGACCTTTATAAAGCGGCTCTAACATCAATTTAAGATGCTTCTCACCCACCAGCTTTTGATGCAGTACTTTAAACTCACCATCAAAGATTGGTTCAGGGAAGGCTTGTCCAAAAGGGCCACCCGATCGCAGCTGTTCAGCAACATGCATAGAGAACTCTTCCGGCTTAAGTTCGCCATCTGACATGATCACGCCTTTTAGCGCCGCTTCATCGAGTTCCTTTTTTACCACTTCATCAAACAAACGACTGAAACGCTCAAAATCCTGCTCTTTAATCGTTAAGCCTGCTGCCATGGCGTGTCCACCAAACTTGATGATCAAACCCGGGTTTTGCGTGTCGATGAAATCCAACGCATCGCGCATGTGTAGCCCCGGAATAGAACGACACGAGCCTTTAATCGTCCCTTCTCCGCCATCAGCAAATGCAATGACTGGACGGTGAAACTTCTCTTTAATACGCGAAGCCAAAATACCAATCACACCTTGATGCCAATCACGTTGGAACAAGGCTAGGCCATAAGGAAGCTCATTGCCTTCACCAAACTGAAGGCGCTCACAGAAAGCCATCGCTTCTTGCTTCATGCCTTCTTCAATCTCTTTACGAGTTTGGTTCAAGCCATCCAATTCACTTGCCATGCGACGAGCAGCGTGGATGTTGTTACACATCAATAGTTCAACACCGAAAGACATGTCATCAAGACGACCTGCAGCGTTAATACGTGGACCTAAAGCAAAGCCAAAATCGGACGCAACTAAACGACGCGCATCGCGCTTCGCGACCTCAATTAATGCCTGGATGCCGGGACGCGCTTTGCCCGCACGAATACGTTGCAAGCCTTGGTGTACAAGAATGCGGTTGTTTTCATCCAATGGAACGACGTCGGCTACGGTACCCAGTGCAACAAGGTCAATCAGTTCCATCAACTTGGGCTCTTGCATCCCCTGTTCTGCAAACCAATTGTGTTTTCGCATATGAACGCATAGTGCCATCATGAGATAAAACGCGACCCCTACACCCGCAAGCGCTTTAGATGGAAAGCTACAGCTCTCAAGGTTTGGGTTCACCATTGCATCCACATCAGGCAACACTTGTCCTGGCAAGTGGTGATCGGTAACAAGCACGGTAATGCCATTTTCTTTTGCGTAACGCACGCCTTCGATTGATGAGACGCCGTTATCCACCGTCATGATCATCTCAGCGCCAAGCTCTAGGGCTTGGTCAACGACTTCTGGGCTTAACCCATAACCGTCTTCAAAACGATTTGGCACTAGGTAATCCACATTGTGACTACCAAGCATGCGCAGCGCGAGTACTGATAATGCTGAGCTTGTCGCACCATCAGCGTCAAAATCACCGACAACGATGATGCGTTTTTGTTCTTTTATCCCCTGAAACAAAAGATCGACAGCTTGCTCAATCCCCCCGAGTTTTTGATATGAATGCAACCCACGGGCCGACGTTTCTAATTGTGAAAGATCCGTTATCCCACGGTTGATGTAGATACGTTTAAGAATCGGAGGAATGGAATCAGGAAGAAGGGAAAGATCAGGTTCAGGACGTCGTTGAATTTCTATCATGCTTAAAAGAGCCGACAACTTTGCCGACTCTGCTCCTAATGGATTATAGTTGCTTTAAACGTTTCAATAGCTCTGCAGGTGGTAGGTAGCCACCAACCATTTCGCCATTCGGTAAGAAGATTGCTGGCGTACCAGAAATACCCAATTGGCGACCTAGATTGTAATGCGCCTGGATGGTTTCTTTACACTGTTTCAGGTCTTTCGCAGGGTTATCAAATGTACGATTCACTTTCGCGTTGTGCATTGCCGACGCCGGATCTTCAGCACACCAAATCGTTGCCATTTGCTCTGCCACAGGGCCAGTTGCACCTTGGCGAGGGTAAGCCATGTAACGCACTGTAATACCTAGATCATTATAGCCTTGCATTTGGCTATGCAGACGCACACAGTAACCACATGTGATATCAGTGAATACGGTCACAACGTACTTTTCATCGTCGGCTTTGTATTCGATCATGCTATCGGAGAACTGAGCAATTTTCTCGGCGTTAAGCGGCGCTTGACGCTCTGCTATGACATCTTTGTAACTGCCATCATCATTAATGGCATAAAGCGTACCGGCGATAAAATGGCTACCATCATTTGAAGCAAACAGGATCCCGCCATTGGTTTGAATTTCCAATAAGCCAGCGACGTCTGATGGTTGAATATCAACGATAGATAAACCAAGCTTTGAGAACTTAGTTTTTAATGCTGCTTCATCAAAGCCGCTTTGTGCAGCTGGCGCCACTTGTTGCGCAGGAGTCTCCGTTTGAGCCTGACTTTCTTCTGCACCACAAGCGGTAACAAAAAATGGTAAAGTCAGCAGAGTTAGTCGGCGTAATACGCTCATGAAATTCACCTTAATGTAAAATCGTTTTTCCAAGAAGACATGGATGAATCTAACCATTGTTATGCTCTTGGGTGGTGTTGACTGTGGATCTGCTTCAATCGTTCAGTCGCCACGTGAGTATAAATTTGCGTGGTCGATAAGTCACTATGTCCTAAAAGCATCTGTACGACCCTGAGATCTGCGCCATAGTTCAATAAGTGCGTGGCAAAGGCATGACGCAGTACGTGCGGCGACAGCTGATCCGTGTCAATCCCTGCTATCAAAGCATAGTACTTAATACGGTGCCAAAACGTCTGACGAGTCATTTGTCTTGCGCGTTTACTAGGAAAAACAATATCAGATGATGTATCACCAAGTAACGCAGGGCGCCCTTGTTGAATGAACGTCTCGATCCAATCGACCGCGTTTTCCCCCATAGGAACCAGGCGTTCTTTACCACCTTTACCAGTCACGCGCACCACCCCTTGGCGCAAGCTAACATTTTCCATGGTCAAACTGACGAGCTCTGTCACACGCAACCCTGTCGCATAGAGTAGCTCTAGCATCGCTTTATCGCGCAATTCTATAGGGTCATTCGGGTCTGGCGCTTCGAGCAACGCGTCCACTTGCTCTTCACTAATATCTTTGGGTAAACGTTGTGGCAGTTTAGGGCTAACCAAGAGCGCACTCGGGTCATCAGCGCGCACCTTCTCACGATGCAGGTATTGAAATAAACGACGAATAGCCGACAACATACGCGCACGGGACGTCTGTTTGTAATCTAAGTCTACAAGGTGGCTTTGATATTCTTGCAAGCCAGACAAACTGATAAAATCAAGACGGTATCGATGTTTTTCCATCCACACGAGCAGCTTCATTAAATCGTTTCGGTAGGAAGCCAACGTGTTCTCTGATAGACCACGCTCCATCCACATCGCATCTAAGAATTGCTCAACAAGCGAAAAATCTTGTTGATTGACAGGCTGTTGTGCCGTCATGAATGCTTCCTTATCTGTTTATATTTACAGTATTTAGATTAAAGCACCTGCCAATCCAATACCATAAAAAATCATCCCACATAGGATATTCGCTGCAATCTTCCTCAATTTATGGTTAGAATCTTCCACAACAGCAACACGAATAACGACGAATATAATGAAAATCGGACTCTTTTACGGCTCAACGACCTGCTACACAGAAATGGCAGCAGAGAAAATTCGTACCCTTATTGGTGAAGACCTTGTCGACATTCACAATGTGAAAGAGACACCGTTATCACTAATGGCGGACTACGACTTATTACTCCTTGGCATCTCAACTTGGGATTTTGGTGAAATTCAAGAAGATTGGAACGCGATTTGGCAAGACATCGCGACCACGCCACTGAAAGGCAAAGTTGTAGCGCTGTTTGGCCTGGGTGACCAAGAAGGTTACGGAGAGTGGTATTTAGATGCGATGGGCTTACTTCACGATGAATTGCAAGCCACAGGCGCAACCTTTATCGGTTACTGGCCAAATGAAGGCTACGAATTTGAAGCATCGAAAGCATTGATCGAAGATGGCAGCAAGTTTGTTGGACTTGCGTTAGATGAAGACTCACAGTACGAACTGAGTGATGAACGCATCGAAAAATGGTGTGAACAAGTTCTTGTGGAATTCCACGACACGCTTTAATAGCGCAAACACGTCATCATTAAAAATTAAAAGCCCGATGAAGTAATTCATCGGGCTTTTTATTATCTTGATAACGCGAAGTGATTACGCGGTTTCTTGTGCTAGCTCTGGGCGAGGTTTCGCGATGAAGAACATGCACACGATAGCCGCAAATGTTGGAAGCACCCAACCCATGCCGACTTCGAATAGTGGCAGCATGTTAAACGCAGAAACATCAATACCCGATACTTTTGCCGCATCAACCAACGCAAACAGTAGAGATACAAGCAGTACTGCACGGTAAGCAAAGCGTGGATTCGGCAGTTTGCTGCGCACAAATGTTAGTGCAACCAACGCAATCGCCACAGGGTACAGCGCAAACAATACTGGCACTGACAGAGAAATCAGCTGCGCAAGACCAACGTTTGCAACCAATGCACAAACAGAACCATTAATCAGTACCCATTGCTTGTATGACAGTGGTGTTTTCGAGCTGAAGAAATCTGAACACGCAGAAATCAAGCCAATCGCGGTTGTCAGACACGCTAGCAATACGATGACAGACAGAACGATTTGACCGTATGGACCAAACAACGCTTGAACGTATTGGCTAAGCACTAGGCCGCCATTATCAGCACCAGCAGCAACCGTTGCACTCGTCGCACCTAAGTAAAATAGTGAGATGTAAACAAACGCAAGACCAGCAGCAGCAATACAACCTGCATAGATCAGATATTTAGTAGTTGCAGAGCGCTCAGTAATGCCTTTACCGCGCAGTGCATCAACCATCAGCATACCAAACATCAATGACGCGAACGTATCCATTGTGTTGTAGCCTTCTAAGAAGCCTTTGGTCAGAGGCTGCGTTAGGTATTCACCGTGCGCGCCAATCATATCGCCCTGAGGATCAAGGAAGACAGCGACAGCAAGAATGATCAAACCAACGAACAATGCTGGTGTCAGTACTTTACCGATAAGATCGATCAAACGGCCTTGGAACCATGAGAACATCATCGCCGCAATAAAGAAGATCACTGAAAATGCAGTGAGATGCGTTTGTGACGCTTCAAGGAAGAAAGGTTTCACCGCCATCTCGTAAGCCACTAGGCCAGTACGAGGCGCAGCAAACGCAGGACCGATGATGATGAAGATCAACGCAGCCATAATAACCGCTGCTTTTTTCGGAAGGTCTTGCGTTAAGTGATCCCAAGAACCACCAGCAACAGCAATAGCAACGATAGTAATAAGAGGTAGACCTACCGCTGTCAGCAAGAAACCAAACATAGCTGGCATTAAGTTTTCACCCGCTAACTGACCCGCTAGAGGTGGAAAGATAATATTGCCCGCACCTAAAAAGAACGCAAATAGCATAAAGCCTACTGCGATAATATCTGTTAGTTTTAACGTCTGCTTCACAGATAACCCTTGTCTTTTAATTAATGAATGTTGTGTATGCTTAGACCACTTTTTGTATACCTAAAGTCAATAAGTACACGTGGTTCAATCTATAAAATTTTCGCCGCATAATGACGAAAGACTCATCATTTGGCAACCTTTAAGAAAAAAACACCATATTAATTTAGTTTTCAAACTTAAAAGCAGTGGATATAACCAGATCCAAATAACAGACCAGTTCTTTATCTCGATCAATTAACAATACAATTTAATAACCAACAAAACAACAATCTATACAATTAATAAACAATAGAGTAATCCACTTAATTATTGAGCAAATATAAAACAATCATGAAGAACAAAAAACTGAAAACTAAAGGTTTCAATTTTAAGCAATTTTGTATTGAGGGCGGCGAGAGTGGTATGCCAGTCAGCACAGATGGGGTAATGCTTGGTGCTTGGATTCAAAGCCCTAACGACGCTAAAATTCTCGATATTGGCACTGGCACTGGCCTGCTTGCCCTGATGTGTGCTCAACGCTTTACGGAAGCTCAAATAACCGCGGTCGATATCGAATTAACAGCCGTTGCTGCCGCGCAAAAAAATATGGCCCAGTCTCCTTGGTCAGATCGTGTAAGTGTGCATCACACCGACATACTGCACTTTACGCCGACACATTCATTCCAACGCATCATTTGTAACCCGCCCTACTTCAACAGCGGCGAGCAATCGAAACACAGTCAACGTGCAACCGCGAGGCACACTGATACGCTAGGCCATAACGCATTGCTACAGCGTTGCTATCATTTGCTTGATGACGAAGGGAGAGCTAGTTTTGTGTTGCCAATCACCGAAGGCGAGCAGTTCATTGAGCTAGCATTAAACCAAGGTTGGTATCTATCGAGGAGCTGTCGTGTGCAACCATCAGAAAAGAAACCAGTACACCGATTGTTATTTGAACTGTCAAAACGACCTTGCGATTTGCAGACGTCACATTTAATTATCCGTGCAAATGACGGCTATAGTGATGATTTCATCCAGTTAACCCGCGAGTTTTATCTTAAGATGTGAAATAACATGTGATCCTTATCACCAATCACTTTATAATGTGCGACCTTTTTGTATTCTATGCTGTTGTGGCGAACCATTAACCAAGCTTTGCTTGTGGAGAACTCATTGTGATCAGAACCTTTGCTGAACTTGATCTAGACCAAAACCTACTTGAAGCCATTGAAGAGATGGGTTACGAACGCCCAACAAAAATTCAGGCAGAAGCGATTCCACAAGCGTTGGACGGTCGTGACATTCTAGCGTCAGCGCCAACAGGAACTGGTAAAACGGCCGCCTTCGTCCTGCCAGCATTGCAATACTTGCAAGACTTCCCTCGTCGTAAGCCTGGACCTGCGCGTATTTTGATCCTAACGCCTACTCGCGAACTGGCGATGCAAATTGCCGATCAAGCACGTGCTTTGGCAAAAAATACCAAACTCAACATTTTCACCATCACTGGTGGTGTTCAGTACCAAGAGCACGCCGACATCCTTGCAACAACGCAAGACATTGTGGTTGCGACACCTGGCCGTTTAAAAGAATACATTGATGCAGAACGTTTTGATTGTCGTGCAATCGAATGGTTAATCCTTGATGAAGCAGACCGTATGCTAGATATGGGTTTTGCTCCTACTGTCGATCGCCTATCTAACGAATGTCGCTGGCGTAAGCAAACCCTTCTGTTCTCAGCAACGTTAGAAGGGAAAGGCGTAGAAGGCTTTACCGCTGATCTGTTGAATGACCCAGCAGAGATCGATGCAAAATCGCCGCTGCGTGAGCGTAAGAAAATTGCTCAGTGGTACCACCGAGCTGATGATGCTGAACACAAACTGGAATTACTAAAACACATTATTACTCAGCAAGCTGAGCGCACTATCGTCTTTTTAAAGACTCGTGAGCGTTTGGCTGAGCTACGAGCGCAGCTTGAAAGTGCACAGATTCCATGTTCTTGGATTCAAGGTGAAATGCCGCAAGATCGTCGTAACAATGCGATTTCTCGCTTCCGCGATGGAACTGTGAATGTGCTGCTCGCGACGGACGTTGCTGCGCGTGGTATCGATCTTCCGGATGTATCACACGTTATCAACTACGACATGCCGCGCACGGCTGATGTTTACCTTCACCGTATCGGCCGTACGGCTCGCGCAGGTAAGAAAGGTAACGCTATCTCAATCGTAGAAGCACACGACCAACCAATGATGGATCGCGTTGCACGTTACGTGAAAGAAGACATCAAAGAGCGTTTCGTGAAAGAGATGCGTCCTAAACACAAAAAGCCTGTGTTTAAGAAGAAAAAGAAAAAAGACGACAAGAAAAAAGTAGCGAAAAAGAAAACCGCTAAGAAGAAGTAATCTTGTTGGGGCCAAGTAGCTCAAGCTAGAAAATAACAAAGGGTTGGCAATGCCAACCCTTTTTCGTTTGTGCTGATAGAGATTAACGTCGATTACGTCTCAATCAGCTTTATTTTTGCTCTTCGCGTTTAAATACTAACTCTGTTGGCGTCGATTCATCTTCCACAAAGTAGTAACCCGCCGTATCAAACTTAGTCAGGTCTGCCACGCTCTCAACACGGTTTTCAATGATGTAACGCGCCATCATACCGCGCGCTTTCTTCGCGTAAAAACTGATGACCTTGTATTGACCATTCTTACAATCTTTGAATACTGGCGTGATCACTTGCGCATCTAAATTCTTTGACTTAACCGCTTTAAAGTATTCATTTGATGCAAGGTTGATAAGGACATTATCACCTTGAGCAGAAATCGCTTCGTTAAGCTTGTCCGTAATAACGTTGCCCCAAAACTGGTACAAGTTCGTACCCTTGTCGTTTGCAAGCTTGGTACCCATTTCAAGACGGTATGGCTGCATCAAATCAAGTGGTTTTAGTAAACCATAGAGACCCGATAGCATACGCAGATGATCTTGAGCATATTCGAAGTCCGCTTCAGATAAACTTTCGGCGTCTAGCCCTGTGTAAACGTCACCTTTAAATGCAAGAATGGCTTGTCGTGAGTTTTCCGTGGTAAACGTTTCACTCCACTCTTGGAATCGGCCCACATTTAAATCGGCAATCTTGTCGCTCACTTTCATTAAAGAGGCAACATCAGCAGGAGTCAGTTTGCGGCATACATCGATAAGCTCTTTTGAGTATTCGACCAACTCAGGTTGAGTAAATTTTTCTGTCGCTAACGGAGACTCGTAATCAAGAGTCTTCGCTGGAGAAACTACGATAAGCATGACTTTCCCTTCTATAATTTTGTTTTTAATAGGGTACAAAAAAAGCCATGCATTGTCTGCATGGCTTTTTACATCGTACTAATAGCTTTCAACTATGAGTGATAGCTATGAGTGATAGCTCACTTAGTCTTTTTTATCGTTGTACCAAATGCCTTCTTCAAGCTGAGATTTCAGCTCTGGGAAATCATTCGCATCAAATGTTGGCACTTTGCCTTCACCAAGCTGGCGGTTGTAATCTTTGGCCAGTTTAATCACGATGCCAGATAGCAAGATGATAGCCACTAAGTTAACTATCGCCATCAGACCCATAGAGACATCAGCAAGCGACCATACGACTGGTAACGAAGCTAGTGCACCAAACATCACCATACCAAGAACAATAACGCGGAAAATGCTTAAGCCCGCTTTATGATTGTGCTCTAGGAAGATTAAGTTCGTTTCAGCATACGAGTAGTTTGCAATGATTGAAGTAAACGCAAAGAAGAAGATTGCCACAGCAACAAAGATGCCGCCCCAATCGCCAACTTGTGAGCTCAATGCACGCTGAGTTAGCTCGATACCCGTCACTTCTGTTGCTTGACCGACATACTCACCAGACATCAGGATGATAGCCACTGTTGCAGAACAGATAACGATCGTATCCATGAACACGCCTAGCATCTGTACGTAACCTTGAGACGCTGGGTGTGGTGGGTAAGGTGTTGCTGAAGCTGCCGCGTTAGGTGCAGAACCCATACCTGCTTCATTCGAGAATAGACCGCGCTTGATACCGTTAATCATTGCCTGTGCAATTGCGTAGCCAAGACCACCTGCTGCTGCTTCTTGCAGACCAAATGCACTCTTAAAGATAAGCATCAATACATCAGGTAATTTCTCTAGGTTAGAGAACATGATGAACAGCGCTAGGGCTAGATAAAGTAGTGCCATGATCGGAACGATCATCTCAGCTACTCTTGCGATACGCTTGATGCCACCGAAAATAACAATTGCAGACAGTAAAACAACGGCAATACCAACATACAGGTTATTCCAACCAAATGCGTTGCTCATTGCATTGGCAATTGAGTTAGCTTGTACGGCGTTGAATACCAAACCAAAAGCGATGATTAGGAAAACTGAGAACAACACGCCCATCCAACGCATGCCCAGGCCTTTTTCCATGTAGTAGGCAGGGCCACCACGGTAGTTGCCATCATCATCTTTGGTTTTGTATAGCTGCGCCAGTGTGCTCTCAGCAAACGATGTTGCCATACCAAGCATTGCAATCAGCCACATCCAGAAGATCGCACCAGGACCACCCGCAGTCAATGCAACTGCAACGCCCGCCATGTTACCTGTACCAACACGTGCAGCAAGACTAGTACAAAGCGCTTGGAAAGAGGAAATACCAGCTTTGTCTGCTTTACGGCTGTTCTTAAGAACAGAGAACATGTGGCCGAAATGGCGGAACTGAATGAACCCTAATCGAACGGTGAAGTAAATACCAACACCAACAAGAAGATAAACCAGAATCGAGCCCCAGAGGAGATCGTTCATCAAATTGATTAAGTCTGTCATGTGTACCTCAAAGTGAGTTGCGCCAGTCTATGCGTCCTAGCCATCCACCAAATTGCCTGCTAAGTGTCAAAGTGTGCTTAGCTTTTTAAGTAATGTTTATGGGCAATCTAGAATCGTAAACGTCGCTTCATGCATCCATTTTACGTACCAGCGTATTTTTTGACGGGCGGATAATGCAACCTAGGAGCGCAAAAATCAATATGCAACAACAAGAATAACATTGTTATTTTTCACTATAAAGTCACCAAAAAATAACATAAATAGAAGACTTAACACTCAAACTGCGCAACATTTCAATTACCAAACACCAACATAAATAATTATTCTTCATTAAATGGAATGGTAAACTGTATAAACAAGAACAAGCTAGTATTCACAAGGTGTTACATAAATTTACGCTAGTGACTTACCATCTAATTGAACACTATTTCATCAAACTGATTTTATGCAACTTTAACCTTTGCGCAGTGCACCCATTCATCAAATCGAATTAACATAGAAAATCTCTCTATTTAATCGTTTTCTTGAGATCGTTTGTGCATTTTTTATCCACATCGTTGCAATAAAAAGTGTGATTTTGAGAATATTTTTGCACGAAAATGTCATGCTACCGACACAAATGCGAAATATATCATGGTTATTCTCACGGCTATTGTGGTACTTAAAAAACTCCACAAGGACTGGTTACAACAGTTTAGCTTAAGAAAGGTAAAGGTGGCTTATGGAAGGCTTTCAACTAGATGACATTTTTAATCTGGATACTACCTCAACAACCAAATCTCGTGCCAAACCAGTAAAGCGAAAGTGGCGTGAAATAGAAGAGATGAACGACAGACGCAATTTGCTTAAAGAGCTGCGCGAACTTGATGTCTGTACCGATTATAACTTGGAAGACATTAAACTCTAATTCAAACAAAAGGCACCTTACGGGTGCCTTTTGTTTTTTGTTTACAGTGACCGTAAACACCGTGAGTTTATGTACCAAGGTTTAAGTATGAATACCATTATTACTCAATGAGAATCTTCCGTACTTTTTGCCGAGAAATATGCACACTAAATTTTCGGTTGATTCCCAATAAATAAGAAATGTATCTCACAAACCCGAGAGACGGCTTTCGCTCGCTCAGGTTTCATCACTCAGGCTTAAACATACTCAGTATCACTTTGACGAACACGTTCGGCCAACTGCTTATAACGATCAGCAATCGTGTCACCAAACACAGGATCATCCTCACTGACGCTCCATAAGCTCTCGACATGCTGCCAATCTTCTGTGGTAAATAACTCTTCAATGAGAGGCAAAATTTTTCGCTCTTCTAGCTCCAAGTGGTGCCTTTGCGATTCTATGAAATCTTCTAGGTGAGCGACAAACATGTCTTGTGGCACAACAGCATCCTGAAGGATCATCTCTATCACGGATGAAAACTCTCTGGTTTTACTCGCTAACTCTAGATGTTCTTTCTCTAAATTTTCCATGGTTTGTTGCTTACCATAGTGTTCAAGAAAGTGGTGATAGAGGATATCTTCTTTCGGGTGGTGTACTTTCTCCGAATGATTAGAGAGGTAATCAACAATCTCGCTTACTAACGCATAGTTGATTACACGTTCTTTTTTTATCTCATTAAGCTTATGGCGCAGTATCGCCAACAGACGAACCATATAACCATGTTCGCGTCGAATTCTTTCGATCATCATAGCGTCTCTCCTTAACACCTACTTTTAGTAAGTGTACATGAGAAATTTACTATCAGCCTCGAGCGTGCTCAAAAAAACAGCGATCATACCACCCATGATCGCTGTCTCTTCATTTATACCGTTAATGGCAAATGCCAGTTAATTGGTGCTTTTTCTTGTGATGTAAGCAACTGGTTTGCTTGAGAGAAATGCTTACAACCGAAAAAGCCTCGATGTGCAGAAAGTGGCGATGGGTGTGGGGCAGCTAACACATGGTGCTTGTTGCGATCGATAAAGCGCCCTTTCTTCTGTGCGTGTGACCCCCACAGCAAGAACACTACACCTTCTTGATGCTGATTAATGGCTTCAATCACTCGGTCAGTAAACGTTTCCCAACCTGTCTTTGAATGTGAATGCGCTTTACCTTGCTCCACCGTTAATACCGTATTGAGTAACAATACGCCTTGTTCAGCCCAGCTTTGCAAAAAACCATGCTGAGGGATTTGGAAACCTTCAATATCTTGCGCCAGCTCTTTATACATATTAACCAGTGACGGTGGCGTTTTAATACCAGGAAGTACAGAGAAACACAGGCCATGCGCCTGATTTGGGCCGTGGTATGGGTCTTGTCCTAGAATCACGACCTTAACGTCTTTGAACTCGGTAAAACGAAACGCGTTAAAGACATCTTTTGCGGGAGGAAAAATAGCTTTGCCTGCGGCGCGTTCGGCTTCAACAAAATTCAAGGTGTCTACAAAGTAGCTCTGCTTTTTCTCTTCGCCGATCACATCGTGCCAAGTGGGTGACTGATTCATGGAAAGTTCCTGTCCTAAATTTTGCTTCTATTCTAACGAGCGAAACTCAAACAAACAAAAACTTACCACGAACTTGAGACAAGTAATAAAAGACTAATGCTTCTGTGGCGTTCGAAAGTGCCCCTGTCCGGTAATGTGACGATTAGGCATCGGTAAGCGAAGCACGCGACGAGTGTAAGCATAAGGAGTAAAAGAGAGTGGTCGAGACATGTTGGCATCCTTCTTTGCTAATTCAGAGATTGATGTTCAATGACTAAGAAAGAAAGGTGCCAACTTTGTGGTTACGCCATTAACTGTCAATGGCCGCTAAATGGAATTGACGCAACGTGTTGATCTCTTGCTGCCAAATATCTGGATCAATTGTTTCCAAAATCAGAGGGATACCATCAAAACGAGGGTCTTTCGCGATGTACTCAAAGCAATCCCACCCGATCTCTCCTTTACCTAGAGAATGGTGGCGATCTACTTTGCTGGCAAACTCTACTTTTGAATCATTTAGATGCATTGCTCTTAAATAGTGCATACCTACGATACGGTCGAACTCTGCAAAGGTGCGCTCGCAATCTTCTTTTGTACGTAAGTCATAACCAGCCGTAAAGGTATGGCAGGTATCTATACAAACGCCGACACGATCTTTATCTTCCACTTGCTCGATGATTTCAGCTAGGTGCTCAAACTTCCAGCCTAAGTTAGTGCCTTGACCTGCCGTATTCTCGATAACAGCGATCACATTCGGCACCGCTTTATGCGCAAGATTGATCGACTCGGCGATCGTCGCGAGACACTCCTGTTCAGAGACTTTCTTTAGGTGACTGCCCGGATGGAAGTTAAGCAAAGTCAGCCCCAACTGATTACAACGCTCCATTTCATCAATAAATGCCGCGCGGGATTTATTCAGCTTTTCTTCTTCCGGCGCACCCAAGTTAATCAGATAAGAATCATGGGGAAGAATATGCTCTGCTCCGAAACCCAGCATTTTACAGTTCGCTTTAAACGCACTGATGGTTTTTGCTTCTAAAGGCTTCGCCACCCACTGGCGTTGGTTTTTTGTAAATAGTGCGAAGGCATTCGCGCCAATTTCACGAGCTCTCAACGGAGCTTGATCGACCCCACCAGCAGCAGAGACATGTGCACCAATGAGTTTATTCCCAAGCTTGTTTTTCATGTTTGTCATTTAATCACTTTAGACTTTCAGTATTGCTACCTAAATACAGATAGTTGCGTTAACCAGTTTAAACTTTAATCTCAATTTGTAGTAAATTTACAACAAAACCAGTTATTAAATATTTTTTATATTCTCAAATAAATTGTAATTAGTTTGTTTTCAAAGGTTTTATTGATTTAACTCAATAAAATCACCTTAATAAAAATAATGTTTTTGGTTGTTTTTTGACTTAAATCAATATTAAAATAGTGGATATTAGCTATATAATACTCAGCTCAACGAAAATTCGAAAATTAACACCAATAATCACCACGTAAGTGGTCTAGGAGATAGTGATGATCCAAGGTATCCAAATTACAAAAGCGGCAAACGACGACCTACTAAACTCTATCTGGCTATTAGATAGCGAAAAAAATGAAGCTCGCTGTGTTGCTGCAACTGCTGGCTACGAAGCAGACCAAGTTATCGCAATCAGCGACCTAGGTGAATACGAAAGCCGTGAAGTTGCAATCGAAACTGCTCCTCGTATCGAAGGCGGCCAACACCTAAACGTGAACGTGCTTAAACGCGAAACACTAGAAGATGCAGTTGCACACCCAGAGAAATACCCACAACTAACTATTCGTGTTTCTGGTTACGCAGTACGTTTTAACTCGCTAACTCCAGAGCAACAACGTGATGTAATCGCTCGTACTTTTACTGAGACTCTATAATCTCTCAGTAAACTAGCTCGCTAGAATTTAAAAAGCTTGGTCTGCAATGACCAAGCTTTTTTTGTTTCAGAATCCTTCTAAACCCTTTCTATAATGGAAAGCAACTCGCCTCTAAGGTGCATTTCTTTGCGAAGGATCTTTCTGAAACGCTTGCGCTACAGAGGTTGGATCAAGCCTATCTCTTTGCAGTGACGCCCCTTCTGCCCACCAAATCAATTGATGCATCGTGCGATTCATATAGTTGTCCCACTGCGTCTGCTCCGACTCATCCGCAGCAACGCCCTGTTCATCAAAGACTTCTTGCGCTTTCGGAATGTGGATCATCGCAGAGACAGGTAGACATCCAAGTTCAGATAAGAAGGTACGCATAGAAACGGCAGCTCTAACACCACCCCATTGTCCGGCAGAATAGGTCACGATAGCACTCGGCTTGTAAGAAAACAGCGAACTGCCGAAATGGTTAAGCATGTTCGCCAAAGCAGGACTCATCGAATGGTTATATTCCGGGCTAACCATCACATACCCATCCGCATGTTTGATTTTGTCTGCCAGCTCACTTAGGTGCTGCGGAACTTTAGAGCGGTGATAAGCAAACTCGGGCTTAAACACATCGCCAAAGTCGTAATTCAAAGGGTCGATGATTTCGACCATATGTTGCGAATGTTGACTCGCGATGAGTTTTTCACACGCTTTACTGACTCGCATTCCTAAACGGGCTGGTCGTGGTGGCGTGCTGTTTCTCACTGAGCCAAGAAAAATCAAAAAATGCATGCTTCTCTTTCTATCTCATTTAGTTAAGTTCGTTTCTCAATCATAAAGAGAGTCACAACTTACCGACAATAAAAAAGGTGAATGATTACTCATTCACCTCTCGTTATTTCTGTTTTTGATACTTACTATACTTTGAAGCTTACTGCACGCGGCGCAGTACTTGTTTCAATGCGTCAAAGTCTGCGTCGAGCTCTTCCGATAGCAGCTCCATCGCAGCGTGCTTCGCTAGTGGCGCAGGAAGGTCGATATCGGATTCTAGAATATCATCCACCACTTCTTTGAACTTCGCAGGGTGAGCAGTACATAGGAACAGACCGGTTTCACCGTCTTGCAATTGTTCTTCAAGCACTCGGTAAGCAATCGCACCGTGCGGTTCGCATAGGTAGCCTAGAGCATGTAAATCTTTCACTGACTGTGCGCTTTGCTCATCAGATACTGCGCCTTTACCTAACGTCTCCAAGCCCCACTCTTTCACGCGGCACAGCTCTTCAATACGAGGCCAATTGTTTGGTTGGCTCACGTCCATCGCGTTCGATGTTGTTGCGACTGTTGGTTTTGGCTCCCACTTACCTGTTTCTAGGTAGCGAGGAACCGTGTCATTGGCATTAGTTGCAGCGATAAAGCGTTTGATAGGCAAGCCCAACGCTTTTGCCAATAGACCAGCAGTTAGGTTACCAAAGTTACCACTTGGTACAGACACAACAAGGTTTTCACGCTCTTGTTTGCTCATTTGCGCAGCTGCTTCAAAGTAGTAACAGATTTGCGCCATCAAACGGCTGATGTTGATTGAGTTTGCAGAGTTCAGACCGATCTCTTCACGCAGTGCAGAATCATCAAAAGCTTGCTTAACCAGTGCCTGACACGCATCGAAGTCTCCATCGATCGCGACAGTGTGAATGTTTTTACCAAGCGTACAGAATAGCTTCTCTTGCAGTGGGCTGATCTTGCCTTTTGGATAAAGAATCACAACGTTGATGTCTTCCATACCGTAGAAAGCATGCGCAACGGCTGCGCCAGTATCGCCAGAAGTTGCAGTCAGAATGGTGATCTTGCCACCGTCCGAAACGGCTGCAAGAGATTGCGCCATAAAGCGACCACCAAAATCTTTAAATGCAAGCGTTGGACCATGGAACAGTTCCAGAGCGTAAACACCGTCTTTGACCTGATTAATTGGCGCAGGGAATTGGAATGCAGCATCAACAAGAGCATTCACCTGCTCTTCTGCAAGTTCATCTCCAATTAACGCCGATAGAATCTTAGTGCTACGAGAGACAAAGTCTTCTGCAAGCAGCGCATCGATATCTTCAAATTTTGGTAATTCCGATGGGAAAAATAGACCTTGGTTACGGCCTAACCCTTGGCAAACGGCTTGGCCAAAGGAAACTTGTTCATCATTTTCTTTTATATTGTAAAGCTTCATAGCTCACTTCCTGTTACTTTCGAACCCTGCTTATCTAGACGACAAACGTGGACGAATCCTTCTTCGTTTTGTACGTAGTTTTGTTCTAACCAGCGAGCAACTCGCTCAGCGACATCTTTCTCTTTGCAAATACTGAACAGTGTCGGACCACTGCCAGAAATACCGGTTGCCAATGCACCCGCAGACGCTGCGTATTGACGTGCATTCGCAAAACCTGGAAGCAGTTTCTCACGATACGGTTCTGCGATCACGTCTTTGATCATTTTTGCAGCAAGTTCTGGCTGACCAGAATGACACGCATGAATAAAGCCCGCAAGGTGGCGACCATGAGCAATGATATCTTGTCGGCGGTATTGAGATGGTAGAATCTCACGCGCTTCCGCCGTTGATACCTGGATACCCGGATACGCCATCACCCAGTACCAATCATCAAAGCAAGGCACTTCTTGACTGATGATACCCAACTCTTCAAGCATCAGTTGCACACCACCAAGGTAACATGGCGCAACGTTGTCGTAGTGAATACCACCAGAGATCTTGCCTTCCATCTCTCCCATCAGCGCTAGTAATTCTGTCTCGTTAAGTGGCTGTCCATGGAATCGGTTCAATGCATCTAATGCAGCAACGATAGAACATGCACTTGAGCCTAAACCAGAGCCAATTGGCATGTTCTTTTCTAGCGTCACCTCAAGTGGTTTTAGCTCAACGCCTTTTTTGTCTAACTCACGAGCAAACACAAGCCAACAGTCGTAGACGATGTTCTCTTTTGGTTCAGTTGGCAATTTCTCAACAAAATCACCCGCCGTTTTAAGGCTGAACGGATCAGCCCCAGATTTCACCAATACACGGTCACCCAATAGTGTGCCATCCACTGGAGACACGGCAGCCCCCAGCACATCAAAGCCAACGCTTACATTACCAATTGATGCTGGGGCATAAACCACTACATCCATATCACTTGAACTCATTATTGTTATACCCCTAGTTTCCAACCTAAAGTACGCATCACGTCAGAAAATACACCCGCAGCCGTTACTTCGGTGCCTGCACCATAGCCACGTAACACTAGTGGGATTGGCTGATAGTAACGGCTGTAAAATGCCAGTGCGTTTTCACCGTCCTTGATTTTATACATTGGATCGTTTTCATCCACCGCAGCGATGCTTACTGTGCACTTGCCCTCATTAATCTCACCAACGTAGCGCAGTACTTTGCCTTCTTCCGCTGCCTTTGCAGATAATTCTTTAAAGTAGGCGTCTGCTTCAGGTAAACGCGCCATAAATTCATCAACGCTACCAGAATCATCAAAACCTGGTGGCAGTGCTTGATCAACCACAACGTCTTCTAGTTCTAGAGACATGCCTGCTTCACGAGCTAGGATCAGAAGCTTACGCGCGACATCCATACCAGAAAGGTCATCACGAGGATCCGGTTCAGTAAAACCATTTTCTTTTGCGATATTAGTTGCTTCACTTAGGCTCATACCTTCATCTAACTTACCGAAGATGTATGACAGAGAGCCAGAAAGAATACCGCTGAAGCGCTCTAGCTCATCACCCGCTGAGATTAGGTTTTGCAGGTTTTCGATGACCGGTAGACCCGCCCCCACAGTTGTTTCGTACATCAGCTTGCGACGAGAGCTGCGCGCAACATCGCGAAGCTGATGGTAGTAAGCCATGCTTGCTGTATTTGCTTTTTTATTTGGTGTAACGACATGGAAACCAGCAGCTAGGAAATCAGCGTATTGATTCGCAATATCTTCACTTGATGTACAGTCAACCAATACTGGGTTGATGATGTGGTTACGTTGAACCAAAGAAATCAAACGCGCTAGGCTGAACTCTTCTGTCGCTGCCGACATACGATCACGCCAATGATCGAGTGGCAGACCTTCACTATCAAGCAGAAGACCTTTGCTGTTTGCCAAGCCACACACGCGAATAACGATGCCTTTTTCCGCAAGCTTCGCCTGTTGACGCTCGATCTGATCCACCAGCTCACCACCAACGCCACCAATACCAACCACGAATACGTCTAAGAAGTGCTTAGAGTTGAATAGGTTTTCGTGACACGCTTTGATCGCTTCAGAGATTTTATCTTCAGGAATCACGGCTGAGATAGCACGCTCAGATGAGCCCTGTGCGATGGCTACAATGTTTACGTTCACTTCAGCAAGAGATGAGAAGAAGCGAGATGCAACACCGCGCGATGTACGCATGCCGTCACCAACCAACGTTATGATTGAAACATTATCAATAAACTCGACCGGCTCTAATAAGCTATCTTTCAGTTCCAACTCAAACGCATCGGCCAGTACTTGTTGCGCTTTTGCTTTATCTTCTGCCTCAATACAGAAGCTAATGCTGTACTCAGAAGAAGACTGAGTAATAAGAACAATAGACACACCAGCGGAAGACATTGCGCCAAATACGCGGCTTGCCATGCCAACCATACCCTTCATACCTGGGCCGGAGACGTTAACCATAGTTAGGTCGTTTAGCGTCGTGATACCTTTGATCGCCAGATTGTCTTCACCAGTGTCTTGCCCAATCAAAGTTCCTGCACCTTGTGGGTTAAAGCTGTTTTTGATCAGACATGGGATGTGGAACTGTGCGATTGGGGCGATGGTTTTCGGGTGCAGAACGGAAGCACCGAAGTAAGAAAGCTCCATCGCTTCTTGATAGCTAAGAGATTTAAGTAGGCGAGCATCTTCGACTAAGCGAGGGTCACAGTTGTACACACCATCTACGTCTGTCCAGATCTCACAGCAATCTGCGCGCAGACACGCCGCAAGAACCGCCGCCGAATAATCAGAGCCATTGCGACCAAGTGTTACCAACTCACCTTTCTCGTTACCTGCGGTAAAGCCTGGCATGATGTTCACATGGCCCTGAGGAAGAGGGTTTTGGCGGAAGTTTTGCGTTGAAACGTCTACATCAACCATGGCTTCAAGGTGATCACCTTTTGCGTATAGGTATTCAACTGGGTCGATAAGATGTGCAGGCTGGCCTTTGGCTTCTAACACCGCTTTCATCAATTGAATCGAAACGCGTTCGCCTTTGCTAATAATACGTGCATTAACATTGTTTGGGCACATGCCAAGAAGATTGATGCCATGAACGAATTGGCGTAATTGAGAGAGAGAAGTTTTCACTTGGTTATCGAAAGCTGAACCATCGATATTGGGTAGTACTGCTTGGACTTGAGTGAAGAGCGTTTTAAACGACTCCTCCAACTCTTTGATTTGTAGTTCTGCTTCACCATTGCGCAATGCGCCTTCAATGACCGCAACCAATTTGTTTGTTGTTTTACCAGGAGCGGAAAGAACAACCGCCACTTCTTCTTGTTGAGCGTTATTGGCAATAATGTCTGCCGCTCTCAAAAAGCGATCTGCATCAGCTAGTGATGATCCGCCAAACTTCAATACTCGCATCCCTTCCTCCGGTATATCTTCTTAAATTTGTCTAAATTCTGGATAAAAAAGCATAAAAAAAGGCCTGTATCTTGTTGGATACAGGCCTTTTTTGTGAATTTCTTTCGCTCAGCAGCCTGCCCCAACATGTGTCGTGTCGGTAATAATAATGGTCGTGGTCATTACTACTAGGCTGTTAGATGGCATAAATAAATATTCAACGTTAATTGTGTTTGCTTAACTCTACGTTTACCGAGTTTCTGATACATAGTCAACAATAAATTGTTTGTTTTTCCATCTTTCAGAGAATTCTGCTAAGCAATGTCATTGATATTTATAGTTAATTACACATTATTGATCATTTAAAAATCTACAGTTAGTTTTTGTAAAGGACTTAACCATCATCACCAGTTCGGTTTTTTATCTAATAACTAGTCTGATCTTTGCCATAAAACGTACGATCAAATAATTCGAGAGGGTTGTGACACATAACAACAACTTAACTGTGACTTATGTTCATAGGATCGAATTATTTAGAAAATAGGTGAGCTAGCTTTCATATTCTATGCTTTAATAGTGAGAAGCTTTGGGCGCATACTAATAAAAAAGTTGACACAAGGAGTGGTGAACATGAAAAGAGGGCTTTTTCTGTTGCTGTTTTTTGTGCCTGGTGTTTGTCTAGCAAACGAGCTTCCGCCGCTTCCAGGTAAAACATCCCCTTCTCCTCATAAACTATTCATTTCCAGCGACAGTTATCAGTCTGACAGTTTTGATGTTTGGAATATCGATACGGGTTACGCTTACGAACTTTTTGATTCGGTAGACGTTTATGTCGGTGCGCGAGTCAATAACTCTCCTACCAAAAATCAAAGTGGTTTTTTGAGTGGGATCAGCTATCACTTTAATGATCGTGTCACGCTGAAAAGTACAGTTCGCTCTTACAAGAACGAAACAGCGGAAGGTATTCGCCAAGACGACAGTAGCCTCGCGGCTGAAGTATCAAGTCGCGTAAAAATTACCGATAAACTGGATCTTCACGCGACTCTTGATTACCAAGATTGGCAACAAGGCTTTGAGGTTGGTTTAGGCTTTCGTTTTTAGAAGTCCAGCTTTTGCTTAGAAATCAACACACCGTTCCAGTCCGCGTAAACGTAGTGCTTAGGTTGAACGATTTGGTTTTGCATCGTTAAGGTTACGTTTACCTCTCCTATCCCGCGTTTCTCTGTTTTAAACGGGTTAGTTCCAAGAGCTTGTACGCCAATGTCCATTTGAGATATTTGTGCTACGTCGCGTATTGCACCATAGACAATGATACCTTCCCACCCATTTTCTATTCCGAGTATCGCTAATTGATCGCCGAGTAATGCTCTCTGACACGATCCATGTCCGTCAACAATCAATACTTTACCCGTTCCATCTTCGCCCAGTACTTCACGCACTTTCGAGTTATCGTGATAGCAGCGCACCGTAACGATTTCACCGTAAAAAGCGCTACGTTGACCAAAGTTCTGCAATGGTAAAGTAAGCAAGCTCACTTGGTCTTCAAATTGGTCACAAATATCGGGTGTAATGTCTCTCATATTTCCTCCGTGAATTTTCTCACCCAAGCGGTGCTTCAGTGAGCAGTATCCTTTTCTATACCTTCTATACGAGCCGAGGTTTAATGGAGCCTAACGTATGAAAAACTTTCGGCTGCGAGCACGCAATAAGATAAAGTTGGTCATTAATGACGTAATAAATCGCGTTTTGTTGAAAGTCACTCGCCAATTCAACGGCTACCTCTGGCGACAACTCGACGGCAAAGCTTTCCTCATACCATGTAAAAGCGCTATCACCTACCGTGACAGGCGCGTAATTAACGTGCTGTAGTTGTTTTTCTAACGCGTGATTGTTTATGCTGTTCTCTTCTTTGGACCTCAAGTTACTGTATGGGTTCCAAGCGGTTATCACAGCATAGTTTGAAACACGCCACTCGGCTTCGAATCTGAAAAAAGATTCTGAATAAGCATTCCATAACGATGCGTCTATGTTCTTATTACTTTTTTCTATCATAAGTCTTAAACGATTAATAACAGTTACATTTCATCAATTGATATAAATCAACAAACTGAATGGAATTAACATTTGAGCATTGTTAGCATGCTGTTAACAATATAAAATCCGCTCAATATCTTAGGGTGTTTACGTTTCAGGCCCCACTGAAAGCAGGAAATGAAAGGTAAACAAGCCCTTTAGAATAAACGTCGCCATTGGATACTGGTGAGTTGGCAAAATTCCATGGAGGGCGGATAACTGAAAGAAGTGTTTTTTTGATCAACTTGATTTATTATCAAAATCACATTACCTGTATGTTATATTTTTGCCTAGAATTTATTCTATTAGCACAATTTTGTCACAAATTTAGGTACCGCCAATGCAAACCCCGCAGATTCTTATCGTTGAAGATGAGCAAGTAACTCGTAACACTCTTAAGAGTATTTTTGAAGCAGAGGGATACGCTGTTTTTGAAGCCAGTGACGGTGAAGAGATGCACCAAGTGTTGTCTGATAACTCAGTCAACTTGGTTATTATGGACATTAATCTTCCAGGCAAGAATGGCCTTCTACTAGCGCGTGAATTACGCGAGCAAGCGAACATTGCTTTAATGTTCCTGACAGGCCGTGACAATGAAGTAGACAAGATCCTAGGTCTTGAGATTGGTGCAGATGACTACATCACTAAACCATTCAACCCACGTGAACTAACTATTCGTGCACGTAACCTACTTAGTCGCTCAATGAGCTCTAACGCGGTGCAAGAAGAGAAGCGCTCGGTAGAAAAGTATGAATTCAACGGTTGGGTACTAGACATCAACAGCCGCTCTCTAGTAAGCCCTGCTGGTGATAGCTACAAGCTACCTCGCTCTGAATTCCGCGCACTACTGCACTTCTGTGAGAACCCGGGTAAGATTCAAACTCGTGCAGATCTTCTTAAGAAGATGACTGGTCGTGAACTTAAGCCACACGACCGTACTGTAGACGTAACGATTCGTCGTATCCGTAAGCACTTTGAGTCTGTTTCAGGTACTCCAGAAATCATCGCCACTATCCACGGCGAAGGTTACCGCTTCTGTGGCGATCTAGAAGACTAGATTTAACCGCTAATATGCGAAGGGCTTGCTCATTGAGCAAGCCCTTTTTGTTTTAGGTCTAACGACTAATGCAACATCATTGCGGTTAATAAACCTTGTTAATCTTCACGTACTTTTCGACTAACCAACGCTGTTTACCCGCATCGTCTAGAAGCACTGCGATATCAACCGATTTTTCTGTGTTCAAATCAATGTGAGACGAGAACGCCACCTCCCATCGGCTTTCACTGTGCGTTCGAGTATCTAAAGACGCACTGTCCACCAACCACTCTTTTTGCCCCTGTTTAATAATAAGAGCTTCTGCCGTTAGATTTGCAGGAAGTAACTGATCTCCTTCGAGGAAAAGTGCACCTTGAATACTTTGCTCTTGCACGTCCCCAATATTCGGCATGAGGTTCACCCATAAATTACTTTTGAGCTCAACATTAACCTCATTAATCGTAATCTGACTGTTTTGTTGCCAATTCACATTTGGAACGGAACTACAGCCTGCCATCAATGCCATGACTAACGCCAATGGTGCGATTCTTTTCATGTTATTTCCTTTGTTCCAACCAACTTTTGAGGACTTGAATATCGTTTTGGTATTCATTTTTGATCTCTTCAACCCAGTCTGAAATGTTTTCCCACCATGCAGGCATATCAGGCGATTGCGCTTTTTGCGCCACACTTTGGATACGTTTCAGGCCAATTGAACCTGCAGCACCTTTGATTTTATGCGCTTCAGAAACAATCCCATCTTGATCTTTCGCTGTCATGTTCGAATCTAAGACATCGATATAGTCTGGCATCATATCTTCAAACATTTTTATGCTGTCGTAGACAGGTTTTGCACCAACAATGTCGACGTAAGACTCTAACATATCCATATCGAGCAAATGTGTCTCAATCACAGGAGAAGGCACTGGCTCTTCCACTGTTTCGGGACCGCTCACCACTTCCTTAGGTTGTTCTAACTGGTGAGCGAAGAATTTATCAATCACTGACTGAATAGCATTCACTGCCAGCGGCTTACTGATCGCATCATCCATGCCGTTATCTAAGTATTCACGACGATCTTTCATTACATTAGCAGTTAAGGCGACCAATGGAGGAAGATTGTTATAATGCTTGCGGTAATAATTGGCGACATCAAAGCCCGTCATATCAGGCAGTTGGATATCCAACAACGCTAAGTCGTATTTTTCTGGCACAAAGTTCACTAACGCTTCTTGGCCCGTCATTGCCACGGTGACAGAGTGCCCTAGGCTCTCTAGTAACGATTTAGCCACAGTTACGTTAAGCTCGATGTCTTCGACCATAAATATGTTGAGGCGCACATTGTCGCGTTTCGCATCAATGACTGGCTCAGCTAGTTCAACAATCGGAACGTGGATCGATACAGTAAAAGTGCTACCAAAGCCTTCCTCACTGGTAACCGTAATGTCACCATCCATCATATTGATCAGTTGCTTAGATACCGCCAAACCAATACCTGTACCGACCGCGTGCAGGTTGTCCTTGCCTGATTTCACTTGGTAGTACATCGCAAAGATCTTATCTAGCTCTTCGTCTGGGATACCAATACCTGTGTCTTCCACTTCCATAATAATGGTCGCAAAATCGTCTTCGACATCCGCGCTCACTGTCATCACAACGCCACCTTCCTTGGTGAACTTCATTGCGTTGCTGACCAAGTTCCAAATCACCTGACGTAGACGGGTTGCATCCACTTCAATTGCTTTTGGCAAGTCGCTTAAACGTTCTAAGTCAAAGCGTAACCCTTTTTGTTCCGCCATCAGAGCAGAGATACTCTCAATCTCTGCGACGAAGTCTTCGAAGTTAAGTGGCGCAGGTAATAGTTCTAACTTACGGCGATCAAATTTATCCATATCGATAATATCGTTGAAGATGTTACCTAGAGTAATCGCACTCACATTGATGGTCTGCATGTGTTTACGCTGCTCTTCTGTCAACGGACTATCTAGAAGCATACGACTTAAGCCTACAATGCCATTCAGCGGCGTTCGCAGCTCATGACTGATGGTTGAGATGAAGGTAGTTTTGTCGCGGCTTGCTTTCTCTAACGACTCTTCATGGCGCTTACGTTCAGTGATATCACGACCGAACCCAACGAGACCAAGGTGACGGCCATCTTTGCTGTAAAATGGCACTTTACGCAGCTCAAAGTAATGCTTGCGACCATCTGGGTATTCGAGCCATTGCTCGTAAGTAATCGCTTGATTATCGGCAAAAACCTTTTGGTCAGTATCAACGATATGCTCGGCGATTTCTTTGCTATACACATCCCAAGGGCTTAATCCGACTAACTGGTGCTCTTTCTTGCCCGTTAGCTCTTCCATCGCGCGGTTACAGCCAGAGAAAACACCATCCGCATTGCGGTAGTAAATTAAGTCTGGTGAGGCATCAATAAATGAACGCAGTAATGCGGTACGTTCTGCCAACTCTAATTGAGTACGTTCGCGTTGGAACACCTCGTTTTCGAGGTCTTGCATCGCCTCTTCACGTGCTTCTTCCGCTTTAATACGCTCTTCAATTTCTTGGTTAAGCTTTTCAATGTTTTGTTGAAGTTGGTAATTCAACTCTTGATCTCGCGAACGCATGTCCTTCAGTTTGGACACCAGCTTAGTTAAACGCTGGCGAGACTCTTCTAGTTGATCGACAACCACAGAGAGGAAGTAAACCGCCCAAGGGGTGATCAATAGACCAAAAAACACCGAACGGACAATGTCGATATCATCTACTCGCCCTTTGAGAGCTAAAGTAATCCCTACCTGCACCACAACAGCTAATGCCACCAGCGCAAGGGCTAGCAAAATAGAGAAGCGAACAATCCCCAGTTTGACTAGCAAGTCGACATAATACTGGGCGAGATTTTTCATGGGTTTCATTAACTACTCCATGGTGGTGGCTAGATAGCGCCATTCGATGATGAAAAACAGGTAAATGCACTCGACCTAACGCAATTTAGGTCTGTTTGATTAGTGAAAAACACACGGTGCGATCTGCGCTTGTGACACGAGATAGAAAGATAAACCAACGAGCGCACAGGCTTCTGTAAGTTTAACGTGTTTAATACGGTGATTTAAACAATCAGCTATCAACTTAGAGCAAGCGGTCACAAAGCGTTAGCAAGAACTGGGGTGAATACAGGTGCGATTACGTCCATCAGCTTTAGCTTGGTATAACGCACTGTCAGCCATAGCGATGCCCATTTCGGGTTCATCACCATGCTGAGGAATGTAAGAGACCAGACCGATACTGACGGTAAGGCGTTCAGATGCTTCTGAACTGTCGTGTTCCATATCAAGCTGTAGAATTTTCTCATGAATACGCTGCGCTACGTTGCGCGCACCTTCCGTGGTGGTATTCGGCAATATAAAACCAAACTCCTCGCCACCATAACGCGCAACACAATCCGAAGAACGATTGATGACTTGTGTAAACACGGTAGCGACACTGACTAACGCTTCATCACCTTGTTGGTGACCGTAACAGTCGTTGTAATCTTTGAAAAAGTCGATGTCACATAACATGATGGTGAGCGGCAGCTTTTCTCGAGCGTGGTGGTACCACAATACCTGCAGCTGTTCGTCGAAACGGCGTCGGTTCGATACTTGAGTTAAGCTATCCATAAAGCTCAATTTTTCTAACTCTAGGTTGGCTTTTTCCAACTTTTGTTCTGCAAGATAACGCTCAGAAATATCACGCGCCATGATCAGCACACCATTCGTTCCTGATGCTTTATCTTTAAAAGGCGATTTCACCACATCAAACCACGTACTTTTACCATCACTACTCACGACTTTATCTATGTATCGAACTGGCTCTAACTGGCGTAATGCTTCTAAGTCACTGTCTGCTAAGCGCGCGTACATCTCTTTAGGAATCATGTCTTGGAGGCGCTTACCTATCAAATCAGAAATTTTTGAAATGCCTAACGCCTTAACAAAAGGCTGATTACACGCTTGATAGACCATGTTCTCATTGAAAATACCAATAGAGTCCGGACTGGCATCCAGAATCGTTTGTAAGATAGTATCTCTTTGCGCTAGCGCCACCTCTGTATCTTTGCGACGCTCCATTTCATCTCGCAGATTCTGTTGCATCTTGTGCCATTCAGTCACGTCATGACTAATAGACAGCGTACCGATAAGCTCACCACTCGGCGAAACAAGAGAGTTTTGATTGACTTCCAATAAGCAACTTCGACCTTGTGGATCCGTTGTCCATTTACGTTCGCTTTTTCTGGTCATCTCACCCAAGGCCTTGGATGCGCAAGCTTCTTCCCTTCGCCCTTGCCAGAATTGATCAAATGCTCGATTGGTCGTTAACAGATTGCCTTGGCGGTCTTGGGTACAAATTAGCTCTGAAAGTGAGTCTAATGCCGAACGTGCGATGATTAATTGGGCAAGTTCTTGTTGCTGCTCTTGGTGAGTGGCTTGATATGGCTGAGCATAAAGAATCCAAACTCGATGATTGCGCAATAAACTCTTTCTGCCTGACAGCTCCACTTTAATAGATTCACTATCAGATAGTCGCCAGTCAAAAGCCTGCTGACGAAAATGACGACTAGAGAAGCGATCGAGAAACTGCTCAAGCTCATGAATATCGAATAAAGCAGGATACAAATACCCCGTTCCCAAAGAGCGAATGCCTAATAACTGCATCGCAGCCTGGTTAGATAGCAAGAGCTGAGCATGGCTAGTGTCCACCACTATGACTGGATAGGGAGAATCCGTTACTAGTTGCTTAAGTGACGTCTGAAAGTGCAAATAGATCAGTGCTAACGCGCACACGCCTGCGATTAATAACAAGACGACATAGCCATAACCGCCTTGACCACCCCAAAGCCAATTGAGTAACTGATCCATCGTTTAAACCTTCAAAGAACACTGGTTAAAATATATCAGTTATTTATTGAGCGATCTGCTATTAATTCCGGTTTAGTATAGATAAAGGTATTCCCCGTAAGACTCCCTTGAGCACCATGAGCACTGAGATCTCGACCAATTTCCGTCATCGCTAGCCAACGGTTTTCACACCACAGAGGCGATAATAACGTGGGCCTCCTGACTGCTGATGAAACGCGATGATAAATCACATCTGGTGGTGTCATACGAATCATTTCACTGGCGATCGCAACATATTCTTCTAATTCAGGGGCTTCTAGCTTTCCAGCACGCCAAGCTTTCGCCATGGTGCTACCTTCGACAATATGCAAGCCATGTAACTTGATGCCATCCGTTCCCACGGCCAACACTTTTTGCAGCGTTTCAATATTTTCGGCGCGGGTTTCTTTGGGTAAACCCACAATTAAGTGAGTACAAACCTTGATTCCAAGTGTTCGCGCACGCTTAGTGATTTCGGCATAACACTCAAAGTCATGACCACGATTGATACGTTTTAGGGTGTCATTGTTGGCGGTTTGAAGACCTAGTTCTAGCCAAATTTCATAGCCTTGCTGTACATAGCCCGACAGTAAATCCAATACCGCATCAGGGACGCAATCAGGACGCGTCCCCACACAAAGACCAACCATGTCTGCAGCCTTTAGTGCTTCCTCATACATGTTTTTGAGAACTTGTACTTCTGCATAGGTACTGGTGTAGGCCTGAAAATAAGCGAGATACTTCTTCGCTCTGTGAATTTCACCTGCGCGATCTTTTAACTGTTCGTGAATGCTTTTTATCTGGACTTCCTCATCTGCAAACGAAGCCACATTGCAAAATGTACATCCTCCCCGCCCAATCGTGCCATCGCGGTTAGGGCAACTAAATCCACCGTGCAATGTTAACTTATGAACCTTTTCACCGTATCGACGCTGAAGATCTTGGCCGATTGTATTGACCAACTCATGTAACTGCATAAATTCTCACCAACAATAAATCGTAATCAATCTCACTACGATCTGTGTAAATAAATTACATCCCTGCAAGAAAAAACACACAATATTAATCAATTCAAACACCCATCATGCGGGTCAAAATCAATAAACTTGCATAATTAAAGGCAAAAATCGTTCATGTTGCGTAAATGTTAAACTAAAAATGCATAATTAAACGAAAAAATTGGGTCACAACGCCGAGTTTTTCATTGCATTCTGAAGTGACAAAATTGTAGGATACTTACACAACCCCGTTATTTTTGTGACTTTTATTACAAAGCACACTGCGGGATTTGTCGGTGTTATTCCACTCCTACCTATATAAATCACTAGATAGTGATAATAAATAAAGGGATACCACCAAGGATTGTTTTTCTCGCAAAACTTTTCCTGCGAGATACGGAAAGGAATCAAGACCGGTCAACCTAGATCGGTGGCGATAATAAATATAAAGGACAAGACGTAATCAGTAGTCTAGGTAGTATTTGCTGCCCGGTACTTTTGCGTCGACATTGAACTGGAAGGATGTATCTATGGTAGATAGAGAGCAAAATCCACAGGGTCTGTACACTCCGGAACTGGAGCATGACGCTTGTGGTATCGGTTTTGTTGCTCACCTTAAAAACCGTAAATCTCATGAAGTAGTGACTCAAGCATTGGATATGCTAGCTCGCATGGAACACCGTGGTGGTCAAGGTTGTGACCCATGCAGCGGTGACGGTGCGGGTATCTTGCTACAAAAACCTCATGAATTCCTATTAGAAGAAGCCGTTAAGCTAGGCATTAAACTGCCTTCGTTTGAAAAGTATGGTGTTGGTGTCGTTCTTTTCCCGAAAGACGAATACAAACGCGAACAATGCCGTGACATTCTAGAACGCAACGCACAGCGTCTAGACCTTGAAGTTATCGGCTACCGCGTATTACCAACCGACAACTCCATGATTGGTGCCGACCCTCTAAGCACAGAGCCTCAATTTGAGCACGTGTTTATCTCCGGCGGCCCTGGCATCACGCCTGAAGAGCTAGAACGCAAACTGTACGTACTTCGTAATTACACCGTACGCGTTTGCCTAGAAAGCGTTTCGAACATTGGTGACGACTTCTACATTAACTCCATGTCTTACAAGACATTAGTGTACAAAGGTCAGTTAACGACTGAGCAAGTACCTCAGTACTTCCTCGATCTGCAAAACCCGACCATGGTGACTGCACTGGCACTGGTACACTCTCGTTTCTCTACCAATACCTTCCCGAAATGGCGTCTTGCACAGCCTTTCCGTTACATTGCCCACAACGGTGAAATCAATACAGTTCGCGGTAACTTGAACTGGATGAAAGCCCGTGAAGCAATCCTAGAATCAGACCTGTTTACTCAGGCTGAAATCGACATGCTTCTTCCAATCTGTCAGGAAGGCAGCTCGGATTCATCTAACTTCGATATGGCACTTGAGCTCCTAGTTCTTTCTGGTCGCAGCCTGCCACACGCATTGATGATGATGATCCCGGAAGCATGGCAAGAAAACAAAAACATGGATCCTAAACGTCGCGCGTTCTATCAGTACCACGCGAACATCATGGAACCATGGGATGGTCCTGCTTCAGTATGTTTTACTGATGGTGTTCAAGTTGGTGCGACACTAGACCGTAACGGTTTGCGCCCTTCTCGCTACACAGTGACCAAAGATAACTTCCTAGTGATGGCATCTGAATCTGGTGTTGTGGATATTGAACCAGAGAACGTTGAGTTCCGTGGTCGTCTACAACCAGGTCGTATCTTTGTTGCAGACCTAGAGCAAGGTCGCATCATCTCTGATGAAGAAGTGAAAGACACCATCGCAACGGCGCAGCCTTACGAGAAGTGGGTAGAAGAAAACCTACTGAGCTTGAAGAAGCTGCCAGATGCGAGCAACCAGTTCAGCCAACCTTCTCCTGAGCGTTTGCTGCATCGTCAGCAAGCTTTCGGTGTGAGCACTGAAGAAGTGAACGAAATCATCGTTCCAATGGCGAATGACGCAAAAGAGCCATTATCAGCAATGGGTGCCGACTGGCCTCTTGCGGTTCTATCTCATCAATCTCAACATCTTTCAAACTACTTCAAGCAGCTGTTTGCACAGGTAACTAACCCACCGATCGACCCGATCCGTGAGCGTATGGTTATGTCGCTGAACACTTACTTGGGTAAAGACCAAAACCTTCTGACTGAAACACCACTTCACTGTCAGAAAGTCGAATTAGAATCACCTGTTCTGGCGAACTCAGAGCTTGAAAAACTGCGTGCGATCGATAACGAGCACCTGCAAGCGAAGACGCTGGATATCGTGTTCCAAGCCAATGAAGATCAAGGCAAGCTTGAGCGAGCACTAAAACGTATCTGCCAATACGCAGAAGACGCGGTTATCGATGGTTACTCAATCATCCTACTAACTGACCGTGCAGTGAACTCAAACCACGCGGCGATCCCAGCAATGCTGGCGGTTGGTGCAGTACACCACCATTTGATCCGTAAAGGTCTGCGTGCGAAGTGTGACATCGTGGTTGAAACTGGTGACGCGCGTGAAACGCACCACTTTGCAACGCTACTTGGTTACGGTGCGAATGCGGTTAACCCTTACCTAGTGATTGAAACCATCATTGAACTTCAACGTACGAAGAAGTTGGATCCAGAAGCGAACCCTCGCGATCTGTTCAACAACTACCGTAAAGCGATCAATGGCGGTCTTCTGAAGATCTTCTCGAAGATGGGCATCTCTACGCTACAGTCGTACCATGGTGCGCAAATCTTCGAAGCATTGGGTATCCACAAATCCGTGGTCGACAAATACTTCACAGGGACGGTTTCTCGTATCCAAGGTCTAACCCTTGATGATATCGCCAAAGAAGTACTTATCCGTCACCGCATCGGTTACCCACAACGCGAAATCCCAATTCAAATGCTGGATGTTGGTGGTGTTTACCAATGGAAACAGCGTGGTGAGAAGCACCTATTCAACCCAGAAACCATTTCTCTACTGCAAGAGTCTACGCGCAACAAGAACTACGATCAGTTCAAGCTATACGCGACTGCTGTAGATAAGCAAGGTGACAACGCGGTAACCCTGCGTAGCCAACTTGAGTTCATTAAGAACCCAGCCGGTTCTATCTCTATCGACGAAGTCGAACCAATTGAAAGCATCGTGAAACGCTTCGCGACGGGCGCTATGTCATTCGGTTCTATTTCTTACGAAGCACACTCCACACTAGCTGTTGCGATGAACCGTCTTGGCGCGAAATCGAACTCTGGTGAAGGTGGTGAAGACCCAATGCGTTTCGAGCGCAAAGAGAACGGCGATTGGGAACGCTCTGCAATCAAGCAGGTGGCTTCAGGTCGTTTCGGCGTAACCTCTTACTACCTAACTAACGCTGAAGAGCTGCAAATCAAAATGGCTCAAGGTGCGAAGCCAGGTGAAGGTGGTCAGCTACCAGGCGATAAAGTAGATGACTGGATCGGTGCAACGCGTCACTCGACTCCGGGCGTTGGCCTTATCTCTCCACCACCACACCACGATATCTACTCAATCGAAGATTTGGCTCAGCTTATCTACGACTTGAAGAACGCGAACCGCGCAGGCCGTGTAAACGTGAAGCTGGTATCAGAAGCAGGCGTAGGTACGATCGCTTCTGGTGTAGCGAAAGCGAAAGCGGACGTTGTACTAATCGCAGGTTTCGACGGCGGTACAGGTGCATCACCAATGTCTTCAATCCGCCATACAGGTCTTCCTTGGGAACTTGGCTTGGCAGAAACGCACCAAACGCTACTGAAGAACGGTCTACGTAACCGTATCGTGGTTCAAGCGGATGGTCAGATGAAGACACCTCGCGACCTTGCAGTGGCAACACTACTTGGTGCAGAAGAATGGGGCGTAGCAACCGCAGCATTAGTGGTTGAAGGTTGTATCATGATGCGTAAGTGTCACAAGAACACTTGTCCTGTTGGTATCGCGACTCAGAACAAGACGCTTCGCGAGCGCTTTGATGGCCGCGTAGAAGACGTCGTAACCTTCTTCCAATACATGGCACAAGGTCTACGTGAAATCATGGCTGAACTTGGCTTCCGCACTATCGATGAAATGGTCGGTCAAGGTCAGAAACTGAAGATCCGCCAAGACATTTCTCACTGGAAATACAAGAACCTAGATCTGTCTCCTGTTCTCCACGTTGAGCAACCACGTGAAGCTGATGGTGTATTCAACCAAGCTCAACAGAACCACAACCTAGAAGAAGTGCTAGACCGTAAGCTGATTCAAGCAGCGATTCCTGCACTAGAGAAAGGCGAAGCGGTGAATGCCGAGTTCCCTATCGTCAACACGGACCGCTCTGCAGGTACCATGTTGTCGAACGAAATCTCGAAAGTGTACAAAGATGCAGGTCTACCTCAGCCAATGAACGTGAAGTTCAAAGGTTCTGCAGGTCAGTCATTCGGCGCATTCCTAGCTAAGGGCGTGAAGTTCGAAGTGGAAGGCGACGCGAACGACTACTGGGGTAAAGGCTTATCCGGCGGTACTTTAGTACTTTATCCAGATGCGAAATCAAGCATTGTCGCGGAAGACAACATCGTGGTTGGTAACGTGTGCTTCTACGGTGCAACTTCGGGTGAGTCTTTCATTCGTGGTATGGCTGGTGAACGTTTCTGTGTTCGTAACTCAGGCGCGAAAGTAGTAGTAGAAGGCGTCGGTGACCACGGTTGTGAATACATGACTGGCGGTGCAGCCATCATCCTTGGGTCAACAGGTCGTAACTTTGCCGCAGGTATGAGTGGTGGCGTGGCTTACGTATGGGATAAATCAGGTGACTTTGAGTCAAAACTGAACCCAGAGTTAGTAGACCTAGATCCAATCGAGCAAGAAGACAGAGATCTATTACTCGACATGCTAACTAAGCATGTTCAATTCACAGGAAGTGAAGTCGCTCAGTCTTTCCTAGACAACTTTGAAGCAAGCCTAGCCTCTATGGTTAAGGTAATGCCGCGTGACTACAAAGCGGTTCTTCAAAAGCGTAAAGCTGAAGCACAGTCTCAAGGAAACGAAACTCAAGTGGAGGCCGTATAATGGGTAAGCCTACTGGATTTTTAGAGCATGGTCGTGAACTACCACAGAAGATCGACCCAGCTGAACGCATCAAGAACAACAAAGAGTTCGTTCTGAACGAGGAGTTTGGTGACAAGATCAATACTCAGGCTTCTCGTTGTATGGATTGTGGTGTGCCGTTTTGTCATAACGGCTGCCCTATCGGTAACATCATCCCAGAGTTTAACGATGCGGTTTATCGTGATAGCTGGGAAGAAGCTTGGAACATTCTAAGCTCAACCAATAACTTCCCAGAGTTCACTGGTCGTGTTTGCCCTGCTCCATGTGAAAGTGCTTGTGTTCTTGGTATCAACCAAGACCCAATCACTATCTGTAATATCGAAAAAACTATCGTAGAAACGGCGTATCGTGAAGGGTACGCCAAACCAAAAACACCACGTTCTCGCACTGGTAAAACGGTGGCGATCATCGGTTCTGGACCTGCTGGTCTTGCGGCTGCTGAGCAGCTAAACAGCGCAGGCCATACCGTGACAGTATTCGAGCGAGACGAGAAAGTGGGCGGTCTGCTACGTTTTGGTATCCCAGACTTTAAACTGAGCATGGAAGTCATTGATCGCAAGATCAATCTAATGGCAGAAGCTGGCATTGAGTTTAAAGTAAACCAACACGTCGGTGTTGATGTAAATGCTCAGCAACTGCGTCAAGAATTCGATGTGGTTCTACTGACGGGAGGCTCAACAGTTCCACGTGATTTGCCAGTTCCGGGTCGTGAGCTCAAAGGCGTTCACTTCGCAATGGAATTCCTAGGTCAAAACAACCGCCGTGCAAATAACATGGACCTGAAAACGGAAGAGATTCACGCAAAAGGTAAACATGTGGTTGTCATCGGTGGTGGTGATACCGGTTCAGACTGTGTAGGTACGTCAAACCGTCACGGCGCAGCAAGCGTAACTCAAGTGGAAATCATGCCGATTCCACCAGAGAAGCGCCCAGCCAATATGCCTTGGCCTCAATACCCAATGATCCTACGTACTTCGACCTCTCATGAAGAAGGTGTCGATCGTCACTGGAACATCCTGACCAAAGAGTTCATCGGAAATGACAAAGGTGAAGTCACAGGCCTTCGTCTTGCTGATATCGTTTGGCAAGATGCAAAACCAGGCGAGCGCCCAAGCTTCAAAGAAGTAGAAGGCAGCGAGCGTGTGATTCCATGTGATATGGCATTTCTAGCGATGGGATTCCTACACCCTGAACCAACAGGCGTACTTGCTCAACTGGATATCGCGCTAGATGATCGTGGTAACGTAGCAACTCAAGGTTTTGCTACAAACCAAGAAGGTGTATTTGCTGCTGGTGATATGCGAACAGGCCAATCTTTGGTGGTTCGTTGTATCAACGAAGGCCGTGAATGTGCCCGTGCTATCGATGATTACTTAATGGGTGGCACAAACCTAGAAGCAAAAGCAGATTCACTGATGCTTTCTGCTTAACGAAGCAGTCATGCTTCTCTCTTTCAATTGCCTAATAGCCATCAGCAATATCGATGGCTATCGGTGAAGAAAGAAAACAATTCCTTCCAATCTTTCTATTTTGACCAGCATTTTATGCTGGTCTTTTTTATCTCCCACAGAATCAAATGTTACTTTTTTGTAACAATCAATTTTCTATCTATTTGAAATTATTAAACTATTTTAGCTTATTAAATGGTAAATCGCATATTCACGTGATGATCCACTAATAACTTGACCTTTTTTACAATAAGCTATAGCTTGTGAAGTTGATGAAAATAAAACACTCAAAAAATGTTAAATATTTCACAACTTTTACTGAATAATTATACATAAAGCTATAAAGATGACGCATAGTTAGTCATCGATATCAACGTAAGCAGTGTTGATATATCTGTCGGGATGACGGATAAGCAAAGGGAGAATTGCAATGGCTCTTTATGATCCAAGTCTTGAGAAAGACAACTGTGGATTTGGCTTGATCGCGCATATGGAAGGCGAACAAAGCCACAAGCTGGTACGTACAGCAATTTCTGCACTTGACCGCATGACTCACCGTGGTGGTATCGCCGCCGATGGTAAAACTGGTGATGGTTGTGGTCTTCTATTACAAAAGCCCGATTCCTATTTACGTCTTATTGCCGAAGAAAATGGTTTCAACCTTGGCAAGCAATACGCCGTAGGGATGATTTTCTTCAACCAAGATCCAGTCAAAGCTCAACTCGCTAAAGACATCGTCAACAAAGAACTGGCGCAAGAGACGCTAACTGTGGCTGGTTGGCGTGAAGTACCAACTAATTCAGAAGTACTCGGTCCAATTGCGGCCAACTCGCTTCCAAATATTCAGCAAGTCTTTATCTCTGCACCGGCAGGTTGGCGCGAGCGTGACATTGAACGTCGTCTCTACATCGCACGCCGTCGCATCGAGAAACAAATCACCGAAGATCCGGATTTCTACATCTGTAGCTTGTCGACTCAAGTTTTGGTGTACAAAGGCCTATGCATGCCTGCGGACTTACCGCGCTTTTATCTTGATCTTGCCGATCTACGTATGGAATCTGCTATCTGTCTGTTCCACCAGCGTTTTTCTACCAACACTCAACCGCGTTGGCCATTAGCTCAACCGTTCCGCTACCTTGCTCATAATGGTGAGATCAATACCATCGAAGGTAACCGACAATGGGCACGCGCTCGTGCTTACAAGTTCTCGTCACCACTGCTGCCTGACCTACAAACTGCAGCACCGTTTGTGAACGAGACAGGCTCAGACTCGTCTAGCCTAGATAATATGCTAGATCTCTTTTTAGCTGGCGGCATGGATATCTTCCGTGCCATGCGTATGCTTGTGCCGCCAGCATGGCAAAACCACCCTGACATGGATCCGGATTTGCGTGCGTTTTACGATTTCAACTCCAAACACATGGAACCATGGGATGGCCCAGCAGGTATCGTACTGTCCGATGGTCGTTATGCTGCTTGTAACCTAGACCGAAACGGTCTACGTCCTGCGCGTTATGTAATTACCAAAGACAAGTTGATCACTCTGGCGTCTGAGGTAGGGATTTGGAATTACGCCCCAGATGAAGTTGCCAAAAAAGGTCGTGTAGGTCCGGGGGAATTGCTCGTCATCGACACTCGTAAAGGTAAGCTTTGGCAATCTAGCGAGATCGATAATGACCTGAAATGTCGTCACCCTTATCGCGAATGGATGGAGAACAACGTTCGCAAACTAACACCGTTCTCTCAGCTGCCTGAAGATCAAGTAGGTGAGCGCAGCTTTGATGAAGACTTGCTTAAGACTTATCAAAAGCAGTTTGCTATGAGCAATGAAGAAGTCGATCAAGTATTGCGTGTCCTCGGTGATATGGGGCAAGAAGCCGTCGGTTCGATGGGTGATGACACCCCGATGGCGGTTCTTTCTTCGAAAGAGCGCTTGGTGACTGATTACTTCCGTCAGAAGTTCGCGCAGGTCACCAACCCACCAATCGATCCACTGCGTGAGAAACACGTCATGTCGCTGGCGACCAGCATCGGCCAGGAGATGAACGTCTTCTGTGAAACCGATGGCCACGCGCATCGTGTAACCTTTGATTCTCCAGTACTGCTCTATTCAGACATGCAGCAACTACTAGAGCTGAGTGACGATCATTACCGTAATACCATTCTCGATATCAACTACGATCCACAACAGAAAGATCTCAAACAAGCCATTGATGATCTGTGTGAGCAAGCAGAACAAGTGGTGCGTGAAGGCACGGTTCTAGTCGTGCTTTCAGATCGCGCTTTAGTCAAAGGCAAGCTGCCAATTCCTGCAGCAATGGCAGTCGGCGCCGTTCAAACTCGTCTGATTGACGCGAACTTACGTTGCGATGCCAACATTGTTGTCGAAACCGCAACAGCCCGTGATCCACACCAATTTGCCGTCTTACTTGGTTTTGGTGCCACTGCGGTTTACCCATACCTTGCTTATGAAGCGTTAGGTAAACTGATTGATGATAAAGCACTAGAGAAAGACTACCGCGATGTGATGCAAAACTACCAATACGGCATCAACAAAGGCCTGTACAAGATCATGTCGAAAATGGGGATCTCAACCATCGCCTCTTACCGCTGCTCACAACTGTTTGAAGCAGTTGGCTTGAGCCAAAATGTGGTCGATCTGTGTTTTAAAGGCGTCACAACTCGAATTGAAGGCGCGAATTTTGACGACTTCCAGCAAGATCTTACAAACTTATCTCGTAAAGCATGGGCGAAACGCAAATCGATTGATCATGGCGGCTTGTTAAAGTACGTCCATGGAGGTGAGTATCATGCTTACAACCCGGATGTTGTCGGCACGCTGCAACAGGCCGTTAAATCTGGCGAAAGTAACGACTATCAGAGCTTTGCTAAGCAGGTAAACCAACGCCCTGTTGCCATGCTGCGTGACTTAATGTCGCTGAAAAAATCAGACTCACCGCTGCCACTTGAGCAAATAGAACCACGCACTGAACTGTTCAAACGCTTTGACTCAGCGGCAATGTCCATTGGCGCACTTAGCCCAGAAGCGCATGAAGCACTTGCAACGGCGATGAACCGTCTTGGTGGTTACTCTAACTCGGGTGAAGGCGGTGAAGATCCTCGCCGTCTCGGTACTGAGCGTAACTCACGTATCAAACAGATTGCTTCTGGACGATTTGGTGTAACGCCGCATTACCTGACTAATGCGGATGTACTGCAAATCAAGGTGGCACAAGGTGCGAAACCGGGTGAAGGTGGACAGCTACCAGGACACAAAGTCACCGCAGAAATCGCAAAACTGCGTTATTCGGTACAAGGCGTGACTCTGATCTCCCCTCCTCCGCATCACGATATCTATTCGATTGAAGATTTGGCCCAGCTGATCTTCGACCTTAAACAAGTCAACCCGAATGCGCTGGTTTCGGTAAAACTCGTCTCCGAGCCAGGTGTCGGCACCATCGCAACGGGTGTAGCCAAGGCTTACGCTGATCTTATTACCATTTCGGGTTACGACGGTGGTACCGCAGCAAGCCCATTAACTTCGGTAAAATACGCTGGTAGCCCTTGGGAGTTGGGGTTGGCAGAGACACAACAAGCTCTGGTTGCTAATGGTCTGCGTCATAAGATCCGCCTACAGGTAGACGGTGGTCTAAAGACTGGTTTAGACGTAGTTAAAGCCGCAATTTTAGGTGCAGAAAGCTTCGGTTTTGGTACTGCGCCAATGGTCGCTATGGGTTGTAAGTTCCTACGAATTTGTCACCTCAACAACTGTGCAACTGGGGTTGCGACTCAAGACGAGACACTGCGTAAAGAATACTTCAAAGGTCTACCAGAGATGGTGATGAATTACTTCATCGGCCTGGCAGACGAAGTGCGCGGATTACTCGCCGAACTTGGCGTTGAAAAGCTGACGGACTTGATTGGTCGTACCGATTTACTTGAGGCAGTAGAGGGATTTACAGCGAAACAGACCAAGCTGGATCTATCCAATATTCTAGAAGCTCCAGTATCACCTGAGGGCCATCCGCTATTTTGGACAGAGCCAAACAAACCGTTTGATAAAGCTGAGCTCAACCAAAAGATCGTTGATGATGCCATGCATGCGGTCGAAAACAGTCAATCGGCAAGTTTCTTCTACAATGTCATCAACACTGATCGTTCTGTTGGTGCACGCTTATCTGGCGAAATAGCAAAACGCTATGGCAACCAAGGGTTGGCGGCTTCCCCTATCAAAATCTATCTTGACGGCACCGCAGGTCAGTCCTTTGGTGTTTGGAACGCAGGTGGTGTAGAGCTTTACCTCACGGGCGATGCGAACGACTACGTGGGCAAAGGCATGGCGGGTGGTAAAGTGGTTATCAAACCTCACCTTGGCACTGCATTTAAGTGTAATGAAGCAACCATCATTGGTAACACCTGTCTGTACGGCGCGACCGGCGGTAAACTATTTGCAGCCGGTAAAGCAGGTGAGCGTTTCGGCGTACGAAACTCAGGTACGATAGCCGTCATTGAAGGTGCTGGCGATAACGCTTGTGAGTACATGACTGGCGGTATTGTTGCCATTCTTGGTGCGACAGGTGTGAACTTTGGCGCGGGTATGACTGGAGGCTTTGCCTATGTTCTGGATGAGAACCAAAGCTTTGAAGGTCGAGTTAATACTGAGTCTGTCGAAGCCATCTCATTGTCCGATCTTTACATCCACCAAGAACATTTGCGTGGCCTAATTGCGGAACACCTTGAAGAAACAGGGTCGAGTCATGCTGAAAATATTTTGGCGAACTTTGATGAATGGATTCCAAAGTTTTATTTGGTGAAACCACAAGCGGCAGATCTTCGCACGCTACTTGGTCACCAGAGCCGCAGTGCCGCAGAGCTGCGTGTTCAAGCACAGTAATCATGGAGGATGTTTGAATCATGAGCCAGAACGTTTATCAATTTATCGATGTGCAGCGTGTAGATCCTGCGAAAAAGCCTATAAAAGTTCGTAAGATCGAGTTCGTTGAAATCTATGAACCGTTCACTAAACAACAGGCGACTGCACAAGCGGATCGCTGCTTAGATTGTGGCAACCCATATTGTGAATGGAAATGCCCAGTCCACAACTACATCCCTCAATGGTTAAAACTTGCCAATGAAGGTCGTATTCTTGAAGCGGTTGAACTATCGCATCAAACCAATAGCCTACCGGAAGTATGTGGGCGCGTTTGTCCTCAAGACCGCCTATGTGAAGGTTCATGCACGCTTAATGATGACTTTGGTGCCGTCACCATCGGTAACATAGAAAAGTACATTACCGACAAAGCGTTTGAAATGGGCTGGAAGCCAGATATGTCCAAGGTGGAGTGGACCGATAAAAAGGTTGCAATCATTGGAGCTGGCCCAGCTGGCTTGGCTGCAGCGGATATCCTAGTGCGCAATGGCGTTAAGCCAGTCGTGTTTGACCGCTACCCTGAAATTGGAGGCCTTCTGACCTTCGGTATTCCTTCCTTCAAGCTTGAAAAAGGCGTGATGGAAAACCGCCGCCGTGTGTTCACTGAAATGGGCGTCGAGTTCCGCATGAACATGGAAGTAGGCAAAGATGTCCAAATGCAAGAGCTGCTTGATGAATACGATGCTGTTTTCTTGGGCGTTGGCACCTATAAATACATGCGTGCAGGTCTAGATAATGAAGATGCGCCGGGTGTGTATGACGCGCTGCCATTTTTAGTTTCGAACACCTACAAAGTCATGGATCTTGAGAGTAACCAACCCTTTATCGATATGGCAGGAAAGAAAGTCGTCGTACTGGGTGGTGGTGATACAGCAATGGACTGCGTTCGTACCTCAATTCGCCAAGGTGCCTCCAACGTAGTTTGTGCTTATCGTCGTGATGAGGCCAACATGCCAGGCTCTCGTCGCGAGGTAAAAAACGCAAAGGAAGAAGGCGTGAAGTTCATGTTCAACCTTCAGCCTTTGGGAGTGGAAGTGGATGCGTCAGGCAAAGTATCGGGGGTCAAAGTGGTGAAAACCGCACTTGGTGAACCTGATGAAGCAGGTCGCCGACGTCCAGAGCCCGTTGAAGGCAGCGAGCACGTTCTACCAGCAGACGTTGTTATCATGGCGTTTGGTTTCCAGCCGCACAAAATGGACTGGTTAGCACCGTTTGATGTCGATTTGGATCAATGGGGTCGTATCAAAGCCCCTGCTAAGCAAGAGTTCCAATTCCAGACCAGCAACGAAAAGATCTTCGCGGGTGGCGATGCGGTACGAGGTTCTGATCTTGTTGTAACCGCTATTGATGAAGGACGAAAAGCGGCAGAAGGCATTCTCGATTACCTCGAAGTTTAATCTCAGCTAACCTCACAAAAAGGGTCCTGTTATTGGATCCTTTTTCTTTTGTATCCATATAATTAGAAACAAAATTATAAGAGTAAATACAATGAAAAAAGCCGCTCTCCTTTCCATTACTTTGCTCGGCTTAACCGCTTGTAGCCAAGGAGTCACAACCATGACGGATCGTTCTCAATCACCTTGTGGTGACAAACCAAACTGCGTCTCCACCCAAGACACGCGAGAAAAATACAACCTAACGCCATTTATCTTAGTTGATTCAGCGAACATCGACGCTATTGAGCAAGTTGCGCTTGAACTGCCAGGCGCGAAAACCGCGGTGAAAGAAAGCAACTACCTTCGTATCGAGTGCACATCTAAAATCATGCGCTTCGTGGATGACCTCGAACTAAAAATAGCAGGAGACCAACTGATTGTGCGCTCGGAATCTCGTGTGGGCTACTCTGACTTTGGCGTAAACAGAAAGCGCGCCGATCAATTACGAGAAAAGCTCACTCAAGCGAAGCTCATCAAATAGAAAACTGCCAACGGGGAGTGCTATACTCTCGGCCAACTAAAATATTTACTTAAAGAGAGTGTTATGAAAGTTGGTATCATCGGTGCGATGGAACAAGAAGTGACCATCCTGAAGCAAGCAATTACAAACTGCAAAACTGTAAATAAAGCAGGTTGTACGTTTTTCTCTGGTCAAATTAACGATGTTGAAGTCGTCGTACTACAATCGGGCATCGGTAAAGTTGCAGCGGCAGTGGGCACGACAATCCTTCTTGATGAATACCAACCAGACGTTGTGATTAACACAGGCTCTGCTGGCGGTTTCGATTCAAGCTTAAACCTTGGCGATGTAGTTATCTCTACAGAAGTTCGTCATCACGATGCAGACGTAACCGCTTTTGGTTATGAAATTGGCCAAATGGCCGGTCAACCAGCTGCATTCAAAGCGGATGACAAGCTAATGGACTTAGCCGAAAAAGCCCTAGCACAAATGGAAAACACTCATGCGGTTCGCGGCCTAATTTGTACTGGCGATGCGTTTGTTTGTACTGCTGAGCGTCAAGAGTTTATTCGTAAACACTTTCCGTCTGTTATCGCTGTAGAAATGGAAGCATCTGCTATCGCTCAAACTTGTCATCAATTCAACACTCCGTTTGTTGTTGTGCGTGCAATCTCTGATGTCGCTGATAAAGAATCACCAATGAGCTTTGATGAGTTCCTACCTCTAGCAGCAAAAAGCTCTTCCGAAATGGTATTCAAAATGCTGGAACTCATTAAGTAAACGACTCATTCATGGAAGAAGTTTTTCAGTCATTTTATGCCAACGGTGCGCTCCTTATAATGTGGGGCGCACTGATCTTGCACCTTCTAGTGCCAATCCCCCATTCAGCGCACCCCATCACTTTATGGCGAAAGCTAGCAGAACAGCTAGCCAACAAAGTGAACAATAATCACAATTACTCACAGAGTGTAATCTCAGGCAGTCTTGCATTAGGCTTGATGCTGTTTCCTTGCTTGATATTACTGGTTGCAGTAAAGCCATTTGTTTGGCAAATCCCTTTATATGAACTGGTTCTATTGATCATTGCGCTAGACTGGCGTAACAGCGAAACGTTAACGAAACAGCTCTTCACAAGTATCTCTTCGGAAGACAAAGCTCAGTGTCGAGCATTACTGAGACCATATCTTAATCGCGACACTGGTAGCCTCTCGATCGTTGGCATAGGTAAAGCTGGCTCAGAAACCCTGATTATGGGATACAGCCGCAACGTGATCGGCGTGCTATTTTGGTACGCACTAACAGGTGGTATTGGTGCGTTAATGTATCGACTCACAACAGAATTAGCGCGAGTGTGGTCCCCTAGCCGACGCCAATATTTGCCCTTTGGTAAACCTGTGATTCAACTGGTTGCTACTCTGGATATTATTCCACTTCGTCTCTTTGCCATACTTTTAGCTGCCGGAAAGAATACAAGTAATGTGCTCTCTGGAATACAACAGCAAGCGAAGTCTTGGCCCTTACCAGGACCTAGCTGGGTGTTATGTACTATCGGACACAAACTACAACTGTCTTTATGCGGCCCTGCTATCTATCAAGGTGTGCGTGCAGAGCGCGCAAAAATCGGTGGGCGCATTGCGCCATCGGCTATTCACCTTTCACAAATACATACGCTGCTCGTTTGGCGCGTCCTGGCTTGGATCGCAATCCAAAGTTTGCTTTTAGGAATAATTTATCAATGATTATGATGAATAAATTATGCTTCGCATTAACGCTGTTTGTTTCGACAGCGACCTTCGCTCAACCCGCTCAACGCATTATAAGTTTAGCTCCACATGCCACCGAAATTGCCTTTGCAGCAGGGCTAGGAGAGCAGCTTGTTGCTGTCAGCGAAATGAGCGATTATCCAGAACAGGCAAAGCAGCTAGAAAGAGTCTCAAATTATCAAGGAATTAAATTAGAGCGCATTATTGCTCTTCAGCCGGACTTAGTGATTGCTTGGCCAGCCGGAAACCCCGCTAAAGAGTTGGAGAAAATTAAACAGTTCGGTATTCCTATCTATTACTCCACTACAGGTTCATTAGAAGATATCGCCAATAATATTGAGCAACTCAGCCAATACAGCGAAACTCCACAAGTAGGAAAAAAGGCCGCTGAAGATTTTAGAACGCAGCTGAGTACACTAAAAGAACAGTACAACACGAACGAGAAAGTTAGTTACTTTTATCAGTTGAGTGAAAAGCCTATCATCACTGTCGCTGGAAAGAACTGGCCAAGTGAAGTCTTTACTTTTTGCGGTGGTGAGAACATTTTCGCCGCATCCAGCGCGCCTTATCCTCAAGTTAGCATCGAGCAAGTCATTACTCGCCAGCCAGAGGTTATTTTTACTTCTCGTCACGCAATGAGTAACGATGGTATGTGGGCTGAGTGGAGTAATGAGCTTCTTGCTCTTAAAAACAAACACATCTGGTCCCTAAATTCTGATTGGATTAACCGTCCGACACCACGCACATTGAACGCGATCAAGGAAGTGTGTGAGCACTTTAAAAGCGTTCGTCAAAAACGCTAACGATTTCGTGGCAAATACCGTACAATTTCCGCCCATTTTTTCTCACACTATTTAAAGGTACTAAGTAACATGGACTCCATGCTGCTTTATATGATCGATTTGTTCGGTACCGCTGTTTTCGCTATCTCTGGCGTATTACTGGCGGGCCGTTTAAAAATGGATCCATTCGGCGTTATCGTGCTCGGCAGTGTGACTGCTATAGGTGGCGGAACAATCCGAGACATGGCGCTTGGTGCCACTCCCGTATTTTGGATAACAGATACGACTTACTTATGGGTGATATTTGTTACGTGTCTACTAACCATGCTTGTTATTCGAAGACCCAAGCGACTCTCATGGTGGGTATTACCCGTTTGTGATGCCATCGGTCTCGCTGTATTTGTGGGAATAGGAGTAGAAAAGGCACTCGCCTACAATGCATCTGGGATGGTCGCGGTGATAATGGGGGTTATTACTGGCTGTGGCGGTGGCATTATACGAGACGTGCTGGCTCGCGAAGTTCCTATGGTATTAAGAAGTGAAGTCTATGCTACGGCATGTATTATTGGCGGCATCTTCCATACGATGGCGGTAAACATGGGTTATGACCACTCAACGGCTTTACTCGCTGGTGTAATCTCAACGCTCATTATACGTCTCGGTGCGATTCGTTGGCATCTATCCCTGCCAACTTTTGCCATTAACCGTTAAACACCAACAACATCACTCATTATGGAGTCGACCAAGTGTCGGCTCCTCTCATTTATGCTCATTTGATTCGCCAATTCTTGGGCAATTCGCTAAATTATCTCAACCATTCCTAACTTTCATTAATCATTATGTTGCTTGAAGGTATTGAAACGTTACTTGTCCTCAGTAAAGAAAAAACCATGAGCCGCACAGGCAGTCAACTCTATATTAGTCAATCTGCCGTGAGTAAACGTATTTCAAATCTAGAGAAGAAGTTAGGAAAAAAATTGATAGAGCCAAATGGTCGGCACATAAAGCTGACCTCCGATGGCCTTGCCCTCATAAACACAATAGAACCCACGTTCAATGAGTTAAGAGGAAAAATCCACGATCAACAACAAATAGAAGATACTTCTTTAATCAAAATGGACTGCTCTGAAACCTTAGTGGCGGGATACCTCAGCATGATCATGGCAGAACACTTTGCCCATGATCAGTACATACGAATATCGACCAATCATACGCCACGCATTATTGAGAATGTGAAATCAGGCAAAGCAACATTGGGATTTTGCGCTGGCTATCTACCACCTCATCATGGATTAATGAGCCTTCACCTCGCCGATGAACCTTTCTCAATTGTCAGTCGACATTCACTTTCACAACTACCTAAAGCTATTTTGACCAATGACCTAACTAACCCTGCCAACACATATCAACAAGCTATTTTATCCAAACACGGAATCGAACCTTTGATGGAAATGGATTCGTATACTGCGGCAGCACAACTGGCTTTGGGAGGTATGGCTCCCGCTTTAATCCCTAAATCTATCCTAACGACACTTAATATCACATCTAAGTTCTGCTATGACTTTGAAGAGCTAGATCAGTTAGTTCGACCAATACATATCTGCTTACGTCACAGCACATATCGTAGCGAACGAGTTAAAGCACTGACAGAATCCATTGCTGATGTTGTTGCCAAAGAAGTTTCGTTGCCATAAGCATCGACATCACTATAACTAGAGGACGAATCCATTTTTGTCCTTTACTTACCACGACCTTCGCTCCTAACTGAGCACCAAGAAAACCGCCAACAGCCATGGTTAAGCCAAGCTTCCACACGGGCAACCCAGCGAAGATAAAAAAGAGTAGTGCCGCAATGTTTGACGTGAAATTGAGAATTTTGGTTCTAGCAGTGGCTTCGACCAAAGAAAAGTGACCTAGTGCAACAAAACAAACAGTAAAAATAGATCCAGTCCCAGGGCCAAAAAAGCCATCATAGAAACCGATTCCGCCACCAATGCATAGCGCAAACATCGCTTCAGATAACTTTGGTTCTCCATCGATTTTTCGCGTACTTGGCGCGAGTAAAAAATAGAGGGAAATGGCTATCAAAAGAACAGGGATCAAACTGGTGAGTACGCTAGCATCAATAAACTGCACAGCCTCGGCACCGATTGCAGCGCCTATAAAAGTGCAGAGTATCGCAAAACGCATTTCCTTTAAGCTGACAATACCGTTACGCACGAAATACCAGCTAGCAGAGAAACTGCCAAACGAACTTTGTAACTTATTGGTTGCTAGAGCTTGAGTCGGACTCAACCCCGCAGCCAAAAGCGCAGGGAGCGTAATGAGCCCCCCCCCACCAGCCATCGCATCAATAAAGCCTGCGGCAGTCGCAACCAAAAATAAGGCCAACAAAATCTCAACCGTGATTTCCACTACACTTCCTTTTTGAAGAGGTATCAAAGAGGAAGAAACGGTAGCACTTATTCACAAAACTACCAATGGAAAGTCAAGACACCAATCTATTCCTAATTTTCATCAGTCAATAAATCTAGAGAATGATACATTAAAAATATCAATTACATCCAAATATAGAGCCTCACCTCAAGAGCCTCTTAATATTTTGATAGAAAAAGAAAATGCTGTCTTAATAGGAAATATTTAATCTGATAAAAAACGAAAATAATGGAAGCCTTACTAACTCGACCATCAATAAAAGAGCAGCAATTACGCTTAAAAATCGAACAGATAGTGAATGTTAATCAGCTATTCAGCGTTATTGACTCTAAACCAGAGACTAGCGGTGCGGGTGTAATTTATATTGATAACAAATTCACCGTTGTACGCTTAAGAGACTTTAAATCCACATGCCATATCAATCCTACCTTTATCATTCTACGAGAACCGATAAAATTACAATCATCTCAAGAATTTGCAAAAAAAATAAAACAGGAAGAGTCAAAATCAAGATTCAATCAAGAGCTTCTATCAGCGAGCATTAGCTGTATTGGTGCAGCGATTGGCTGGATTGGGGTAGTTGGTTCGGGGCTAACAATACCAGTAAGTGGTCCTGTGGGCGTAACTATGTCCTATATCTCACACGCCGCTACTGTTGCTGCCACAGCTCAATGTGCTATTGGAGTAGCAAGAACCCGTATGGTATCTAAATCACCAGACAAATTATCGGATATAGACAGTAATGAGTGGTATCAAAATACAACTAAAGCTTTAGATTACATCTCCTTAGCTGGAGCGGGCGCTAGTGGATATCAAACGATAAAAATGGTTCAATCTCTTAAGCAAACCACTAAGAAAGGCGTTCCCGAGATTCTAAAAGGCTTAAACAGACAAGAAAGAACAAGATTAACTAAAGAAATCATCCGTAAAAACCTTCCGAGCATTTCGAATAAAGCTCGTAAACAGCTAATGTTGTCAGGAGAAATTCCTAAGAGGTATTCACAAGCAACAATATCCGCATCCATTTCTCATCAGCTTCTAGATGCAATTGGAGGCTCAATTAGCATAGTAGGAAGCGGTTATTCGGGAGAGTTAAGAAATCTTGCAATTGGAATCTATGAGGAATTGAAAGTTGAATACTAAATCAATTAGCATAGCAAACATCTCACTAAGTATATGTTTATACTTGGCATTGACTATTGGTCTGGCTATTAGCTTGAGCATTTGGAATGACTGGTTTTCTTTCACTCAACACATTGCTCTAGATACTTACCTTCTTACATTGGGAGCTATTACGGTTGTTGTTGTATGCATTCCAAACATTCTGACAATAAGCAAAGGATTAAGTATTGCTGCAAAAATAAACTTACTTACTATCTCTTTTATCATTCTCACTTGCAGCATTAATTTTGTTGCAGCAAGTGGTAGTACTATTTCTTCATCTTTGGGTACATTGCTTGCCATCATTAGCTTAATGATCTTCAAAAGCGAAGCATACCAATCGTTCCTAGCACACTTTAATGCTCTTCATTTTAGAAAAACCTCGATATAAAAAAGCCCGCTCAAATGAGCGGGCAATGAGGTTGTCATGTAAGCCCTGATTAATGAGCTTACTGATTTTTATCTGTTACGCGTCTAGACTCGCTTTCACTTTAGCGTGCAACTCTTGAACCGAAGTTACTGACGCTTTTGCGTCTGCAGTATGAGACATACATGTAGCGAACGCTGCATTCAGTGTCGTTGTGTAGTTCACTTTTTCTGCCAGTGCACCACGGCGTAGAACTTTCGAATCTTCAATCGCTTGACGACCAGCAGCCGTGTTTACGATATAGGTGTATTCGTTGTTCTTGATGCGGTCAAGAATGTGTGGACGACCTTCGTGTACTTTGTTTACCAAACGTGGGTTAATACCCGCTTCGCCCAGAATTACAGCAGTACCGTGTGTCGCATCCAACTGGTAACCCAGTTTCACTAACTTAGAAGCTAGGTCAACAACACGCTCTTTATCACCTTCACGTACAGACAGTAGCGCACGACCACCTTCAGGATAAACCGCACCACAACCTAGCTCTGCTTTCGCGTAAGCTTCTGCGAACGTTGCACCCACACCCATTACTTCACCTGTTGAGCGCATTTCAGGGCCCAATAGAGGGTCAACACCAGGGAATTTGTTGAACGGCAGAACCACTTCTTTCACTGAGTAGTAAGGAGGGATAATCTCTTTAGTAAAGCCTTGTGACTCTAGAGATTGACCCGCCATTACACGTGCAGCGATTTTCGCTAGAGGAGCGCCTGTCGCTTTCGATACGAATGGTACCGTACGAGCAGCACGAGGGTTCACTTCAATTAGATAAACGTCGTTATCTTTCACAGCAAACTGCGTGTTCATCAAACCGCGTACACCGAGTTCGAATGCTAACTTCTCAACTTGCTCACGCATCTTGTCTTGAATTTCCTGACTTAGCGTGTATGCAGGCAGTGAACATGCAGAGTCACCAGAGTGAACACCCGCTTGTTCGATGTGCTCCATGATACCGCCGATAACGACGCGTTCACCGTCACAGATAGCATCAATATCAACTTCGGTTGCATCATCCAAGAAACGGTCTAGTAGAACTGGAGACTCGTTCGATACGCTTACTGCTTCGTTGAAGTAGCGACGCAGGTCTTGCTCGTCGTATACGATTTCCATCGCACGACCACCGAGTACATAAGATGGACGAACAACTAATGGGAAGCCAATTTCTTTCGATTTCTCAACCGCTTGCTCCATCGTTGTTACTGTCGCGTTTTCTGGCTGAAGTAGACCTAAACGGTCAACAGCGGCTTGGAAGCGTTCACGGTCTTCCGCACGGTCGATAGCATCTGGGCTAGTACCAATGATTGGCACACCAGCCGCTTCTAGAGCACGAGCCAGTTTAAGTGGCGTTTGACCACCGTACTGAACAATCACACCTTTTGGTTTTTCAACGCGAGCGATAGACAGTACATCTTCCAGAGTTACTGGTTCGAAGTACAGACGATCAGACGTATCGTAGTCAGTGGATACCGTTTCTGGGTTACAGTTAACCATAATGGTTTCGTAACCGTCTTCACGCAGCGCAAGTGATGCATGAACACAACAGTAATCGAATTCGATACCTTGGCCGATACGGTTTGGACCGCCACCAAGAACCATGATCTTATCTTTGTCTGTTGGGTTTGCTTCACATTCTTCATCGTAAGATGAGTACATGTAAGCCGTGTCAGAAGAAAACTCTGCTGCACATGTATCCACACGTTTGTAAACCGGATGAATATCAAACTGCTCACGAGCACGGCGAATTTCACTTTCAGCGACACCAAGCAATTTAGACAAGCGAGCATCAGAGAAACCTTTGCGTTTCATCTGACGAAGCACTTCTTTGGTCAAACCTGCGTAGCCGCCCGCCTTGACTTGTTCTTCGAGTTTTACAATTTCTTCGATTTGAACCAGGAACCAGCGGTCGATTTGAGTCAAGTTGAACACTCCGTCGACTGACATACCCGCTCGGAATGCATCGGCGATGTACCAGATACGCTCTGCACCTGCTTCTTTAAGTTCGTGACGAATCTTAGTCAGTGCATCTGGTGCTTCCAGATCGACCATCTCATCAAAACCAGTTGCGCCAACTTCTAGGCCACGGAGTGCTTTGTGAAGAGATTCTTGTTGGTTACGACCAATCGCCATTACCTCACCAACCGATTTCATCTGAGTTGTCAGACGGTCGTTTGCGCCAGCAAATTTCTCGAAGTTAAAGCGAGGGATCTTAGTTACGACGTAGTCGATAGTTGGTTCAAATGACGCGGGTGTTGCACCACCTGTGATGTCGTTTTGTAGTTCGTCTAGCGTAAAGCCAACAGCCAGTTTCGCGGCAATTTTCGCAATTGGGAAGCCTGTTGCTTTTGATGCTAGCGCAGAAGAGCGAGATACACGCGGGTTCATCTCGATGATGACCATACGACCATCTTTCGGGTTGATACCAAACTGTACGTTTGAACCACCTGTTTCAACACCGATTTCACGCAGAACAGCTAGCGATGCATTACGCATAAGCTGGTATTCTTTGTCAGTCAGTGTTTGTGCTGGAGCAACCGTGATTGAGTCGCCCGTATGGATACCCATTGGGTCAAAGTTCTCGATTGAACATACGATGATACAGTTGTCCGCTTTGTCACGAACGACTTCCATTTCGTACTCTTTCCAACCGATTAGTGACTCATCGATAAGAAGTTCGTTGGTCGGAGATAAGTCCAGACCGCGACGACAGATTTCTTCGAACTCTTCTTTGTTGTACGCGATACCACCACCAGTGCCACCCATGGTGAACGATGGACGAATGATACAAGGGAAGCCAACCATATCTAAAACTTTGTAAGCTTCTTCCATGCTCTTCGCTGTATCTGCGCGAGGACACTCAAGGCCGATAGACTTCATCGCTTTATCAAAACGAGAACGGTCTTCCGCTTTGTCGATTGCATCAGCCGTTGCACCAATCATCTCTACGCCAAACTCTGCGAGAACGCCGTGCTTCTCTAAATCTAACGCACAGTTAAGTGCTGTCTGACCACCCATAGTTGGCAGAACTGCATCAGGACGTTCTTTCTCGATGATCTTGCGTACCACTTCCCACTGAATCGGCTCGATGTAAGTCGCATCTGCCATCTCTGGGTCAGTCATAATCGTTGCTGGGTTAGAGTTAACCAGGATAACTCGGTAGCCTTCTTCGCGAAGAGCTTTACACGCTTGTGCGCCAGAGTAGTCAAACTCACATGCCTGACCGATAACAATCGGACCAGCACCAAGAATTAGAATACTTTGAATGTCAGTACGTTTTGGCATTATCTACTACTCCGAATTAAGCGCTGTGTTTTTTGATTAGTTCGATAAAGTGGTCAAATAGCGGTGCCGCGTCATGTGGACCTGGGCTCGCTTCTGGGTGACCTTGGAAGCTAAATGCTGGCTTGTCTGTGCGGTGGATACCTTGCAAAGAGCCATCAAATAGCGATACGTGAGTAGCACGTAAGTTTTCCGGTAATGTTGCTTCATCGGCCGCAAAGCCGTGGTTTTGCGAAGTGATCATCACAACGTTACGCTCTAAATCTTTTACTGGGTGGTTTGCACCGTGGTGACCAAACTTCATTTTCACCGTTTGCGCACCTGATGCTAGCGCCAGAATTTGGTGACCTAGACAAATACCAAAAATTGGCAAGCCTTTTTCTAGGAACACTTTGGTTGCTTCAATCGCGTAAGTACATGGCTCTGGGTCACCAGGGCCGTTCGATAAGAATACGCCATCTGGATTTAGTGCCAGAACTTCTTCCGCTGACGTTTCTGCAGGTACAACCGTTAAGCGGCAGCCGCGGTCAACCAACATTCGTAAGATGTTGCGTTTTGCGCCGAAGTCGTAAGCGACAACGTGGTATGGCAGCTCGCTGTCATCTTTCGCCTCTGGAAGTCCACCTTCAAGCGTCCACGAACCTTGCTTCCATTGATACGCTTCTTTTGTTGTAACTTCTTTCGCAAGGTCCATTCCTTTTAAGCCTGGGAATTCTTTTGCTTTCGCTAGTGCCAAAGCTTCGTCTAGGTTGTTGCCCGCAACAATACAGCCGTTTTGAGCACCTTTTTCACGCAGGATACGAGTGAGCTTACGAGTATCGATATCAGCGATGCCAACGATATTTTGCGACTTAAGATAATCAGAGAGGGATTGTTCGTTACGGAAGTTAGAAGCGATTAGAGGAAGATCGCGAATCACAAGGCCTTGTGCATGAATGGAAGAGGATTCTTCATCTTCGGAAGTGGTTCCGGTATTGCCAATGTGAGGATAAGTGAGAGTGACGATTTGCTGAGAATAGGAAGGATCAGTGAGGATTTCTTGATACCCCGTCATCGAGGTATTAAAAACGACTTCACCAACGGAAAGACCATCTGCCCCTATGGACACTCCGCGGAACACTGTCCCATCTTCTAGGACCAACAGTGCTAATTTACCCAAGACAACCTCCAGAATAAAAATGCAAAAAAAATAAATCAAACTGCAAACATGCCTTCCTTTACCTATAAAATCTACATAAATAGGTATTTCAGACAAATTGGCGGTATTCTAAAGTTGGACTCGAAACCTGTCAACCTACAATCAAAAATAAATGGTTAATTTCTAGCGAGTAAGGTCATTTTGAATCAGTAATGCCCAAAAAGATAACTTTTACATGCTATTACATAGAGAGGCATAGAGGTTTAATGAATTTTACAAATTTGAACTTTTTAGAGATCACAAAAAAGTATGAGTTTTTCACGCAAACGTTCACCCAACAGAAAAGACATTAATTTTTAGACATCAAAACCCAAAACACCCACAAAACAACCAAAATAACAACAAAAGTAAGTACCAAAATACTTTCTGTTAGAATCATTTCATTTACAAATAATTCTATAGATATAAAAAAGCCGGCTACCGCCGGCGAATAATTATGTATTTAGAGTTCATTCAATCCCAAAACATCTGTCATGGTATAAAAGCCCGCTGGTTTGGCACTCAACCAAACAGCGGCCTTGACGGCGCCATTAGCAAACGTCATACGATCGGTCGCTTTGTGCGTTATCTCCACTCGTTCCCCAATATCAGCAAACATGGCTGTGTGCTCACCGACAATATCGCCAGCGCGAATTGTAGCAAAGCCGATCTCATCTTTAGTACGTTCACCTGTGATACCTTCTCGCGCATAGACAGCTACATCATTCAGCTTGTTGCCCATCGCACCAGCAATGGCTTCGCCCATCCCGATAGCGGTACCAGAAGGAGCATCAACTTTATGACGATGATGTGCTTCGACAATCTCAACATCACAGTAGTCGCCCATCACTTTGGCTGCTTTCTCAAGAAGCTTAAATACTAGGTTCACACCAACAGAGTAGTTAGGAGCCATGACAACAGGCACTTGCTTAGCGGCTTCGTCAATCAGTTCACGCTCTGCATCACTGAAACCAGTCGTCCCAATCACAATACTCTTTCCATGCTTCTTACACAGTTCAAGATTCGCCAACGTACTTACTGGGGCAGTAAAATCGATGATTACATCAAAATTATCGACGTCTTTAGCAAGATCATCCGTTAAGAACACATCGAATTTGCCTTCACCACAAAGTTCACCGATATCGACACCGACAAGTGAGGACTCAGGTCGTTCTGATCCCGCGCTCACTATCGCCTCTGAGTTAAGGTGTGAAGCTTTAACCAAATTACGGCCCATTCGGCCTGCTGCTCCTGCGATTGCAATACGAACCATTGCGCTTTCTCTCCTTCTCTGGATAACGAGGTTTGCTCTCGTTCTCTCGTTTCGCTTAATCTGTTTAAACTAACAACATACCGTGGTTACCACAAGCAAGTTCATCAGGCTTAAGCGAACTCTTTTACGACACGCTCCAAGATAGGCACGTTCGCTTCAGGAAAGGCATAGTTACCCAATTCTCTTATCTCAACCCAGCGACCTTCTTGACCTTCTCGGCCGTAAGGCTCATTACTGAACTTAGATACCGTAATAAAATCAAACTTAAGTGATTTGTCTGGATAGTCATATTCCAAATGCTCGAAAAGGGCTTGCTCAGTAACTTCAATTCCTACTTCTTCTTCAAGTTCTCTTGCTAGAGCATGTTCAATACTTTCTCCTGACTCGACTTTCCCGCCGGGAAACTCCCAAAACCCGCCTTTATGCTTGTCGTCTGGACGCTTTGTAATAAAAATTTTTGATTTGTCTTGGTTAAAAATAATAGCCGCGACTATGTGAATTCTTTTCATAGGGGTTCCTAACTCTCAAGCCGTTACACTTCAACGGTCTTTGCATCTCTAAAACTATCCGATGCTATCAAAACTTATGAAATTCGACAGCCACAGAATTTGCTTAAAAAAAGAGCCGCCTAGGCGACTCTTTAAAAAATTATCTGACTAATACGTTAGTCGATCTTGCCGTGGCACTGTTTATACTTCTTACCACTACCACAAGGGCAAGGCTCATTGCGACCTACTTTACGTTCATCACGTACCATTGGCTGACTTGAACCTTCTTCAGATTCTTCACCTTCAGAAAGAGGGTTTTGTGCTGCTGCGTGTTGCGCTTGAGCACGACGAGCGGCCTCTTCAGCTTGCGCACGACGTTGCTCTTCCATACGTTCAACTTCTTCTTGTTGCTGAACTCGAACGCGAGATAGAACAGTAATCACATCAGTTTTCAGCGCTTCTAGTAGACCTTCAAACAGTTCAAACGATTCACGCTTGTATTCCTGTTTCGGGTTCTTCTGCGCATAGCCGCGTAAGTGAATACCCTGACGCAAGTGATCCATTGCTGCCAAGTGCTCTTTCCAAAGCGTATCCAGAGTTTGAAGCATAACCGATTTCTCGAAGTTACGAAGCACTTGCGCACCCACCACTTCCTCTTTCTCTTTGTACACTTCAACGGCTAGATTGATGATCTTCTCGCGTAGCGCCTCTTCGTAAAGCTTATCGTCTTCTTCAAGCCATTGCTTCACTGGCGCATCAAGATCGAAGTCTGCTTTCAAGCGCTCTTGCAGACCTTCAACGTCCCACATATCTTCTAGTGATTGTGGCGGGATGTACTCATCAATAACCGCGGTTAGCACATCTTCACGGTTTTGCTCGATCATACCGCTGATGTCTTCAACGTTCATCAATTCGTCGCGCAGCTCGTAGACAACCTTACGCTGATCGTTCGCCACATCATCGTATTCTAGTAGCTGCTTACGGATATCAAAGTTACGACCTTCCACTTTGCGCTGTGCTTTTTCAATTGAGCGAGAAAGCATTTTCGATTCAATAGCTTCACCTTCTTCCATACCACTTTGAATAAGGCTCGCCATACGATCAGAAGTGAAAATACGTAACAAAGAGTCTTCCATAGATAGGTAGAAGCGCGATGAACCCGCATCACCTTGACGACCAGAACGACCACGTAGCTGGTTATCAATACGGCGAGATTCGTGGCGCTCAGTACCAATGATGTGTAGACCACCAGCATCTAGTACTTGATCATGTACCACTTTCCACTCTGCTTTAATCGCATCGATTTGTTCTTGAGTTGGGTTCTCCAAAGCTTCCACTTTTGATTGCCAACTACCGCCAAGCACAATATCCGTACCACGACCGGCCATGTTGGTCGCGATAGTTACCGCACCCGGCATACCCGCTTCAGCAACAATTTCCGCTTCCTTCTCATGGAATTTCGCATTCAATACGTTGTGTTTGATCTTCGCTTTCTTCAAGGCGTTGGAGAGTAGTTCTGATTTTTCAATCGATACGGTACCAACCAATGTTGGCTGACCTTTCGCAACGCGCTCTTTGATATCTTCAATGATTGCAGCAAACTTCTCAGCTTCGGTACGGTACACCACATCCGGCATATCGTTACGAATCATTGGTTTGTTGGTTGGGATAACCACCGTTTCCAAGCCATAAATAGATTGGAACTCAAACGCTTCAGTATCCGCAGTACCTGTCATACCAGACAGTTTTTCGTATAAGCGGAAGTAGTTCTGGAAGGTAATCGAAGCCAAAGTTTGGTTTTCGTTTTGAATCTTAACGCCTTCTTTCGCTTCTACTGCTTGGTGAAGACCTTCAGACCAACGACGACCTGGCATTGTACGACCAGTATGTTCATCAACAATTACTACTTCACCTTCGTCAGTAACGATGTAATCAACGTTGCGCTCAAACAACACATGAGCACGCAAAGCGGCATTCACGTGATGCAACATGCTGATGTTAGTCGGTGAGTAAAGTGTGTCACCCTCTTCCATAAGACCATTTTTCACCAACAGTTCTTCAACGTACTCTTGGCCCGTTTCTGTGAGGTATACTTGCTTTGATTTCTCATCAACAGTGTAGTGACCATCACCACGATATTCTTCAGAGTCTTCTTTGTCTTGCTTTTTAAGATGCGGGATCAAAAGGTTGATTCGGGTGTATAGCTCAGAGCTATCTTCAGCAGGACCAGAAATGATTAAAGGGGTACGAGCTTCATCAATTAGGATTGAGTCCACCTCATCGACAACTGCAAAGAAGCGTTCACGTTGTACGCGATCTTCGCTACGGAAAGCCATATTGTCACGAAGGTAGTCAAAACCAAATTCATTGTTCGTTCCGTACAAGATGTCAGCTTGGTACGCTTCTTTTTTCTCTTGAGGAGGCATGTTTGGCACGTTTACGCCAACAGTCATACCTAAAAATTCAAATAGAGGGCGGTTTGTCTCTGCATCACGTTTAGCTAGATAATCGTTCACTGTTACAATATGAACGCCTTTACCAGCTAGGGCATTTAGGTAAGCAGGGAGCGTTGCCGTCAGCGTTTTACCTTCACCCGTACGCATTTCAGCGATTTGACCCGCATTTAGAACCATACCACCGATAAGCTGGACGTCGAAGTGGCGCATACCGTAGACACGCTTAGATGCTTCACGAACCGTAGCAAAAGCTTCTGGAAGTAGTTTATCAAGAGTTTCACCCTTCTCTAGGCGCTCACGGAATTCAACCGTCTTTGCTTTTAACTCTTCGTCACTTAGAGCTTCGAATGTTGGCTCAAAGTTATTAATTTCTTTTACAATTTTTCTAAGGCGGCGCAGTGTTCGGTCGTTGCGACTGCCAATCACTTTTGTCAGTAGCTTAGTTATCATTTTTCGTGAATCTCTCTTTATTCAGACCGTTCCCGATCTACTCATAATGCCTTCAGTCTCTGCCAGTTTGGAACTAAGAATACTGAGATAAATCATTTATCAAAGATATTGAGTTCAAACATCCATATTTCAAGGCTAAGTTTTGAAACAATGTGGCTTAGTGTAAGGATTTTTAATCGATACAACCATAAATAGACGTATTTGTTTGAAGCACTCTGAAGTTTTTACTTAAAGTGGTGACTGATTAGCCGATATTGCATACCGCAATATGTGTAATCCATCCAGAGCAAACTTTGCTTTTTACCTTGCTACATTGTAAAACTGAAGCTAAAGACGTTAATGTAAACTATACCTTGATAGAAAGCTGCTCTAGAATAGCTATATCTCAACAAAATTAGATTTTACCTATGCGTGATCACCGTCCAACCTCGACTGAAGATGTTATTGCTGAGTCACAGTTCAAGCAGATTCAAGAACATGCTGGAGAAATCTTACAGCTTAACCAAGCTTTGCAAGAGGTCTTACCCATGGGGACGGCCGATCATTGCCGAGTAGCGAATGTTCGTAACGGACATCTATTGATCGATGTCTCCAGTGCCGCGATCAAAATGAAGATCGATTACGATCGCCTCATGATCCTAAATAAACTTCGTACTCAAGGCTTTGCCAAGCTGATGAGCGTTGAAGTGAGGATCAATCCTTCACTATATAGAAACCGCTTTCAACAAGACGACAGACCTAAGCGTCCACCACTAACAGAATCTGCAGCAAAGTCATTAATGACGATTGCCGACATGGCGCCACCTAAAATTCAAGAGCGTTTAAAACGATTAGCCGATATGGCAGAAAAGGAAGATCGTAAGTGAACGTTATTTCAATATGCTGAAAGCTTGAATGTTATTGATAAATCCAGGATTAAAGCCAAATAGCAAAAAACCAGGCATAAGCCTGGTTTTTTATTAATTCTAATGCCAAGTATTTACGCAAGCACCATATTTGGTTCTGCGAATGCTACTGGTGAGCCGACTTCTTCTTCGAATGTAGTCCACTCCCACGCTTCCTGATCTGCAAGAACAGCACGTAACAGTTGGTTATTTAAACCGTGGCCAGATTTAAAGGCACGGAATTCACCAATGATTGGGTGGCCACACATGTAAAGGTCACCAATCGCATCCAACACTTTGTGAGTCACAAACTCATTTTCAAAGCGTAGACCTTCTTCATTAAGAATACGGTAATCATCCAAAACGATAGCATTGTCAAAACTACCACCCAAAACTAGGTTTTGAGATTGTAGATATTCGATATCACGCATAAAGCCAAACGTACGTGCTCGAGAAATCTCACGAACAAAGCCTTTTGACGAGAAATCAAACAGCAAACGTTGCTCGTCTGATTCAATCGCTGGGTGATTAAACTCAATTTCGAAGTCCATACGGAAGCCGTTAAATGGTACAAATTCTGCCCATTTATCACCATCTTCAAAACGAACTGGCTTTTTGATACGGATGAAGCGTTTTGGCGCATTTTGCGTTTCGATACCTGCTTGTTGTAGCAAGTATACAAATGGGCTTGCACTACCATCCATGATCGGAATTTCAGGTGCGTCTACTTCGACAACAATGTTATCGATGCCCATACCAGCAAGTGCCGCATTCAAGTGCTCAACAGTTGAAATACGCACACCTTCATCGTTTACCAATGCAGTACAAAGCATGGTGTCACGAACCGAAGCTGGATCAGCTGGAAAATCTACAGGTGGATTTACATCTGTACGACGGTAAATGATACCTGTATTTGCAGCAGCCGGGCGCAGAGTAAGTGTGACTTTACGACCAGAGTGGAGACCCACACCAGTTGTTTTCACTATTTCTTTCAGAGTACGTTGTCTGATCATCTGCTTGCCTCTCAAAAATTTGCTACAAAACACGGCCGTCTGTAACGTCGACCGTGAATGCTACCATAATTTTGAGCCATGTCAAATTTATGGGTTAAAGATTAATCAGCCTGACGACGCAAAAATGCCGGTATATCTAAATAACCACTTTCCTTTTCTTGCTTTGGAGCCGCAGAACTTTGGCTCGACGAAGCTGGAGAAGAAGGAGCAGTGTTTGTCGGCTGAGGAGTTACCTGTGGCTTCTCTTGCACTTGATTATTTTGCAAGGTCTGTGCCGGTTTTTCTTCAGCTTGCGTTGCCGCTGCTTGTTGCTGTGGTTGAGCTTGCGGCGTCGGTGCCACTTTAGCTTTACCACCCGCAACTAGCGTGATATCTGGCTTTTTCTCATTACCAATACCTGTCGCTACAACTGTTACGCGAATTTCGTCAGTCATATCAGGGTCTAGAGAAGTACCGATAACAACAGTCGCATTGTCAGAAGCGAATGCCTTCACTGTATTACCAACCGTCTCAAACTCGTCAAGACGCATATCCAGACCAGCAGTAATATTGACAAGAACACCACGAGCGCCTGCTAGATCGATGTCTTCCAGAAGTGGGCTAGAAATTGCCATTTCAGCCGCTTCTTCAGCACGGTCTTCACCTTTGGCGATGCCGCTACCCATCATTGCGTGACCCATTTCAGACATTACAGTTCTTACGTCCGCAAAGTCGACGTTGATCATGCCAGGGCGAGTAATTAGCTCAGCAATACCTTGAACGGCATTCTTAAGAACATCGTTAGCGCTTGCAAAAGCTTCTAGTAGTGTTACACCACGACCAAGTACTTTAAGTAGCTTTTCGTTTGGAATCGTGATCAAAGAGTCAACATGCTTAGATAGCTCATCGATACCTTGCTCAGCAAATGCCAAACGCTTTTTACCTTCAAAACTAAACGGTTTAGTTACTACCGCTACTGTTAGAATGCCAAGCTCTTTAGCCACTTCAGCAATAACAGGCGCTGCACCAGTACCGGTACCGCCACCCATACCAGCTGCGATAAACACCATATCGGCGCCAGTCAGGGAATCTTTAATTCGATCTCTGTCTTCGAGAGCTGCGTCACGGCCAACCTGTGGATTAGCACCTGCACCCAGACCTTTAGTGATATCACCACCGATCTGAATAACATTGCCAACGCTTGTCTTACGAAGTGCTTGCGCATCAGTGTTGACGCTGATGAATTCCACACCTTCGATGGATTCACGCACCATGTGTTCAACGGCGTTACCACCGCCGCCACCAACCCCAACGACCTTGATTACTGCATCGTCAGACATTTCCATCATCGGTTCAAACATGTGTTGTCTCCGTTTATCCTGCAACTCAGGTTAAAACTCTTTTTGTATCCAGTTACGCAATTTATCGAAAAAGCCAGTTACAGATGAGCGTTTAGGTTCATTATAATCGCTATCGTCGCTAGACTGCATGTCTCTTGCGTAATGAAGTAATCCAACTGCCGTAGAATGGTACGGCTCTTTTACATAGTCAGTTAATCCGCTGACTTCGAGCGGTTTGCCGACCCTTACTTGATTGCGGAATACGCGTTCCGCACATTCTACCACTCCGTCCATTTGCGCAGCACCGCCGGTGAGTACAACTCCCGCAGCCAGATGGTGCTTGATACCCTCTTCGCGCAATTTTGCTTGTACAGAGTCGATAGTTTGGTTAACCAGTCCCATAAGCTCAGAGTAGCGTGGCTCAATCACTTCTGACAACGTTTGACGTTGCAGGCTACGTGATGGTCGTCCACCTACGCTTGGTACATTAACCGTGTCATCCTTACTGACCAGTTCACTCAAAGCACAGCCATATTTGACTTTTATTTCTTCAGCATCGCTCACTGGCGTGCCAAAAGCAAAAGCAATATCACTGGTTACAGCATTTCCTGCGTACGAAAATACTTCTGTGTGACGTAACGCACCGCCAGTCCAGATGGCCACATCCATCGTGCCGGCGCCAATATCAACCACACAAACTCCAAGCTCTCTTTCATCCTCGGTGATTACTGCATTACTAGCAGCAAGCCCAGAAAATACGAGTTGTTCTACTTTAAGGCCGCAGCGTTCTACCGCCTTAATAATGTTGCGTGCCATGTCATTATGGCATGAGATAAGGTGGACACTCACTTCCATTCTTACCCCAGATAAACCAAGCGGATTTTTGATTCCTTCTTGGTAATCAATGGTGAACTCTTGCGGGATCACATGAAGAATTCGCTGTTCATCACCGATTTTAATCGATTTTGCGGTATGGATAGCGCGATCCATGTCTTCTTGAGACACCTCTTCATCAGAAATCGTGCCCATACCTTTTTCAATTCGGCTTGCGATATGCTTACCAGACAACGAAATGAAGACTCGGCTGATCTGGCACTCTGCCATTAATTCAGCTTGATCAATTGCACGTTGTACTGATTTTACAACCGACTCCAAATCATTCACGCCACCTTTATCCATGCCGCGTGAGGGGCTACTACCTGCGCCAATAATATTAATTTGACCGTCTGGTAAAACCTCACCCACTAGAGCCGATACGGTTGCAGTGCCTATATCAAGACCAACAATAATGTTGTCATCAGCGGCCTTAGTCATCTGTACTCTCTTCTAACTCTTGTTCAGGAAACCAACCAACTGCGGCTCCTGTATCGTACCTAAGATCGATATAACTGATTCTTTGCGTGTCACTGCCAAGCTTGTTATAGAGCTTAAAAAAGCGCTCTATACGCTCAAGAAGAGACTCTTTACCGAGCTCTAATCGAATACCGTTATCAAGGATGATTTGCCAAGCTCGTCGCTCGTTTAATACCAGAGACGATATCGCTAAACCCAATTGCTGAAACTTAGGACTCAAATCACGGTAAGTCTGTAAGACTTCCGGTCCGCTATCTTTGGGTCCGTACAGCTTCACTTTTTCTTCTTGCAACAGAGCAACATCTCCATCAAAAACGAACCCGTTTTTATCTAACAGTTCGTTGCCATTCCAAATGGCTTCTGGTTGATGCTCCGTCAAAAAAACTTTTACTGTATCCGGCCACTGCTTTCGGATTGCAGCATGCGCTACCCATGGCAGAGCTTCGACACTTTGCTGTAATACATCAATATCCTGGGACATAAATGTACCGATGTGATCAATTCGACTAAATGCAGCCTGCACATCGTCAGCTTGGACATACTCCAGTTTCCCCTGAAGTACTATTTTGGAGAGAGGTAACCTTTGGTCATCCCACATCCAACTGATCGCCGCGTACAAAACAGAACTAATTAAAGTCACAACCACAACGAAAAATAACGCACCCAAGATTTTTTCTTGGCGACCACGGTTGTTACCCGTGTTTGGTCGCTCGTCATTCAGTGCAATATTCAACAACGTCTTCGTTTCCTGACTTTTGTCGTGTACTTTTTACCCATATAATTACGCAGAGGTAAAAGTCTTGACTTTAACCTTGGGATTATACTGAGCTCTTGTAAACTATCAAACACTGATAGCAATAAATCACAATGATATTGACGCAAAATCGAGATCTGAGTCTTTATCTGTCCTTCGCATCAACAATATGTGTCAGCCAAGCATCTTGTTTATATTCAATTTAAGACCTGCCAGCTGTTTCGCCACTTTACCAATATCACCCGCACCTTGCGTTAAGATTAGGTCGCCGTCTTGTATAACGTTAGCTAAAACTGAAGGTAATTGCTCGATTTCTGGAACAAAAATCGGATCTACCTTGCCTCGGCTGCGAATTGTGCGACATAAAGCGCGTCCATCAGCACCTGCAATCTGCTTTTCACCCGCTGCGTAAACATCCAGCATGATCAATACATCCACCTGTTCAAGCACATTCGCGAAATCATCGTATAAATCACGAGTACGGCTATAACGGTGCGGTTGGAAAATCATCACCAAACGCTTGTCTTGCCAACCACTGCGTGCTGCATTAATGGTTACATCCACTTCTGTTGGATGATGGCCGTAATCATCAACAAGCATTGCATGGCCGTTGCCAGTATCAAACTCGCCAAGGTGATCAAAACGTCTTCCCGTACCTTGCGTACCAGCCATTGCCTTTAGGATCGCATCGTCTTCAATGTCATCTTCAGTAGCAACCGCAATCGCAGCAGACGCATTCAATGCATTGTGACGACCTGGAATATTCAGCGTGATATCTAAGTTAGCTCGCCCTTTACGTACTACCGTAAATTTGCCTTGCTGCCCCTCTTGACGATAATCTTCAATACGTACGTCGGCATCTTCAGAAAAACCGTAAGTTATCACTTGACGACTAATACGTGGGATTAACTCTCGAACCACAGGATCATCAATGCAAACAATTGCTTGGCCGTAAAACGGTAGATTATGAAGGAAATCGATGAAGGTTTGCTTTAAGGTTTCAAAGTCACCACCATAGGTATCCATATGATCGGCTTCGATATTGGTAACAATGCTCACCATTGGTTGCAAGTGCAGGAATGACGCGTCACTTTCATCTGCCTCTGCAATTAGAATACGACTCGAGCCTAGACGCGCATTTGTACCTGCGCTTTTCACCAAACCGCCATTCACAAACGTTGGATCAAGACCGGCTTCAGAATAGATTTGAGTGACAAGAGCGGTCGTCGTGGTTTTACCGTGTGTACCCGCAACGGCAATACCGTGACGGAATCGCATCAATTCAGCCAACATCTCTGCGCGGCGTACAATAGGGATGCGTAATTCACGTGCCGCCATCACTTCTGGGTTTTCTTCGTTGATCGCCGTTGACACAACAACCACACTTGCTTTTTCTACATTACTGGCTTGATGACCAATAAATACCGTCGCACCTTTTGATACCAAACGCTCTGTCACAGCGTTCTCTGATAGATCAGAACCTGTGATTTGGTAGCCTTCGTTCAACAGCACTTCTGCAATGCCGCTCATGCCCGCACCACCAATACCGATGAAGTGGATGGATTTCACGCGGCGCATCTCTGGCACCATTGCGCGAATCTGAGCTAAGTCTTGTGTATGTTGGATTGTCATCAATTCTATTCTCAATAATTCGGTTAACGCTTTTCGGTCAAAGCGACAATGGCTTGTGCGACAACTCGGTCAGCATTCAATTTTGCAGCGCCACGCGCTTGCTCAGCCATTGTAAGTAAAGCTTGGCGATCCAATTGTTGGATCTGCTGAGTCAGAGACTCAACGGTTAAATCTGGTTGTTCAATCATTTTCGCCGCGCCGCAATCCACCAAGTGGTCTGCATTAAGTGCTTGCTGGCGGTCTTTGTGCATGAATGGAACAAAAATAGCGCCTACACCTGCCGCCGAGACTTCAGAAACGGTTAACGCTCCAGAGCGACAAACTAAAAGGTCAGCCCATGCGTAAGCTTCTGCAACGTCATCAATGAATTCCATTACTTCTGCATTTACCACACCATTAGCTTGGTATGCTGCATTCACTTCTTCGGCGGCACCTTTGCCCGCTTGATGACGAACATAGTAATCTTCGCCCAATTTCGACATCACTTCTGGCAGAGTTTGGTTAAGAATACGTGCGCCTTGGCTGCCACCCATCACCAAAATGCGAATTGGACCTTGGCGCTCTTGCATGCGCTCAATTGGCGCTGCTAATTGAGTCACATCTTCACGAACAGGGTTCCCAACCACTTCGGCATTTGGAAAAGCGCCTGGGAAAGCCTGAAAAACCTTCTTAGCGATTTTCGATAACCATTGGTTCGTTAAACCTGCTACTGCATTTTGTTCATGCAGAACAACAGGAATGCCACTCATCCAAGCGGCAATACCGCCCGGGCCGCTAACATAACCGCCCATACCAAGCACTGCGTCTGGCTGCCAGCGTTTCATGTGAGCACGAGCCTGCATAATGGCATTGATAATTTGAAATGGTGCTGCAAGAAGACGTTTAACGCCTTGACCTCGTAACCCTTTCACTTTGATAAAGTCGATTTCAATGCCATGTTTTGGCACCAAATCCGCTTCCATTCGATCCGCCGTACCTAACCAACGGATCTCCCAATCTTGCTCTTGAAGCTGTTTTGCTACCGCCAAACCTGGGAATACGTGACCGCCAGTACCACCAGCCATCACCATCAAACGTTTATTTTGTTTCATTAGCTTGTTGTTCTGATTGTTGTTCTGATTGTTGTTGCTCGCGTTTCAAGCGGCATTCGTAATCGATACGCAGTAGTATGGACACTGCGACGGACATAATTATTAGACTAGAACCACCATAACTGATGAGTGGAAGTGTTAAACCTTTAGTTGGAACAATACCGGCGGCAGCTCCAACATTAACCAAGGTTTGAAACGCAAACCAAATACCAATTCCGAAAGCCAGATAACCTCCGAACATTTCGCCTTCTTCAAATGCACGCTTGCCGATGTAAACCGCTTTTAGCACCAAGCTAAAAATCAGCATTAAGACCAGCACTACGCCTACGAAACCAAGCTCTTCAGCAAGTACGGCAAACACAAAGTCGGTATGCGCTTCTGGTAGATATTCCAGTTTTTGAATTGAGTTACCGAGACCTTGACCGAACCATTCACCACGACCAAACGCCATCAAAGACTGAGTCAACTGATAGCCACTGCCAAATGGGTCTTCCCACGGGTCAAGGAAGGAGGTTACTCGTCGCATACGGTATGGCTCGACGAGAATCAAACCTACCACAGCGCCGATACCTGCCACCATCAAGGCGAGAAACTGGGTTAGTTTTGCACCTGCGATAAAAAGCATGCCAAACAGCGTGACCAGCATCACGACGACCGTCCCCAAGTCTGGCTGACCAAGTAGTAATACTGCGAAGAAGGCAAACACCATGATTGGCTTCATAAAGCCACCAAAGAACGTTTGTCGTACTTCGTCTTGCTTTCGAACTAAGTAACCAGACATGAAGATAAACAGCGATAGCTTCGCGACTTCCGCTGGCTGAAGGTTAAACAGCCCAAGGGGAATCCAACGAGACGCACCATTAACCGACTTACCCGCCAAGAGCACGATGATCAACAGTGCGAAAGAAGCCCAAAGTAAGTAATGGCTCTTCTTAAACCACTCCTGCAAAGGCACTTGCAAAATAACAGCGGAGGTCCCTAACGCCAGCACGAGAAACGTCGCATGACGAAACATAAAGTGGAACGGCTGTTCCGTTAATCGAGAGCTGATTGGAAATGATGCAGAGGTTACCATGACCAAACCAGTCAACATCAAACCCAGTGCAATCCACACTAACTGACGATCAAACATCGCCTCTGGGGCTGGATGCTTGAGCCAATTGCCAATACTGCGTTTAACGTTACCTAAACCCACGAAGTGTGTAACCTTTAATTATGCATATTTCTGAGCAAGAGCAGCGAAAGCATCACCTCTTGCCATAAAGTTGTCGAATTGATCAAAGCTAGCACATGCAGGAGACAGCATCACCATATCACCTGGTTTTAACTGCGAAGATACTTGTTGAATCACATCTTCCATAGTGTCGAAACGTATTGCAGATTCATGCAGTGGCATAAATTCATCGCCATCAGCGCCAAAGCAACACAGTTGCAAGTTAAGCGTCGCGAAGATCGGTTTTAATGGCGAGAAGTCAGCACCTTTGCCAACACCACCAACGAGTAAGTAGAGCTTGCCTGTCGATTCCAAACCAGATAGCGCAGCCATAGTGCTGGCAATATTAGTTGCTTTAGAGTCATTCACCCATTTGACGCCTTGATTATCCGCAACCACCTGGCATCGGTGTGTCAGTCCCGTGTAATTTTTAAGTGCATTCAATGCTTTGTGATAGTTTACGTCCGCAGCTTTTAATAGCGCTAAAGCAACCAGAGCGTTAGATAAGTTGTGCTTACCAACCAACTTAAGCTCATCACTTGCGACAACTCGTTGACCGTGATCGAGCAGCCAAGTACGGTTGCCATCCACCTCGAGACCAAAGTCCTGATTGTCGCTGCCAAATGTCACCAATGGCATCTCTGCGTCTGGGAAGGTTTCTTGATCATCACGGTTCACGACTGCAAGAGCAGCATGGTTAAAAATACGCAACTTAGCTTGTCGATAGTCAGACATGCCTTGATAACGATCCATATGATCTTCAGAAAGATTCAGAAACGCAGCGGCTTTGAGCTTTAAGCTTGACGTCGTTTCTAACTGGAAGCTCGAGAGTTCGAGTACATATAGGTCTGCGTCTTGTTCTAACAAATCCAGTGCAGGCACACCGATGTTACCACCAACGCCAACATCCAAACCTGCAGCCTCAGCCATCACACCTGTGAGGTCGGTTACTGTGCTCTTACCGTTTGAGCCCGTAATCGCAATCACCGGTTTCTGCACCGCCCAAGCGAATAACTCGATATCACCTACTACTGCCGTACCTTTTGCTAATACGGCTTGGATCTCTGGTGTCGCTAGCGCAATACCAGGGTTGGTCACGATAAGATCCGCGTCAGAAAGCCAGTCTGTATTCCAACCACCACTATGCAGTTGAACATCTTCCGGCAAGCGCTCTGCACCCGGAGGGTTTACGCGAGTATCAATGACTTTGACCACAAGCTGTGGCTGATTTTTTCTTAGGTGTTTAACGACAGAGAGCCCGGTAATACCGAGCCCTACGACGACAACACTATGTATGTTTTGCCAACGTTCCATATTTGATCACACTGTAAATCTTGTTCTTGGAAAGTGCGATTAACGCACTTTCAATGTCGCAAGACCAATCAGAACAAGAACCATAGAAATAATCCAGAAACGCACGATTACGCGAGGTTCTGGCCAACCTTTCAATTCGTAGTGGTGGTGAATCGGTGCCATACGAAAAATGCGCTGACCACGCAGTTTGTATGAACCCACCTGTAGAATTACCGACAGCGTTTCCATCACAAACACACCGCCCATGATCACCAACACCAACTCTTGACGAACGAGAACAGCAATAGTGCCTAACGCGCCGCCAAGCGCTAGTGAGCCGACATCACCCATGAACACTTGTGCTGGATACGTGTTAAACCACAAGAAACCAAGGCCTGCACCGACGATTGCTGTACATACGACAACCAACTCAGAAGCATGTGGTAAGTATGGTATATGAAGGTATTCAGAGAAGTTAACGTTACCGGTCGCCCATGCAATAACCGCGAAGCCTGCTGCAACAAGAACCGTTGGCATGATTGCCAAACCGTCTAGACCATCAGTCAGGTTAACCGCGTTACTTGTACCTACAATGACAAAGTAAGTCAGAATGATATACATCAAACCAAGCTGCGGCATGATGTCTTTAAAGAATGGCACCACTAGCTGAGTTGCTGCTGTGTCTTTACCGTAAGCATACAATGCGAAAGCGACGACAAACGCGATCAACGACTGCCAGAAGTACTTCCAACGCGCAATCAAGCCATCGGTATTTTTACGTACCACTTTACGATAATCATCAACAAATCCGACCGCACCGTAGCCAAGTAAGACCGTAAGTACCGCCCATACGTAAGGGTTGGATAAGTCTGTCCATAGCAAAATCGTGATTGAGATGGCCGCTAAGATCATGATACCGCCCATTGTTGGGGTACCACGCTTACTAAAGTGAGATTCAGGACCTTCGTTACGCACTACCTGACCAATTTGCAGCATTTGCAAACGCTTGATCATGATTGGTCCCATCCATAATGACAGACCTAGAGCGGTTAATACGCTTAGGATTGCTCGAAAAGACAAGTATTCAAACAATCGGAAAAAAGACAGGTATGGCTGTAGCAGCTCGGCAAGCCAAATAATCATTAATAATACTCCTTCAAAGCAGCAGCGACTTCAAACATACGTGCACCGTTCGCTCCTTTCACCAATATCGTATGGTTTTCAGGAACGGCTTGGTCTAGATGCTGCTTGATGTATTCAATCATCTCTTGGTGCGTCTCAAAATGAATGCCTTGGCAAAGATCACTGATCACCTTGGCGTCTGCACCATATGTGAGAACATGTTCAAATTTTTGTGGGGCAGCATGTTCCCCGACTTGACGATGAAGTGCAAGACTTTCCTCGCCCAATTCCGCCATATTACCTAAAATCAGCCAGCGTTGACCTGGGAAAGCGGCCAATAAATCAACTGCCGCTTTCATGGCTGGCACGCTCGCGTTGTAGCTGTCGTCAATCAATTTTATCTTTTCGCTCAGCGCTTCAACCTCGACGCGACCTTTCACTTTGTTCAAATGTTTAAGGCCAGCACGAACCTCTTCTAATGTGGCGCCCATTTGTAACGCAATAATAGAAGCAGCGATCGCATTCGCAACGTTGTGTTGACCTATAATACCCAGAGACAGTTCAATTTCTTGTGAGCTTGCTGCGATATGTAAGTCAAAGCTTGCTTCACCTGCGGCGTTCAATACGATGTTAGAAGCGAAGAAGTCTGCATCAGTATTACTTTGTGAAAAAGTAATGACTTTCTTATCTGCTAACACTTCATCCCACTTGGCTTCACCATTGCTGTCTAGGTTAACAATCGCAATACCACCAGCTGAAAGGCCTTGGTAGATTTCACCTTTGGCTTGTTTCACGCCATCAATAGAACCAAAGCCTTCAAGGTGAGCGGCGGCTACATTGTTCACTAACGCGATATCTGGTTTTACTAACTGAGTCGTGTAAGCAATTTCACCTATATGGTTAGCACCAAGCTCAATCACGGCATAATCATCATCCTGCTGTGAGCGCAATAATGTCAACGGAACACCAATATCATTATTGAAGTTACCCGCCGTGAATAACACTTTGCCTTTCAATTGCAGGATACTCGCAACCATTTCTTTTACGGTCGTTTTACCGCAACTTCCGGTGATGGCAACGGTAGGTGTTTTGCATGCTTGATGCACCCAAGAAGCAAACTCGCCCAATGCAAGTTTGGTATCCGACACCACAATTTGCGGCACATTCACATCTAAGCGTTTTTCTACGAGTAAAGCACCGGCACCTGCATCTACCGCTTGTTGGCAAAAGTTGTGCGCGTCAAAGCGCTCCCCTACTAACGCGACAAATAGAGCCCCACGATCAATCGTTCGTGTATCAGTAGAAACCGCGTCGATAAGTAGATCGTCGCCGAATCGCTCGCCACGAGTGATGTCTGCAATTTGAGATAACGTTACTTTGATCATGAGGTCAATCCTAAAAGTTGCATTGCGGACTCGCGGTCGGAGTAAGGAATCGTTTCGCCATTACGAATCTGATAATCTTCATGGCCCTTCCCTGCTAACAAGATAATGTCGTTTGACGAAGCATTTTCAATGGCATAAGACAGTGCTTTGAAGCGGTCATGCTGAACAATCGCTTCAGCAGGTTTTGACAGCCCAGCTAACATGTCTTTCACAATCTGAACCGGGTCTTCGCTGCGTGGGTTATCGTCAGTCAACACCACTCTGTCGCCTAGACGCTCTGCAATTTCCGCCATCATTGGGCGCTTACCTGCATCGCGATCGCCACCACAGCCAAAAATAGCCCACAGCTGGCCTTCACAATGAACTCGTAAAGCTTGCAGCGCTTTTTCTAAAGCATCAGGAGTATGGGCATAATCGACCACGACTTTGGCACGATCCTCAGTTTGGAATAACTCCATTCGGCCGAGTACAGGTTGCAGTTGACCTGCGGTTTCGAGTAACGCTTGTTTCTCTTTACCTAAGCTTAATAAGGTCGCAAAAGCGAGCATTAAGTTGGTTGCATTAAACTCACCAATCAATGGCGCGTGCAATTTACCTGAGCCAAACTTACCATCGAACTTAATAGTAATCCCTGACTCCGCGTAACTGACTTCCGTCGCCCAAATTGCGCTTTCAAATTCAGTGTTCGCCTTGAGCGAAACAGCGATCGCATTACTTAACTGCGACGCCCATTGATGACCTACTTCATCATCAACATTGATAATGGCACGTTCACATTGGTGTTGCGTGAACAACCCAAGCTTTGCATTGGCATACTCTTCCATCGTGCCATGATAATCTAAGTGGTCACGACTTAAGTTAGTAAACACGCCCGCCGCAAATGATAATGCTTTGACACGACCTTGCGTCAGGCCATGAGAAGATACTTCTAGCGCGGTGTATGTGGCTTGTTGATTTGCGAGAGAGGAGAGCGTTTTCTGAATTTCAACGGCATTCCCCGTTGTATTCGCAGCTTGTTGCAAGTTATTGAGGAAGCCATTTCCTGTTGTTCCCATTACCGCCGCTTTATGGTCAAGCAGTTCTAGCCATTGCGCTATTAACTGGGTAATGGTGGTTTTGCCGTTGGTGCCGGTGACACCAATCAAATCCATATCAGGGTAAGCATAGATCTTTCCAGCAATTGCGGATAAACGTTGGTCCAACCTATCAATGTAAATGACGGGAACATCATCAATGATTTCCACCGTACCATGTGTTTTGACATCGCAGGCTTGCGCAAGGGCTGCATTTGCACCTTGCTCAATTGCAGAGGCAATGAATTTACGCCCATCCACAACATGGCCAATCACTGCTACAAACGTGGTTCCAGGTTGAACTCTTCGGCTGTCGAGCTCTAATTCAGAAACAAGAACGGACGATAAGCTAGGGCAATCCACCCAAGGGGAAAGCAGCACGTCCATACTGATGGCTTTAGTCATATTTGTTCTCCGAGCTTTGGCTCAGGTTTTCTTAATTTTGTTTGCTCAGTAAACCACAGGGCTTACTGTTGGAATTTGTTTTCGTCAGGTGCAACATTGAGTATTTGTAGCGCGCCTTTCATGATTTCAGAGAAGACAGGAGACGCTACCGAACCACCATAGTAGTCATCGCCTTGAGGCTCGTTTACGATCACTACTAAAGCAATTCGCGGATCGCTAACCGGAGCAAGCCCAGCCGTGTAGGTGATGTACTCATCGCTGTACCCACCGGCAGAAGCTTTACGTGATGTACCTGTTTTCGCTCCCACTCGATAACCAGGAACTGCCGCTCTGCGAGCCGAGCCCCCTTTTTGAGTTACGGTTTCCAACATGTCTAATACTTGACGCGCATACTTCGCACTCACCACTTGGCGTGACATGTCATGATCATTGCTTTCGATAATATGAATAGGCTCGTATTTGCCAAGGTTTCCAAGCGTCGCATAAGCATGGGCTAGCTGGATTGGTGTAATTGATAGACCATAACCAAACGCAATCGTGGCGCGCTCAATTGGCGACCAACGAGTTCGTGTAGGAAAAATACCCGTCACTTCCCCAACTAGGTTTAGGCCAGAAAGCTCACCAAAACCCACTGAACTGTACAGCCCAAGAAGCGCCTCTACCGGCATTTGCATTGCTAGCTTCGTCACACCGATATTACTCGACTTTTTAAGGATCGTGGTCAAGCTCGCTTTACCTACGCGAGAGACATCTCTGACTCGACTACCACCTAAACGTAGGACACCATTACCGGTATCTACGATGGTATCTTTATCGGCTATCCCATTTTCTAAGGCGGCTAAAATAACGAAAGGCTTAATGGTCGAACCGGGCTCCATTGAGTCCGTGATCACTCGGTTACGCATTTGATAGCTTTGCCAATCGCTACGATTGTTAGGGTTGTAAGAAGGAGCATTAACCATGGCCAATACGGCGCCCGTTTTTACATCCAACATGACAACGGAACCTGAAGTGGCGCGGTGGTCCGCAACGGCTTGCTTAATCGCACGATACGCAATCGCCTGTAGGCGCTGATCGATGGTTAACTGAAGTGATTTACCTTCTTGCTTGTCTTGCCAAGCAATGTTTTCCACAACACGACCATAGCGATCTTTACGAATAGTTTTCTTACCCGCCGCGCCAGTGAGCCACTCATCGTAGCTACGCTCCACACCTTCTAGGCCATGCCCGTCAATGCCTGTTACACCGACTAAGTGAGCACTAACCTCACCTGCAGGATAATAACGACGAGATTCCGACTTAAGGCCAACACCTGGCAGCTTTAGCTCACGAATATAGTTCGCCATGGCCGGACTGACCTGGCGCTGCAAGTAGATAAAGCGACGTTTTTCATTGCGCTTAATTTTGTCTATTAACCCTTGTCGGTCAATACCAAGAACATCCGCTAATGCATGCCAACTTTTGGTCTGGCTTAGCGCGTTTTCTTTAAATATAGTGGCAGGATCTGCCCAAACCGCCTCAACCGGCACACTGACAGCAAGCGGCTCACCATTTCGATCCGAAATAATACCGCGAGCAGAAGGAATGGATTTAACACGAACCGAACGTAGGTCACCTTGTTTAATCAGGTTATCTGGCTCAATGATTTGGATGTAGGCTACGCGTGCCACCAAAAGGGCAAATGCACAAAAAACAAAAAACAGTAATAGATGGAAGCGCCAACGAATCAAGAAAGATTCTTCGACCGCCACTTTCACTGCTTTGTTATCGGTTTTCTTATCCCCCGTAGCCGCTTTCTCTTTTGCTACAGGTTTACGCTTATTGGCTTGTTTCGTGTTGGATTTTTTTCTAATCATTTGAGCGTGACAACCACTTCTTTATCGCCATCAGGTCGTTTCATTTCAAGTTCTTTTTTGGCAAGGTCTTGAACACGACTGTGTTCCGCGAGGGCAGTTTCTTCCAACATTAAGTTACGCCATTCGCTATCTAACCGTTCTCGTTCAACCAACGTGTGATCTTTCTCAGTGATCGCTTGACGCGCATGGTGGGTAGCAAATACCACTCCCATTGCCGATGCCACGATCAATAGCAACAACAGTAATGGCCAGCGACCAACGGTGAGGAGATCCGTTGCAATCAACTTAGCAAGATTAGGAGTGGATTTCGTCATAATAATTAAAGCTTTTCTGCAATTCTTAACACAGAGCTGCGCGAACGAGGGTTCATTTCAATTTCTTGTTTGCTTGGCTTAATCGCTTTGCTCACCGCTTTCATATTCGCACTACCAAGAGCACGAATTTGCTCTTCCGTCATTGGAATACCGTGTGGCACTTCAGGCCCTTTGCTCTCTTTACGGATAAAACGTTTGACCATACGATCTTCCAGAGAGTGGAAGCTAATCACAGATAAACGGCCTTCAGGAGCCAGAATGCTCGCCGCGCCTTTAAGTGCCGTATCAATTTCTTCTAACTCACTGTTGATGTAAATACGAAAAGCCTGGAAAGCACGAGTCGCAGGGTGTTTTTTCTCTTTAAAACTTTTCGGTGCGGCATCTGAAATCAATTTTGCCAGCTGACCTGTGCGAACCATTGGCTCATTTTCTTCATCTTCACGGTAGGCAACAATCGCTTTTGCAATACGGCGCGCATGTTTATCTTCCCCAAACTCGCGAATGACCCAAGTGATATCATCGAGGTCTGCTTCCATCAACCATTGAGATACTGGAACACCTGATGTCGGGTCCATACGCATATCTAGCGGACCGTCTTTCATAAAGCTAAAGCCACGCTCTGCGTCGTCTAACTGAGGAGAAGAAACGCCTAAATCCAGCAGAACACCATCCACTTTTCCAACTAGCCCATACTCTTCAGCATACTCAGCAATACCAGAAAATGGACCATGAATAATGGTGAAGCGAGGGTCATTGATTTTTCCTGCCTCAGCGATCGCTTGAGGGTCACGGTCGATACTGTACAGTCGGCCATTTTCACCGAGTTTAGATAGAATTGTCCGGCTGTGACCGCCACGGCCAAATGTTCCATCAATATAGACGCCGTCTGGTTTGATAGCTAAGCCATCAATGGATTCATTTAATAACACGGAAATATGTTGGAAGGTTTCGGTCATAGCTTTCTCGTTGAATGATCTTGAAGCGATTCTTTAGTGTACTGATTTCCTACATCATCGCCACCACAAGTCTAAAGTTAGACGTGATTTACGCCAAGTTTATTGGTAATGACATAGTTTGCGTCAATTAAATGCAAAAAACCCATCACTACTAAAAGTAATGATGGGTCTCGAATAGGTGGAGCCGACACATAAGCCGGGTTCTGTTCCGCTTGCGCGGCGGTAGCCATTCGTCTAGGCCAGCAATCACTCACTGGCTCGAGCAACCTACCCGCCTCCTTACGCGAGCAACGCAATGTGGAGGCCTATTTGGTCTTGCTTCAGGTGGAGTTTACCCTGCTACGAACTATTGCTAGTCGTCCGGTGCGCTCTTACCGCACCCTTTCACCCTTACCTGTACCCTTACGGGCCATCGGCGGTCTTCTCTCTGCTGCACTTGTCGTAGGCTTGCGCCCCCCAGGCGTTACCTGGCACCTTGCTCTATGAAGCCCGGACTTTCCTCCCCTTTGTCAGTCTCCCGAAGGACGTCAACGTCAGTCTCCCAAAGGGACTTCGACGTCAGTCTCCCGAAGGACATCAACAAAGCAGCGACTACCCAGTCAGCTCCGAGGGCGGATTGTATAGAGTTCTCACTTCAGAGTCTAGTTAGATCACAGATATGATGAAATGAATGCACTAAGTGATGACTTTTTAGTCAGTGCGCCAAAAATAGATAATAAAAAGGCCGATTCCTAAACATCAGCCCTCATTGACCATTTATCTCGCTAGCGGCACTTAGTCTAAGTTTTCTAAGCCCCATTTATATAGCGCATTCTTCTTCAAGTTATGTATTTCTGCCACCAAAGCAGCTGCTTTTTTCAAAGGCAGCTCTTTGGTCAAAATCCCTAACGTGCGTAAAGCATCTTCAGGTAGTGAGTCGTCTGTTGTTTCACGATGGCCATGTACCAACAATACCATTTCACCACGCTGTTGGTTATCGTCACTTTTCACCCATTCAATCAGCTCACCTAACGGCATGCCTTGAATGGTTTCAAAGGTTTTTGTTAGCTCTCTTGCCAACACAACTTCTCTATCTGGGCCAAGAACGTCTAACATGTCTTGTAGAGAGTCTAAAATACGGTGCGGTGACTCGTAAAAAATACACGTACGCTCTACCGAAGCAATCTCTAGGAATTTATCCTTACGACCTTTGCTTTTCGGTGGTAAAAAACCTTCGAAGCTAAAGCGATCAGATGGCAAGCCAGAGGCACTTAACGCCGTAATGACCGCACAGGCACCTGGAAGAGGCACAACTCTAACGCCCGCTTGACGACATTTTGTCACCAAATGGTATCCTGGGTCGCTGATAAGTGGCGTACCAGCGTCAGAAACTAATGCGATAGACTGACCGGAAAGCAGCTTTTCTACCAAAACTTGTGCTTTTTGCTGCTCATTGTGGTCATGTAGAGCAAAAGTTTTGGTTTGAATATTGAAGTGAGACAGTAATTTGCCCGTATGTCGAGTATCCTCAGCGGCAATGATGTCCACAGTCGACAGAATTTCGATAGCACGTTGGGTGATATCCGCTAAATTTCCGATTGGAGTCGGTACGATATAGAGAGTTGGCCCCTCATTCGGCAACTTATTTTTATCTGTCATTTGTTTACCATCACTTCAACGATTAATATAGAGACAATTTTGTACAAAATTATAGAGAACTCACGGCAATGATTAACCATAAGAGACTCAGTGTACCACGCATACTTACTCCTGTTGCACTAGCAATTACGCTCGCCGCCTGTTCTTCAGGTCCAAGACAGCCTGATGGCGTTGATGTAACACTTGAGCCTACTCAGTCTGTTCAGAACTATATGATCCAAGCTGATAGCACGGAAGGCAGTTTACAAAATGACTGGTTGATCATGGCAACCAAAGCCGCGATTCAAGCAAACCAGTTTGATCAAGCAGAAATGTTGATCAAGCGCCTGGCTCGTCAACAGTTAACCGAAGTTCAGCAAGCAGAGTGGCAACTAGCGCGTGCGACCATACAGCAAAAACAGGGTAATTACTCTCAGTTGCTGCAATTGTTGAATTTTAAACCTTGGTGGAAGTTGCCAAATGAGCAATGGAAAGACTATTACTTGATGCGTGCCGACGCTTATCAAGGTCTTAACCAAGCGTTTGAGGCAAACCGCCAACTGGTTGCATTTGGCCAATATGCATCGTCCGCAGAGCAGAGAGAGATTTCTAGCCGTATTTGGATGAACTTTGGCAGCTACTCCGAGTACGAACTGACCTCATTAGAAACAGAGCCAAATGAAGATGTTTTAGATGGTTGGCTACAACTCGCTATTTATGCGAAAACGCTGTCGGGCAACTTATCCCAACTAAAAAATACCCTAGAACGCTGGTTAAACGAGAACCCATCTCACCCAGCCGCTATCTACACACCAGAAGAGATTCAAAACATTCTCTCTCTAGACATAGTTAAACCAAACAACACCGCTTTGTTACTGCCGCTTACTGGTAAATTCTCGCCACAAGCGCAATTAATTCGTGATGGTTTTGTGTTTGCGATGATGAATGATCGTAACCGTGATCCAAGCGCTACCCTCACGGTAATAGACACTAATGCGTATAACGCCGACCAAATTAAACAACGTTTGATCAATGAAAACATCGACTTTGTTGTTGGTCCCCTAGAAAAAGAAAACGTTGAGCTATTGCACACAACCATGGATGGCTCAGAAAATGGTCCTACGATTCCAGCCCTTGCGCTAAATATTCCCGAAGATGTGCAACCAGATAGCAATATTTGCTACTTGGCATTATCACCAGAACAAGAAGCCGCACAGGCAGCGAAACACTTGTTCAGCGAAGGCTATAACTTCCCTCTGATTCTGGCACCAAAGGGCAGCTTTGGTGAGCGTGTAACTGAAGCGTTCAACAAAGAATGGCGCAAGTACAGCTCTAATAAAGTCGCAGCAAGTTATTTTGGCGACAAGCGCCAACTTCAAAAAGACATCAATGAAGTATTTGGTCTGCAAGAAAGCAAACAACGTATTGCTCAGATGCAATCACTAATGCGTATCAAGCTTGAAACACAGCCACGTAGCCGTCGTGATGTCGATGCGGTTTATATTGTTGCTAGAAGCACGGAACTGACTTTGATCAAGCCGTTTATTGAGGTAGCGATTAACCCAGACGCCAAAGCACCACAAATTTTCTCTAGCTCGCGTAGCAACAGTGGCGGCGCGACTTACGAAGATCTAACAGGCATCATCTACAGCGATATCCCATTACTGATTGACCCAGACCCTAGCGTGACCGCTGAAATGAACGAGCTGTGGTCAGAGCAATCTAACATGGAAAAACGTTTGAAAGCACTGGGTATGGATGCGTATAAATTGATTGGGGAGCTGCCACAAATGAAGGTCGTTCCGGGCTACTCAGTTGGCGGCCAAACCGGTATTTTAAGTATCGACAATAATTGTGTTGTACAGCGTGAGCTAAGCTGGGCTGAGCGTGGGGCTCTTTAGTAAGCGCCAAATCGGAAATCAATATGAAGCTCTGGCGAAGCAGTATTTACAACGCCAGGGCTTAAACTTAATTGAACAAAATTTTCTGACTAAGGTCGGTGAGATTGATTTAATCTTCCAACAAGGTGAAACTATTGTGTTTGTTGAAGTCAAATACCGTAAGAACAATCACTTTGGCTCGGCAGCAGAAATGGTGACGCACGCTAAAATGCGCAAGCTAGTCAAAACCGCACAAGTTTGGCTTAGCCAACAAAAGCGCTTAAAACACAATATCGATTATCGATTTGATGTCATCGCCATTCATGATAATGGGCGAGATATCAACTGGATAGAAAACGCAATCTCTGAAGGATAAGCGATGCTAGACAGCATTAAAGACAGCTTTACAGAAAGTATTCAAATTCAAATCGCAGCAGCAGAGGCGCTGCCTGATGCCATTACTCATGCAGCTCAAGCGATGGTGTCGAGCCTGCTTAATGGCAATAAAATTTTATGTTGTGGTAATGGCGGCAGTGCTTCAAACGCTCAACAATTTGTTTCTTGTCTTTTAAACCGTTTTGAAACTGAGCGCCCTAGCCTACCAGCAATGGCCTTAACCGCCGATAATACCACCCTAACCGCAGTGGCCAACGATTACCACTACCAGGAAATCTTCTCAAAACAGGTACGAGCGTTTGGTCAACCAGGCGACATTTTGCTTGCCATGTCGACTAGCGGTAACAGTAAAAATATTATCAAAGCGATGGAAGCAGCCGTAACTCGAGACATGACGATTATCGCGCTAACAGGAAAAGATGGCGGAGAGATGGCAGGGCTGCTCGGTGAGAACGACGTCGAAATTCGTATTCCATCACACCGCACTGCACGTATTCACGAAGTACATATGGTAACACTCCATTGTCTTTGTGATCTTATTGACCAGGTGCTTTTCCCTGCTCACGAAGAGTAACCAAGACTGAGAGTCAGAATTATGATACGTAGCCTTGTTATCTTATTAACAGCATTGAGTTTAAGTGGTTGCGCAGGTTTGTTTATCGCAGGTGCAGCAACCACAGCGAATATTGTCACGGACACACGCACGACAAAACAAATCTGGCAGGACAATAACATCGAGTTCGAAGTTGCGGCGATCGGCAATAAAGCACCGTTTAAAGGTGAAGTTCGTGTCGTTGCCAGTTCATATAATGGGACTGTAGTCCTTATGGGACAGGCTCCGACACAAGACCTTATCCTTGCTTTAGAGCGAAGAGCTAGAGAAGTTAGTGGTGTAAAAGTCATACACAATCAAATCAAACAAAAAGAGCCACTCACTGTTACCCAGATTAGCAATGACAGCTGGATCACAACCAAAGTAAAGTCAGCTTTGCTTACTGATTCTGAGCTTAATGGTGTTAAGGTTAAAGTGATCACCGAAGATGGCGACGTTTTTCTGTTTGGTTATGTCACGCCAGAGCAAAGCGATCGAGCGACAGAAATCGCGCGTAATATCTCAGGCGTAAAACAAGTCATTAAAGGGTTCCAATACGGCGAAATGGAGCCTGTTGAAGTAGACTTACCGAGTGACGGTGTACAAACAATAGAAAGTGAGGCAAGCACAGAAAGTGAAGAGAACGTCGAAGTCTTTACGATTAGTGAGTAATTTCCAAAGTCTGGCTTGAAATCATCTTCAACAAGTTAAAAAGAAAAAAGCAGCGTTACGCTGCTTTTTTATTATTTAATCACTCTTAAGCTTGGTTTGCCTTTTGGTCGAGGAGCATCGTCCTCTTCGGCATCTGAATCAGAAACTAACTCAGAAGGCTCATCACTAACCGTTGTAAACGATGGGGATGATTCTTCCTCGGTCATCGCTTCTTCTTCGATGTGAGTGTACGCTTCTTCTGGTTCAAACATAGTACCAGCACCATTCTCACGTGCATAAATAGCTTGAACAGCATACACAGGCACGATCACTGAGTGCGGACGACCGCTAAAGCGAGCATGGAAGGTAATCGCATCATTACCTAACTCAAGATTACCCACTGCACGTGGCGCAATATTCAAAATAATTTGACCATCTTGAATAAATTCAACCGGGACACGCACCCCTGGCATTGTTGCATCCACAACCAAGTGAGGAGTCAAGTCATTGTCTACTAACCAGTCGTAAAATGCGCGAAGCATATACGGGCGGCGAGCAGTCATTTTTGCAATATCCATAACGTGTTTTAAATCGCTTAGCGAACTAGGCGCATTTCACGTTCAGCTTCAGTCAAAGAAGCAAGGAACGAATCACGTTCAAATACGCGGTTCATGTATACCTTGATTTCTTTTGAACCAGGGCCAACAAGATCGATACCAAGTTGAGGCAAACGCCACAATAGTGGAGCTAGGTAACAATCGATCAAGCTGAATTCTTCGCTCATGAAGTACTCATATTCAGCAAAAATTGGCGCTAACGTCAGAAGATCATTACGCAGCTTTGTGCGTGCTTTTTCTGATTCTTCCGCATTACCTTTCATCACTTTTTCAGCGAGTGAATACCAGTTGCGTTCGATACGGTACATCATCAAGCGGCTGTTGCCACGAGCAACAGGGTAAACCGGCATTAGAGGTGGATGAGGGAAACGCTCGTCCAAGTACTCCATGATGATTTTTGAATCGTAAAGAGCTAGCTCACGGTCAACAAGAGTTGGCACTGATTTATATGGGTTTAGCTCAACAAGCTCAGCAGGAAGGTTTGCTTCGTCAACAAGCTCAACTTCAACACTTACGCCTTTTTCAGCTAGTACAATGCGAACCTGATGGCTATACAAATCTGATGCACTTGAGAAAAGAGTCATCACAGAACGTTTATTGGCAGCTACAGCCATGGAGCCCTCCAGTACACTTACAAATAAAAACAATGGAGGCTAAGCCTCCATTGTACATCAATTAAAATTGGGAATTAGCACGGTATTTTAGCACAATTAATGCACATCGCGCCAATACTCTTTCTTGAGCATCACAACAACGATGGTTAGAAGCACTAAGAAGCCCATTACCCACCAGCCTAAAGCATGACGCTCAAGCTGCACTGGGTCACCTGAATAAACTAAGAAGTTAACGAGATCGCCAACCGCTTTGTCATATTCGCCTTCACTCAGCTCACCCGTGCCATCGGTTTCAGTACCAACAACAACTTGTACTTCTTCGCCATCTACGATTTTCGTATCGTAAATCGGCGTCGGGATGCCCTGTAGCTCTTCAAGTACATGCGGCATACCAACACTCGGGAAGACGATGTTGTTCACGCCGAATGGACGAGATGGATCAACATAGAAAGAGCGTAAGTAAGTGTATAACCAATCAGCACCACGAACTCGTGCAACCAACGTAAGATCTGGTGGTGGAGCACCAAACCAGTTTGCCGCTTGCTTCGGTGGCATAGCATTGACCATTAGATCACCGATTTTCGCTTCAGGATTGAAAATCAGGTTTTCTTTCATTAAGTCTGTTGGAATTTCCAAGTCTGTTGCTACACGCTCGTAACGCTGGTATTGCGTAGAGTGACAAGCAAAACAGTAGTTCATGAACAACTTCGCGCCGTTTTGTAGCGAAGCTTTATCCGTAAGGTCAACATTCGCTTTATCCAGCGGAACATTGGCCCCAGCTGCCATCGCTAGTGATGGCAACATAGCAAATAGAATTACAATCCACTTCTTCATTTGAATGTCACCCTCTCTGGTAATGGTTTGGTTGCTTCATTTTTGCTGTAGAAGAACAGCAACACAAAGAACATGAAGTAACACAAGCTAAAGATCTGAGATAGTAGTGTGTACGTTGGTGTCGCAGGTAACGCACCTAAAATACCCAGAGCGATAAAGGCGATAGTGAACTGTACAATATTCAATAGATGAAGTTTGCTACGGTAACGGTATGAACGAACTTTACAACGATCCAACCAAGGTAGAACAAACAGCACTGCAATTGACGCGCCCATTAGGATAACACCTAATAGTTTGTCTGGAACCGCACGTAAGATTGCGTAGAACGGCGTGAAGTACCATACCGGAGCAATATGCTCTGGTGTCTTCAGTGGGTTTGCAGCTTCAAAGTTAGGCGGCTCAAGGAAGTACCCACCCATTTCTGGGTTAAAGAACAGCACGTAACAGAAGAAGAACAAGAAACCAGCGACACCGACCAAGTCCTTAACCGTGCCGTACGGATGGAAAGGAATCGAATCAATGATGTCATATTTCTTCGTATAGTAATCGTGGAACTTGAATTGCGTTTTGTAATCGTCGCCCATTGAGCCTTTTGGCAGCTTAGTTTCGATACCATCCGGGTTGTTTGAGCCTACTTCGTGCAGCGCCAATACGTGCAGAACAACAAGAAGAAGCAAAACAATAGGCAGGGCAATAACGTGTAGTGCGAAGAAACGGTTTAGCGTTGCACCAGAGATGATGTAGTCACCACGAATCCAAAGCGTTAGGTCATCACCGATAACAGGAATAGCACCAAACAGGGAAATGATTACCTGTGCACCCCAGTATGACATCTGACCCCATGGAAGTAGGTAACCCATGAACGCTTCAGCCATGAGAACAAGAAAGATCAACATACCGAAGATCCACAATAGTTCACGAGGTTTTTGGTATGAACCGTAGATCAAACCACGGAACATGTGAAGATACACAACAACGAAAAACGCTGACGCGCCAGTGGAATGCATGTAACGCAGAAGCCAACCGTACTCTACATCACGCATAATGTATTCGATAGACGCAAATGCACCGTCACCTGAAGGAACATAGTTCATCGTTAGCCAAATACCCGTTAGGATTTGGTTAACAAGAACCAGCATCGCCAGAGAACCGAAAAGGTACCAAAAGTTGAAGTTCTTAGGCATTGGGTATTCAGACAAATGCTTTTTATAAGCATTCATTGCAGGAATACGCTTTTCAACCCAATCTAACATTGCTTGCATTATGCATCTCCCTCATCAACACCCACAATGAGCTTGGTATCGCTCAAATACATGTGCTTAGGAACGACAAGGTTCAACGGAGCAGGTACTCCTTGGAACACTCGACCAGCCATGTCGAACTTAGAACCATGACAAGGACAGAAGAAGCCAGATCTTACGCCCTGCACCTGCTCTGAGAAAGAGTCAGGTAGATAGGTTGGTGAACAACCTAAGTGGGTACAGAAACCAACTGCGACGAAAAACTCTTCCTTAATCGAACGAAACTCATTCTGAGCGTACTCAGGCTGCTGCTCCATTTCAGATTGTGGATCGCGAAGCTTATCACCGATCGATTTTAAGTTATCCAGAACGCTTTGAGTGCGGCGAACAATCCATACAGGTTTTCCCTGCCACTCAACACGAACCAGCTGACCTGGTTCAATTTTACTTATATCCACTTCCACCGGTGCGCCCGCCGCTTTGGCTTTAGCACTCGGATTCCATGATTTGATAAAAGGCACGGCGACGGCGACTGCCCCTAACCCACCAACAACTGCCGTTGTAGCGGTTAGAAAACGCCTGCGACCGTTATTTAAAGGCGCGTTGCTCATCCAAACATTCTCCCATTTGCTCCCTTTGGATCGTTATTATTCCGCTTATAAGAGCATGGCTAACAAATAATGAATTTAGTTCTATTTATTGGAGGGAAATGATAAAGAAAACCCTACTTTTTGACAAGATAAAGCTACCTTTTTGTAACATTTGTGAGGCAAATCGCTCGCGTCGTCACAAAAGCGGCAGAATTATAAAAAATTGATGTGATTTGTAACAAGAAAGCACCACATAGAAGCCCCGCTGAAAGCAGATAAAACCTTTTATCTTGGTAGTTTTCAGTTAATTACACAGAGAAATATTTCGTATTACGCGTTCAGCTTACTGTGTTTATATTTTCAATTTTGTAGCACGCAGAATGCTCAAAAAGGAGCGTAAGTCATTTTAAAAAATGTTACAGGAAGAATAAGATACAAAGACATTCTTGCTGATGAATACATCTATGCTGCATCGCAAGAGAAAGCGTGGTGAGTCGTGATTAAATAAGGCACAGATATAAAACGGCACTGGCAACCTTTCGACGAAGAGGACGAATAAGAAGGCCTGCTCGGAGTGTGATGATAAGTGAAGGCTGTTCGTTGCTTTAAATACAAAAAAGCCCGGCATAGAGCCGAGCTTTTGGTACACAGTTTCCAGAGTAACTCTGAAAGCATAATTCCCGATAAGAGGAAATTAACGCTTAGAGAACTGTGGACGACGACGTGCTTTACGTAGACCAACTTTCTTACGTTCAACGCAACGAGCGTCACGAGTAACGTAGCCAGCTGCGCGTAGAGCAGGACGTAGAGACTCATCGTATTCCATAAGCGCGCGAGTGATACCGTGACGGATAGCACCAGCTTGACCAGAAATACCGCCGCCTTTAACTGTTACGTAAAGGTCTAGCTTTTCAGTTAGTTCAACTAGCTCTAGAGGTTGTTGTACAACCATACGTGCTGTTGGACGACCGAAGTATTCGTCAAGGTTACGCTTGTTTACTACAATGTTACCGCTGCCTGGTTTAATGAAAACACGTGCAGCTGAGCTTTTGCGACGGCCAGTGCCGTAGTATTGATTCTCTGCCATTTTCGAAATCCCCAATTAGATGTCTAGTACTTGTGGTTGTTGAGCAACATGGTTGTGCTCAGCGCCCGCGTAAACTTTTAGCTTACGGTACATAGCACGGCCTAGAGGACCACGTGGAAGCATGCCTTTAACTGCAAGCTCAAGAGCCATCTCAGGTTTACGATCGATCAACTTTTCAAAAGTGATAGATTTTAGACCACCTGGGAATTCAGAGTGACGGTAGTACACTTTGTTCTTAGCTTTGTTACCAGTTACAGCAACTTTCTCAGCGTTGATAACGATGATGTAATCACCAGTGTCAACGTGAGGAGTGTATTCAGCTTTATGTTTGCCACGTAGGCGAGATGCAATTTCACTTGCTAGACGGCCAAGAGTTTTACCTTCAGCGTCTACAACGTACCAGTCGCGTTTTACAGTTTCTGGTTTAGCAACGAAAGTTTTCATGCTAACAATAACCCGTTAATTAAATTTTAAACTTTAAAGGAACACCCAATAGTGCTCCCACACTGTCTAAGAGCCCAGTCATCACCCCTTCGAGTCGTTGGTACTCTCGACCTTCAATTTCGAAATAACTTCGATAATCAGGTCTGCAGTAACGGTGGGTCGCAGGATTATAGAGAAGAGCGAAGAAAAAATCACCTTTTTTTGCGCCAAATCACTAATTTTTTCTTCACTTTTTTAAGAACCCATTGGATCTAGGCCAAATGTTCACGCGCGAGATACTCATGACTTTGCATCTCAGTAAGCCGAGACAAACAGCGCTTAAATTCGAACTCTAACTGCCCGTCAGTATATAAGTCGGCCATTGGCACTTCAGCAGAAATAATCAACTTAACATTGCGCTCGTAAAACTCATCGACCAGCGCGATAAAGCGTCTCGCCGCATCATCTATTTTTCGGTTCATTTGTTGAACATCTGCCAGTAATACCGTGTGGTAAATACGAGACAATTCAATGTAGTCATTTTGACTGCGAGCAGTTTGACACAACTGAGCAAACGACGCATGCAGCACCCCGTCGCTTGCTTCAATCACCGCTAGTTGACGGTGGTTAACTTCGATTTGATGAGCAACAAACTGACGCTCTCCAGTCAGCTGCTGATAATATTTGTTAAGGTTTATGCTAGCCTGCTCATCAAGCGGGTAATGGTATATTTCAGCCTGTTCTAACGTTCTTAAGCGATAATCAACGCCACTATCGACATTCAACACTTCACAACGTGCCAAAATCATATCGATCGCGGGCAAAAAGCGCGCTCTTTGCAAACCGTTACGATATAAGTTCTGCGGCTCAATGTTTGAAGTCGCGACTAGGATCATCTGCCGCTTGAACATTTCTTGAAGTAGCGTTGCAAGGATCATCGCATCAGTAATGTCGGAAACAAAAAATTCATCAAAGCAAACCACATCGGCTTCTTCTTTAAATTTATCCGCCACTTTTGATAGCGGATTTTCGACATCACCTAACAGCTTCAACTCATCATGTACTCGATACATAAATCGATGGAAGTGGACGCGCATTTTTCTTTGGGTCGGTAAAGCATCAAAAAATGCATCCATAAGGTAGGTTTTACCGCGACCTACCCCACCCCAAAAGTAAAGACCTTTTGGTGGTTCAGGCTTGTCGATTTTTTTCCCCATTAGCTTTTGCCATTTGGAAAGCTGAGGCACAGGCGCTGACTGAAATTCAACGATAGCATGGTAAAGCTTGTCTAATGCAACGACCGCTTGATACTGAGCTTCATCACGCTGAAACCCGTGTTCTGCTATGTCTTTTTGATATTGTTGTAGTGGTGTCATCGTATTAAGTCGTATAGAGGTATAGAGGTATAGAGAAAAGGGTTACCTCGGGGTCAACTTTGAGAATAGAGAGAAGTAGTTATCAGTCCCCGAAGACATACTGCTATTTTTCTTTATCGGCTGTTCAAGCCATAGTAACATGGACGAGCACCGCGTGTAACTAAGTAGTAAAAGACTTGTTAAAACAACTATAAGGAGCAGTTATGCCTTGGATTTATGCCATTGTGGGTTTGCTGGTCGGTACAATCGTAGGCGTAGTCATTAGTAGACTAACCACCCCTGAATACAAGAAACAAAAGTCTGTGCAGAAAGAACTTGAAGCGGCCAAGTTTGAATTAGAGCAACAACGTCAAGAGCTCGTCGATCACTTTGCACAAACCGCAGAAATGTTGGACACCCTAGGTAAAGATTACACCAAGCTATACCAACATATGGCCAAGACCTCTTCTGAGCTTTTGCCAAACTTACCAGAACAAGACAACCCGTTTGATAAGAAAACGGCAATGTCGTCTGAAACCATTGCAGAAGATCAACCAGAGTTTAACGAACAACCAAAAGACTACGCTAATGGCGCCACCGGTCTTTTGAAGGATCAAGAGAAAGAAATCATTAATGCTCCCGAAGCGGTAACCGCAAAAGCATCATAATCCTCTCTTACTTCTATCTAGGGCCGATACATTTGTATCGGCCCTTTTTTGAACTTTTTCCCCTCACCTTCGCTCTAACTTGGGTGTGCACTGCCTCCCCTTTTGATTGTCCGAACTAGACCCTATATTAGTTATTAACAAAGTGAACTAACCGTTCGGATATTTCTTTTTGGCAGACATGTTTCAAGAGGAGTTATTGGATGAAAAAACCACTGCTTGCGCTCACCGTTCTATCTCTGAGTTTGGGTTCGATTATTGCCCCAGTTCAAGCCACTGCCGCATTACCTTTGAATGTGGATGGCCAACAGTTACCTAGCTTGGCACCAATGCTTGAGAAGGTGACCCCAGCTGTTGTGAGTATTGCTGTAGAAGGTAAACAAGTACAAACCAGCCGCATTCCCGAGCAATTTCAATTTTTCTTTGGCCCAGACTTTCCTATGGAACAAAGGCGAGAGCGCCCGTTCAGAGGTTTAGGTTCTGGTGTCATTATTGATGCGAAGAAAGGCCATATTGTCACTAACTACCATGTGATTAAGGGGGCAGATGAGATTCGAGTTCGCCTCTTTGACGGGCGCGAGTATGACGCTACGCTCGTTGGCGGTGATGAAATGGCCGATGTTGCGTTACTTAAATTAGAGAAAGCGAAAAACTTAACGCAGATTAAGGTCGCGGATTCCGACAAACTGCGTGTCGGTGACTTTACGGTTGCGATTGGTAACCCATTTGGACTCGGTCAAACTGTGACTTCGGGTATTGTTTCAGCCCTTGGTCGTAGCGGCTTAAACGTTGAAAACTTCGAAAACTTCATCCAAACCGATGCCGCAATTAACAGCGGTAACTCTGGTGGTGCATTGGTCAACCTTAATGGTGAGCTGATCGGTATTAATACTGCGATTTTAGGCCCTAACGGCGGTAATGTGGGTATTGGCTTTGCGATTCCATCAAACATGATGAAAAACCTCACTGATCAAATTCTAGAGTTTGGTGAAGTCAAACGCGGCATGTTGGGTGTGCAAGGTGGCGAAGTAACCTCTGAGCTAGCTGATGCATTGGGTTACGAGTCAAGTAAAGGGGCCTTTATTGGTCAAGTCGTACCGGACAGCGCAGCCGATAAAGCAGGGTTAAAAGCCGGTGACGTAATTGTATCGGTGAACGGCAAAGCGATTAATACTTTCTCAGAGCTCCGCGCAAAAGTGGCAACACTGGGAGCAGGTAAAGAAATCACATTAGGTGTGGTTCGAGATGGTAAGAATAAAACCTTTGATGTAACGCTTGGCGAATCTACGAATATGAAAGCTAAAGCGGAGACATTACATGAGGGACTCAAAGGTGCGGAGTTAAGCAATACAACACCAAGTGATGTAATCCAAGGTGTTAAAGTATCGAGCGTTGCAGATAACTCTCCAGCGGCTCAATATCAATTACAACAAGGTGACATTATTATCGGTGTGAACCGTCAACGAGTGAAAAACCTTGCCGAGCTTCGTACAATCGTAGAGAAACACAAAGGTGTACTGGCTCTTAATATTCAACGTGGTGAACGTACTATTTATCTTGTCATTCGTTAACCACTTTCAAAGTGATAGGAAATAAGGTTTTCGATGCATAGTACTGAGTGATAAGGCTCGATCACTTTTCCTTATCGCTCAATAACTAATGAAAAGGGCAGCGCGATGACGTGCTGCCCTTTTGTTATTTTTCAATGTAATGCTATTCTTCATCTTCGATGCCATTTTGGCGCTCACGCATGGAGAGGATATGCTCAGCTTTTTATTACGTTCTGTCTTTTTAGGCTTGGCTACTGCCGCAGTGGTATTACTGGCGGTTCCATCTTTGCGCAACAACGTAATTCCTGCCGCGCTTGATCCTCAACCTGTTAATATCGCATCAGTCGAGTTGACGTTTAATCAAGCGGTCCGAAGAGCAGCGCCTGCAGTGGTAAACATCTACAGCCGTAAGTATGTTGAGAATGATCGCAGTAAACTCTCGACTCAAGGTCTGGGGTCAGGTGTCATTGTTAGTGAGAAAGGCTACATCATTACTAACTATCATGTGGTTGCTCAAGCTGATCAAATTGTTGTGGCATTACAAGACGGCAGAGCCGCAGCGGCTCAGCTCGTAGGGACAGATAAACGTACTGATATAGCCGTGCTGCGTGTCGAAGGTTCGAATTTGCCCGTAATCCCTCTGAACTCTAATTACAAACCACAAGTGGGCGATGTAGTACTAGCCATCGGTAACCCATACAACCTTGGACAAACCACAACGTTCGGCATTATTTCTGCCACAGGTCGTTCATCTATTAGCGATGGTCGTCAAGCATTCATTCAAACCGATGCCGCCATCAATGAAGGTAACTCTGGTGGAGCCCTAGTGAACACACAAGGCGAGCTCGTCGGCATTAACACCGCCTCTTTTCAGCAAGCGACAGACTTAGAAACTTACGGTATTTCTTTTGCGATCCCTGCGCCGCTAGCCAGTAAGATCATGCAGAAAATCATCGCTGATGGCCGCGTGATTCGTGGTTATATTGGAATCGACGGCCAAGACATTAATGCGGTCACTGCTCGCCTACTTGGAAATGAACACATAGGTGGTATTGTCGTACTTGGTATTGATCCAAATGGCCCAGCCAATGCGGCTGGCTTTCAAAAACAAGATATCATTATCAGTATTGATGGCAATAAGGTTCAGGGGCGTCAGAGCGTTATGGATATCGTCACCGATTTACGTCCTGGCACCACCGTGGACGTCGGTATCATTCGCAAAGGAAAAGAGATGACCTTGAAAGTCACCATTGCTGAAGACAAGCAAGAAGCATAAAAAATCCCAGCCATTGGCTGGGATTTTTATTTGTGCGTTACTCGCTATCGCTCGGTGTTTCCGTCGTATCGGAATCATCCAGCTCAACTTCAATGCGAGTGACTCGCTGCAAACCTCTCGGTAATAACCCACCTCGGCGACCACGTTCGCCACGGAAGTTATCAAGGTCAGACGGTTTAAGACCCAACTTTCGCTTACCCGCGTACAGCGTTAACGATGCACCTTTTGGTAAAGACATTAAGTGAGATAGTACTTCTTCTCGCTCTTTTGCTTTAGCAGCAGGAATGTTGATGATCTTATTCCCTTTACCTTTCGCCAGTTGTGGCAAGTCTTTGATTGGGAACAGCAGCATGCGACCTTGGTTAGTGATTGCTAAGATTTCATCAGAGTCTAAATCTTCAATCTCTTTTGGCGTCATGATCTCAGAGTTGGCAGGTAAAGTGACGAGCGCTTTACCACTGCGGTTTTTAGACAGCAAGTCCGCGCCTTTACATACAAAGCCGTAACCTGCATCTGAACCCACCAGCCACAGCTGATCTTCTTCACTCATGATGACTTGGCGAATACTGCTACCAGCCGTAATATTCAAGCGACCGGTAATCGGCTCACCTTGACTACGAGCAGAAGGCAGTGAGTGCGATTCCAGAGAGTAACTTCGACCGTCACTACCTAGGAATACCGCAGGCTGATTACTCTTACCTCGAGCATGCGCTAAATACTTATCACCCGACTTATAGTTTAAGCCTTCGGCATCCACGTCATGGCCTTTCGCGTGACGAATCCAACCTTTCTCAGAAAGCACAACCGTGATTGGCTCACTTGGTACGAGGTCACGTTCAGTCAGCGCTTTTGCTTCTGCACGCTCAACCATTGGAGAGCGACGGTCATCACCGTATTTCTCTGCGTCTGCTTTGATTTCTTTTTTCAGTAGTGTGTTCAGACGACGCTCAGAACCGAGTAGCTGTTCTAGCTTCTCACGCTCTTTCTCTAGCTCGTCTTGCTCACCACGGATCTTCATCTCTTCTAGTTTTGCTAGATGACGAAGTTTGGTATCTAAAATTGCATCCGCTTGGATATCGGTAATACCAAAGCGTTCCATCAGCACAGCTTTTGGATCGTCTTCAGTACGGATGATCTCAATCACTTCATCTAGGTTGAGGTAAGCAACCAACAAACCTTCCAAGATGTGTAGACGAGCCATTACTTTGTCTAGGCGGTGTTGTAGACGACGACGCACAGTCGTACGACGGAACTCGATCCACTCAGATAGAATTTGCACCAGACCTTTAACTTGAGGACGGTTATCCAAACCAATCATGTTCAAGTTAACGCGGTAACTGCGCTCAAGATCCGTTGATGCGAACAAGTGGTTCATCAACAAGTCACAATCGACACGGTTTGACTTAGGCACCACAACGATACGCGTTGGGTTCTCGTGATCCGATTCGTCACGAAGATCGTCAACCATTGGCAGCTTCTTCGCACGCATCTGGTTAGCGATTTGCTCAAGCAGTTTGGCACCCGATACTTGGTGAGGCAAAGAAGTGATAACAATATCAGAACCTTCTTTATGCCAAACCGCGCGCATTTTGATGCTGCCACGACCGTTGCGGTAAATCTTCTCGATATCCGCTTGCGGCGAGATAATTTCTGCTTCTGTTGGGTAATCTGGACCTTTGACATACTGCATCACGTCCGGCAGTTCTGCTTTCGGGTTGTCGATCAAATGAATAGTCGCATCTGCGATTTCACGAACGTTGTGCGGTGGGATGTCTGTTGCCATACCAACGGCAATGCCGGTTACACCGTTAAGCAGGATATGAGGCAGACGTGCTGGCAACATTTGTGGCTCTTTCATTGTGCCATCAAAGTTAGGTTGCCATTCAACCGTGCCCTGACCAAGTTCGCCAAGCAATACTTCAGCAAACTTAGACAGTTTTGCTTCGGTATAACGCATTGCCGCAAATGATTTCGGATCATCTGGCGCACCCCAGTTACCTTGACCATCCACTAATGGATAGCGGTAAGAGAATGGCTGAGCCATCAATACCATCGCTTCGTAACACGCTAAATCACCGTGCGGATGGTATTTACCTAGCACGTCACCAACGGTACGTGCAGATTTTTTGTATTTTGCTGATGCAGAGAGACCAAGCTCTGACATCGCATAAATGATGCGTCGTTGAACCGGCTTTAAGCCATCACCAATGTATGGCAAGGCGCGGTCCATGATTACGTACATCGAGTAGTTCAGATAAGCGTCTTCAGTGAACTTGCGCATTGGCAATTGTTCGACGCCATCGTAGGTAATTTCTGTAGACATCCGTTACACCTCTGCCAAGTCGCCGTTGTTTTGTAGCCAAGAACGACGGTCATCTGCACGCTTTTTACCTAGCAGCATGTCCATCATTTCCATGGTCGCCGTAGAGTCGTCAATGGTTAACTGCACTAAGCGACGCGTGTTCGGATCCATGGTGGTTTCACGCAACTGAAGTGGGTTCATCTCACCCAGACCTTTGAATCGTTGCACGTTGATTTTGGCTTTCTTCTTCGACAAGCGCTCTAAAATGCCATCTTTTTCATCATCATCGAGGGCGTAGAACACTTCTTTCCCGCAGTCGATTCGATACAGAGGCGGCATCGCCACATAGATATGACCCGCTTCCACTAGTGCGCGGAAGTGACGAGTAAATAGAGCACAAAGCAGCGTTGCGATGTGAAGACCATCCGAGTCCGCATCGGCAAGGATACAGATCTTACCGTAACGAAGACTCTCGAGGTTGTCGCTATCTGGGTCAATACCCAAAGCAACTGAGATATCGTGTACTTCTTGAGACGCAAGAACTTGATCGGCAGAGACTTCCCACGTGTTCAAGATCTTACCACGCAGTGGCATCACAGCTTGGAATTCACGGTCACGTGCCTGTTTTGCCGAGCCACCCGCAGAGTCACCCTCCACAAAGAAGATTTCCGTGCGACTTAAGTCCTGTGCAGAACAGTCGGTCAACTTACCTGGCAGTGCCGGGCCAGAAGCCACTTTCTTACGTACGACTTTTTTCGCCGCTCGCATACGACGATGCGCGTTAGCGATACAGACTTCTGCCAATTGCTCTGCGAGCTGAGGCTTTTCGTTCAACCAAAGACTGAACGCATCTTTTACAACGCCAGAGACAAATGCCGCGGTTTGACGAGAAGAGAGACGTTCCTTGGTCTGGCCTGCAAATTGTGGATCTTGAATTTTAACCGACAGCACGTAAGAACAGCGGTCGAAAACGTCATCACCCGTTAGCTTCACACCACGAGGTAATAGATTACGGAACTCACAGAATTCGCGCATCGCTTCCAACAAGCCTTGGCGTAAACCATTAACGTGCGTACCACCTTGAGCGGTTGGGATTAGGTTAACGTAGCTTTCGGTGATCATTTCACCGCCTTCTGGCTGCCAAATTACCGCCCAGTTTGCCGCTTCAGTATCCGCCAAGAACTCACCAGTAAATGGTTCTTCAGGAATAACTGGATAGCCTTTTACACCTTCCGCAAGATAGTCTTTAAGACCGTCTTCGTAGTACCACTTATAGTCTTTGCCATTAACTTTGTCGGTTAATGTGATTTCTAAGCCCGGACACAAAACCGCTTTTGCGCGCAGGTTGTTGACTAAGCGCGTCACAGAGAAGTTAGCCGAATCGAAGTACTTCGCATCAGGCCAGAAATGTACGCTGGTACCGCGATTGCGACGACCACATGTGCCAGTTACGGTCAGATCAGACACTTTCTCGCCGTGTTCAAATGCAATTTCATACACTTGACCATCACGACGAACTGTTACTTCAACGCGTTTTGACAACGCGTTTACTACAGATATACCTACCCCGTGCAAACCACCAGAGAATTGGTAGTTTTTGTTAGAGAACTTACCACCCGCATGTAGCTTACATAGAATTAGCTCTACGCCTGATACTTTCTCTTCTGGGTGGATATCAACAGGCATGCCTCGACCATCATCGATCACTTCGAGTGATTGGTCAGCATGTAGGATGACTTGTACTTTTGAGGCATGTCCGGCTAGCGCTTCATCGACACTGTTGTCGATAACTTCTTGGCCCAAATGGTTTGGGCGCGCTGTATCCGTATACATCCCTGGTCGGCGACGTACTGGCTCTAAGCCATTCAGTACTTCAATGGCACCAGCATTATATTGTTCAGTCATAATACGGAATTATTCTCAAAGTTTACTTGTTGCCTGAGTATCACCAATGGGCGTACCCATACTCAGGAAACGAAAAAGCCACCCTGTTCACATCACTAAGAGTTTGTAAACATGATGCATAACAAAGTAGCCAGGGTCCTCGACCCTTAAGATCTTTTGGCAAAACATAGTCGGAAAGCATACCGCCCATGTCAAGAAACGGTTGGATATATCAATAAAAACTATGAGCCTTTTCCAATCGCTTTCGAATTACAGTTCTAGAAATTCGATAATCTGTGCAGGATAACGCTCAAAGCCTACAAAACTGTGATCACCGCCTTGTTCTACTGTTTGCTTAGCGTCTGCAAACTTATCTACCGCTTGTCGATAGTCTAAAACCTCATCTTCTGTTTGTTGCAATAACCAAAAAGAATGTGGCGACGCGATGCTTTGTACATCAAGAGCTTTTAACTCGTCAATATGACAAGCTTCAAGTGTATAGGTTTCATGCGTATATGGGTTAGTTTGCTTACCCAAATAATCTACTAGCAACTCATAAGGCTTGACTGCGGGGTTGACCACTACCGCTTTAAACCCAAACTTGTCATTTAGCCACGTTGACATAAAACCGCCTAATGAACTGCCCACTAGACCAATTTTATAGTCGTCTTTATATTGCTCGATAATATCCAACAACATTTTCGCCGCTTGCTGAGGATAACAAGGTAACTGGGGAACAATCACCTTGATATCAGACCTATGTTGCTCGCAGTAGGCTCTCATCACATTCGCTTTCATGGAGAGTGGAGAGCTATTAAAGCCATGGATATAGAGAAGAAGTGAAGGTTTACTCATAGATATCTCGCACAAAAAAGCGAGCCCGAACAGAGAGCTCGGGCGCGTTAGTAGCCGTTAGAAGAGAAGTCTGGTTGGAACTGGCCATCAGGAAGCCGACCTACTTGGGTCGTAATATCGCCACAAGCGTGTAGTTGCAGCTCCCGCCAACCAGGCGAAGTGGTATCAAGGGCAAAATCATCCGAGTTAGGCTTAAACTGAACACAAGTTGAGGGTGTTGCCATCACTCGAATGCCCTTGTGAAGCACATTCATATCTTGATGAACATGACCACAGAGAATGCCTTTCACGTTATCAAAACGCTCGACAACCTGCCAAAACGCTTCGGCATCTTTTAAAGTATGTTGATCAAGCCACGCGCTTCCCACCAGTAACGGGTGATGATGCAACAAAACAAGTGTGTGTCTTTCTGGGTGTTCGGCTAGCTTTTCTTCGAGTAGCGTTAATTGCTGATCACTCAAGCGCCCATGAGGAACGCCAACAACTTGCGAGTCTAAAAGAATTAACTGCCAATGCTCGCCAAGCAACACATGCTCTGCGGCTTTGATTTGTGGCGAAGGCAAAACACTGCCCATATTAGGCTTGTAATCATGATTACCAGGTAGCCAAAAGCAGTCTTTCTCTAGCGGTTCAATGCCGTTGGCAAAGCGCTGATAAGATTCTGCACTATGGTCTTGGGAAATATCGCCCGTCGCCAAGATGTAATCAAACGCCACGTTGCGGCGTAAAACATCAGCAACAACAGCATTAAAGCTATCGACTGTTTTTACGCTTAGCAAACTTCCCTCATCGGCAGCAAACAGATGAGTATCCGTAATTTGTAAAAGTTTGATGCTGTCACTAGATGATTGCAAAATGAAAACCTGATTCGTCCACTATATCGTTATTTGTTATTTTCCTTTAGTGACGTGACGATCAATTGAAGGCAAGTGGTGTTCTACTGATACCACTTCGTAAACAAAACGTCAGCCATTCACCGAGGAATGTGTTTAATTGATGCTTTTCATCTTTCTGCATCAGTTGGTCATTGGGATAATCATACTTAGCTTTTATGCGAGAGAACTCTCCGCTTGAGCATACTTCGGCTACTCTCGCATCATGATAAAGCCTGACAGACATCGTCGGTAAAGGAAACACTGGCGTTTCATCACTCTGACATATCTCAACAACTGTGGTGTATTTTGTGATTTCATTCACGGTCAATTGGTAAACCATGTTCGCCGCTTGGTAGCAACGTACATCCCCAACTTCGGCAGAAGCAGGCAATAAGGCGTTCAACTTAGCGTAGTTGGTCTCATACGTTCTCATAAGACCAGCTAAATCAACATGATATTGTTGTTTTTCAGCCAATAGTGCCATTACTCACTCTCCACCGTTTGGGATTGTCCCCATTCTGACTTTAACTCTTGATGGTGTAATTGCAGCCATTGCAACGCAATAATCGACGCACCATTTTCAAATTTTCCGTCCTTCACCCATTGATACGCCGTTTCACGACTCATGACATGAACTCGGATGTCTTCATTCTCATAGTCTAAACCATGAATGCCGTGCGCTTTAGACGCATCCACTTCACCAACAAAGACGTCTAGCTTTTCCGAGCAACCACCAGCCGAAGGATAATAAGAAGTGACAGGTATAACGCGCCCCACCTGAATCCCCGCTTCTTCGACAGCCTCTCGACGAATTACGGCTTCAGCAGATTCATCGCGGTCAATCATACCTGCGACAATTTCTAGCTGCCAAGGGTGCTCATGTTCCAACGCGCCAATACGAATCTGTTCAATGATTACGACCTGGTCCGTATTGGGATCATAAGGAAGCATCGCTGCTGCGTGACCACGCTCGAACATTTCTCGTTCGACAACTCCACTCCAACCACCAGCAAATAGCCTATGCTGAAAGCGGTATCTCACCATTTTGAAAAAACCTTCAAATAAGGTTTCTTTCGAGATGACTTTTACATCTCGCGAAGTAAAATCTTGTTGTTGTTTGTCACGCTGTTGCATTCAACACCTCTCTGAGTGAATCCTGTAGTTTACTCATTGTTATTCGCTTGCTCAAAGGACTTGGCTCAACTTTTTGTATAATAGTTACAAATTAATTTAAGTCTTTGCTAAAAACTTATTGCACAAGTGGATAATTACGTGTAAAAAAGTGCAAACTTTAGAGTAAATATCGTGCAAATTGAGTTAAACTACTGAGAATTAACCAATCTATGGACCGCGGGAATAGAAAATGAAAAAATTGCTTCCACTATTTATCAGTGCAGCGCTAGGTAGCATGAGTACGTCTGCGTTCGCAGACTCTTTGGCTGAAATCTACGACTTGGCAAAACAAAATGATCCACAATTGCTCAGTGTAGCAGCACAACGTGACCAAGCTTTCGAAGCAATCACCTCAAGCCGTAGTGCTCTATTACCACAGATCAACCTTACTGCGGGTTACAATTTAACTCGTGGTGATACTGAATACGATTCAAATCTAATTAGTGACGTATCAAACGATGGCAACGCGCTAACCGCTGGCGTTAGCTTTTCACAAGCACTTTACAACCGCGCATCTTGGATCTCTCTAGATACTGCTGAGAAAAGTGCTCGCCAAGCAGACGCAACTTACGCAGCGACGCAACAGGCACTGATTCTTCGCGTGTCACAAGCGTATTTTGAAGTTCTACGCGCACAAGATAATCTTGTTTTCGTACGTGCAGAAAAAGCCGCGGTTGGCCGTCAACTTGAGCAAACTAAACAGCGTTTTGAAGTAGGTTTGTCTGCAATCACTGACGTGCATGACGCACAAGCTCAGTACGACCAAGTGCTAGCGGACGAAGTGTTGGCAGAAAACGCGCTCACTAATAGCTACGAGTCACTGCGTGAAATTACAGGCCAAGAGCACAAAGATCTCAACATTTTGGACACTGGCCGCTTCACTGCTAGCCCATCGACCGTACCTGCTGAATCGCTCATTGATGAAGCAAAAACCAAAAACCTGACCTTGCTATCTTCACGTATTCTTCAAGACATTGCGCGTGACAATATTTCACTAGCAAGCTCTGGCCACCTACCAACGCTCTCTCTAGATGGTGGTTACAACTACGGTGATACTTCTCATAGCTCTCGTGACAACACGACAGACAACTTCAATATCGGTGTGAACCTTGCTGTACCGCTATATACAGGTGGTAACGTAACCTCTCAAACCAAACAAGCTGAATACGCGTACGTAGCTGCAAGCGAAGATCTTGAAGCACAGTACCGTAGCGTAGTCAAAGATGTTCGCGCACAAAACAACAACATTAACGCCTCTATCGGCGCATTACGTGCGTATGAGCAAGCGGTTATTTCTGCACGCTCTGCACTAGAAGCAACAGAAGCTGGCTTTGATGTAGGTACTCGTACTATCGTTGATGTACTGGACGCGACTCGTCGTCTATACGATGCGAACAAAAACCTATCGAACGCTCGTTACGACTACATTTTAAGTGTTCTTCAGCTACGCCAAGCAGTTGGTACGCTAAGCGAACAAGACATCTTGGACGTTGATGCAGGTTTGAAAGCGGCAAAATAACCGCGAACTGAATACTTCAGGTCTTAATAAATAAAAAACGCCAGTTGAGTTATCAGCTGGCGTTTTTTATTACTTGTAGTTCAGAGCTTAAAAGTGCCTCTGAACTAAAAGTATCAAAAAGGCTGCACTTAGCGACCTTTATGAGCAAATAGCATTTCAATGCTAACAAACAGCAGGCTTAGCCCTTACCGCCTTTGATTGCATTAATGATTTCACTGGTCGAGCAGCCATCTTCAAAGTTCAATACACGAACTTCACCACCCGCCGCAATGACTTCTTTACCACCAGCAATCTCTTCTGGTTTGTAGTCACCGCCTTTTACTAGCAAGCTTGGTAGAACTTCTGAGATCAAACGCTGCGGCGTATCTTCACTAAATGGTACAACCCAATCCACAGCGCCCAAACCTGCCAACACCGCCATGCGGCGATCGGTTGGGTTTACCGGACGACCAGGGCCTTTAAGGCGTTTTACTGACTCATCGGTATTTACCGCAACGATTAGGCGATCGCCCAGTTCAGCAGCATGGTTTAAGTAAGACACATGCCCAGCGTGCAGAATATCAAAGCAGCCATTTGTCATAACGACTTTCTCGCCACGAGCTCGTGCTTTTTTCACCGCTTCGATCAGTGCTTTTTCTGAAATCACACCGTAATCCGTGTCTTGGCTGCCATGTACCGCTTCTGCTAATTCAATCTCAGAAAGCGTTGACGTGCCTAGTTTACCAACTACAACACCTGCCGCTGCGTTTGCTAGTGCACACGCTTCTTCAAATGATTTGCCTGCGGCAACAGACGCTGCCAATACAGAGATAACCGTGTCGCCCGCACCTGTCACGTCGTACACTTCTTTCGCTTGAGTTGGAAGGTGGAACGGTTCCTGGCCACGACGAATCAAGGTCATTCCGTTTTCGCTGCGTGTCACTAAAAGCGCTTCAAATTCAAACTCTTCAACCAAAGCCAGTGCTTTCTCTACTAGCTCTTGGTCAGATTTCACTTTACCTACAACGTCTTCGAACTCTTTCATGTTTGGCGTAAGAAGTGTTGCGCCACGGTAGCGTTCAAAATCAGCACCTTTCGGGTCAATGAAAACCGGAATATTTGCTGCGCGCGCTTTTTGAATGTATGCCTGAACATGCTCTAACGAACCTTTTGCGTAGTCAGACATAATCACGGCTTTAACGTTTGGCAGTGCGGCATCCATTCGAGATAACACTGGCGCAGAATCTGTGTTTTCAAACTTGTCTTCGAAGTCGAGACGAATAAGCTGTTGTCCACGGCTCATTACACGAAGCTTCGTAATCGTTGGGTAATCAGGCAGCGCAACGAAATCGCACTTCACATTGAGCGAGCTCAGCGTCTCCGTCAGCACTTTTGCAGGCTCATCTTCCCCAGTTAGACCAACAATGTGAGCATGGCCACCTAATGATGCGATGTTCATCGCAACGTTCGCAGCACCACCAGGACGCTCTTCATTGTTTTCTACTTTTACAACAGGAACCGGCGCTTCAGGAGAAATGCGCCCGGTTGGGCCATACCAGTAACGATCTAGCATGACATCACCGATGATGAGCACACCAGCGCTGTTGTAATCAGGTAGAATTGGTTTCATTGTTGGTCTCCAAAAATTAAATCGAAGTGAGTTTATCACAGCCCTTATCGAGGCTAAATATATGGTCTTAACTGAACCACTGATTCCAAGCCTGTTTTACCCACTCCCTTTCGGCAACAAACTTATCTTCCACCACATCAGCGTCTAAATTGAGTAGATTTCGGCGGTGTATTTCGTTGCGCATTGTCGTGTAAGCACGTATCAACTGCATTGCTTGGTCTTCGTCCATAACATCTTGCGCAATGAGCGTTTCAAAGATGCGCACATTATCACACCAACGCGTCAATTTCGGCTTATCGTGACTATAGTTGAGCACTAGGTACTGAGCGAGAAATTCGATATCGGTAATCCCACCTACATCTTGCTTGAGCATAAAGCGGCCTGGCTTTTTCCCCCCAAGATGACCGCGCATTTTTTCTCTCATTTCGACAACGTCTTTTTTCAGTTCAGCTTGATCGCGTGCTTTGCACAGCACATCATGCCGCGTATTGTGAAATGCAATTGCCAGTGGTTCATCACCATAAATCATGCGCGCGCGGACAAGTGCTTGATGCTCCCATGTCCACGCGTCTTGATGTTGATAGTCGTCGAACGCGTCCGTTGGGCTAACCAACAAACCCGATGCACCGGACGGACGCAATCGGGTATCGACCTCGTATAAAATACCGGAAGCGGTGCGAGTGGAGAAAATATGAATGATACGCTGTGCTAAACGAAGGTAGAACTGACGACCATCAATCTCTTTCTTGCCGTCAGTGTAGACATTGACTGGGCAGTCATGCATGAAGACAATATCCAAATCGGAGTTATAGCCGAGCTCCCACCCTCCGACTTTACCATAACCAATTACAGCAAAGCCTTTACCTTCACGATCTTTCACATGCGTTGGCTCGCCGTACTTTTCAGACACTTGCAACCAAGCCTGACTGATCACCGCATCAACGATAGCTTCCGCTAAATAAGTTAAATGGTCACTCACTTTCATCACTGGCAATGCGCCAGCAATATCTGCCGCTGCAATACGCAAAATACAAATTTGCTTAAACTGACGCAACGCTTCCATTTGCTGTTCCATATCATCTTCAGGAATACGCGCCAAATAATCACGTAGCTCTGTACGGTAACTGTCTAATGGAATGGGATTGTACAGCTGCGCAGGGTCGATCAACTCATCAAGCAAGATAGGATAACGAGACAGCTGCTCTGAAATCATTGGGCTTGCGGTACACAAACGTACGAGCTGCACCAGAGCCGCTGGATGCTCATCCAATAATTCCAAGTAAGTCGTGCGAGTGCAGATGTTGTGTAGCAAGTGAAGTACACGAGATAAACCAAACTGTGCATCAGGATGGGCAAAGACCGCATCAAACACTTTCGGCATCAAACGGTTGAGCACTTCGCGTCCACGTGGGCCTAACGTTTTTTTGGCCAGATCGGTTTTAAAGTTGATGATGGTTTTCGCGCATGAAGCAAAGTCTTCAATCTGAATATCCTGCTGCAAGATATGCTCAAGAACGTCTTGTTTGTCGGCCATATCCCATAGCTCATGAAAATGACGAGCAACAGTAGTCCCCTCGTCTTCTTCATCATCACCAATTAGTGATTCAAAAACTTGGTGAACATTTGCCATATGCTGCTGGGTTTGCTCAATCAATTGCTCCCAACAGCTTATTTTCATCGCGGTGGCGAGCTTTAAGCGTTCGGTTTCGCAATCAGGCAGCGTCTGGGTTTGCTTATCCGCCATTGCTTGCAACAAGTTTTCTAATTGACGCAAGTACTTGTATGCAGATTCTAGATCGCTGACTTCTTGTGGAGTAAGCAATGCCAGTTCTTCAATGCCTTGCAGTGTTTCCAATAGCCCTCGATTACGCAAAGAAGGTTCTCGACCACCTCGAATCAATTGAAAAACTTGAGCGATAAATTCAATTTCTCGGATGCCACCCGCACCTAGCTTAATGTTGTTATTCAACCCTCGGCGGCGAACCTCGCTACTGATCATCGACTTCATTCGACGCAAAGATTGAATCGCACTGAAATCAATATAACGACGAAAAACAAAAGGGCGCAGCATTTGGCGTAGCTCTTGATACTGCGGGTACATCTCACATCCCATCACCCGAGCTTTGATCATCGCGTAACGTTCCCAATCTCGCCCCTGTTCTTGGTAATAATCTTCAAGTGCGGCATAGCTCATTACCAAGGGGCCACTTTCTCCAAATGGGCGAAGTCGCATGTCGACGCGGTAGCAAAAACCATCGAAGGTTTGTTGGTCGAGCGCTTTGATGATGCGTTGACCAAGACGAGTAAAGAACTGGGCATTGGCAATGCTTCGGCGTGCGCCCTGGGTTTCACCATTCTCTGGGTACGTGAAAATTAGATCAATATCGGAAGAAAAGTTTAGCTCGCCACCACCCAGTTTCCCCATGCCGATAATTAACATCGGCTGCACTTCACCGTCCTCACTTGTTGGCGTGCCCCACTCCTGACAACACACTTGATATTGCCATTGATAGGTTTCAAAAATCATCGCTTCTGCCAACTCAGATAAGTGGCTTAAAGACGTCTCTAGAGACCATGCATGCGTGAAATCCTTCCACGCAATGTACACCATTTCTCGGTTGCGAAACTGACGCAACACGCGATGACCAGACATCTCATCAGGACATTGTTCCAACAGTTCAGCAAGACGTGAGCGGTAAGACTCCTGACGACTTGGCTGCGCTAACATACTTGGCAACTCACGGCCTAGGACTTCATCGCGATGAATGGCTTCGGTTATAAATTGGCTTAAGCCCGCCACATAACGAAATTGCTGCGCAACCTCATCGGGCCAAAGGGGAAAATAACCTGCGTCTTGGGCGTTTTGTACGGCAGATTCAGCGATAGAAATCAGTGGCGAAGGCAGCTGCATTTTTCTTCCTTGTTTGAAAAGCACGGTAACTCATTCTTTATACCAGACTGAAAGCAAATAAAAACGCTCACAAAAGGTTTGTGGGCGTTTTATCAAAAGTTCGGGATCGAATATTAAACTTGGAAAGATTTGATCTTCTTGTCTAGCTCACCTGCATTATTTTGCATCATTTCAGAGGTTTCTAGCAGCTCGGTAACAACAACAACTGAGGCTTCCACCAACTCACGTACATTGGTGAGGTTTTGGCTCATCTCTTCTGCAACACTGCTTTGCTGACCAGACGCCGTCGCGATCTGGAAGTTCATGTCATTGATTTGCGTCACTTGCCCAACAATACCATCGAGCTCAGATCCAGCATTAGAAACCAGCTCGTTTCCATCTGCCGCTTCTACAACGCTTTTTTCCATGAGTTCTACCGCAGATTCAGCACTGGTTTGCAGCTGTGCGATCATCTCTTGAATTTCTACCGTCGCTTGTTGTGTGCGTTGGGCAAGGTTACGAACTTCATCTGCAACCACAGCAAAACCCCGCCCAGCCTCGCCAGCTCGCGCCGCTTCAATCGCCGCATTCAGTGCAAGCAGGTTGGTTTGTTCAGAAATGCCTTGAATCGTCCCCACAACGCTACCAATGGCTTCAACACGTTCTTCAACTTGGTTAACCGCTTGTGCCGATGAAGCGATATCCGATGAAAGTTCACTCATTTTCGCCATTGTACTTTGCAAGAACTGCTGACCAGAAATTGCTTGCGCGGAAGCTTGCTCTGTTAGAGAAGATGCCGTCTGGGCATGTTCCGCAACCGTTTGGACCGTCGACGACATTTCACTCATCGCCGTAGCAAGTTGATCAATTTCGTTAAACTCTTCTTGCGCCGATTCCTTCGTTTCCGACATGCTCAGTGTCATGACTTCGGTGAGCGTTGATAATTCATCAGACGCATTAATTTGCATTTGAATCACATCGTGCAATTGTCGACGTGTCTTTTCTAATTCACGTGCCACGTCTCCGTATTCATCTTTACAATCCATACCAAATGGAACAGAGAGGTTCTTGCTCGCCATCAGTTTGATCGCGTCGCTCAGATACTGTGTTTGACGCAACATTACTCTAGCCGCCGCTAATAAGAGCACGACAAAAACCACTATCAATAAGGCGGTTTGCCAAGCAACTTGCGTTAAGTATGCTTCATAATGCTGTTGGGCAACTTGCGCGTTTTGTGTCGCCGCTAAAAGTGAGTCGTAAAAAGTGTTTGCGTCCCACAGTTGTTTTGCCACGATCAGGACAGTGCTGAAGACCATCAACATGACCATTTTAGGCACCAGTCGAATGTCGGATATGACCCTTTCCCATGGCTTAAATGCCAGCTTTTCCATTGTCAGTTCTCCACCGAGTCTTATATAGTCTTTATCTATAATCTTTATATTACTTATAGTTATGTTCGCGCTTTGCGTGGTTACGCGATTTATTTTGAGCTTCGTATGAAAAACAATGATATCAAAGACAGCACACGACCGATGGGCCTGTTGTCACTAATATTGTCTTTTATGGCACTATTTGTGATCTCTGGCTTGTTGTTTTTCCCGATCGATCACGAAACCCGTCAAGTTCTTATCGGTCTGGATTTCATAATCTGTAGTATTTTTCTACTACAGCTCACCATTGATTTGATCCGGTCCACAGATCGCTGGTTATTCCTTAAACGTCATTGGATAGATTTCGTGGCGAGCATCCCATTGATAGAGCCCCTGCGCTTTGCTCGTATTTTTCATATTATGCGAGTGGTATTAGTACTGCGTTCGTCAAAGTTCATTTTGCATCAGCTCAAAGAAAACCGCCGCGAAACCACGGTCGCCTCTATACTGCTATTGATGGTTATCCTCATAACACTCGGTTCTAGTGCAATGCTGTTTATCGAAGCGAAAAACCCAGAAGCGAATATTCGTACTGGCGCCGATGCTTTGTGGTGGGTATTTGTAACAATCTCAACGGTTGGTTACGGCGATCATTATCCAGTGACCTCCATAGGAAAGTTTTTGGCTGTCATCATCATTGTTTGCGGGGTGGGTATCTTTGGTATGATCTCGGGTCTTATCACCTCTATCCTTACTGCCCCAACGAAACAACAGACGCACAGTTCAATCAATAAAGAACGTATGCTCGAGCAGCTCCTAAGCCAACAAGCGCAAATACTAGAACGACTCGATTTCATGGAAAAAGAGCTACAACAACGTAAAACAGAGACAAAAAAATAGGACCATGCGGTCCTATTTTTTTGTTCTTATCACCAGAACGATCATTCACGCCAATAAGGCTGAACTTCCACACTGATCGCTCGGGTTTGATCCATTGCATGCAAAATTGAGCGCTCTTGACGGTGCAACCAGCGTTCTAACTGCTCTTTTTCTGCGTCTTCCAGCATATCAACCAACGGGAGTAAGTGGTTCAGCATTAGCAGATCATCGATACCATGCACTAGATCCGCCCATGGTAAACGGAAGCTGTTACGCTCATCCGAGTTATACAAACTCGCGAAACCAATACCAGTATAGAGGTTACGCAATAAGCGATAACGCTGATCAACGTACTCTTGCGCCGTCAAATCGCGCTCTGCTGGGAAAGCTTCCATTAGCTCAGCCCAAGTGCGATCGAGCTGAGTAACTGAAAACGGCATGATGTTACTTGCCATTTTTTCACGTGCTTTTTCATCAAGAAATGGCTGCCAACCGCGCGCTAAGATCCAGCGGCTTAGATCCAGCAGTAACCCTGTGTAACGCGCGGAATTGAGCAACCCTAGCACTTCTTCACGGCTTGGCAACTCTTGTAACTGCTGAGTCAACTCAGATACTAAGAACTTACGCGCATCCAACTTGCGCAGCACATTGCCTTTGTCATCTAAAAGCTCTTCAAGGTGTGCATGCTCATCCAACCAACTCAGTTCTTCTTCCAACCATTTAAGCTCTTGGCGCAGAATCGCGCTCGCGCGACGAGGGACAATCCCGCCAAAAATGGTCAATGTTTGACGAATGAAACGAATGGCATTACTGATTTCACGCAGTGCTTCCACGCTGTCACGCTCAGCATAAATTTGCTCGTGATAATGCCAATGAGACAAAGCGTGCTCTAAAGAGTTGATCAAGCAAAATTCAACGGTATCCGTCGGACTACTGTCCACAAGTGCCAATGATTTTACTTCATCACCCGCATAACCGCTTGCAAGTCGATAACCTTTCGCCGCTTTGCTCAAGTTACCCAAGCGCATACCACCTTGCTCGCAAAAGCTGCGTGCCAGTGTGAATAAAGCTTCGGTTTGGCCAGACTTAAGTTCCAGTTCAACTTCGCAAATTGGCTCTTGCTTCTCTTCTTCGTCTTCACCTTTGGCTACAACTAAGCCTTGGTCAAAAGCAACTTCAATCTGACTGCCATCGGGCATGCCAATCAGCCATTGTTCACGTGTGAAGTTGGTCGAGAATAATGGCATAAGCTCGGATTGCAGCGTTTCTGCATCTTTACCTGGAGGCCAAATATCTAGAGGATGAAGCGACAGATTAGGCTCGTCGCTAGTGTGCTCAGCATTGTATTCTGGTCTTTGATGTAAGCCTGCGACGACGCGTCCTGCTGTCTTTACGGTTTGGACGAATACATCATCAAAACGGCGAATTCTTAAACCAATGTCGTGCTTTCGAAGCCATTTATCGGCAGTATCAAAATAGGTGTTACCCAAGTCACGACAACTATGCTGAAGTACTTTTGTCTCAGAAATTTTTTCTTTTAAAGTTTCTGAAAATTCAGGAGAAACAAAAAACTTCAGTTCTATTTCGGTTTCCATAGCTATACCTTTCAAAGCAGATAGAAACAGGATATTGCGTAATTTCTCACACGGCAAGAGAGAAATATCGCCGGAATGATGATCTAAAACAGTTTTAATGAGCGATTTAATGCGTTACCATGCGCGCCTTTATAGCCATCGTTCAACATTTCGCCAAGCACTCAGAAATGGTGTATGTTTTTTTAAGGTTATAGTTATTAGGTTGAATGACCATGCCAGTAAATACAATTATGGGGTTATTTGCAAAGTCCCCAATTAAGCCTTTGCAACGCCACGTTGTGTGTGTCAACGAATGTTGTTCACACTTGGTGAAATTCTTTGAAGTATCTTCAAAGGGTGATTGGGAAAAAGCAGCAGAAATCCGTGCACAAATTTCTCACCTAGAGAAAGAAGCGGATGTGCTGAAACGTGAAATCCGTCTAAAACTGCCTCGCGGTTTGTTCATGCCAGTCGACCGTACTGACATGCTTGAGCTTTTGACTCAACAGGACAAACTTGCAAACCTGGCAAAAGACATTGCTGGCCGTGTATATGGTCGTCAACTTGTCATCCCTGAGGCTCTCCAACCAAACTTCCTCGCTTACGTTCAACGTTGTCTTGATGCTGCCGATCAGGCGCAAAAGGTAATCAATGAACTTGATGAATTGCTAGAAACCGGCTTCAAAGGCCGTGAAGTGACGCTCGTCGCTGAAATGATTCATCAATTAGACGTTATCGAAGATGATACCGATGCCATGCAGATTGAACTTCGCCAACAGTTGATGGTGATTGAAGCTGACATGAACCCTATCGATGTCATGTTCCTATACAAGATTCTTGAATGGGTAGGTGGTATTGCCGACCAAGCGCAGCGCGTAGGTGCTCGTTTGGAAGTCATGCTATCTCGATCTTAAAACATAAAGTTAACGACATAACGAAGAGCATAATTAACACGTGTCATAGGGACGATGACTATTTTCATCGTCTTATGGTTTGGCGCGCGTAAAATTTTGTTCCGCTTGTTATAAAACAACTAGGTATTACGATGGATATCCTTGCGAACTACGGCACTGTCCTGATTATTGTTGCAGCGATTTTTGGTTTCATGATGGCGATTGGTATTGGCGCGAACGACGTTGCTAATGCGATGGGTACATCTGTAGGTTCAAAAGCGCTAACTGTAAAACAAGCTATCATCATTGCGATGATCTTCGAATTTGCAGGTGCTTACCTTGCAGGCGGTGAAGTAACCGACACTATCCGTAAAGGTGTAATCGAAACTTCTTTATTTGCTAGTCAACCAGATGTTCTTGTCTACGGCATGATGTCTGCGCTTTTAGCAGCAGGTACATGGCTGCTTCTTGCTTCTTACATGGGCTGGCCAGTATCAACGACTCACTCAATCATCGGTGCAATCATTGGTTTTGCATGCGTATCAGTAGGTACTGAAGCGGTTGACTGGGGCAGCGTTCAAGGCATTGTTGGTAGCTGGATTATTACGCCAGTGATTTCAGGTTTCTTTGCTTACGTTATCTTTGTCAGCGCACAGCGCCTGATTTTTGATACAGAGAACCCTCTGTTTAACGCGAAACGTTTTGTACCTGTTTACATGTTCATCACAACAATGGTGATTGCTCTTGTAACCATCAAAAAAGGTCTAAAACACGTTGGTCTTCACCTGACCAATGGTGAAGCTTGGATGTGGGCAGCAGCAGTTTCAGCACTTGTGATGATTGGCGGCTACGTATACATCCAGAAAAAATTCGCTAATCGCGAAGAAGACCGCAGCTTTTCTGGCGTGGAAGGTATCTTCAGCGTTCTGATGGTTATCACCGCTTGTGCGATGGCATTTGCACACGGTTCAAACGACGTTGCAAACGCCATTGGTCCACTGTCTGCTGTCGTATCGACTGTTGAACACATGGGCGAAATCAGCACGAAAAGCACCATCGCTTGGTGGATTCTACCTCTTGGTGGTATTGGTATCGTGGTCGGTCTTGCAACACTGGGTCACAAAGTAATGGCAACCGTTGGTACAGGCATCACTGAGCTAACGCCTAGCCGCGGTTTTGCAGCACAGCTAGCAACAGCATGTACGGTAGTTCTAGCGTCTGGTACAGGCCTGCCAATTTCAACCACTCAAACATTGGTTGGTGCGGTTCTCGGTGTTGGCTTTGCTCGTGGTATCGCAGCACTGAACCTAGGAGTAGTTCGTAACATCGTGGCATCATGGATCGTTACACTACCAGCGGGTGCGTTATTGGCCGTAGTATTCTTCTACGGACTTCAAGCGATGTTCGCTTAAGACACTCGTCAATAGAATGTAAGCGCTTTGTCATTATTGACTCAAACGCACAGAAAGGGAGGCTTTGCCTCCCTTCTTTGTTGCACCGAGGTTTGAAACTGCATACTATTCGTCTATTTCCGGCTCCAATCATTCGGTGCCAACGCTGTCTCCAAGAAAAATCGTTAAGGGATTTACTGTGAAAAAACTAATCATCACGGTTTTGTTTACTTTGCTAGCAGCGCCAGCGGCCCTAGCAGCAGACCGTTATATTTCTGATGACCTCTTCACTTTTATGCACTCAGGTCCAAATAACACCTACCGTATTATTGGTAGTGTTAACGCCGGTTCTAAAGTACAACTGATTAAAACCAACCGAGATACTGGCTACACGCAAGTTCGTGATGACCGTGGTCGCACTGGTTGGGTACAAAGCAAGTTTGTGACAAACCAAGAGAGTATGGCAATTCGCCTTCCTCGCATTGAGAAAGAGCTAGCCGAAGTCAAAGAGCAGCTTGCTAATGCTCGTCAAACTTCTGATGCAGAGAAAGCCGGTCTTGTTACCTCTCTCGAAACACGTAACCAACAAATTTCAGATCTAGAAAATAAATACTCTGAGATCAGTGATCAGCTTACTTCTGTTGAAACAGAAAACCGCGAGCTACGCGCAAAACTGGATACACAAAAAGATGACATGCTGCTTAAGTACTTCACTTATGGCGGCGGTGTTGCAGGTTTAGGTTTACTATTTGGTTTGATTCTTCCGCATGTCATGCCTCGTAGAAAGCGCTCTCCTGCGGGTTGGGCATAAACCCTTACGCTTTTATCTTTAAAAAGAACGCAAAAGCCAGTCGATATTGACTGGCTTTTTAGTTTGCTTCGTTTGATAGAAGTGAGTACTACTCCCCCATTGAACTAGAGGCTCGACGACGATCCGTTGCGCCATAAAGCTTGCCATCTTTTAGCTCAATTGCATTCAAACCGCTTACCACTGGAATAACGTGCACTGGGTAGCCAAGCTCCATAAACTCAGGCACCAGCATTTCTGCGAACGTTTTCTTTTCCACCAGCAAGCCAGTCGGGTCATAAGGCTTAGTGCGGTCTATTTTGGTGCCGTACTGAATGTTTGGTAAGTCAATAGCCTCTTGCGCTGATAAGTTCCAATCCAGCACCCCAACCACGGTTTTGAGTACATACCCCGGGATTTGTGAACTACCTGGTGACCCAACCACCAAACGCAAATTATCATCACTGTCCATCACCATTAATGGCGTAATAGCCGAACGTGGACGCTTGCCCGCTTCAATTGAGTTTTGTGTAGGTTTGCCGTTAACCGTTGGCAGAGGTGAGAAGTTAGCCATCTGCGCATTCAAGATAACGCCATCGACCATCACACCCGAGCCCATACCCGTTCCTACCGTGCTGGTCATCGCAATTGCATTTCCATCTCTATCGACGATAGAAATATGCCCTGTATCTTTGCTCTCGAAGCCTTGATATTGCGCATACTGAGTTTGCGTTATCTGTCCTGCTTTTGGATCCTCTTTTAAAGTGCCATTATCAGGGATTAAATCACGTCTCTGATCTAGATAGGCTTTAGACAATAACTGTTCAACTGGCGCTTCCACATAATCCGGATCTCCAGCATACGCAATACGATCGGCTTTTGCTATTCGCATCGCTTCAGTCATGAGACGCCAAGGTTCCACATCCGTTTTCGCCATATGGGCAATGTCATAGGGTGCGAGCAGTTCAAGACTCTGAGCGACCATCACACCGCCCGAAGCTGGGTAACCAAAAGAGACGATTTTATTCCCACGGTAGTCGCTCTCAATGATGTCACGCTGCTTCACTTGGTAATGTTTAAAATCTTCTAAAGACAACTTCTCGTGTTGGTCGTCAATACGACTATTAACCGTCTCTACGATGTGCTGACCAAGCTCACCACCATAAAGGTAACGATCGCCTTGTTGCGCGATCTTCCTCAGCGTCTCAGCCATCTTAGGGTTCTTCATCAAGGTTCCCGTCGGCTTAATATCGTCCCCTTGCCAATACAAGGCTTTCACTTCCGGATCTTGCTCAAGTCGGCTTTGCTCTCTTACTACGATGTCGTAGGTGTAGCTGTTCATCGCGTACCCATTGCTCGCCAATGTAATCGCCGGCTTAATCAGCTCTGCCCATGGCAACTTGCCGTATTGTTCATGAGTGGTGTAAAGCAACCGCAATGTGCCCGGAACCGCAACAGAACGAGGGCCTAATATTTCGTTGCGACTGAGTACTTCCCCATTCTCAACAAACATTTCAGGGTTCGCGCTAGAGGGCGCTTCATCTCGACCATCAAGGGCCAGAAATTTTCTCTCGTCATGTTGATAAAACAGCGCGAAAGTCCCGCCGCCAATTCCGGTCATATCTGGCTCAACGACAGACATCACCATCTGCATCGCGACCATAGCATCAACAGCGTTACCGCCTTCTTTCAATATTGAGTAACCGGTACTGCTCACGTAAGGATTCGTCGCACTGACCATGAAATCTTGCCCGCGACTATCTGGTGTAACTGGGAATGGGTCTGGCTTTGCTGCATAGCTTGTCGATGCAACAATACTTAAAGAAAAAATCAGAATACGCATGTGTCTCTGTTTAGACTCCTATTATGTGATGGGGTCTAACGTGGACCAAGTCATTACTCCGAAGTTCGTGAAGATGGTGTCTTTTTACACAACGCTGACTGGAATCGCGCTATCAATAGATGAATGATATTGGTGCTATTTAAACGACTGAGAAAAGCTATATTTTGCTTGTTTGAGTATCTAAAAATCATCACCAGAATAGATGCAAAAGATGCTCTGAAAAATAAAAAGCCAGCGATATGATTTCGCTGGCTTGATGTGTTTCTACAAGAGTTAGCCTTTCCACTCATACAACGCTGGTATACGAATTTGCTCACCTTGGAACTCAACAATCACAGCTTGCGGTTGTATTTCTCTTAGAGTGACCTGATCATCAACGACATCCCCTTGATGATACTCAACATTGTTAATTTTCACCCAACGGCGATTTTCATCACTAGCGTACATATGGGTTTGCAAATTAAGCGCAGGTAGACGCCCTTGCCACTGGTGAGCGTTGCGCTCTAAATCGTTCACGCGTGCCGTTTGTGATGAAGAGTTGTCATCATCTCGGGATAAGGCATTTTCGACCTTCCTAGCTAAATCAGGAGATAATGAGGATAAATCCAGATCATCCAAAGACAACCCGAGGTCCTCTTCAGCAGGAGAAGTCGTTTGGGTTGATGCTGAGTTGCGTGTTTCATCTCTGCTTGGTGTATGGCTCGTGTATTCATCGGGGGTGGTAAATGTACCAAAATCACGCGATAGCTCTGCACTTGGCCACTCTCTTGGCAATTGGGCCAACTGGGTGTTCTCTGGATAGTCTAATACTTTGAAAGGTGATACCACTTCGACCTTTTCTATCGGGGACGTTGTATCTACTTCAACACTCGGTGCAAAGAGATCTAAGTACCAAGCGACTCCAATAGCAGAAGCAGTGATTGGCAGCAAGAACAGACCTATATGTTTCACAGCTGACATTATGCGTCCTCCTTCTCTATTCTCGCCAGTTGAGGCGCATCTGGCTGAACATTTTGCTGAAGTCGGTCTAGCGTTCGCTTACCTGCAATACCATCGACACCAATTCCTTGCCAGCGTTGAAATAACTCGACTCGCTCTTTCATCGCACCATCAAAAATAGACGTTTCAAGCAGTGGCTCACTCACCGCTTCTGCTAATAATCGGTCTAATACTTCAATCGCAGGGCCTTCCATGTCTAAACGTAATGTTTCATTCAGCGGAGCATGCCACAGTTCGATAATATTGCCCTGCCACAACGGCTTTAACCATGAAATTGGCAGACGGAGACGCTGCTTACCATTGAGCACTTCAGCTTGGTCATTACCGACGGCATATAGAATGACATACCCAACATCACCTTGATAATTCAACTCCAAGATCACAGGGCGATTTTGTTGCATCAACAGCGGCCAAGTCGCCATTTTACGCTCACAACGCATAGTCGACTGCGGTTCTGACAAACAAAGGTTATCGCGAACCGATGCTTGATACCCCCACAAACGATACAAATCATTTACAGCGAGGTTCGACTGTTTTTGTGTTAACAATAAAGCACGCTGCTCATCCGTTAACTGTTGGCTGACGACGGTTGGTGTTGGCTCTACTCTTGGCTCCGTCACTTGTGTCAACACTGACGTCGCTTGAGCTGGCATATAATTCACGACCGCCCACCCCGTACTTAATGCAGCAATAAGGCCTACCGTGACAGAGCCCCAAGCAGGCCAACGGAAAGTCCGGCGCTCTTTTTTATCTTGCTGATAAATATCTGCCTGAAACTGCATCACCTCTTCACAGGCCTGCTGAACGGTTTGCTTATCCACCACCACATTACCCTGGTGATAACTAATGTTGAGGGATTTGTCACAGATAAGGTTGATGAGCCGCGGTATACCGTGACTGTATTTGGCTATAAGTTTACAAGAAGCACGATTAAACAGTTGCTGGTCGCCACCTGCTGTATGTAGTCGAAATGCGATGTAATCTTCTGTCTCTTTTTCATCCAACGGCAACAGGTGATAACGCCCGGTAATACGCTGGGCAAGTTGGCGTAGTTGTGTTGTTTGTAATAACCGCTGCAATTCAGGCTGCCCGACCAACAACACTTTGAGCAATTTTCTGGTATCGGTTTCCAAGTTGGTCAACAAGCGCAACTGCTCTAGAACGTCGGCAGCAAGGTGTTGAGCCTCATCAATGACCAGCAATGTCTGCCAGCCTGAACGATAATTACGCAGCAAATATTGATGGATAACCTGGTTTAGCTGTTTGAGGTTTGCATCTGGCGGATAGGTGATTTTGAACTCATCGCAAATGGCTTCGAGCAAGTCTCTACTCGAAAACGTGGGATTGAGAATAAGACCCGCTTTGGTGTTATCACCCAAATTCGCCAGCATCGCTTTTGCGACGGTCGTTTTGCCTGTACCTACTTCGCCAGTAAGCATAGCAAAGCCACCGCCATCGCCTAGCCCAGCTTGGAGATGTGTGATTGCCTCTTTGTGACGTTGGCTTAAATACAAATAACGTGAGTTTGGAACAATCGAAAATGGTTGTTCGACAAACCCAAAAAAGTCCTTATACATTAGGCTCTCCAGCTAAAAAACCACCTGGGAATAGTCAGACATGGTATAAACGCTCTTCTTCTATTCTTAGGAGTAAAGAAAAGTACCATTGCTTGCTACAATGTCCAACGGCATATCCATAAATTAAGAGGTAATTCGTGCAAGTTTATTTAGTAGGTGGCGCAGTTCGAGATAAATTGCTCGGAATTGATAGTTATGACAACGACTGGGTGGTCGTAGGCGCGACGCCCGAGATGATGCTGTCCCAAGGATACACCGCCGTTGGTAAAGACTTTCCTGTATTTCTGCATCCCAAAAGTAAAGAAGAATATGCCCTTGCACGAACAGAGAGAAAGTCAGGTTCTGGTTACACTGGTTTTGAATGTTTCTTCGATCAAAACGTCACCTTAGAAGAAGATTTGATACGTCGTGATTTAACCATTAACGCGATGGCAATGGAGAGTGATGGCACGATCCATGACCCATATGGTGGCCAGCAAGATCTCAACGATAAACTGCTACGCCATGTATCAGACGCCTTTATTGAAGACCCTCTACGCGTTTTACGTGTCGCTCGCTTCGCAGCGAAGCTTGCTGATCTAAACTTTACGGTTGCCGACGAAACCATGCGGTTAATGCGTCACATGGCAGAGTCCGGAGAGCTGAGCACACTGACTCCCGAGCGTGTTTGGCAAGAATGGCATAAATCTCTCTCTACTCCTCGCCCTGATATTTTCTTATCGGTTCTACGAGACTGTGGTGCATTAACCGTGGTGTTACCTGAAATTGATGCACTATTTGGCGTACCTCAACCTGAGAAGTGGCATCCAGAAATCGATACTGGCATCCATACTTTGATGGTGGCAGAGCAAGCCGCAAAATTGAGTAACTCACTCCCCGTCAGGTTTGCCGCCCAAGTGCATGACTTGGGTAAGGGCGTGACGCCAGAGAGCGAATGGCCAAGCCACAAAATGCATTGCCATACAGGATTAAAACTGATCAAAAAGCTGTGCGAACGTGTCCGGGTACCAAATGAGTTTCGTGATTTAGCCTTGATGGTGTGCGAACAGCACTCCAATATTCATCGCGCGGCTGAACTTAAACCACAAACCATAATTAAAATACTCAATAAACTTGATGTGTGGCGTAAGTCCGAACGTCTGCAAGATATCTTGCTTTGCTGCCAAGCGGATCACGCTGGTCGTAAAGGACTGGAAACGCAACCATATCCACAGGCGGATATTTTTAGGCAAGCCTACCAAGCAGCAGCGGCAGTTGACGTTCAAGCCATTATCAAAGAGGGCTTTAAAGGCCCTGCGATTCGTGACGAGCAAGAAAAACGACGTATTGAAGCAGTGAAAGCAGCACTTAAGAAGTAACGAACAAACAAAAACGCCCGCGGATTTCGCGGGCGTTTTTCGTTAACATCAATTATGCACTTAATAGAAAAGCGAACAAACCGACGCCCAAAATGAGACGGTAAATCACAAACGGTGTCATGCCCATTCGTGAAATCATCTTCAAGAAGAAGTGGATACAGATGTACGCACTGATAAACGATGTGATAATGCCAGTCATTAAGAAACCAACATGGACAGGTTCACCACTGGTCACTAACTTCATGCCTAAGTAGCTACCAGCTAATGTAATGATTGGGATCGACATTAAAAACGAAAATCGGGCAGCCGCTTCTCGAGTAAAGCCAAGGTAAAGCGCTGCTGTGATGGTCGCCCCTGAACGTGAAGTTCCAGGAATCATCGCTAAGGCTTGAGCAATACCGATAAATACAGCTTTCTTCCAACCCGTTTGGTATTCATCGGCAACGAGTTTAGCGTTTTTGTCTACCCACCATAGCAACAGGCCAAATACGATCGTAGTAGTCGCGATGACGTAAGCGCTACGTAGATACACTTCAATGATGTCTTTCATCAATAAGCCGAACACACAAGCTGGAATCGTCGCAATCACGATCATCCAAGCCAATTTAGCTTCTTTACTGCGATCTCCTTTAAAGATCGAAGCAAATAACGCTTGAAACAAAGTGATTACTTCATGACGAAAATAGATCACGACAGCCATTAATGTACCGACGTGAACAGCAACATCAAAGGCTAGACCTTGGTCTTCCCATCCTAAAATAGCGGAAGGCAGGATCAAATGGGCAGAGCTTGAAATAGGCAAAAACTCTGTCAGCCCCTGAATCAGAGCCAAAATAAAGGCTTCAAAATAACTCATGTAAACAACTCAAATTAAAAATGAAAGGAAACGGGTTTGAGCGAATCGACTGGCTGCATAGCATGCCAAATGTCTGCGACTGTGCGTCCATCGCCTGGGATCACTAATTGCGGTTCGAGATCATACAGCGGCTTTGTGACAAAAGGATATTTGTAGATATCACTGCGAGGTAGCTCAGGTTTTTTCTTGGAGACGCGCTCACCGAACAACACTATATCGAGATCCAGTGTTCGATCCTGATACTTTTGCGCGTTTTCTTCGCGTCCCCACTTAAATTCAATCTCGCGTAGTTGATGGCTCAACTCTTCTAATGACAACTCGGTACGCATTGCAACGACAAAGTTGTAGAAATTCTTGCTGCTAAAACCAATAGGTTCGCATTCATATATCGGTGATACGAGGAGATTTTCTCCAAGCCGTTGCAGCTCCTGATACGCAGCAAGCACATGTTGCTCTCTTTCTACGTTCGTCCCAACACCGATATAGGTGGTGATCATGCTCGGCCTCGCTCAATCACCACACCAACAGCACGTGCTTGCGGCACGGCGCCAGGCTTCGCTAGGCGGATTTTCACCCAAGGCACTGAGAAACGCAGCATGATAAGCTCTGCTACTTCTTCAGCCACGCGCTCGACCAGTAAGAAACGACCATTTTCAATGTGGTTAAGTACCGCCTCACTCACCTGCGAATAATCCAGTGCATCTTGCACATCATCACTTTTGCCCGCAGGTTTATTATCGTGTGCCATTTCAATATCTAGAACCAACTTTTGTTTGATTTGTTGCTCCCAGTCGTACACGCCAATTGTGGTGATTACTTCTAACTGTTCAATAAAAACTTTATCCAGAGCCATCTTATGTCCTTCTATTACAGAGGTCGGATACCCGTGAGGGGTAATTTGATCGTAGTATTCTATACCTAAGTAACATTTACTTTGGTCATCACAATGTTACTTAGGTATAAACTGCGAAAGCATCTTTATATACAAGAAATCACATAATGCAAGCTCTATCACAGTGAGGATTTCTGCATTATGTAAATTCGGGGTATGATAGCAACTACGCGGGAACCGAGCATTAAATTCCAATCCATCAAGGACTTCTATGGACGCACTGGCACTGATAATGACAATGGCCGCCTATTTATTAGGTTCGGTTTCCAGTGCGGTTTTGATCTGTCGACTCTTAAAACTGCCAGACCCACGCAGTGTGGGATCTAACAATCCTGGAGCAACGAACGTATTGCGTATTGGCGGACGAGGAGCCGCTGTTTCAGTCTTGTTGTGCGATATGCTCAAAGGCACTATCCCCGTGTGGGGCGGATACTTTCTTGGTATCGACCCTATCATTCTTGGCGTCATCGCCATTGCTGCCTGTCTTGGCCACATGTACCCCATCTTTTTCCACTTTAAAGGCGGAAAAGGTGTCGCAACCGCGCTTGGCGCTATCGCTCCGATTGGTTTGGACTTAACAGGATTGGTGATGTTAACTTGGCTGTCAGTAGCCGCGCTATTCCGCTATTCATCCTTAGCGGCTCTCGTCACGGTTTTGGTCACTCCGTTTTATACTTGGATGTTTAAACCGCAATACACGTTACCTGTTGCTATGCTGTGTTGCTTAATCGTATTTAAGCATCATCAAAATATTCGTCGGCTTTTGTCTGGCGACGAGCCAAAAATCGGCGAGAAGAAACTGACACAAAAAAACTCGGCTTAATGCCGAGTTTTTCGTTTAAAGAGGGGTGCATTGGTTACGCATGAACTCGATTCAGGAAGTTCAACAACATTTGGTTGACGAACTCCGGCTGTTCTAAACAACTGATGTGTCCCGCTTGCGGAATTTCTACCAACTCACTGCCCGTGATACAGTCTTTCATTAAATACGATTCGAAAACCGGGCGAGGCTTATCTTCACAGCCCACCGCAATTAACGTCGGCAGAGCGAATTTTTCCGAATCTTCAATCACATCACGGCGACCAAACACCATGCGCCCCATGCGAGCTACTTCCACCGCACGCTCACCGTTCAGCTCTTCTAAACTGCGTTTGAATGAAGCGACAAGTTTAGGGTTATCCTGATTGACGTTGTTGGCAAAGAACAGCGGCACAACGGCTTCAATAATTGGCGCAGGCACTGCTTGGACTTGGCTGATGGTATCAAGCATTGCAAAATACTTTTTATACGTAACTTCTGGCTCCCAGCCAATGAAGGTATCCATCAATACCAGTGACTTAACACGTTGCGGCGCTTGAGCCGTTAGCTCAGCTCCCCACATGCCGCCAACAGATAAGCCCACTATCGAGAATTCTTCGATATCTAAATGATCCATCAATGCCAACATATGTTGTGCATAGTCGGCCAATGACTGTGTCGATGCAGGTGCAGCGTCCGATTCACCATGTGCCCAAAGATCTGGCACAATACAACGGAATGACTGGCTTAAAACCTCAACTTGTGGCGCCCACATTTGGCTATCCCAAAGGTAACTATGACCAAATAGAAGCACAGGGCCCTCACCTTTATCTAGATAAGCAAGTTGCTGACCTTCAATTTCAAACTTATTCATTGTTATATCCATTTCTTATTCTTCCACGTCATCCTAGCACTGAAACAATCGCGAACTGATCGCATCAGTCAGAATGTAAAACGAGGCGGTTCATTGAATAATTAAAAATAAAGGCCTCTGAGGAGCAGAGACCTTTATTACAAAGAACCGGTTTCAAACCTACCGCATAAATTTGACTAAGCGACAGGTGTTAGTTGATCAATTGGCCAACGTGGACGAGCCTCTACTGACATATCAGCCACTTCGCCATTCTTCAAGCGCTGCATGCCTGCGTAAGCGATCATCGCACCGTTATCTGTACAGAACTCAGTACGTGGGTAGTAAACTTCGCCGCCAACTTTCTTCGCTAACTTCTCTAACTCAGCTCGCAAACGACGGTTAGCACTCACACCACCAGCAATAACAATGCGTTTCATGCCTGTTTGCTCAAGCGCGCGCTTACATTTAATAGCCAACGTAGCACACACAGCCTCTTCAAATGCCAATGCGATGTCCGCGCGGGTTTGCTCGTCATCACCGTTTGCAGCAATCGTGTTAGCCGTAAAGGTTTTTAGACCAGAGAAACTCATGTCCAAACCTGGCACATTCGTCATTGGGCGCGGGAACTTAAAGCGGCCCGGTGTACCTTTTTCCGCCAGTTTAGATAATAGTGGACCGCCTGGGTAATCCAAACCCATTAGCTTCGCTGTTTTATCAAACGCTTCGCCCGCCGCATCATCAATCGACTCACCTAGAATTTTGTACTCACCGATGCCTCTCACTTCCACCATCATAGAGTGACCGCCCGATACTAATACCGCCACAAACGGGAACGGTGGAGGGTTATCTTCCAACATTGGGGCCAATAGGTGACCTTCCATATGATGAACAGGTACCGCTGGCACTCCCCAAGCATAAGCAATACTGCGACCGATAGTCGCACCCACTAATAGCGCCCCAACAAGACCAGGCCCCGCGGTATACGCGACACCATCGATGTCTTTTGAAGTTAAGTTCGCTTCTTTTAGTGCCTCTTTAATAAGAGGAATGGTTTTCTTTACGTGGTCACGTGAAGCCAACTCAGGCACCACACCGCCGTAATCTGCGTGCAGTTTTACTTGGCTGTATAGCTTGTGTGACAAGAGACCGTTTTCATCGTCATAAATTGCGATGCCAGTCTCGTCACAAGAGGTTTCAATACCAATAATGCGCATGGTTTTCTCAGTATGCTTTCTGTATAGAGGAAATTTGGGCGTCATATTACCTCGCCTTGGTGCTGCAAACAAATTTTGTACAGACAATAATCGACAAAAGGCTTTACAAAGTAGTTGTGATCGGATTAAAATTCCGCACCATTTTTGATCAAGCTGGTAAGAGACCTAACAATTGTGATTTGGTCTGTTGAATACCAGCGTTAACGAATAACCCCTGAGGTGAAAGGCATATGCCAGTAGTTAAAGTACGTGAAAACGAACCGTTCGACGTTGCTCTACGTCGTTTTAAGCGCTCTTGCGAAAAAGCAGGTATCCTTTCTGAAGTGCGTCGTCGTGAGCACTACGAAAAACCAACTACAGTTCGCAAACGCGCTAAAGCAGCAGCTCAAAAGCGTCACGCTAAGAAGCTAGCTCGCGAAAACGCTCGTCGCGTTCGCCTGTACTAATAACTGAGCTCCAAAAGGAATTTAGTTATGGCTCTGATTGATCAACTCAAAGAAGAGCAAAAATTAGCGATGAAAGCCAAGGACAAATTGCGCCTTGGTACTATTCGTTTAGCCCTATCAGCAATCAAGCAACGTGAAGTTGACGAACAGATTACTCTGAACGATGACGACATTCTTGCAGTATTGACCAAGATGGTTAAACAACGTCGCGATTCTGTAGCGCAGTTTGAAGCAGCGGGTCGTCAAGATCTTGCTGATGCGGAACAAGCAGAAATTACCGTTCTTGAGGACTTTATGCCTCAACCACTGACAGACGAAGAAGTAGCGGCTCTCATCGAGAACGCGATTGCTGAATCTGGCGCAGCTGGCATGCAAGACATGGGCAAAGTAATGGGCGTTCTGAAACCGCAAATTCAAGGGCGTGCAGATATGGGTAAAGTAAGCGGTTTAGTTCGCGCTAAATTGGCTTAAGGTACCCCACCCAATTGCAGCAAGCCGTGCTATCCTTTGGAGCGCACGGCTTGTTTGTATCTGGATGGATGGAATGAAATCAATGGGCAATACGCTCATTCTTTTAAGGCATTCACTCCACTCATCATCTTCTTTTTTGTTAGGTTTTATGGCTGGACACATCCCTCGCAGTTTTATCGATGACCTTCTAGCTCGACTTGATATTGTCGATATCATCGACGCACGTGTGAAACTTAAGAAAAAAGGCAAAAACTACGGCGCATGCTGCCCTTTCCACAACGAAAAGACACCCTCATTCAGTGTCAGTCAAGAAAAGCAGTTCTACCATTGTTTTGGTTGTGGCGCGCACGGAAATGCCATCGATTTTTTGATGGAATTCGACCGACTAGAATTCGTCGAAGCCATTGAAGAACTCGCTTCATACTTGGGTTTAGATGTTCCTCGAGAACAACGTAGCAGCGGTAATGGTTCGTTTCAGTCAGGCCCACAAGCAAGCAGCAGTGAAAAACGTAACCTATACGACTTAATGGGCAGCATTGCTCAATTTTATCGTAACCAACTCAAACAGCCAGCAAGTAAGGTGGCGATTGAGTATCTAAAAGATCGTGGCCTGTCTGGTGAAATCGTCCAGAAGTTTGGCATCGGCTATGTGGCTGATGAATGGGATTTAGTTCGTAAGAACTTTGGCCAGAATAAAGAAAACCAAGACATGCTCGTCACAGGCGGCATGTTGATTGAAAACGATAAAGGCAACCGCTACGACCGATTCCGTGGTCGAGTGATGTTTCCTATTCGAGACAGACGCGGTCGAGTAATAGGCTTTGGTGGTCGAGTATTAGGTGATGGGACACCAAAATATCTCAACTCACCCGAAACCCCGATATTTCATAAAGGTAAAGAGTTGTATGGCCTTTATGAAGTACTACAAGCGTACCGTGAGCCACCACAAATTTTAGTGGTTGAAGGCTATATGGATGTTGTCGCGCTTGCTCAATATGGCGTAGATTATTCCGTTGCCTCATTGGGAACCTCGACAACGGGCGATCACTTGCAAGTGTTATTCAGGCAAACAAGCACCGTCGTGTGTTGTTATGACGGTGACCGCGCAGGCCGTGAAGCCGCGTGGCGTGCCATGGAAAATGCATTGCCTTACCTAACGGATGGTCGCCAGTTAAAATTCATGTTTTTGCCGGATGGAGAAGATCCCGACTCTTATATCCGACAAAACGGAAAACAAGCATTTGAGCAGCAAGTGTCTAATGCGATGCCCTTGTCTGAATTCATGTTCAGCTCATTGACTCAGCAGGTCGATATGAGCACGAAAGAAGGCATGGCAAAACTGAGTACTCTTGCGGTTCCTCTCATTGATAAAGTCCCTGGCGGCACTTTAAGACTATACTTGAGAGAATTGCTTGGCCGCCGTTTGGGTTTGGTTGATGAACGCCAACTACAGCAGCTAATTTCAAAACAAGGTAAAGAGGATAAAAGGCCTCAACCTCATAAAGAAATCAAGCGAACGCCGATGCGAGAAGTGATCGCGTTACTGATTCAAAACCCACAATACGTAAGTATGGTGCCAGATCTAACTAGCGTTAGAGATTTGCCCATTCCTGGTCTAAGTTTATTTGTTGATGTACTTGATAAATGCCAAGCGCATCCCCATATCAACACAGGCCAATTATTAGAGCACTGGCGAAACAGCCAAAATGAGACCCTTCTGTCTCGTCTCGCGAGTTGGGACATTCCACTCGATGAGGACAACCAAGAAGAAATCTTTTTAGACTCACTGGATAAAATTATTGCCCAGTGCGTAGAAAAACAAATTGAAAACCTGCAGGCCAAAGCAAGAAGTGTCGGTTTATCAGCCGAAGAGAAAAGGGAGCTGCTAGCACTTATGCTAGATTTAAAAGCGTAACCCTGTTTAATTAGTCAGCAACGATTTAATTTGTTATAGTAAGTGGTTTGCATTTCGCATACTGATTCCTTCACCAGATTACGAAGTTGGATACCGTCTATGGATCACAATCCGCAGTCACAGCTAAAGTCACTTGTTATTAAAGGCAAGGAACAAGGCTATCTGACCTACGCCGAAGTAAATGACCACCTACCTGCTGAAATCGTAGATTCAGAACAGGTAGAAGACATCATTCAGATGATCAACGACATGGGCATTAAGGTAGTAGAAACTGCTCCTGATGCTGATGATTTAGCACTGAACGATGACACAAATATTACCGATGAAGATGCAGCCGAAGCTGCAGCCGCTGCACTTTCTAGCGTAGAGAGTGAGATTGGTCGTACAACAGACCCAGTACGTATGTACATGCGTGAGATGGGTACTGTCGAACTTCTAACTCGCGAAGGCGAAATCGACATCGCAAAACGTATTGAAGAAGGTATTAACCAAGTTCAATCGTCTGTTGCTGAATACCCAGGCACAATTCCGTACATTCTTGAGCAATTTGACAAAGTTCAAGCTGAAGAACTACGTCTTACAGACCTAATTTCAGGTTTTGTAGATCCAGATGCTGACGACACCGCTGCACCAACGGCAACACACATCGGTTCTGAACTGACTGAATCTCAGTTAGAAGAAGAAGACGATGAAGACGTTGATGACGACGAAGATAGCGATGACGATTCAGATGATTCTGAAGAAGATGTAGGTATCGATCCTGAATTAGCGCTAGAGAAATTCAACCAACTACGCAGCACCTATCAAAATCTTCAATTAGCAATCAACGAGTACGGCTATAACAGCCCGAAAGCAACCGTTGCTAATGAAATGATGCTAGACGTATTCCGCGAGTTTCGTCTAACACCTAAACAGTTTGATCACCTAGTGAATGAACTGCGTACTGCTATGGATCGCGTTCGTACTCAAGAGCGTCTGATCATGAAGTCAGTGGTTGAATACGGCAAAATGCCGAAGAAATCATTCATCGCGCTGTTCACTGGTAATGAATCAAGTGAAGCTTGGCTGGATGAAGTTCTTGCTTCAGACAAGCCATACGCTGAAAAGATCAAACGTAACGAAGAAGAAATCCGTCGTTCAATCGCTAAGCTAAAAATGATTGAAGAAGAGACTTCTCTAAACGTACAGAACATTAAAGACATCAGCCGTCGTATGTCTATCGGTGAAGCAAAAGCTCGCCGTGCGAAGAAAGAGATGGTTGAAGCGAACTTGCGTCTTGTAATTTCTATCGCGAAGAAATACACCAACCGTGGCCTACAGTTCTTGGATCTGATCCAGGAAGGTAACATCGGTCTGATGAAAGCGGTAGATAAGTTCGAATATCGTCGTGGTTACAAGTTCTCGACTTACGCAACGTGGTGGATCCGTCAGGCAATCACTCGTTCAATCGCGGACCAAGCACGTACGATTCGTATCCCGGTACACATGATCGAAACGATCAACAAGCTAAACCGTATTTCTCGTCAAATGTTGCAAGAGATGGGTCGCGAGCCACTACCGGAAGAACTGGCAGAGCGCATGCAAATGCCAGAAGACAAGATTCGTAAAGTTCTAAAAATCGCTAAAGAGCCTATCTCAATGGAGACACCAATCGGTGACGACGAAGATTCGCATCTAGGTGATTTTATCGAAGATACAACGCTAGAACTTCCGCTAGATTCTGCAACAGCAACTAGCCTTAAAGTGGCAACAAAAGACGTGCTTGCAGGTCTAACGCCACGTGAAGCGAAAGTACTTCGTATGCGCTTTGGTATCGACATGAACACTGACCATACTCTAGAAGAAGTTGGTAAGCAGTTCGACGTTACTCGTGAGCGTATCCGTCAGATCGAAGCAAAAGCACTACGTAAACTTCGTCACCCAAGCCGCTCAGAGACTCTGCGCAGCTTCCTAGACGAATAATCGCAGCGCATACAAGCTTTTAGAAATCAAAAAAGGTGACTTTAGGTCACCTTTTTTATTATCTACTGTTCTAAGTGGATAAAAACTAAGCGCAATTGCCCTAGTTGGTATCTAGACACCTTGCAACGCTTCCCCTATAATCGTTGTCCTATTAAGGCCCCTTAGCTCAGTGGTTAGAGCAGTCGACTCATAATCGATTGGTCCGCAGTTCAAGTCTGCGAGGGGCCACCATATTCCGAAAGGCGTAGCAGGTTAATACCTACTACGCCTTTTTTGTATCTTATATCTTTGGGTACAGTTGCGGTAACTCGTCACTAACCTCGTAATAGCTTTTCCTCTTCCCCTTTTCTTTAACTATTATCTGGCTTTCTATACGAGCAATAGAAACAAAATGTCCGCTCGTGATTTAAACCATTGACCCTCAGACAGCTTCTGATAGGATGGACATATAAACGTATGGACGTCTAAATAAAAAATGGAGCTACAATGAAAAGTATTGGTCACTTAAAGAAACTAGCTTTGATTCTCACGGCAGTAGTCGGCTTAAGCGCTTGTGGAGAAAAAGATGACTCTGTCATTAAAGTGGGCGCGACAGTTGGACCACATGCACAAGTAGTCGAGGCGGTAGCGAAGGAGGCAGCGAAGCAAGGTTTGAATGTCGAAGTCATTGAGTTTTCTGACTACGTGACACCTAATGCCGCTCTTAGCGATGGTAGCATCGATATTAATAGCTATCAGCACCAGCCATTTTTAGACAACTTCAACAGTAGCCATAACGCCCAATTAGTATCAATTGGTCAGTCCATTCTTATGCGTATGGGGCTTTATTCCAATAAGTATCGCTCACTGCAAGAGCTTCCAAACAATGCACGTATAGCGCTTCCAAATGACCCTACCAACGGTGGTCGTGGTCTGTTGCTACTCGCCGATGCAGGTTTAATTGAGCTGAAACAGGGTGTTGGCCATAAAGCCGCCCTAACTGATATCACAAAAAACGCAAAATCATTTGAATTTGTCGAGGTAGATGCCGCTCAGCTACCAAGAACATTAGATGATGTGGACGCGGCTGCGATTACAATGAACTACGTAATGTCTTCTGGTTTAGATCCGAAGAAACAAAGTATCTATCTTGAAGCAAAAGACGCCCCATTAGCAGTCATGGTCATCGCCACTCGTGACGCAGACAAAAATAATGAAGCGTATAAAAAGTTCGTTTCTATTTATCAATCTCAAGCGATTCGTGATTATCTCGATCGCACTTTCAAAGGCACAATCGAAGCAGCTTTTTAATCAATAAAGCAGCGACTACTTTGCCCCACGAATCAGATAGAAAAGAGGCTAATGTTTTCTCATAGCCTCTTCTTTTCATTACTCACTAAATCGACTCATTGTCGACTTTCAGCCTCTAACTTCATTGCCAAATAAGCTTGATCAGCAGAAACCAATTCAGGGCGGTTAATCAACTTCCAGAGGAAGTATGGTGGGATTAAAAATACGATGAAGTAGAGAGATTCATGGAAAAAAACATCGGCTATCGTTTGCTGATGCTCCCAAAGTGCCGTCAGTGCGAAGAGCTCTAACATCACGCCTAATACGCCAAAGACGACAGAGACAACAATCGCTAAACCCAGTAGTTCTCTAACAAAGTGCTTGTATGCCATGATACTAATTCCTTCTAGCAATAAGTCATACTAACTTACGCTCATAAGAAACAAGTGAGCTTGATTATTATCAAACTCACCTCATCACTGTTAAGAACTTAGTTTTATAAAAAAGTACTTGTATATAGCGTCAGCGAAGACTGATTTCCCTATCACAGAGCATAGATACCTCTACAAATAGAAGGTGATGGAACGACCAACTATTGACTATATGAGCGCAACTTTAATCAGATAAGTAATATTGAACCGTCGATACCACTCGTACTTTCTTAATGTAAGGCGTGTTGCTGTCTCGGTCATAAATCGAGAACTGCCCTTGAGTTGCACGTTTGATCTTACCCAGTGAACTCTGTGAGTCTTTCGCAAATTTCTCAGCCACTTCACGCGCATTCTTAGTCGCTTCTTCGATCATGTCTGGCTTCACATCATTCAGCTTAGTAAAGCTGTACTCAACACGATTTGCATAAGGATCTTGGTTAAGCAAAACGCCTTGCTTTCCTAGCTCACCTATTTCATTGATTGCCGCTCGAACAACATCAACACTCTGGCTATAAACCGTAACGGTTCGCGAGGCCAAATAACGATACTCAATGTCTTGCTCGCTCCCATATTGCTGTGCTTTTCTGTCAATGACCGCTGGGGAAGAAAGGGAAACGCTGGTTTCAGGAAGCCCTTTGGCACTTAGAAAGTCCAAAATCAAACGGGTTTGCTGGTCAATTTCATCAAACATGGCTCCCATATCATTACTCGCTAGAGTAAATTGAATCGGCCAAATCACCGTATCAGCAGGATACTCACGCTCCGACAAACCTTTTACTGTCACGACTCTTTCATAGGCTCGGTATTTCACCGCCGTCTGCTGCATAAAATAGCCAAGGATGCCAAGACCAAGTATCAAACTTAGCCCAATCCAAAGTGCTGCTTTATTGGAAACTCGTTCCATTATTTCCCCCTGATAAATATCAACTTAGCTTAATCTTTGTTCTAGATAAGATAGCCTATCTATTGTTTTAAGAGGGAGACATAACGCGAGTTTTGATTCATAGCACAGTGATATACCGTTTTCTTTAGTCAATAAAGCTTCATTGGTTTGTCACCAAAGGCTCATGCTTTTGCCTCTTAACTGTCATCTGTAATTTCTACTATCCAATCAGCAACTTGTACGCTGAGGTAAATATGGATAGTTCAACCCCTTTTCGTCTCCCTCGTAAAACGCCGTTTGGCATTGGTGAAAACGTTGCTGAATGGGCAACCGGTTTAAACCAACTTGATAAGTTCTACGCCCAACGCCCCGTTAATGCCGATACCAAAACTTTTCTCCGCTTCACGCTGGATATCTTAGGTATCGATTATCGCATTGCTCATGGTTCACTCGACTCAGTACCTAAGCAAGGTGCTACCGTCATTGTGGCGAACCATCCGCTTGGTTGTGTGGAAGGCGTCATCTTGGCCGAACTCTTGTTGATGGTACGAGACGATATCCAAATTCTAGCCAATCAATACCTGAAAACCGTACCAGAGTTAGATCAGCTCTTCATTGGTGTCGATGTGTTTGAAGGCAAAGACGCCGTCAAATCGAATATGAAGGCCCTGAGAGCGGCCAATAAACACCTAGCAAGTGGCGGCTTATTGCTTGTCTTTCCTGCCGGTGAGGTTTCCCAGTTAGTCGATGCCAAACAGCAACGCTTGGAAGATAAAGCGTGGAGTCGAAGCGTAAGTAGCCTAATCCGCAAAAACAAAGCAACGACAGTTCCAGTATTCATCAGTGGTCAGAACTCGAAACGCTTCTATATGGCAGGGAAAATCCATCCACTTTTGCGCACCCTACTGCTTGGGCGAGAACTGCTGAACAAACAGGCGCAAACCATCAACTTATCCTTTGGCCAAGCGATAAAATTTAAAGAGCTGAACACACTTAGCGATGATCAAGTGGTGAACTATTTGCGGCTCAACACTTACTTACTCAATCGTGAAATCCAATCGGTGAAGCCCTCTTCCTCATCAGAACGGCTCTCACCAATAGCGGCAGGGTTACCCGTAGGCGAATTGCTTGAAGAACTGAACAACTTACCAAAAGAGTCCAAGCTGCTAACAAGTGGTGAGTTCGATGTCTACTGCACGGAGTCGCAGAATATCCCTTCCCTACTGCATGAAATTGGTCGCCTACGTGAGCTCAATTTTCGACAGGTTGGCGAAGGGACAGGACTAGCAATAGACATTGACCATTTCGATCATGATTACCTGCATCTGTTTGTGTGGGACAGAGAAAACCAATGCTTGGTGGGCGCGTATCGTTTAGGTCTAGTTGATCAACTGATTGAAAAGCGCGGCGTAGCAGGTCTGTATTCACGAACGTTGTTTAACTATGACCAACGCTTTATCGACCAAATGGGTAAATCCATTGAGATGGGGCGCTCTGTGATTGCACAGCAATATCAAAAGAGCATGAGCGCGCTACTGCTACTGTGGAAAGGCATCGCAACGTTCGTTCATCAAAACCCAGATTACACTCACCTATTTGGTCCGGTAAGCATTAGCAACGATTATAGCGATACTGCACGTCAATTACTGGCTCAATCAATGACACTGCACCACTACGACAACAATTGCGCAGAGTACGTCACACCTTCTAACCCACTTCCTGAGCACCACCGTGACTGGAACACCAGCATGCTCACTGCTCTGGGTGATTTACAGCTATTGTCACGTGTCATTGCCAGAATCGATGAAGGGAAAGGAGTGCCCGTTTTGCTGCGTCAGTACTTAAGCCTCAATGGCAAGCTGGTATGCTTCAACGTCGACCCTGCATTCAATAACGCTCTAGATGGATTGATTATGGTGGATTTGCGCGATGTTCAAGAAAAGACGTTGGCAAGGTATATGGGACGCGAGCAAGCTCATGACTACCTCGTCTATCATACTAATAGCAACGATGATTAAGAACAGTGATTAAGTAGAGAGTTGGGAATCACAAGAAGAACCGTGTGGCGACTCTCTTTATTTACCCTTTCATCAACTAATTAGGCGTGCTCCGTGAAGTGCGCCGAAAAGACTCTCATAGATACAATCTATCGAAAGATCTAGATAGCATTTATCTCACCAATTCCGTCACAAACTTTCACAAAAAACAAAAACAGATCCAGATCACACTTTAAATCCACCACAACTCAACACAAAACGTGACATTGATCATTACAAGTATTTAATTCGAATTTCAAAAAAAATCAAAAGTGATCAAAGTCACAAAGTATTTTAATTTTAAATTTGTCAGAAGATCGGATTGATCACTAAGATTTTTATTGACAGATTTGAAAGTGGCTTTTTGTTATTAAGTTACAAGTTAATAAGTTGAACTTGGTCACTTAAAAACCGTTTCTCAGCCTAAGAAATGCGGGCGTAGATCACGAAAAACCCGTTGTCAGTTCCAATTGGAAAATGTGTGGTAAATTGATTGGGTACTAAGCAATCAAACAAACGGTTTTGGCGAACCGTTTACTACAACAAGATTCATCAGAACATCGAACGGGGAATTGTTATGATATCACCAGATGCCAAGATCAAGATACAAAATTTTGGTCGTTTTCTGTCAAACATGGTAATGCCAAACATCGGCGCGTTTATCGCGTGGGGCTTTATCACTGCTCTATTTATCCCAACTGGATGGCTACCAAACGAAACGTTAGCCTCTATGGTTGGCCCAATGATTACCTACTTGCTGCCACTACTTATCGGTTACACCGGTGGTAAATTAGTTGGTGGCGATCGTGGTGCGGTAGTCGGTGCAATCACAACAATGGGTGTGATTGTCGGCACAGACATCCCAATGTTTATGGGTGCAATGATGGTCGGCCCAATGGGCGGCTGGGCTATCAAGAAATTCGATAACTACATCGATGGTAAAGTAAAAAGTGGCTTCGAGATGTTGGTTAACAACTTCTCTGCGGGCATCATCGGCATGCTATGTGCGATCCTTGCTTTCATCTTTATCGGTCCATTCGTAAAAATTCTTTCTGGTGGCTTGGCGGCTGGCGTTAACTTCCTAGTTTCTGCTCACCTACTACCACTGACTTCAATCTTCGTTGAACCTGCGAAGATCCTGTTCCTAAACAATGCGATCAACCACGGTATTTTCTCTCCACTGGGTATCCAACAAGCGTCTGAAACAGGTCAGTCGATCTTCTTCCTAATCGAAGCAAACCCAGGTCCTGGTCTAGGTATCCTGCTAGCTTACATGGTGTTTGGTAAAGGTACGGCTCGTCAAACGGCAGGTGGTGCATCAATCATCCACTTCTTCGGCGGTATCCACGAGATTTACTTCCCATACATCCTAATGAACCCTCGCCTAATCCTTGCGGCTATCGCAGGTGGTATGACTGGCGTATTCGTTCTAACTATCTTTAACGCAGGTATTGTTTCTCCAGCATCACCAGGTTCAATCTTTGCAATCTTGTTGATGACTCAGAAAGGCTCAATCGTTGGTGTTCTAGCGTCTATCGCAGCGGCAACAGGTGTGTCATTCGCGGTAGCAGCACTACTAATGAAGACACAAACGTCCACAGAAGAAGACGGTGATGAAGCAGCACTAGAAAAAGCAACATCACAAATGAAAGACATGAAATCTGCATCTAAAAACGATGCGGTGGTAAACAGCCAAAGCAAAGGTGACGTAGACCTAGCGACAGTACAAAGCATCATTGTCGCTTGTGATGCGGGCATGGGCTCAAGTGCAATGGGCGCGAGCATGCTACGCAAAAAGGTTCAAGACGCAGGTCTGAACATCCACGTAACCAACCTTGCCATTAACAGCTTACCAGAGAGTGCAGATATCGTGATTACTCATAAAGACTTAACGGATCGTGCACGTAAGCATGCTCCAAACGCACACCACATTTCATTGACTAACTTCCTAGACAGCGAGATGTACAACCAGCTAGTCACCAAACTACTAGCAGCACAAAACCAATCCGCAGCCAATGACGACCAAATGGTAAAAGTGTCGCTCGTGGCAGCAAACGACGACAACTTCGAGCCACAGCAAACGTCGGTGTTCCAAATCCAGCGTGAAAACATTCACCTAGGTTTGAAAGCTGCCAACAAAGAAGAAGCGATTCGCTTCGCGGGCAACAAGTTGGTCGAACTTGGCTACGCAGAACCAGAATACGTAGACGCGATGTTTGAGCGTGAAGCATTGGTTCCAACTTACCTAGGCGAATCTATCGCAGTGCCTCACGGCACGGTAGAAGCGAAAGACCGCGTGAAGAAAACCGGCATTGTAATCTGCCAATACCCATCGGGTATCCAATTTACTGAAGACGACGATGATGTTGCGAAACTGGTTATCGGCATTGCCGCTAAGAACGATGAGCACATCCAGGTGATTACCACCATTACGAACGCGCTCGATGAGCCGGAGGCAATTGAGAAGCTAACCAGCACCAACGATGTGGAAGAGATTCTAAACATCCTTGGCGGTCAACAAGCGGCTTAATTACCCCTTTAATTTGCTCCTGAGGCAAATGAGGTCAGCTGTCACCCCCTATGCGGTTGGCCTCCCCCTAGTTTCGTAAGTCAACATTTTAGACATTGGTAGGTAAGAATTATGAAAAACGCAGTTCATTTTGGCGCAGGTAACATTGGTCGTGGCTTCATCGGAAAACTCTTAGCAGATGCAGAAGTCGAGGTCACATTTGCAGACGTTGACGCTCCACTCGTCGACCAACTGAGTCACAAGCAAGAATACAAAGTAAAAGTGGTCGGTACTGAGTGCCAAATCGACACAGTAACTCACGTCACCGCGGTAAACTCAGCCAGTGAAGATGTCATCGACCGCATTGTAAAAACCGACTTGGTAACAACAGCGGTTGGCCCTAACGTACTGGACATCATTGCAAAAACCATCGCTACCGGCATTGCTAAACGCTTTGCAGCAGGTAACGATAAACCATTGAACATCATCGCGTGCGAAAACATGGTTCGTGGCACGACTCACCTAAAAGGTGAAGTGTACAAACATTTGGATGAATCATTGCACGCGAAAGCAGACGAGCTAGTTGGCTTCGTCGACTCCGCAGTGGACCGCATCGTACCACCAGCAGAAGCGGCGAACGATGACCCACTAGAAGTCACTGTAGAGAGTTTTAGCGAATGGATTGTGGATGAGCAGCAATTCAAGGGCGAAATCCCTGACATAGCTGGCATGGAAAGAACCAACAACCTAATGGCATTCGTAGAACGCAAGCTATTCACTCTCAATACAGGCCACTGCATTACCGCTTACCTAGGTTGCTTGAAAGGCCATCACACCATTCGTGAAGCAATTGAAGACCCAAGCATTCACGCTGAAGTAAAACAGGCGATGCAAGAGAGTGGTGAAGTGCTGATCAAACGTTACGGCTTCGACCGTGACATGCACAACGCCTACATCGAGAAGATTTTAGGACGCTTTGCCAACCCATACTTAGTGGATGAGGTGGATCGCGTAGGTCGTCAACCAATTCGAAAATTGGGTGCAAACGATAGATTAGTGAAGCCTTTACTCGGTACAATTGAGTATGGCACTGAAAATCAAACACTTTTGAAAGGCATTGCCGCTGCGTTGAAGTACACTAACGACACTGACCCACAAGCCGTAGAGCTACAAAACTCATTAAAAGAAGTGGGAGTGAAGAAGACGCTAGCGACATACACAGGTCTTGCAGAAGACAGCGATGAAGTGGCTCAAATCGAGACACTTTACAACCAACTTTGATTTACCTAGGGGAGCTCGGCTCCCCTTCTATGTCCTTCTCTGCTTGAAGAGTTGGGATAGCTAATAATTAGAAATGTATTCAGTATATGGCAGATAACATCAACGAAACCGAGATCATTGAGCGATTAAACAGCGCACCATCGGTACGAGGCTTTTTCATTGCAGCAGTCGACGTTTTTAACGATTCGATCGACGGGTTAGTGCAAAGAATCTTTCGTAAAGATAACTTCGCTGTTCAATCGGTTGTCGGTCCGCTGCTACAAGACTCTGGACCGCTGGGCGATCTGTCTGTTCGTTTGAAGTTATTGTTTGGCTTGGGAGTGCTCCCCGATGACATTTACCACGACATCGAAGACATCATCAAACTCAAAAACCAACTCAATAGTGACGCTTCAGATTACGAATTCACTGACCCGAATATTCTAGAACCAATTAAGAAACTGCACTTGGTGAAGAAAATGGGCATGGTACAACTGGAAGTCAGCGAACCAGATGACGACATCGACCTTGAGTTTTATCAGCTACAACTGCAACGTCAACAACAAATCATTAAGTCAGGGCTCTCACTTGCCATTGTCGAGATTTGCAATGAGCTCGGCAAAGACAGCCCTTTTTAATCGAAAAACTGGCACGGAAGCCTCCTCAACTCGCCCCTCTTTTTGCACATTCTTCTATACAACGTGCGTGAAAGCCATCACAGTCCATATTCCGATGTCTCTGTAACATCAGACCAATCTATCGCTAGTATTGAAACGGTATCGCATGCTTTCAATCGAAGACACTAAAACTAAGTGGGAGTTTTTCCAGAAACACCACTGGGTATCTCCAGAATTTTCCCGCACTCCCGTCCTCGAGTCGTGGGAGCGTTGCATAAAGCAATGCAGCCCTTACACCTGGTCAAAACCACATATTGCCTCTGGATTTACCTTCTCATCTCTAATGAAGCGCAACGAACATCTCATCGAATGCGCCACGACCGTACTTGAAGACACTTACGACATGCTAGGGGACGAAGACCTGGTATTGATGGTAACCGATGGCAACGGCTGTATTCTCTCCACCGTCGGGCACGACTCTATGCGACAAGAGATGCAAACGCTCGGCATAAAACAAGGCTGTTTTCTCTCCGAAGGAAAGATAGGCACAAATGCAGTCAATCTCTGTATCAACACTCATATCCCGTGTGAAGTTTTTGCCGCCGAACATTTCAATCGCCACTTGCACTCTTATGCCTCTGTAGCGGCGCCTGTTTTTGACCAATTTGGCAAATTACGCGGTACAACATGCCTTTTCAGAAAAGCGGAAAGCTATAAGAAAGAAGACTTAGTCATCATCGCGTCGAGCGCGAAAGAAGTCAGCTTGCAAATCCACATTCAGTCGGAACAAGAGAACATGAACCGCCTCACTTGTGCGCATAACGCAACGTTAGAGTGCATGGATGACGGCCTTCTAGCGTGGGATGAAGAAAATCGCATCACCATGGTAAATCACCAGTCCGAGCGTTTGTTAAACATTGAAGCCAGTCAGGTCTTGGATAAAGAAGTCTTTTCTGTTTTACGCTTCCCACCGAATGTCCTTACTAGTATTGAGTCAGGTGCGAGCATAAACCGTAAACTCACAACGGTAGAGGTTCGTGGCGAGTTTGTTGAAGCGATCATCACCTTGCGTCCACTCAACGACGGCACACACTTATTGTTCTTGCACCCTATCGATAAAATTCGCGAACTTGCTCAACAACAAATAGGTGGCAGTGCGCGCTATACGTTCAGCACTTTGCCCGTCATTTCACGAAAAATGAAGCATGTCATTACCGTGGCAAAACGGGCCATAAAGTCAAAATCACCGATTCTAATTACAGGTGAAGAAGGCGTAGGAAAAGCCACTCTCGCCATGGCGATCCATAACGAAAGCACTTACAAAGAAGGGCCGTTCATTACGCTCAACTGCCGCTCCATCAATACAGAGCAACTGGTCAAAGAAACCCTAGGCTACGACGAAGGGCAAGGCATGCCTTCTAAGTTTGAACTCGCCCATGGCGGTACGCTCTTTTTAGAAAAGGTGGAATATCTGTCGCCCGATTTACAAGCCGTGCTACTTAAGTTGTTAAAAACTGGGCTCGTCAGCCGCAGCGACAGTTTGCGATTGATCCCCGTAGACTTTCAACTTATTACCAGCACCGCTTCAGAGATCAGCGAGTATGTCACTCAGCGCTCATTTGGTCGGCAACTTTATTATGAAATCTCCTCGAACGAGCTGCATATTCCGCCACTACGAAAGCGTAAAGAAGACATTGAATTTCTCGTACAGCAGCTTATCAGCCATTATGAACGCCGCCACAATGTGACGATCTCGATAGAGCCAGTCGCACTGGAAGCGTTGATGAATTTTCGTTGGTCAGGCAACAACTCTGAATTAAGAAACCGAACTGAGCGAATTTTGCTGAACCGCAGTTCCAACTTAATCAAGCTGAACGATATTCCTGAAGACATTAAACTGAATTCTCGCCATACCGCAGAAAATACGCCAGTAATCACGTTAGAAGAAGCCGAGAGAAGAGCGATTGTTCAGGCTTGGAATCAGTGTGATGGCAAAATGCATGATATGGCGAAAGCATTGCAAATTGGCCGCACGACCTTATGGAGAAAAATTAATAAGTTTGGGCTGCAGGAGCAAATGAAGCTGTATTAAGTCGTGAATTGGCGTTCCTATAACAAAAGTAAAACCGGCGTAAGCACGCCGGTATAGATGAACTAACGATACGGTTTCGATTAAACATCGACAGACAGCTGACGAATCTGCTCTTTTAGTCCCGGGAGCATACTCGAACTGGCGCTGAATTTTCGCAACCCCACGCGAAGCAATGTTTCTGTGGCATTTGGATCGCCAGCCATCTCACCACACATACTAACCGGTATGCCCGCGCGATCGCCTGCTGCACACGTGAGCTCAATGGCTTTTAGTACCGATGGTTCAAAGTAGTTCACCAATTCAGCAACAGCGGCGTTACCTCGATCGGCAGCCATAACATATTGAGTCAAATCATTGGTGCCGATAGAGAAAAAGTCGACTTCTTGGGCTAACGCATCAGCATTTAACACCGCGGCTGGTACCTCAATCATAATACCAACGGGCAAATGAGTCGCATCCAAGCCGAGTTGGTTTGCTTGATGCGCCAACAGCACTTTTACTTTTCTCACTTCTTCAACCTGAGCCACCATCGGTATCATCAATTGAATATTCGGTTGCTCGTGAAAGGCTCTCAGAATGGCTCGAAGTTGAGCGGTAAACAATGACTCATGTTGAAGGCACAACCGCACCCCTCTCAAACCTAAAAATGGATTATCTTCCGCTGGCATAGGATAAGCGGCTAAAGGCTTATCACCGCCAACATCTAGACTACGAATCGTAAGTGGCTTATCACCAAGTGCGGCGGCAATATCACGATACACTTGGTATTGCGCTTCCTCAGTTGGCAACTCATCACTGTTTTGAAATAGAAACTCAGTCCGAAATAGACCAACGCCCTCAGCTCCTGATGTTAGTGCATCATCAATATCTTTCGGTCCACCAATATTGGCGAATACTGGAATATGGACACCATCACAGGTGACTGCGGCTTGCTGAGCACTCGCTAGTGCACTTTGTCGGGTGCTTTGCCACTCAATTTGTTGCGCTTCTAATTCCTGCTGTATGGCATCTGAAGGAGAGAACCATAAATGCCCTCGAAAGCCATCAATAGTCACCACTTGACCAGCACGCACAGCATCAAGGCAGCCCTGAGCTTTAACGATGGCAGGAATCCCCATCGCACGGGCAAGAATCGCACTGTGAGAGGTTTTCCCTCCCTCACTCAAACAGATACCAAGCACTTTCGATTTATCAAGCCCGGCCACATCAGAAGGCATCAGGTCGCGGGCCAACAAAATACTCGGTTCCTGAATGTCGATGGCATTAGGCGTTACGCCTGTCATTTCGACCATAACTTGGCGTGCTATATCATACACATCTGCTTCGCGTTCCCGCATGTACTGACTTTCTGCCTGGCGAAACTCTTCGGCCAACCTTTGCAGTGATTCTACCCAAGCTTGCTCGGCTATCATGCCCGTTTGAATTCGCGACTCGACCGATGCCCATAATTCTGGGTCACTGAGCATCATGCTATGAGCGGAAAATATTTCCCCTTTCGGCTGCTTCGCTTGCTCCTGCAAATGTTGAAAAACCACGCCTATCGCACGCTTAACCCGTTCAATTTCATCTTGTTCACTTTGGAAATCACGTTCAGGCACAGCTGGCATTTCATGAGTAAAAAGGACAGCAGGAGCAGTAGCGATACCGTCATTGACTCGAATACCAACAACAGCACCTTCAATCTGACTTGAGGCCATGCCATCGAGCAGAGTATCCGAGCTTTCTTCAGGTTCGACAATGCCTTGCTCAACCGCCTCTTTTTCTCCGAAGTGCTCATAAGCTAAGGCTTCAAATGCCTTGATTGCTTCACTGGATTGAGAGCCGAGTGCGCACAGCGTGATCGTCTCTTGACTACGAACGCCAAGTTTCGCAATGCTGTTTAAGCTTTTCGCGTTCACACGGCGCTCGCCTTTTTTCAACCATAATTGGCAGTCAAAAGGCGCGAGTGCACCAACAATGGCCGCAGCGGGACGAGCATGTAATCCATGCGGATTTTGCACTACCCAATCAAATGTCCATTCTTGCTCAAAGTTCTCTGATACTGGCGCTATCTCAGCGGATGTTAGTGGCTGATCACCAAGGTGCTCTTGTTTTACGCTTAACGCATTCTGTGCCTCTTCGACTACCGTCGATAAAGGCAGTCCGGCGGCGGCAGCCACCGACGCCGCCATGGTTCCTTCAACAATAGGTGCCGAGATAAGGGTGACATTTTCCCTCACATGATCATCAATCAGGTCCAGAGCCATTTCCGTGCTAAGCAACGCGCTGCCAAGATCCATCAACACAACAACCCCTTGTTGATCTTGTACCTGCTCAATCGCTTCCATCACGGCAATGGCATCGGTTCCGATCGGGTTCTCTGGATCATCAATCCCAGCAGCAATCGCAAGCTTGGCTTTGCCTTGCGTCATTTGGGTGGCAAGTTCTGCCACCCCTTCGGCAAGTCGACGACTATGAGATACAACTACAATTCCCACCATCTTAATTACCTGCTATTGCCTGCTGTAGTGCTTTAATCATTAACAAAGAAGAGGTTGCACCGGGATCTTGGTGACCAATACTGCGTTCACCTAAATAGCTTGCTCGCCCTTTTTTCGCCAACATTTCAATCGTGGCAACCGCGTTCGTTTCTGCTAGCTCAACCATTTCATTAAGTAAGTGATCGGCGCTCATGCCATTTTCTAACGACGCCTTCACGCTAACTAAAACGGGTAACCAAACATCACACATGGTTTTATCACCCAGCTCTGCTTTACCACGAGACACCACGCCATCCACACCGCTTTTTAGTGCATCGACCAACTCTTCAAACGTTAGTTGCTCTCGGGTTCCGACAGCGGCAGCCGTGCGAATAAACAGCGTGCCATACAGCGGGCCACTTGCCCCACCAACACTAGAAAGTAAGGTCATGCCCGTATTCTTGAGAATGCTGCCGATATTTTGGTCCGCAAATTGCGGCAGTTTTTCAGCAACTTTTTTAAAGCCACGGTTCATATTGAGACCATGGTCTGCGTCACCAATATCACGATCAAGGTCGGTCAGAAAATCTTGATTCTCTTGATACGTTTTTGCACATAACTCTAGCCAGTGAACGATATGTTGTTTGTCAATTTGCATGTTTGCTCCCCCCTCTTACCACTTGATCGCGGCCGTATCGACAGGAGCATCGAACAGCTCCAACATCTCTTTATCTGCCTTCAGCAACGTAATCGAAACGCCTTCCATATCGAGTGACGTACAGAAGTTACCAACCATATTACGCACGATACGGAACCCTGCTTGCTCGCAGTTATGAGCCAGACGGCGGTACACTCCGTAAAGCTCTGAAGTTGGCGTACCACCCATACCATTCACCATCACGATGTAGTCGTGTTCAGCGGCGAAAGGCTCAATGCTGGATTCCACTTCATCCCATTCACCTTCGTCACGATTCCAAATACGCAATGTGCGCTGATAAGGTGTGTTTTCAGCAACTTCAGCAAACATTTCATCCACTAACGTATCGACATCGGTGTATTTCACTCGCTTGATACCTGGTTCACCATGGATACCAACACCAAACTCCACTTCATCATCTTCCAGAACAAAAGATGGTTTACCTGCTGCGGGTACAACACAAGCATTAAGCGCCACGCCAAATGAACGACAGTGATTATTAACGCGACGAGCCAGTGCTTCACATTGCTCCAACGAATAACCTTTGCTCGCGGCAGCCCCAACTAACTTTTCAACCAATACCGTTCCAGCTACGCCACGGCGACCAGCGGTATACAGGCTGTCTTTGACTGCAACATCGTCATCCACCAACACCGATCCAACTTTGATGCCATCGGTATGAAGCAGCTCCACAGCCGTTTCAAAGTTCAACACGTCTCCGGTGTAGTTTTTAATGATAAATAGCACGCCTTCACCAGTATTCACTTGGTTGCCACATTCGTACATTTGATCTGGCGTTGGTGAAGTAAATACCTCTCCAGGGCAGGCGCCTGTCAGCATGCCTTTACCAATAAAACCTGCGTGCAAAGGTTCATGACCACAGCCACCACCAGAAACCAGTGCCACTTGCCCCGGTGTTTCCTCGTGCCACATGTAACGAGGTTCGTAGTTCGCTTTTAGCTCTGGGCGAGATAAAGCCAGACCTTCCATTTGCTGCAATACAACATCATCAACTTGGTTAATTAACTTTTTCATCGTTCTATCTCATTCCATTTATATTTTTATGTAGGGTATGAATTCATCTTAAACAGAGAAAATGCGTGCTCAACAAAAATCAATCCGTTTCATATTGAAACAAAAACTTCGGCATTATTGTTTCAATATGAAACGAAAAACGACAAATTTTCCTGAATAGTGATCGTCGCCATAAAGCATGCTGATTCTTATTACTTCTGGCAGTCGGTTTGACACAGAGGTCATAAAAGCATGGAACAAAACCAGAGATATCCTTCACCACTTACCACACCAAACCTAATATAAACCTTATCCCTACAATGGATATTCATTGCAGTCCAAAACACACATAAAAAAGGTTAAAGGTTTGAATTATGGACAAAATTATTATCAGCCCAAGCAAATACGTCCAAGGTGAACAAGTACTTACATCTATCGCTCACTATGTGAAAACATTGGGTGAACGTCCGTTAGTAATTGCCGATGAGTTCGTGACTAACCTGGTTGGTGATGACGTCAAACAAAGTTTTGCTGACGAAAAGCTTCCACTCACTATGAACATTTTTGGTGGCGAATGTTCACGCGTTGAGATTGAACGCATCACGGACATTTGTGCCACTCAGAAACACGATGTCATTGTCGGTATTGGTGGTGGTAAAACGTTAGATACAGCAAAGGCTGTTGCGTTTTACACAAAAATTCCTGTCGTGGTGGTTCCTACGATTGCCTCGACTGATGCGCCAACCTCAGCGCTTGCGGTGATATACACACCTGAAGGTGAATTTGCAGAATATTTGATGATCCCTAAAAACCCAGACATGGTCATCATGGATACGTCAGTCATCGCCAAAGCCCCTGTTCGCTTACTTGTATCGGGGATGGGCGACGCGCTTTCCACCTACTTTGAAGCTCGTGCCAACATGACTTCTGGTAAGGCAACAATGGCTGGTGGGTTAGCGACGCGTTCAGCACAAGCGCTTGCGAAACTTTGCTATGAAACCTTGCTTGAAGATGGTGTAAAAGCAAAAGCTGCAGTAGAAAATGGTGTGAGCACCAAAGCGGTAGAAAACATTATTGAAGCCAATACATACCTTAGCGGTATCGGTTTTGAAAGCAGTGGTCTAGCGGGTGCTCACGCTATTCATAACGGCCTAACTAAGCTTGAAGAGTGTCATCATCTCTATCATGGTGAGAAAGTCGCGTTCGGCACACTAGTTCAGCTGGTACTAGAAAACGCAGCGATGGAAGAGATTAATACGGTTCTTGCATTCTGCCGCTCTGTAGGTCTACCAACCAACTTATTTGATATGGGCGTTAAAGAGCTTAACCACGCTAAGTTGCGCGAGGTCGCCGAAGCCTCAACGGCCGAGGGAGAAACCATCCACAATATGCCATTCCCAGTGACGGCAGAAAATGTCTACTCTGCAATTCTAACCGCTCACCAGTTGGGTCAATAACTCCCCCCCCCCTTAAAGTGGGCTTAAATAAAAAAGCGGCACATACTCTCGCATGTGCCGCTCAGGATTTTTGCTGTTAAGCGTAATTACTCAACCGTCACCGCTTTCGCTAGGTTACGTGGTTGGTCTACGTCCGTACCTTTGATCAGTGCTACGTAGTAAGACAGCAACTGCATAGGGATGGTGTAGTAGATCGCCGCCGTGATTTCACTAACGTGAGGCATCGTGATGATCTTCATTGTCTCATCGCCTTCGAAGCCTGCATCTGCATCTGCGAATACGTATAGAAGGCCGCCACGCGCACGCACTTCTTCAACGTTTGATTTTAGCTTTTCAAGTAGGTCGTTGCTTGGTGCAACCACAACAACTGGCATGTCAGCATCAATTAGAGCCAGAGGACCGTGTTTTAGTTCACCCGCCGCGTACGCTTCTGCGTGGATGTAAGAGATCTCTTTCAGTTTTAGAGACGCTTCCATCGCGATTGGGTAGAACTCGCCACGGCCTAGGAACAATGTGTGGTGCTTGTCTGCAAAATCCGTTGCTAGTGCTTCAATTTCTTTCTCGAAAGAAAGTGCCGCGTTTATTTGCTTAGGAAGTGCATGCAGCGCTTCAACAATCTCTTTTTCTTTCTCTTTGCTGATGCGGCCTTGCTCTTTACCCAGTGCCGTTACCAGCATAAGTAGTGCAGAAAGTTGAGTCGTGAACGCTTTGGTTGAAGCCACACCGATTTCAACACCAGCGCGAGTCATGAACGCAAAATCTGATTCACGAACCAGAGAAGAGCCAGCTACGTTACAAATGGTCATCGCTGCCATGTAACCTTTCTCTTTTGCTAGGCGAAGTGCTGCTAGCGTATCAGCGGTTTCACCAGACTGAGACAACGTGATCAATAGGCTGTTTGGGCGAGTCACAAACTTGCGGTAACGGAATTCAGACGCAATTTCTACATCACAGCTAACACCTGCAATGTCTTCAAACCAGTAACGTGCCGTCATACCTGCGTTGTAAGACGTACCACACGCCACGATTTGTACGTGTTCTACTTTGCTTAGAATGTCTGCCGCGTGCACACCGATCGCGTCTGTCACAACAGAATCTGACGTGATACGACCTTCCATTGTGTTGATCAACGCTTTAGGTTGCTCATAGATTTCTTTTTGCATGAAGTGACGGTATTGGCCTTTATCACCTGCATCATGCTCTGCATTAGATTCAACAATTTCACGCTCAACTGGCTCACCCGTTGCATCAAACACAGTGACTTCACGGCGAGTAATTTCTGCTACGTCCCCTTCTTCTAGGTACATGAAACGGCGCGTAACGTTAAGTAATGCAAGTTGGTCAGACGCTAGGAAGTTTTCACCTACACCAAAACCGATCACGATCGGGCTGCCTGAACGTGCTACTACGATGCGAGATGGGTCTTTGCGATCCAACGCTACCGTGCCGTATGCGCCTTCAAGTTGTTTTGCTGTTTTTTGTACCGCTTCTAATAGCGTTTCTGAAGTACGAAGTTCCCACTCAACCATGTGTGCGATAACTTCTGTGTCCGTTTGCGATTCAAACACGTAGCCACGAGATTGAAGCAGCTCACGCAGCTCTTCATGGTTTTCGATGATGCCGTTATGGACCACTGCGATATCACCAGACATGTGTGGGTGAGCATTGATTTCAGAAGGTTCACCGTGCGTCGCCCAACGAGTGTGCGCAATACCAGTTCCGCCGATCACTTTTGCTTCTTCTACTGCATCAGCCAATTCTTGTACTTTACCCAAGCGACGAACGCGCGTTAGGTTTGATTCGCCATCAACAACCGCAACGCCAGCAGAGTCGTAACCGCGGTACTCTAAGCGGCGTAGACCTTCAACCAAAATTTCTGCAACATCTCGTTGTGCTACTGCACCTACGATTCCACACATGTGTTTATCTCCGTTTGTAGTTTTGTTCTTCCCTAGCCATGATTTCAAATAGAGGCAGCAAGCAAAGGCCTTTATCCAGAGGGAAGTAAAATATGAAACTGATTACATTATTAGGCGCAAATGACTTTCACGCCATGTTGTTCAATCTGTACTTTATGCTCTGCTTGGATATCTGCATCGGTCACCAACACATCAACTTGATGCCAAGCGAGCTCTAAGTTTGGGATCTTACGGCCGATTTTTTCGGACTCGATCATTACGATCACTTCACGTGACGCTTCTGCCATTACCTTACTTAAGCCAACCAACTCATTAAATGTCGTGGTTCCACGCTCGAGATCAATGCCATCCGCACCGATGAATAGTTGGTCAAAGTCGTAAGCTCGTAATACAGATTCGGCCACTTTGCCTTGAAAGGACTCTGAGTGCGTATCCCAAGTACCGCCAGTCATCAGCAGTGTCGGTTCGCTCTCTAATTCATTTAGGGCGTTAGCAACATGCAACGAGTTGGTCATGACCACTAAGCCACGTTTGTCATTCAACTGTTGAATCAGCGCGGCAGTCGTGCTGCCACTGTCGATCACGATGCGATTATGATCGCGAATCAATGATGCAGCTGCTTTTGCTAAGCTTAACTTTCGAGTCGAAACATTAGCGCCCAATTCTTCGTGAATGACTTCCTTTGGGATAGCAATCGCACCGCCATAGCGGCGTAGAAGTTGGCCGTTTTTCTCTAAAGAAGCTAAATCCTTTCTAATCGTGACCTCTGAGGTTTCGAATTTCTGAGCAAGTTCATCAACGCTGACTTCTCCTAGTTCAGAAACCAAGTTAGAAATGGCGTGTCTTCTTAATTGAGTATTTCGTTTCGACATTTAAGTTTTGATTTTAAGTTTCGATGTGAAACTTATTATAGTCAAACCGAAACTTTTAAGTCCATTTATTTCGATCCAAAAAATTAATATTTCTCGATAAAACCTTGTCCTAAGACAATTCTTAAACAGTGATATTGGATTCATTCAGTGGTAGAATTCGCCACCGAAAAGAAAAAAAATTACAGAATTGAAGGCTATTTTTTTGCAACTTTCTGCATATAAAGTGGGATTAGTCACAAAAAGGTAACCAAAATCGCCGATCTTTTAGTCATAAAATGACTAAACTTGGTGAAAGACTTTCAGAATCTGAAGTTCTAATAATGAGACGAAAAATCGGTGGGTGACAGGTACTAAATGTCATCAAAAACGTCCTGACTTCAGAGTAAATAACCGACTTTCAAATTGTAACTATACTTACCGGAGAGTATCTTCCATGAAAAAGACCAAAATCGTATGTACGATTGGCCCTAAAACAGAATCTGTAGAGAAGCTAACTGAACTAGTTAACGCAGGCATGAACGTAATGCGCCTTAACTTCTCTCACGGTGACTACGAAGAACACGGCACTCGTATCGCGAACTTCCGTAAAGTAATGGAAGCTACTGGCAAACCACTAGCAATTCTTCTAGATACTAAAGGTCCAGAAATCCGCACTATCAAGCTAGAAGGCGGTAACGATGTTGATCTAGTAGCAGGTCAAGAATTCACTTTCACAACTGACACTTCAGTTTTAGGTAACAAAGATAAAGTTGCAGTAACTTACGCTGGTTTCGCAGCAGACCTAAACGTAGGTAACACTATCCTAGTAGACGACGGTCTAATCGAGATGGAAGTTATCTCTAAGACTGAAACTGAAGTTAAATGTAAAGTTCTTAACAACGGTGCACTAGGCGAAAACAAAGGTGTTAACCTTCCTGGCGTTTCTGTAAACCTACCTGCACTATCTGAAAAAGATAAGAACGACCTTAAATTTGGTTGTGAGCAAGGCGTTGACTTCGTAGCAGCTTCTTTCATCCGCAAAGCGTCTGACGTTCAAGAAATCCGTGAAGTACTTGCTGCAAACGGCGGCGAGAACATCCACATCATCTCTAAGATCGAAAACCAAGAAGGTGTTGATAACTTCGACGAGATCCTAGAGCTTTCTGACGGCATCATGGTTGCACGTGGTGACCTAGGTGTTGAAATCCCAGCTGAAGAAGTAATCTTCGCTCAGAAAATGATGATCGAGAAATGTAACCGTGCACGTAAGATGGTTATCACAGCAACTCAAATGCTTGATTCTATGATCAACAACCCACGTCCTACTCGTGCGGAAGCAGGCGACGTTGCTAACGCGGTAATGGACGGTACTGACGCAGTAATGCTTTCTGGTGAAACGGCGAAAGGTAAATACCCTGTTGAAGCGGTAACTATCATGGCTCAAATCGCGAACCGTACTGACTCAGCGCTAAAAGCTGAACTAGGTTCTCGTCTAGACAGCCCACGCCTACGTATCACTGAAGCAGTATGTAAAGGTGCAGTAGACACAGCTGAGAAACTAGCTGCTCCACTTATCGTTGTTGCAACTGAAGGTGGTAAGTCTGCACGTTCAGTACGTAAGTACTTCCCAACTGCAAACATCCTAGCGCTAACAACTAACAAGAAAACTGCTGCACAGCTAGTTCTAACTAAAGGTGTTACTCCAGTAGTTGTTGATTCAATCGAAAGCACTGACGCATTCTACGTAGCGGGTAAAGAACTTGCTCTAGAATCAGGTCTAGGTAACAAAGGCGATATCGTTGTTATGGTTTCTGGCGCTCTAGTTGCTTCAGGTACTACGAACACAGCTTCTGTACACGTACTATAAGACTGAACTTTTAACACTTCAGTTTCTTGAGAAGGAGGGCTTATGCCCTCCTTTTTTATATGGCTTTCTTGCTCTCATAATAGGCTAATTGTATTATTTACCTCTATCAGAATTTCGTACTGTTTAATTTTATCGTCACGATTAAAGTTTCTATGAGGTGTATGTGTCTAGTCCCACTCTTACCGACAAAGTATTAAGAATGATCCGTCAGGATATTCTCGATGGCGAGCTTAAACCAGGTCAAAAACTCGTGGTTGCCGAACTCAAAGAGAAGTACAACGTAGGAGCGTCACCCATTCGAGAAGCATTGGTGCAATTATCTTGGAGCAAATACGTCAAACTCGAGCCGCAAAAAGGCTGCTGGGTTGCACCTGTATGTAAAGATGAGTTACATGACTTGTACGAAAGCCTGCAAATGGTCTCCGCATGCTTACTCAGTAAGGCAATTATGATTGGCGATGAAAAATGGGAACTGGATGTACTAACTGCTTATCACAAGTTATCCCGAGTAAAACCTGGCGAAAGCTTTTGTTGGAGGGAATGGGAAGAGCGCCAAAATCAGTTTCTTACTGCGCTGTTTGAAGGTGCTGGCTCTGTCAATATGTTTGGTTTTTTCCGCGATCTACTCACGCAAATTAAACGCTACCAATACTTCGCGATGCAGATTTTAGGCACAGGGAACCCTGGGCACTGTAATCTCGATGAGCAAGAAATGCTGATGAAGGCATCGCTAGACAAAAAGAGTCAGGATGCTTTAGGTTATCTAGAGCGTTATTTGAGACAGTCAATACAGTGTATCGAAGCCGCCATCGACAACCAATGTCGCATACTGGCTAGAGAATAACGCTGAGACTAAAAAGCGGGGGTCTATCCCCGTTTTTTCGTTTTTGTAAAAGCACTAAGCAATATCATCATAACTATGACATAGCGATACGCAGTTACGCCCTGCACTTTTTGACTCATACAAAGCAATATCAGCACATTTATACGTTCTTGTACGATCAGAGGTTAAATCACTATACCCAGCACTGACAGTAATGCCTCTATCACTACGCATTTGAACCGCGACACGTAGCCTGTTCAATACAATTTCAGCCTCTTCTAGTGTTGTATGCGGCATAATCACTGCAAATTCCTCACCACCGACACGAGATACAAAGTCTGTGCTGCGGACTTCTTCTAGGAGGGTCTCTGCGACACTACAAATCACCTTGTCTCCTTCGTCGTGGCCAAGCTCGTCATTAATACGTTTAAAGTGGTCAATATCAAACAACGCCAAACAAGCAGGAGGGCTATCAGGATAGCGTTCAATAATCCCCGCATATTGCGCCAATTGCTCTTCAAATTTTCGGCGGTTCCACAACCCCGTCAAGCCATCTTTTTCGCTTAGGTTTCGTAATTTTTCTTCTAACTCTTTTTGCCCAGAGATATCCACCAGCGACGTAATGTAATAACTCACTTTACCTGATTTGGTTAAATTCGCCTGAATACGCATTATTGCAGTAAAGACTTGATTAAACTTAGTTCGACAACGAATCTCCCCTTCCCATACGTGTTCACTCTTCAGTGTTTTCCAGATACTCAGGTTTGCTTCGAGATCTTCAGGTAAGAGAATTAAATGATGTGCACTCCAACCTTGGGCATGCTTGGTTGAGTAACCCATCATGTTTTCAAACTCTTGATTAACCATGATGATTCTATGTGAAGCATCCGAGATCATCACCGCAGTCATACCATCAAGAGCAGCTCGAGCCAACTTCGATTCCATACTATGACGCCGATAATGCAGAGCAAGGGCTGCCGTCGGCAAAGTGAAGCCGAGCACCAAACTTAGAACAAAAAACGCTTCTTGGATTAAGTCATCAATATCCCTCTGAGCTCGGGATAATAACTGCTCATTGGTAAGATCAATAACCAGATGAAGAGGTTCGCTAGAAACAAACTGGATGGTGCGATACGCGACCAAATTCGAACCATTGTAAGCATAGCCCGAATCTTTTGAATTTAAACTACGCCAAATGTTTGGGTACATCCGGCCAAAATTAAATTGAGAGCGAGCGGGAATTATATGGCCATACAAACGAGCTGATTTAGGGCTATCAATGTAAAATCCGTCACTCTTAATCAGCTCAATATGGAAATCAAGCACTGACGAATAGTTGAGTCGAGAAGATAAATAGTCAATATCAACATTAAGGACGAGATACCCTTCGCGCTTTCCGTTAAGCGAAATAGGCATCAAAATGCGCAGTGACGGGCTATAGGGATAGACTAACTCGCCATACTCTCGTTCTAAACCTATCCCCCACGAAGCGATTTCGCCATCGTCTAAGTTCTTAGCGAATTGAAAGTAATCTCGCTCTGACTTATTTTGCAATTTGATCGCGGGCAACGCAGCGCCTGTTTCAATCTCATAATTAATCCTCACTTTTTCTCGACCAGAAACATCAAGAAAGCGAATTTGCTTATACAACTTTTGATTGATTGCGACCGAGATCCACATGTCTTCTAAGATGGAACGGTTCACCCGGTTAGGTTGGCGCAGATATTCATACAGACTTTGGCTGTGACCAAGTAGGTCACTGATCGTTTCGATTTGATCCTGAATATTGCTGTATTCACGGCCAGTATAGGCCAATTGATGTAACGCTTCTTGAGCGGTGTTCTCAACATTGTTTTCTAACAACGTCAGATATTTCTGATAGTAGTAAGCGGCAGTGAGTGCACTAAAAAATAGTGCTGTCGCCAATAAGGTGCCGACTCGCTTAGGTACTTTCACACGTCTAATGCCTATCATGCTTACTAAAACGACAATTATATCATTAATTGTTATTTTCTAAACAAAAAAGCCACTTAGATTAAGTGGCTTTTCTATATGCAATCAGAGAGTTAAGGTTTGAGGGCTCGCTCTCCTCGCGCAATGCCAACGACACCACTACGAGCAACTTCGACAACTTCGGTCACTTCGGATATCGCTTGAATGAAGGCATCTAGCTTTTCACTCGTACCCGCAAGTTGTACGGTGTATTGGGAAGCCGTGACATCCACGATCTGGCCACGAAAGATGTCTGCCGTCCGCTTCACTTCTGCTCGCGCAAAACCACTGGCTTTCACTTTCACCATCATCAGTTCACGCTCAATGTGCTCATACTCGGTGACTTCTTGCACTTTCAGCACATCGATCAATTTGTGTAACTGCTTCTGAATTTGTTCCAACTGCATCTCATCAGATGTCGTGGTAATGTTCATTCGCGACAGGGTTTCATCATCAGTCGGTGACACCGTCAAAGATTCAATGTTGTAACCACGTTGAGAGAACAAACCAACAACACGAGACAACGCACCTGGTTGGTTTTCCAATAGCAATGAAATAATGTGTCTCATATTAAGTTCTCTCCGTTTTGCTTAGCCACATTTTATCCATACCCTCACCTTTGATTTGCATCGGGTATACGTGTTCGGTTTCGTCTACGTTGATGTCCACAAACACCAGACGATCTTTCATATCCAACGCTTTTTGTAGCCCTTCTTCGAGCTGATCAGGCGTTTCGATACGAATACCGACGTGACCATAAGCTTCTGCAATCGCTGCAAAGTCAGGAACAGAACTCATGTAAGAATTAGAGTGACGGCCTTGATAAATAATGTCTTGCCACTGTTTTACCATGCCTAAGAATCGGTTGTTCAGGTTGATGATCTTCACTGGAATGTCGTATTGCATGGCTGTCGACAATTCTTGAATATTCATCTGAATACTGCCGTCACCAGTCACAACCACGACCTCTTCTTGTGGCATGGCAAACTTCACGCCCATGCCAGCCGGAAGACCAAATCCCATGGTGCCAAGACCACCAGAGTTTATCCAACGGCGCGGCTTATTGAATGGGTAGTACAGCGCCGCAAACATCTGATGCTGGCCCACATCAGACGCCACATATGCGTCACCATTAGTTAGCTTGTGCAGCGTTTCAATTACTTGCTGTGGCTTGATTCGTTCTGGAGAGGTTTCATAAGACAAGCAGTTGCGGTCACGCCATACTTGAATGTCATCCCACCAAGCAGTGATAGCATCTTGATCATTTCCACTACCTTGCTCTGCAAGCAGCCCGAGCATGGTTGTCAGCACTTTTTCCGCAGAACCTACGATCGGCAAATCCACTTTCACGTTTTTCGAGATCGATGACGGATCGATATCAATATGCATCACTTTTGCGTTTGGGCAGTACTTTTCAAGGTTGTTGGTTGTACGGTCATCAAAACGCACACCGATACCAAAAATAAGATCCGCTTCATGCATTGCCATATTAGCTTCGTAAGTGCCGTGCATACCCAACATGCCCAGTGAGTTTTTATGTGTACCCGGGAATGCCCCCAAGCCCATCAAAGTACTCACAACGGGTAGGTTCAGTTTGTCGGAAAGCTCTAAAATATGTTCATGAGCGCCAGAAATCACCGCACCACCACCGATATAAAGCACTGGTTTTTTCGCTTCTAATAGCGACTTAAGCGCTTTTTTAATCTGGCCTTTATGGCCCGAAGTTGTCGGCTTGTAAGAACGCATTGAAAGCGTTTCTGGATATTGATAAGGCAGTTTGATTTGCGGGTTCATCACATCTTTTGGCAAATCAATCACAACTGGACCAGGTCGACCCGTAGTCGCGATATAAAACGCTTTTTTGATTGTTTCAGGAATATCTTCCGCTTTTTTTACTAAAAAGCTGTGTTTGACCACTGGGCGGGAGACACCGACGATGTCACACTCTTGGAAAGCATCATTACCAATTAGGCTATTCGGTACGTTACCCGAGATAACGATCATTGGGATAGAGTCCATATAAGCCGTGGCAATACCAGTAATGGTATTGGTCGCGCCCGGCCCCGAGCACACAAGTACGACACCCGGTTTACCGGTAGCTCGAGCGTAACCATCTGCCATATGAGTGGCGGCTTGCTCATGCCTTACAAGTACGTGTTTGATTTGATCGGTTTTGGCATGCAGTGCATCGTAGATATCCAAAACAGAGCCACCTGGGTAGCCAAAGATCTGCTCTACGTGCTCTTCTATCAGAGATTGAACCACCATCTCTGCGCCTGACAACATTGCTGTCATAATTGCTCTCCTTAGCCAGTTTCCTCACCGTAAGGTCAACGGATTGGTCTGGTTTTACATAGTCTAGGTCTTATTCGTAGCCTAATCGAAATACTTCCACGTTTTCGGCTATGTCTTGCGTTCGTCATAACATCCCGCAAGGTTACCCAACAAATGTAACGTTTTATTATCAAAGGGTCTAATGAGAGATTGGTCTACTTTTTAAACAAGATACTAGTAATTAGAATGTTAGTAGGAATAGCAGCCACACATCTCCTATTTCACAGTACAACCTAAAAAATTAACGCTCAAAAAAAGAACATTATTTCATAAGATTTTAGCTACAGAGGGCGAAATAGCGTTATTTGACGAGCAGAACAGAAAAAATCAATACAAACAAAAATCCCCAGCAATGCGCGATCACATCACTGGGGATTTTTTCATCAATATAAAATCTAAGTCAGCTTAAGTTACTTTTTATCCGACTTTTCCTTATACATTTCTTCAATTTCATCTTGGTATTTGTCATTGATGACTTTACGACGAAGTTTTTGAGTTGGCGTTAACTCACCATCATCCATAGAGAAAGCTCTTGGTAACAGTTTAAACTTCTTCACTTGTTCAAACTTTGCCAACTCTTTTTGAAGATCGTTCACCCGCTTCTCAAGCATTTCGACCACCTGGTGGTGCTTAATCAACTCAACGCGATCGTGATATTTGATATTCAGCTCTTTCGCGTACTCTTCTAGCGAGTCATAACAAGGCACGATAAGCGCAGAAACAAACTTACGAGTATCCGCAATGACTGCGATTTGCTCGATGAAGTGGTCTTTACCAATCGCACCTTCAATCATTTGTGGAGCGATGTATTTACCACCTGAAGTTTTCATCAACTCTTTGATACGATCGGTGATGAACAAGTTGCCATTTTCATCAATGTAACCAGCGTCGCCCGTTTTTAGGAAACCGTGCTCATCAAAGGTCTTTTCCGTCTCTTCTGGCATTTTGTAATAGCCACGCATCACCATTGGACCACGAACCAGAATCTCGTTGTTTTCGCCGATCTTAACCTGTGCGCCAGGCATCGACATACCAATAGAGTCGGGGTTAAAACATTTATCATCCCAACACGATACTGTCGCCGTGGTTTCAGTCATACCGTAGCCCAACTTAACGTTGATACCAATCGCATGGAAGAATCGACCGATGGTTTCATCCAACTTTGCACCGCCACAAGGCATAAAGTTGATTTGCCCGCCAAGTAGCGCACGCAGTTTGCTCAGAACCAACTTATCCGCCAAAGCGTATGACTTACGCAGCAAGAGCGATGGCTGACGTTTTTCTTGATGACAAGCGGCCATTTTTGCGCCCATGTTGACTGCCCAAGTAAACATGATCTTACGGTGAATCGGCGCGCGAGACACTTTCTCGTGAATCGCAGAGAAGATCTTCTCATAGAAACGCGGTACGGCACACATCACGGTAGGTCGCACCTGGCTCAGTGCATCACGTACTTGCATGGTGTCTTGCAAATAGCAGTTGGTCGCCCCTTTGTACAATACATAAAAGGTCCAAGCGCGCTCAAATACGTGTGACAACGGAAGGAAACATAATGACACGTCACTTTGAGAAAGGCTCAAGCGCTGATCGTGCCCTTCCAATTGCGCCGCAATGTTTGCGTAGTCCAACATAACGCCTTTTGGCTGTCCTGTTGTACCCGAGGTGTAGATGAGCGTGAGTAGATCATCTTCTTTTGCCTGATCTAAACGCGCGTCCAATTCAACTTGATATGTAGTGTCGCCTTTGGCAACAAATGCTTGCCAAGAGATAACGAAATCATGATCGCCAAGTTCTATATCATCAGACATCGCAACAATGAGCTCTAACTGTTCGCACTGGTCGAAAATGCTCACTGCTGCATCAAATTGAGGCTGTTCACCAACAAACAGAACTTTGACGTCTGCATTGTTAATGATGTACGCCGACTGGGCGGCAGTATTGGTTGGGTAAATAGGTACTGTCACGCTGCGTAATTGCAGTGCTGCGATATCAGCGATCGTCCATTGCGGCATGTTGTTCGAGAAAATGCCGATCTTATCTTGGACTCCTAATCCCTGAGCCAAAAGTGCAAGTGATAAAGCATCAACTTGCTGACCAAATTGCGTCCACGTAATACCTTGCCACTCCTCACCCACTTTATGCTTGAGTGCAACGCGTGTACCACCGTTCGCAATTTGTTCACGAATACGTTTAACGATATGAAAATCTAACTTGGCCATTCTTTTACTTACCTTTTGGCTTACAGGCGTAAGCTAATTGAGCGAACAAGTGTACTCACGGCTTGCTAAAACGCAACTGACCAGTATCAAACTTATCACTAATAAGAGACAACTATCACTTATACGTCGCGAACGTACCTCAAATTGCTGAATGATTACTCTATTTAACTTACTGTTTAGATTGTTTATTAAGAAAACAAAAAGCCCCGAGAGACAAAAATCGCTCGGGGACCAATGAATTGTAAAAATTGATGATTACCAATATGGTCTAATCGAGAAGACCAAACGTCATCTTATTTTGCGGCAACGACTTCACCACAAGTGATCATCAGTTGATCGCGCAGCCAAATGTGGCCTTTATCTTTTTCACTTGATTCATGCCAGCTTAAGAATCCGCTGATTTCTTTGTTCGCAAATGGGAAATCAAGAATTTGCAGTTGATCGCTGTTTACCGCATTTTCCGCCATCCAACGTGGTGCAATAGTCACAAGCTCAGATTGACCCACCACGTATAGTAGGTTGCTTAAACTAGAACCTTCATACGCCGCTTGGCAATCCAGTTCACGGTACGCTTGCTCTGAGAAACTACGTTGGCCATGCACTTTCGATAACTTCGCATGCTTTTCGTTAAGCAGTTGCTCAGCCGTCACACCACCTTGAATGCGTGGGTGGGTTTTTGATGCGATAACCACTAATTCATCTTTGAAGATTTCAGTACTTGAGAAACCTTGCTCATCAAAACGAGCGTAGTCGATCACGAAATCAATTTCTTGGTAGCGCATACGCTCAGACAACAAACGGTCAAATTCTGCATCTAGGTGAAGCTGAACGTTTGGTGCTTGTTGATTCACTTTTGCCATGATCTTCGGAGCAAAACGCATGTCACAAGGGCTGCAAATCGCAAGCTTGAACAAGCGAGTCGAAGATTCTGGTTGGAATACAGAGCTAGGAAGTTCATTGCGAATCAGCTGTAGTGCTTGGCGAATAGGACCAAACAGTTGACGTGCTCGTTGCGTAGGCTGAATACCACGGCCTTGGCGCATGAATAGCTCGTCGTTAAACATCACTTTTAAGCGTGCCACGGCGTTACTTACCGCCGGTTGAGACATGCCTAGGTTATGTGCTGCACGAGTAATATTTTGCTCTTGCATTACAGCATCAAATACAGTCAGTAGGTTTAAATCTACACCACGCAAAGTGCTTTCCATACGGTAGCTAGCAATTGCGCTCATCGCGTCTTTCTTCTCTAACATTGAGTGCGCCTCTTTTGTAATCGTCAACTTTGTTCATTAAATTCATAACGAATAGAATCCCATCTCGCACAAAAGACGGCGGCTGGATTCGAATCATTTTACGAATAGATAACCTAACTTTTTATTATATTTATCGTCCGGATACTTCCGGCTCGAACTGTACTATCAACTAATCGATTGCGGTTTCGCAACTAGATTGATATTTAATCAGTAAATTTTAGCCAATTAGGTATTTATTTATTAAATAACAAAGACTTGATAAAAACATAAAAAACTATAAAACACGTAAAAATGCATTCTTTGAGGACGTATTTAGCAAATTGATAGGACAGGCGGTCAACACAAGCATGCATTTAGCTCAGTTATTAGTTGGAATAAGAACAACAGATGACAGCTATATCTTTGATTGAATTTTGCACTTATCAGTCAAATTATCAGCAAATACACACTGAATAGAAATGAGAGAGGAAGAATAAAAATGCAGCCTTCCAAACAGAAAGGCTGCAACAAAATCGTGTCAAAAATGGAAGGAACAATGTACTTAGAACAACGTACTTAAATGTTCGACACGTAACTTGGAAAATCAACCTGCTCCCACAGCTGTCTGGATAACTCTGCTTTTGAATCCCATGCACCTTGCAGTACCCAATGAACAATAGCCTGAGCAACATCTGGGTATTTCACACTTTCGGCTTGTTGCTCCTTTAGCCACTGGCGTACTGCGGAAATGTCTAAGCTCTCCATCGACATCGCAAGCCCTAAATCTTCTAAGGTCGCAACATTGCTCTGCTGCTCGAATTGACCCGCGAGTGGCTTTAGTAACAATTTTTTCCCCAAAGACAAGGCTTCTGAAGGAAGCTCAAACCCACCATTAGCAATGACACCACTACAGCGATGCAAATGATGCTGGAAGTTGCTGTGGCATAAAGGGCGCAGTTCTATGTTTTCTACCTGCTCACATTCGATCACATCCGGGTGATAACAGATAAACGCTTGTTGATTAAAGTGGAACAATAAGTCCGAGATATCTTCAATCGATTCGAACGGTAGATACACCAACACGAAGTCGTCGTTTTCTGCTTGGCTATCGACGGTATGCACTATCGGTGGTAACAAAGGTTGATCAAAATGATGCCAATGCAAACCAAGGTGGTGTTGAGAAGGCGCAAAGTATTCAATGACGGATTTATCTAACCAACTTGCTCCCTTTAGTGGCACCGGATAACGGAAAGCATTTTGGTGGCTGATACCAATAGAAGGCTTATTTTGTTGTCTCGCTGCCCACGCAGTCACAGGTTCGAAATCATTAATGATAAGATCGTAGGACGATAGATCGAGTTGCTTAACTTCTTTGAAAAACTGCACCAAATTGTTATTCAATGCTGTTTTCGCGTAGTTTACAGAGCCTTTTTCGGTAATAAAGGTGAAGCCTCGGCGAGTCTGGTAATCGCCAAATGCTTCCATTGAAAAGTATTTTTCCGGCGCTCGCCCAGAAAACAAAAAGTCGACCTCAACATCGTGCTCTTTAAACGCATGACTCATCGCCCTTGCGCGTGCAATATGTCCGTTTCCTGTCCCTTGAACACCGTACAAGATTTTCATCAATTAGCCTCCTAACATCGCAATCGCTAATCCACCACAAAGACTGCCAAGCAGTGCACCAATGATGACATCGGTAAAAAAGTGCACACCCAATAAGATTCGCGCGGTTCCGATTAAACTTGCCCAAAAGAATGCAGCAACGCCTAGGCTCGGATAGAAATGATCAATCAGCGTCGCTATGACAAACGCAGCGGCAGTGTGTCCTGAAGGAAGACTATAGCGATCAGAGGGGGTAATAAAAGCAGGAAGGAGTGCACTAAGCTCTTCAGGGCGACGACGCTTAAAACTATTTTTCAGCGTCCAATAAATTGGTAGCTCGATAGCAAAAGCAAGTAAACCCGCCAGTAAAAACCAGACTCCTTGCTCCTTATCTAAATACCAAGCTAATAACCCCAACACCAAGTAAAGATGCCCGTCACCACTGTGGGAAACTCCTTTACTGATATTGGCGACTTGTTGATTAAAACGGTGCTTAAGACAAACACTAGAGAGCGCTAAATCAAACTTAGCAATGGTTGCAATTGGCTGTGTAATTGTCTCTATGGTTCTCATGTGACCTTTCCTTACTTTGACAACGCCTTTTTGTGAAAAGTAGGAGGTTTAGGTGACAACAGCATGACGGGAGTTTGGACAATTAATGACAAAGGCCAAATTAAGGTGTGCCCAACGATTTATCTATTGGGCATAACCATAAAAATAGAACATTAAGAAGGGTTTGATGGTTGCGGTTGAGGGGTGTCTATATACCAGACTTTTCTCTTCTTGCGGCAGGCGCGCAAAGAGCCTGTCGTCATGTCACCATCTTTTGTTAGCTCATAGCTCAGTGAGCGGCAAGTATAGTTTCCCGACAGTTCATGCTCTATACTCGTTTTCTCCGTTTTACTCGAGTTAGGCTCTAGTAGAGGGTTAGGCTGAGTAGATAAAATGTCACGATTTATCACATTGCTGCGCGCATAATCCTTATGGACATAACCTTTTATCACTCCTTTCTGTTCAACGAGAAACCAAGGTTGATCAACCACTTTTGCTAGCACATTAAAGACTTCCCCTTTCGATAATACGCCAAGCTTTGCCCCTTCAAGACTCGGTTTGGAGCGTAGGTTTAATGTGGTCTTAGAGCGGTAAGAGACATCCATAAACTCTACTGGGTTTGAGGTATCGACACCTTCAGTGGTTGGTCGGAAAACTTCCGCTTGCTGTTTCTCACTAGGCTGGACACGGATCTTCCACCAAGAATACGTTTCCGGATCTTTACCTTTAAACTTATTTCGGCTGTCAGACTCAAGGGCAACAAGCATCTGATTCAAGAACGATTCGCGTCCTTCATAACTCAAAAATCGATCCATTTGATCATTGATGACCATGACGCTCTGTGAGTGATCATTCATAACAACGGGGGAAGCCACTTCCACATAGGTCTGCGATTGAAACAGCTGACAACCCGACAAGCTGACCAGAGTAAGTACTATGGCTGAACGTCCAAATTGTTTTGTTAACCTCATTCTTTCCCTAACCCTTATATTTCTTTTACCTAGTGCAACTGCACTACTATAAATGGTCATTCAAAACTTTTGCCAAACAATTCGGACCTTTGTGTGACAAGTCGCAATCCCGATGCTTGTTTTGGTAATGAAACGTCGCAAACTTGATGAGAACTTACTTCTTCTAGCACGTTTCTATCGCATCATGTTGTTTCACTTAGTGCATCATTTTTTTCAAGCAAACGAAAAGACTCATCCGATATGAATAAAAAATCGACTTTAGGGTTGACGCGCTTCATGGAGTGCGGTACTAATTTGTTAACTTAATTATGTGGAAAGCTTAACAACTATGTCAGCTCATTTTTCTATCCTGCTTAGCCTCCTCCTGATCGTGACCAGTTCGCGCGGGTAGGCTGTGGAAGAAAAATAACCACACCAATTTCTAAGAACCCGCATGAGAATGCGGGTTTTTTTATATCTAAATACTGGAAGTAAACGATTCACTTGCGCGAAAGTGCAGAAATCAGGAAGGAAGCAAACATGAACGATCAGGTCATTATATTCGACACCACATTGCGTGATGGCGAGCAAGCGTTGTCAGCAAGCTTGACGGTTAAAGAAAAACTGCAGATTGCCTATGCGCTGGAAAGACTCGGCGTTGATGTTATCGAAGCTGGCTTCCCAATCTCTTCACCAGGTGATTTCGAGTCTGTACAAACCATCGCAAAAAACATAAAAAACAGTCGAGTTTGTGCCCTTTCGCGTGCCGTTGCGAAAGACATTGATGCTGCCGCTGAAGCATTAAAAGTGGCTGACCAATTCCGTATCCACACGTTTTTAGCCACTTCCACCATTCACGTAGAAGACAAACTACGCCGCAGCTACGACGATGTACTAGAAATGGCAGTCAACGCCGTTAAACATGCACGTAACTACACTGATGATGTCGAGTTTTCTTGTGAAGATGCTGGTCGTACTCCAATCGACAACCTATGTCGCATGGTAGAAGCCGCCATCAATGCAGGTGCGAGTACAATCAACATTCCAGATACCGTTGGCTACACCGTACCAAGTGAGTTTGGTGGGATTATTGAAACTCTATTTAACCGCGTTCCGAACATTGATAAAGCGATCATCTCCGTTCACTGTCACGACGATTTGGGGATGTCAGTTGCCAACTCTATTGCCGCCGTTCAAGCTGGCGCACGTCAGATAGAAGGCACGATCAATGGCATTGGAGAGCGAGCGGGTAACTGTTCACTTGAAGAGATCGCAATGATCATCAAGACTCGTCAAGAGTTTTTGGGCGTTCACACTGGCATTAAGCATGATGAAATTCACCGCACCAGTAAGTTGGTTAGCCAGCTATGCAATATGCCTATTCAAAGCAACAAAGCAATTGTGGGTGCAAATGCGTTTAGCCACTCTTCAGGCATCCACCAAGATGGCATGTTGAAGAATAAGAATACCTACGAAATCATGACCCCTGAGTCTATTGGCCTAAAAAACCAAGCTCTGAACCTAACCAGCCGCAGCGGTCGCGCTGCCGTGAAGAGCCATATGGATACCATGGGTTACAACGAAGACGAGTACAACCTAGACGCGCTGTATGCGGATTTCTTGAAACTTGCTGATCGCAAAGGCCAAGTGTTCGATTACGACCTAGAAGCCCTAATGCACTTCTCGAACTTGCGTGAAGAAGATGACTTCTACAAATTGAGCTACCTAAGCGTGCAGTCTGGCAGCGTAATGGCTACCACCAGCATCAAAATGCAATGCGGTGATGAAGAAATGTGTGAAGCAGCGGTCGGTAATGGCCCAGTTGATGCGCTATACCAATGTATCTACCGCGTGACAGGCTACGACATCGTTCTGGATAAATTCGACCTAACCGCGAAAGGTGAAGGTGAAGATGGTTTGGGTCAAGCAGACATCATTGCCAACTACAAAGGTCGCAAATACCACGGTACGGGTGTTTCCACCGACATCGTTGAGGCTTCCGGCCAAGCATTATTGCACGTTATTAACAGCATTCATCGTGCAGATAAAATCGAAGAAATGAAGCAGAAAAAGATTGCGACTGTGTAATAACAACCGGGCTACACGGCTCAGGAAAGAACACGCTCGTTGAAATAATTAAGCTCAAAATTAGAAAACTTAAAGGATTAACATGACAGACAAATCGTACAAAATTGCCGTCCTACCCGGTGACGGCATTGGCCCGGAAGTAATGGCGCAGGCACATAAAGTATTGGATGCAATCGAAAAGAAACATGGTATTGCGTTTGAGCGTGACGAGCATGATGTCGGTGGTATCGCGATCGACAATCACGGTTGCCCACTTCCAGAGAGCACAATAAAAGCATGTGAAGAGTCTGATGCAGTCCTATTCGGCTCGGTTGGCGGCCCTAAGTGGGAGCACTTACCACCAAACGACCAACCTGAACGCGGTGCCCTACTGCCGCTACGTAAACACTTCCAACTGTTCTGTAACTTACGTCCAGCGCAAATTCACTCAGGTCTTGAAGCTTTCTCACCGCTACGTGCAGACATCTCGGGTCGCGGCTTTGACATCGTGGTAGTCCGTGAACTGACGGGTGGTATCTACTTCGGCCAACCGAAAGGTCGTGAAGGTGAAGGCGCAACAGAAAAAGCATTTGATACTGAGGTGTACCACCGCTTTGAGATCGAACGTATTGCAAAAATCGCTTTTGAGTCTGCTCGTCTACGTCGCAAGAAAGTGTGCTCTATCGACAAAGCGAACGTTCTACAAAGCTCTATCTTATGGCGTGAAGTAGTCGAAGAAATCGCAAAAGACTACCCAGATGTCGAGTTGTCACACATGTACATTGATAACGCGACTATGCAGCTTATCAAAGACCCTGCTCAGTTCGACGTAATGCTATGTTCAAACATCTTCGGCGACATCATTTCTGATGAATGTGCGATGATCACAGGCTCTATGGGTATGTTGCCATCAGCAAGTCTAAACGAAAGCAAATTCGGTCTGTACGAGCCAGCAGGTGGCAGTGCACCAGATATCGCAGGTAAGAACATCGCTAACCCTGTGGCACAAATCCTGTCTGCGGCACTGATGCTACGTTATAGCCTAGGTGAGGAAACGGCGGCACAAGACATCGAAACGGCAGTTTCAAAAGCGCTATCAGCGGGGGAACTAACGGGTGACCTTGCTGGTGACAACCCAGCACTTTCGACGTCTGAGATGGGCGATAAGATCGCTGAGTACATCTTAAACTCTTAATACAAAACAGATTCATAATAAATACTAAATCCTCGGTCAACCAATGGCTTTCCTCTAAGTCATTGGTGCAATAGCAAGGCAGCAAGTCTATTTATATTAAGGCGTTTAGTTCGCTAAATAACTGGATAAATGGGTGTCGCTAACGCAGTTATTGCGGCAAAGGCGACGAGGAAAGGAAGCAAACAATGGGCAAAACATTATACGAAAAAGTCTACGACGCACACGTTGCCGTCGCAGCAGAAGGGGAAAACCCAATCTTGTACATCGACCGTCACTTGGTACATGAAGTGACGTCTCCGCAAGCATTTGACGGCTTGCGTGAAAAAGGTCGTAAAGTGCGTCAGGTCAGCAAAACTTTTGCCACCATGGACCACAACGTTTCAACAACCACCAAAGACATCAACGCATCCGGTGAGATGGCACGTATCCAGATGGAAACGCTATCGAAAAACTGTGAAGAGTTTGGTGTTACGCTTTACGACATTAACCACAAATACCAAGGTATTGTGCACGTTATGGGCCCAGAGCTTGGTATTACCCTACCGGGAATGACCATTGTTTGTGGTGACTCGCACACGGCTACACACGGTGCGTTCGGTTCTCTCGCTTTTGGTATTGGTACATCTGAAGTTGAGCACGTATTAGCAACTCAAACGCTAAAACAAGCGCGCGCTAAAACGATGAAGATCGAAGTAAAAGGCAAAGTGGCTCCGGGTATCACGGCTAAAGATATCGTGCTAGCCATCATCGGTGAAACCACAGCTGCTGGCGGTACAGGTTACGTAGTTGAATTCTGCGGTGAAGCGATCACAGACCTTTCAATGGAAGGCCGCATGACCGTATGTAACATGGCGATTGAGCTAGGAGCGAAAGCCGGTTTGATTGCACCAGATGAAACCACGTTCGAATACATCAAAGGCCGTAAATTCTCACCTCAAGGTGCGGATTTTGATGCAGCAGTAGAGTACTGGAAGACATTAAAAACTGACGATGATGCTCAGTTTGATGCAGTCGTGACACTAAACGCAGCAGACATTAAACCACAAGTCACTTGGGGTACTAACCCAGGCCAAGTGATCGCGGTAGATCAACCTATCCCAGCACCAGAAAGCTTTGCCGACCCAGTAGAAAAGGCATCGGCAGAAAAAGCATTGGCTTACATGGGCCTAGAGGCAGGCAAGTCATTGTCTGATTACAACGTCGATAAAGTCTTCGTTGGTTCTTGTACTAACTCACGTATCGAAGACATGCGCGCAGCCGCTGAAGTAGCGAAAGGTCGCAAAGTCGCGCCTCACGTTCAAGCGCTGATCGTTCCTGGCTCTGAGCAAGTAAAAGCGCAAGCAGAAGCGGAAGGCTTGGACGTTATCTTTAAAGAAGCGGGCTTTGAGTGGCGCCTGCCAGGTTGCTCGATGTGTCTAGCAATGAACAATGACCGTTTGGGTCCACATGAACGTTGTGCGTCTACTTCAAACCGTAACTTTGAAGGCCGCCAAGGTCGTGATGGCCGTACCCACCTAGTGAGCCCTGCGATGGCAGCGGCAGCAGCAATTGCTGGTCACTTTGTAGATATTCGTGAACTAGACTAAGGAGCAAACCAATGTCAGGCTTTAAACAACACACAGGCTTAGTTGTTCCTCTAGATGCAGCGAACGTTGATACTGATGCCATCATTCCAAAGCAGTTCCTACAAAAGGTCTCTCGCCTAGGCTTCGGTAAGCACCTATTCCATGACTGGCGCTTCCTAGACGATGCTGGCGAACAACCGAACCCAGAGTTCGTGATGAACGCACCTCGCTACCAAGGCGCGTCTATCTTGCTGGCTCGTGAGAACTTCGGCTGTGGCTCATCTCGTGAGCACGCACCGTGGGCGCTAGCGGATTACGGCATCAAAGCGATGATCGCACCAAGCTTTGCCGATATCTTTTACGGCAACTCGATCAACAACCAAATGGTGCCAGTTCGTTTGACTGAACAAGAAGTGGATGAAATCTTCCAGTTTGTTGAGGCAAATGAAGGTGCAGAAGTCGAGGTCGACCTAGAAGCGAATGTCGTTCGTGCCAACGGCAAAGAATATGGTTTTGAAATCGATTCGTTCCGTCGTCACTGCTTACTAAACGGTTTGGACAACATTGGCCTAACCCTTCAGCACGAAGATAAGATTGCCGAGTACGAGGCAAATATCCCGAGCTTCTTGCGTTAAGACGCGTTAGTACATACACAAATCAAGGGCTGGCAATTGTCGGCCCTTTTAATTATTTAGACAACTGATTTTATATCGCTTTGCTTACGGAATACCGAACGCCTCTGTTGAAATTCGTCATCCTGAACAGCGACGAAGGAGTGTGATTCAGGATCGACTGCCAGAGCGCACTGTGCAGATTCATACTGTCTTTACTCAAGAGTTTGTGGGTATTAGATTCCTGATATCGCTTATGCTCCTCGGAATGACGGCGAATAAAGGCCACTGATTACTGAAAGAAAACAAGCACTAAACTGGTCTACACTATCAACAATATCTCATTCAAAGGTATCTCTATGAAGCGTCTGTTATTGCTGTTGTGTGCTCTGGTTTCTTTATCAACATTTGCCGCACCTAAATCCGACTTATGGCCGTATTGGAAACAATCGAATCAGGCTAATCAAAGTCAAATCTCTCATCAAGATTGGCAGCAATTGCTCGATGCTTATTTGGTTGAACAAGGTGAGAATACCTTGTTTCGTTATAGCCAAGTCTCCTCTGTCGATAAAACTAAGCTGAAACAATACATCCAGCGTTTGGCAAAACTAGACCCTCTACAATACAACCAAGCAGAGCAATATGCCTATTGGGTAAACCTTTACAACGCCATCACGGTAGATCTTATTTTGGATAACTATCCAGTCGAATCAATCACCAAGCTAGGTGGTTTATTTAGCTTTGGTCCTTGGGGAGACGATGTGGTCGTGGTCAATGGGAAGGATCTAACTTTAAACGATATTGAACATCGAATTTTGCGTCCAATTTGGAATGACCCAAGAACGCATTACGCGGTTAACTGTGCCAGCCTAGGATGCCCTAATCTGCAATCTCAAGCATTCACTGCTGACAACACGCAAGCTCTACTGGATAGTGCCGCCAAAACATTTATCAACAGCAGCAAAGGCGTATCTATCCAAGGTAACACGGCGCAGCTGTCTTCTATTTATGATTGGTTTGCAGCGGACTTTGGTGGAGAGAAACAAGTTTTCAACCACATCGCAACGTATGCTCCGCAATACAAAAACTTCTCTGGCAAAGTGAAATACGAATACGATTGGGACTTGAATCAAGCCAACTAAACTGGGGGGATGTGAGGTCAATTAGCATTAGGGACATAATAGGCCAAAAGCTAAAGACACCGGCAACTCAAAGACTAAGACATGAAAAAAAGGGCACTGAGTGCCCTTTTTTACATCCAAATGTTTGATAGAAAACGTCCGACTACTTAAAGCCTTTAACCTTCTTAATAAGATCGTAAGCGTTTTGAATCTCTTGAGATTTCTCTTTCGCGACGTTCATCATCTCTGGTGGTAAACCTTTAGCCATCAATTTGTCCGGGTGATGCTCGTTCATCAGTTTACGATAAGCACGCTTAACGGTTTTACTGTCTGCATCTGAAGACACATCCAGAATTTTGTACGCGTCGGCCAACTGATCCGCTTGTGAAGCTTGTTGCCAGCTACCACCTGAAGATTGGCGTTGATGCTGACCATGAAAACCGCCCTGGCTTTGGAAACGAAATGCGGCTTCTTGCATTTGCAAACGACGCTCTAATTGCTCAGAAGAGAAACCCAAACCACGTGCAATCTTGTGTAGTACATTTCGTTCACTCGGGTGGATCGAGCCATCTGCAAAGGCCGCCGAGATTTGCAGCTCTAAGAAAAATTGCAACAAGTCAAAGCGACCAGCTGTCGAAATTTTCACACGAACAAGAACATCTTCTAACGGAAAGTCGCTGTCTTTACCTTCACGAAACGCGTCTTGCGCTGCGCGACGCTGTTCGCCATGCAAATTCATGCGGTCCATCATGGCTGAAGCCAGTTGGATTTCCTCTTTGGTGACTTGGCCTTTCGCTTTTGCCACATGTCCCATTACCGCAAACGCCGCTTTAAAAAACTCTTCTTGGCGCTGAGCTTGACTTGGCCCTTTTCCAAAGCCGCCAGTAGAGAACCCGGCTTGACTCAAGCGACGTGCTTTATCGAATTGATGGCCAATAAATAAGCCAAAGAGTAAACCTAGCGGCCCGCCAAGTAACAAGCCAAAAAAGGCACCCAGAATTTTGCCAAAAATATGCATTATGTGTTCTCTATCAATGAATTTTTATCGACGACGGCGGTCTTATAGTGCCGGATGCAACGATTTCCTTTATGATAATGGAATTAGTTTTATTTCGGCTAGGCCATTTCGCCTGCTTATCTTTGCAGCTATTTTGTCGTCATTATGCCACAGTGAATCAATACGCTGGGATAAATGCGACTATAGTTGATTCATTTGGCTATTACGCTAGGGTACAACAAGCCCTATAGCCATCGAGTAGTAGTGACACAGGAAAGTTCAATTCAATGCAACATTTCTCCCGCACATTTTTAGCGGCCTCTATCAGCACCGCCTTGTTTGTACCCACCACTCAAGCTGAAGCGAATATCCATGATAGTGTGCAGGAAATGCCCGCCACAGATCAATGTTTGGTCGATACAAGTGGCGAGGAGGACGCTCTTAATACCCCAGTAGTGGTAGAGGCTGACACCCTGCAAGCCATCAATGGTGACAAAGCTCAGTACTCAGGTAATGTACAAGTCACCCAAGGCCAGAAGAAAATTACCGCAGATAGCGTAACGCTGCACCAACAAGACAACGTCGTGGTTGCCGAAGGCAACGTGACTTTCAATGACGGCCAAGTCAAAGCTCGATCTGATCGTGTTACTAACGACATTAATCAAGATACGTTTTCACTTGAGAACACCGATTATCAGTTCCTTTGCCAACAAGGCCGAGGCACTGCAGCCTATATCGCCCGCACAGGTCAGTCGGTTTATGAACTCGAAGACGGCTCTATCACATCGTGCCCTCAAGGCGATAATTCATGGCGATTGGTTGCGTCAGGCATCGATGTTGACCAAGATGAAGAGACAGCGACGCTGCACCATCCTCGATTTGAAGTGTTAGATGTGCCTGTTTTCTATGTGCCGTATCTAACCATGCCAATTGGAGATACGCGCAAAACGGGTTTCCTCTTCCCTTCTTTATCGTACGGTTCTAGTGATGGTATGGAAGTCGAGGTGCCATTCTATTGGAACATCGCGCCTCAATATGACATGACACTCACCACGCTCTATATGCAGCAACGTGGTACAAAACTCGATACTGACTTCCGCTACCTAACAGATGGTTGGGGAAATGGAGAAATCAAAGGCGAATACCTCAATAGTGATCGCAAATATCAGGACGAGTCTCGTTGGGGCTACCAAGTTAAACACGACGGTATCATCAATAAACAGTGGATAGTCAAAGTCGATTACTCAAAAGTGAGTGATATTGATTACTTCCTCGATCTCGACTCCAACATTGGTAACCGTGAAGATGGTCAACTGGTTCAAGAAGGACAAGTACAATATCGTTCTGACTTCTGGGATGCCTCGTTAACCGTTCGTGACTTCCAAATCTTATTGAAAGAAGAGAACCGCCCTTATCGCCTGCTTCCTCAGTTAGACTTGAACTACTACACGCCGTTGTGGGGAGATTACCTTAACTTTGACGTGAAGAGCCAAGTCAGCCGCTTCGATACGAGCGATGCTGCGCGACCAAATGCGACCCGTGTTCACATTGAACCAGGGCTTACATTACCGCTCTCAAACTCATGGGCAACGTGGACAACAGAAGCGCGCGTGCTCTCTACGTATTACTCTCAAGACTTAACGGGTTTGACAGATGTAAACTTGCAAAACCAGTTGGATGATGAAGTTTCTCGTGTTATTCCTGAGTTCCGTACGCATGCGCAACTTTACTTAGAACGAGATACAAGCTGGATCAAGGGCTACACCCAAACACTGGAGCCTCAGCTGCAGTACTTGTACGTACCTGAAGAAGATCAAACCAACATCTACAATTACGATACCACCTTGCTACAAACCGACTACTACGGGCTATTCCGCAGTCGTAAGTACAGTGGCATTGATAAAATCGCCTCTGCGAACCAGTTAAGCTACGGTGCGAGTACTCGCTTCTTTGATGATGACTATAAAGAGCGTCTTAACGTTTCATTTGGTCAGATTTACTACTTCGATAAAAAGACCAAACTGAGCAACAGCCCAAATCTTCCGGATGAGACCACCAACTATTCATCATGGGCGATTGAAGCCGATTTCAACTACAACGATTACTTGTTCTATCACGGTGGAATTCAATACGATATCGATTTGAGCTCCATGCAGTTGGCGAACAGTACCTTAGAGTACCAATTTAACGGTGGCTTTATTCAGGGTAACTATCGTTACGTCACGCGTGAATACATCGAAGATACGATCATTCTCGAAAACCTAGACACAATTACTCGTAAAGGCATTTCACAAGCAGGTATTGTAGCGGCCTACGAGTTCAACCCGAACTGGTCTGCAAGTGGTCAATACTACTACGACCTCAATGAAAATGCGGACCTAGAATGGCTAGCGAGCCTGCGTTACCAGTCTGACTGTTGGTACATTGGTGTGACTTACGCCAACCAATTGCTTGGTTGGAAAAACCAAACTATCGGCAGCACTGGGGCATCACCTGAATACGAAAATAACTTTAGCGTTAACTTCGGTATTCAAGGCTTTGCGACCAATCAGCGTGAAGACACTGCAGTCAAAGAACTGGATGGTTCTGACAACGCGATTAAGTACGGCCGCCCATTCTATCTGAACAATTAATCAAAATAGGCGTCTTAAATGAATAAGACGCCTATTCAAAAATACTGACGGAATTTTAAATGAAAATTTGGAAATCAATCTTATTCACGACCCTACTCTCTTGCGGAGCGGTTGCAGCACCAGTAGAGATCGATAAGGTTGCGGTCATCGTGAACGACGGTGTAGTTCTACAAAGCGACATCGAAACAGCGATGAAAACGCTGCAAGCCAACGCACGTCAAAGTGGAAAGAGCTTACCTTCTACCAGCGTGTTAAAAGAACAAGTCGTTGAAAAACTTATCATTGATACGTTGCAAGGCCAAGAAGCAGACCGTATTGGTGTGCGTATTGACGACAACCGTTTAAACCAAGCGATTGCAGAGATCGCACGTAATAATGAGCAATCGGTAGAACAACTCGCTGCTTCTGTAGAAAGTGAAGGTTTAAGTTACCCAGAATTCCGCGAACAAATTCGTAAGGAAATCGCCGCATCAGAAGCCCGCAATGCACTGGTTCGTCGCCGTATTAATATCCTTCCAGCAGAGGTCGATAGCCTTGCGGAACAACTATCACAAGAAACCAATGCGACTGTTCAATACAAAATTGGACACATTCAACTGCGCTTCTCTGACGATAAAGAAAAATCTGCTGTAGAAGCAGAAGCTAAAGCGCTCGCGAAAAAGCTAAACGAAGGTGCAGACTTTACGGAGATGGCCTACACCTACTCAAAAGGTCCTAAAGCTTTACAAGGTGGTGACTGGGGCTGGATGCGTAAAGAAGAGATGCCGACCATCTTTGCTGATCAGATCAAGATGCAAAACAAAGGCAGCATTATTGGTCCTTTCCGTAGTGGCGTTGGTTTCCACATCCTAAAAATAGAGGATGTCAAAGGCCTAGAAACGGTTGCGGTAACGGAAGTAAATGCGCGTCATATTTTGATTAAACCAACCGTGATTCTGAGCGACGAAGGGGCGAAGAAGCAACTGAATGAATTTGTACGCCGCATCAAAGCCGGTGAAGCAACGTTCGCTCAATTGGCAACACAATACAGTCAAGATCCTGGCTCGGCAGCACAAGACGGTGAACTAGGTTATCAAACACCAGATCTTTACGTGCCAGAATTCAAGCACCAAGTAGAAACTCTGCCAGTTGGCTCAATGAGCGAACCGTTCAAAACCGTTCACGGCTGGCATATCGTTGAAGTGTTGGATCGTCGCCAAGTTGACCGTACTGACTCAGCGATGAAGAACAAAGCTTACCGTATTCTATTTAACCGTAAATTTAATGAAGAAGCGGGCGCATGGATGCAAGAGCTACGCGCAAGTGCGTTTGTTGAAATCGTGGATGACAACAATGACAACTAATACAATTCGTAGAATTGTCGTAACCGCAGGGGAACCTGCGGGTATCGGCCCAGACTTAGTGCTTGCCCTATCGAAAGAAGATTGGGCGCACCAAATTGTCGTCTGTGCCGATAAGAATATGCTGACGGAGCGAGCCAAGCAGCTTGGCATCGAAGTCCAACTGTCTGATTACAATCCAGAAGAAGCACCTAAAGCACAAAAAGCGGGCACGCTTATCGTTGACCATATCCAAATATCGGAACCTGCGGTCGCAGGCGAGCTCAATGAAGCGAATGGCCACTATGTACTAAAAACGCTAGAAAGAGCGGCTTTAGGCTGTATGAATGATGAATTTGATGCTATTGTCACCGGCCCTGTTCATAAGGGGGTGATTAATCGCGCAGGTGTTGCATTCAGTGGTCATACTGAATTTTTCGCCGAGAAGTCACAAACGCCGCTAGTCGTAATGATGCTAGCAACGGAAGGACTACGCGTGGCGCTGGTTACAACACATATTCCTTTAGCTTATGTGTCCAAAGCTGTCACCGAAGAGCGATTAGAAAAAATCATCGATATTCTTCATAAAGACCTTGTAGAAAAGTTTGCTATCGCACAACCAAACATCTACGTTTGCGGGCTTAACCCTCATGCTGGCGAAGATGGCTGCTTAGGTCGTGAAGAGATCGAGACCATCACTCCGACACTGGAAAAAATTCGACAAGAAAAAGGTATCAACCTGATCGGCCCTCTGCCGGCTGATACCATTTTCAATGAAAAATATTTAAATGATGCTGATGCTGTTTTAGGCATGTACCATGATCAAGTATTGCCAGTATTAAAATACAAAGGCTTTGGTCGTTCAGTAAATATTACTCTTGGTCTACCTTTTATTAGAACATCGGTGGACCACGGTACTGCATTAGATCTGGCAGGGACAGGTCAAGCGGATACAGGGAGTTTCCGAACAGCGCTCACGCATGCGATAGATTTGGTAGAGAAGAAACAATGAGAAATGATGTCCATTTAGGACACAAAGCGCGTAAACGTTTTGGTCAAAACTTCCTGAACGATCCATACATTATTGATGGAATCGTATCAGCGATTAACCCAAAACCAGGTCAAAACCTGGTTGAAATCGGTCCTGGTCTTGGTGCAATCACTGAGCCAGTAGGTCGTGAAGTAGATAAGTTCACAGTTATCGAATTAGACCGCGATCTGGCGGAACGCCTACGTACTCACCCTGAACTGGCAGATAAGTTGACCATCCATGAGGGTGACGCTATGCGTTTTGACTTCACTCAACTAGTGAAGCCAAACAACAAGCTGCGCATTTTTGGTAACTTGCCATACAACATCTCTACACCATTGATGTTCCACCTTTTTGAGTTCCATAAAGACATTCAAGACATGCACTTTATGCTGCAAAAAGAAGTGGTAAACCGCTTAGCCGCCGGCCCTGGCAGCAAAGCTTACGGCCGCTTAACGGTAATGGCTCAGTACTACTGTAAAGTGGTACCAGTACTGGAAGTACCGCCAACGGCATTCGTTCCACCACCGAAAGTGGACTCTGCCGTTGTTCGTTTAGTGCCTTACGAAGAGCTGCCATGCCCGGCGAAAGATCTGCGTTTGCTCGATCGCGTTTGTCGTGAAGGCTTTAACCAACGTCGTAAAACCGTTCGTAACTGCTACAAATCGTTGTTAAGCACAGAAGTACTAGAAGAGCTAGGTGTTAATCCAAGCATGCGTCCAGAGAACCTGACGCTAGAACAATTCGTCGCAATGGCGAACTGGCTTGCGGATAACCCGCAGCACTAAGAACTCAAACAATGAGCCAAACCCTTGTAGGTTTGGCTTATTATTATTGGGATATTACGTTTCTGAGGAGTGCACATGGACGTCATTCAACCTTGCATCAAAATTCAAGTTCACACCAAATACATCGAAGAACAGTCCAACCCAGAGCTACAACGCTACGTTTTCGCTTATATCATCACCATCAAAAACCTTAGCCAACAAACCGTACAGTTAGTGAGCCGCCGCTGGCTAATCACAGACTCGAATGGCAAGCAAATGACGGTTGAAGGTGACGGAGTGGTAGGCCAGCAGCCCTTTATTCCAAGCAATGATGAATACACGTACAGTAGCGGAACCGCGTTAGAAACCCCTGTCGGCGTTATGCAAGGACACTACAAAATGCTGGATGAGAAAGGGCAAGAGTTCATCACCGAAATCGAACCATTTCGCTTGGCTGTTCCAAATGTTTTAAATTAGTAAATTGGAGATTCAGTGGCTACCTATATTGTTGGTGACATCCAAGGCTGTTTTGATGAATTGCAGCGATTACTAGAAAAAGTATCTTTCTCTGCGAAAAAAGACCAACTTTGGCTTGCTGGTGATTTGGTCGCCAGAGGGCCTAAATCACTAGAAACGTTACGCTTTGTGAAGTCACTTGGCGCAAGCGCAATCGTGGTGCTTGGTAATCACGACCTTCACCTTCTCGCAGTGGCTCACGGGATAAAAAAGGTCAAAGACAAAGATAGAACCGCACCTATTTTCACGGCCCCTGACAAAGAGGAACTACTGACATGGCTAGCTCAGCAACCTCTAATGGCCGAGCATGACGAGTTCGTGATGTGTCACGCTGGCATATCACCGCAGTGGAATCTAAAAACAGCGAGAAAGTGTGCCCGTGAAGTTGAGCGCATCATCCAAAGTGAAGAGCTGCCTTGGCTATTAAAAAACATGTACAGCAATCAACCTGATTCCTGGGATGACTCTCTACAGGGTTTGGACCGATACCGTTATATTATCAATGCTTTTACGCGGATGCGCTTTTGTTTCCCTGATGGTCGTTTGGATATGGATTGTAAATTGCCACCGCAACAAGTTTCCGGTAACGAACTTATTCCATGGTTTGATGTGCCTAAACGTATCCACTTAAACAAAGCGGTGCTCTTTGGGCACTGGGCTGCACTACAAGGCTATATGAACAACGAAGTCATCGGGCTAGATACTGGCTGCGTTTGGGGCGGAAGCCTAACCATGATCCGTTGGGAAGATAAGAAAATTTTTACTCAGGATGCGTTAAGTTAAACACTGAATAACAGTCGATAATCCATAGTAGGAAGAATACTTGTCACTTAACACCTCCTGTAGGGTCATTCCAACGAGCCTTAACGAGACTAGGAATCTAATATCCTCGCGCTGCGAATAGATAGAAATACCTTTGACAACAAAGTACTCGTATAGAGGCTCCTGAATCTCGCTCTTTCGTCGCTTTTCAGGATGACGGTAGGTTGGAATGTCCGCTCGCTGTTATACGAACGGCATTACCGTATTAACTACGCGGTGTTAATCTCGAATTACTTTTCTAACACAGTAAAGCGCATGTTGTAGGCGTTCTTCTCATCGGCTTGATACATTTCTGAGTAAGTTTCCTTAAATTGATCTCCCCAGTCTGGGAACTGAGTATCACCATCAATCGCGGCTTCAATGTGTGTTACATACAGTTTATTGGCCATCGGCAGACAAGATGCGTAAATCGCACCACCACCAATGATCATCACTTCTTCCACGTCACCAGCCACGTCCAAAGCTTGCTCAATCGATGTTACGGTAGTGACGCCTTCGATCTTTAGTGTCTCATCACGGCTGATAACAATATTCAAGCGACCAGGTAAAGGGCGACCAATAGACTCATAGGTTTTGCGTCCCATCAAAACCGGTTTTCCCATGGTACAACGCTTAAACCAAGCGAAATCGGCGGGAAGATGCCAAGGCATTTGATTGTCTTTGCCAATGATGCGATTGTCGGCCATCGCGGCAATCATACTAATGATCATGTTAGGTCCTTATACAATTGGTCTGCGGCGATAGAATAACAGCCCTGGAACCGCAAGACCAACAGCTAAACCTGCAATAATAAACATGGCCTTAAGAAAGTTTTCCATACAGGTTGCGACAAGCTCGGGTGAGTAGCCAACATGATTGATCTCTACCATAGCGATCATTGCTTTGTACGCAAACACACCCGGCACCATCGGGATCAAAGCAGCCACAGTAAACACTTTTGGATGCGCGAGAAAACGGTGAGACCAGTACACACCAATCATCCCAACTAACGTCGCGGCAAAAAAGGTTGCCCACTCAATAGGAATGCCAAACTGCATCATCAAGTAGCGGCTACCATGACCAATCGCACCACCAACAGCGCAATACACTAAAGCTCTTTGTGGCACGTTAAAAACCAATGCAAATCCTACGGCGGGAATCGCCGCAAAAAACATGTCATTCAACAGGCCAAACATCAAATCAAATAAACTCATTAGATAGCCCACCCCCAAATTCCAGTTACACTCATCGCAGCAACGATCCCCAAACATGTCGCCAACGTTAGTAAACTAGCCATCACAAATCGAGCAATCCCCATATTAATGTGGCCTTTCAACATATCTGCGACAGAGTTAATGAGTGGGAAACCAGGTACAAGCATTAATACTGACGATGCCATTGCTACGGTAGGTAGATTACCGATTTGGTAAATTTCCGCCTGTGCTGAAATTAAGGTAGTCACAAAAGCGGTCGCAGCAAAGTTCAATAGAGGGTTGAAATGACGATGACCAATTTCTTGGCGAACGATCATGCCACCAGCTGAAGCTAAAAAGGTCATGATGAAGACTCCCCAATCACCACCAGCTAGATGACTGAATGCCGCACAAGACAAGCCAATCATAAACACCACCAACCAGCGGTTATAACGCTCTGGACTGATAGCGTTCAGCTTTTTCTGCGCCATGGTTGCATCGAGCAAACCACGTTCCATCATGATACAGATTCGTTGAATTTGCGTAATAACGCGCATATTGATGCCACGATCAGCGCAGCTTCGGGTGGTGGTGATGCAATGCCCATCCATTACCGTCGTCACAACCAATGCATTAGCTGATAGTGCTACCGCAACTTCATTCACCCCACAAGCAAGGCCAATACGACGCATAATATCGCTCACAAGAGTACTTTCAGCACCATGAGCAAGTAGCATTTGTCCGGCTTGGGCGACAAGACGAGAAATCGATCGTTGAGTAGATACCGCCAACTCTCTAGGCGGTATGGTTTCTAGAGTCATAAATAAGTCTAATTCCTTTTAGGGTGTTACTCATTCATACGCGCGAGGGCCAAACTAACCCTCAAAAAACACGACGTATCGGTTATTGTGCCGTAAATCACATCACCTAAATATGATTTAGATACAAAAAAAGCCGCAATAAATAATTGCGGCTTAATGAATTATAGGCAAACAGGCATTGTTTGACCGTTCTGATTAGTCACGAACGTAGACAACGTGACCGTCATCTTCTTCATCGTCCCAGTCATCCCAATCGTCGTCGTCATCTTCAGTGATAACGTCTTTACCCGCCATCGCATCTTTATGGTAATCATCCCACATGAAGTTAACTTTATCTTCTTCAGCCACTTCTTCCTCTTCGCGAGGTAGGTTATCCATAAAGTCAGCCAGTTTGTAACAAAGCTCTTTAGTACCGTTACGATTGATCGCCGAGATCTTAAAGTACTCGTCTTCCCAACCTAGTGCGTCTAAGATTTCTTGGATCTTCTCATTCGCTTCTTCTTCAGGCATTAGATCAACTTTGTTGAACACTAACCAGCGCGGCTTACTTGCCAGTTTCTCGCTGTATTGTTCTAGTTCATCAATGATCGTCAATGCATTTTGCACCGGATCGGACTGATCAATTGGCATAATATCGATCATGTGCAGCAACACTCGACAACGCTCTAAGTGCTTCAAGAATCGAATACCAAGGCCAGCGCCATCTGCTGCACCCTCGATCAAACCAGGGATGTCTGCAACAACAAAACTTTTCTCTGGTACGACACTTACGACACCCAAGCTTGGGATCAAAGTCGTGAATGGGTAATCAGCGACTTTCGGTTTTGCTGCTGATACTGCGCGGATAAAGGTTGATTTACCGGCATTAGGTAGACCAAGCATACCCACATCAGCAAGAAGCAATAGCTCAAGGCGAATTTCGCGTACTTCACCTTTTGTACCCAATGTTCTCTGACGAGGCGCGCGGTTTACTGAAGATTTGAAACGCGTGTTACCTAGACCGTGCCAACCGCCTTTTGCGATCATCACTTTCTTACCGTGTTCAGCAACTTCCGCCACGATTTCATTTGTGTGGATATCCACAGCGCGCGTACCCACAGGTACACGAAGAACGATGTCTTTACCACGCTTACCTGTACAGTTACCACCGCGACCGTTTTCACCACGCTCAGCTTCGTAGAAGCGCTGGAAACGGTAATCAATCAGGGTATTTAGGTTTTCATCGGCTTGGATATAAACATCACCACCGTCACCGCCATCACCGCCATCAGGGCCACCTTTAGTGATGAATTTTTCACGCCAGAAACTGACAACGCCACTACCGCCATCACCAGCCTGAACTTTTACTACCGCTTCATCTACGAACTTCATCTTTTACTCCGACTACTTCGTGCGTGGATTAAATCTTACTATGTCATCCGACAATTTTAGCAGATGACAGATCTAAGCTCCCAGATTCAAATCGCTTAGGATCTTAGCGAGAAACTTCGATATGTCGACTGCCACAAATAAAAAACCCCGCCGATTCGGCAGGGCTTTTGAATTCAGCTTAAAGCTATTAAGTAATTTGGTTAAAAACCTAATTACTCAGCTTCGATGCTTACAAACTTACGGTTCTTAGGACCTTTCACTTCGAACTTCACTTTACCTTCAGTAAGAGCGAATAGAGTGTGGTCTTTACCGATACCTACGTTGTTACCAGCGTGGAACTTAGTACCACGTTGACGAACGATGATGTTACCTGCAAGTACAGATTCACCACCGAAACGCTTAACACCTAGACGTTTGCTTTCTGAATCGCGGCCGTTACGAGTAGAACCACCAGCTTTTTTGTGTGCCATTGTTAAACTCTCCTAATAGATTAAGCGTTGATACCAGTGATCTTCACTTCAGTGAACCACTGACGGTGACCCTGTTGCTTACGAGAGTGCTTACGACGACGGAACTTAACGATTTTAACTTTATCGCCACGACCGTGTTGTACAACTTCAGCAACAATTTTGCCGCCCTCTACAAGAGGAGCACCAACTTTGATGTCTTCGCCGTTAGCAACAAGAAGAACTTTATCAAATTCTACAGTTGCACCAGTTTCAACGTCTAATTTCTCTAAACGAAGAGTTTGACCTTCGCTTACACGGTGTTGTTTACCACCAGATTGGAAAACAGCGTACATATTTTACTCCGCTTTTTCCGCACAGCCTTTCTTGAGGGTGTGCGCTAAACTAATCATCAATAGGGCGCAGATTCTACAGAATAGATGCTCCTATGACAAGCCATATTTTGAAAAAATTGGCGAAAAGCTAATCGCCAAAGAAAAGTGCGGCAATCATGCCCTTTAGTAATGTATTAATCAACGTTTTTTAGTGTATTATTCGACAATTATATAAATCGAATAAGCCTTGCAGGGTCTAACTTCAGCCGGATATACGATGGATTTTAAAACTATCCAAGCGCTTACTGCCGATGACATGGCAAAAGTGAATGAAACAATTCAAGCCCAACTTAATTCTGATGTCTCTTTAATCAACCAGCTCGGTTTTTATATCGTGAGTGGTGGAGGCAAACGTCTAAGACCGCTTTTAGCGATACTGTCAGCCCGTGCACTTGGTTACCAAGGCAATGGTCATACAATGGCAGCTGCGTTTATTGAGTTCATCCATACAGCGACTTTGCTGCATGATGACGTGGTAGATGAATCAGACATGCGCCGTGGTAAAGCCACTGCGAATGCAGCATTTGGCAATGCGGCTAGCGTATTAGTTGGGGACTTTATCTATACACGCTCATTTCAGATGATGACGGAACTAGGATCCATGAAGATCCTTAAACTAATGAGCAATGCCGTAAACGTGATCGCCGAAGGTGAAGTACAGCAGTTGATGAACTGTAACGACCCTGACACGACAGAAGAAAGCTACATGCAAGTCATCTACTCTAAGACTGCGCGCTTATTTGAATCCGCAACTCAAATCGGTGCAATCTTAAATGATGCTCCTGAGCATGTGGAAATCGCAATGCAAAATTACGGTAAGTATCTAGGCACTGCGTTTCAGCTCATTGATGACGTCATGGATTACACTTCTGATGGCGAAGACATGGGTAAAAATGTGGGTGATGACTTGGCCGAAGGCAAGCCAACTTTACCTCTACTCCATGCTATGCGTAATACCACACCAGAAAACTCAATCATGATTCGTGAAGCGATTGAGAAAGCGAATGGCATGGATCGCTTAGAAGAAATTCTTGCGGTCATGAAAGAAGCAGGCTCTCTGGAATACACAACGCAAAAAGCTCTAGAAGAAGCAGACAAAGCAATCGCAGAACTATCAGTGTTGCCAGAGTCTGAATACAAACAAGCGCTTGTTACTCTGGCTCATGTCGCTGTACAACGCACGAAGTAATCAATAGCTACCCATAACGCAAGGCTTATAGCTAAAAGGAAGAGCATGCTCTTCCTTTTTTACGTTTGATACCTAATGACGACGCCCGAGGCGCTAGTAATATCTGTCACTACCGCCATGCAGTTGTGGATCATCTTCTATTTCATCAAAGCTAACGGCGAGCTGCTGTTCAGTCCCTTGTTTGGACAACAATACCGTCTCTGCTTCATGGTCGACCACTAATATCGTACCGACGCCTTGTTGGCACTCAACAACCATGCCTTTACGGATTCGACTCGCTTCCATCATCTTCTCCTTCACTACGTGGTTTTATTCGACCATTTTTACGAAGTTGAGAAATCAAGGATCAAAAAAGCCGATCAAAATGATCGGCTTTCTTCTTATATAGGCTTTCTAGATTACTTTGCGAATTCAACACCAATGTTGATGTCGCCATTTAGTGTTTCTAGCATACCGTCTAATGCAGACTTTTCGTAATCGCTGAGTTTGCCGTAGCTTAGTACTTCTTCAACGCCTTCTTTACCCAGTTTCACAGGTTGCGCGAAGTACGTCGCGTGTTCGCCGTCGCCTTCAACGTAAGCGCACTCAACTACGCCTTCTTCACCTTGAAGAGCACGAACCAGAGACAGACCAAAGCGACATGCAGCTTGGCCCATTGATAGTGTTGCACTACCACCACCCGCTTTCGCTTCTACAACTTCAGTACCTGCATTTTGAATACGTTTCGTTAATGCTTCTACTTCTTCAGCTGTAAACTCAACACCTTCTACTTGAGACAGTAGAGGTAAGATCGTTACGCCAGAGTGACCACCAATAACTGGCACGCGAACGTCACCTGGATCTTTGTCTTTTAGCTCAGCAACAAACGTTTCTGAACGGATAACATCCAACGTTGTTACACCAAATAGACGACGCTTATCATAAACACCCGCTTTTTTAAGAACTTCAGCAGCAATTGGCACTGTTGTATTTACAGGGTTTGTGATGATACCAACACAAGCTTTCGGACAAACAACCGCAATCTTCTCCGCTAGCGATTTAACGATACCAGCGTTTACATTAAATAGATCCGCACGATCCATACCTGGCTTACGCGCAACACCAGCAGAAATTAGCACAACATCCGCGCCTTCTAGTGCTGGAGTAGGATCTTCACCAGCGTAACCTTTGATAGAAACTGGCGTAGGGATGTGGCTAAGATCAGCGGCCACACCAGGAGTTACTGGAGCAATATCATATAGGGCTAGATCAGAACCAGCAGGAAGACGGTTCTTAAGTAGAAGGGCCAGGGCTTGACCGATGCCACCAGCGGCACCAATAACGGCTACTTTCATGTAGTTCTCCTTGAGAGTATTTCTCTTATAAACGTATTCGTAGGGTAGTTTGTAACCAACTTAAATAAAGCTATCGGAATCACAACTTGATTACAATCAATTAACGCTAGCTTTGCGACCTCGCGCAACTCGCTGTTACCGTGCTACAAATGGGGCTTGGATTATTCTTTTATTCTGTTGAAATGACAAGGAATTCAAGAAAACAGATACAGCCCTACTTCAGCGCGCTAAAGAATTCTATGTGGTATATAGTTTACAGTGACGCATCTAACATAATCCTGGGACTCTTTGGCACCGCCTGAATATATATGCGAGAATATGCAAAATTGCTGACCCGTAATAAGAGATTTGTAATGACTATGCGCAATTCAGAAAAACAAGACAACTTAGTTCGCGCCTTTAAAGCCCTGTTAAAAGAAGAAAGCTTTGGCTCACAGGGCGAGATTGTTGACGCACTCAAACAGCAAGGGTTTGAGAGTATCAACCAATCTAAAGTCTCACGTATGCTGACTAAATTTGGCGCCGTCCGTACGCGCAATGCAAAAATGGAAATGGTTTATTGTCTTCCTGCTGAGCTAGGTGTCCCAACAGTCAGCAGCTCTCTGCGTGAACTGGTACTAGACATTGATCGTAACGCAGCGTTAGTGGTAATTCACACCGGCCCAGGTGCAGCACAGTTGATTGCTCGCTTGCTTGATTCACTCGGTAAATCCGAAGGTATTCTTGGTGTTGTCGCAGGTGACGATACCATTTTCATTACGCCAACCATGGCAATTACGACTGAGCAACTCTTCAAATCAGTGTGCGAGCTGTTCGAATATACTGGTTAAGTTCTATAAAGCTTCAATCAGCTAACTCATTGTGGGTTATAAAAGAAGTCTCATTTTGTAGCCCATAATTTATGTAAATTTTTTGCTTACTCCGCTCATTCTTTAACCACCCATTTTGCGATCAACATCACGCAATTGATCTTTTTCATTTCAGTCACTAAACGTTAATTAAGTATTTGTTATAAAAAGAATTAAATCACAAATTGAATCCTATCTCCTGATACAAAATTCAGACTTATCAACTATAACATTTAACAATTGGATAATTTTCTGCCAATTTTTTTGTTATGATTCGCTCGCTTTTTCAAACGATTGGATTGAAAAAGGTGCCGTTTCCAAATAGGAAACTCCAGAAGTGATTTATGGTTATTTCCGGGTAAATAATGAATATAAGGAAGGGAAATTCATGGCATTTAACAAACTTCTCAAAGTAGGCGCTATCGCTGCAGCCGTAATGGGCGCAGGCGCAGTTAACGCTCAAGAGTTTATTACCATCGGTACTGGCTCTGTGACTGGTGTTTACTACCCAACTGGTGGTGCTATCTGTAAGTTGGTAAATAAAGGTCGTAAAGACCACAACATCCGTTGTTCAGTAGAATCGACTGGTGGCTCAATTTACAACGTTAACACTATCCGTGCAGGCGAATTAGATTTTGGTATCGTGCAATCGGATTGGCAGTACCACGGCTACAACGGTACGAGCAAGTTTGAAGAACAAGGCCCGTACAAGAAGCTACGCGCAATGTTCTCTCTTCATACAGAACCTTTCAACATCATTGCGCGTGCAGATTCAGGTATTGAAAACGTTGAAGACCTGAAAGGTAAGCGCGTAAACATCGGTAACCCAGGCTCTGGTGACCGTGCTACGATGGGCGTTGTCATGGAAGCAATGGGTTGGACAAACGACAGCTTCAAATTGGCGTCTGAGCTAAAAGGCTCTGAACGCTCTCAGGCACTTTGTGATAACAAAATTGACGCCTTCATTTACATGGTCGGCCACCCGAACGGTTCAATCAAAGAAGCAACCACATCATGTGATGCGAAGCTAGTTTCAGCAACAGGCCCTAAAATCGATAAAATTGTTGCCGACAACCCATACTACGCCTTTAGCTCAGTACCGGCTGGTATGTACCGCGGTACAGACAAAGACGTAAACAGCTTTGGTGTTGCAGCAACAATGGTAACGACCTCTGATGTTTCAGACGATGTCGCTTACAACGTGGCAAAAGCTGTGTTTGAAAACTTTGATACCTTCAAGCGTCTACACCCTGCATTCGCAAACTTGAAGAAAGAAGATATGGTGAAAGCTGGTCTTTCTATTCCTCTTCACCCAGGTGCAGAAAAATACTACAAAGAAATGGGTCTAATTAAGTAATTTCCTCAGACTCTACATACAGGCAGGAAAGAATATTTTCTGCCTGTTTGAGCATACAGGTTGTAGCACGTTCTAACTGTATGCTTCATTCGCCAGTTTTCTTCTGAAAACTGCGAGCTCATACCCAAGAAAACTTAAACGCCGCCTAACAGAGTATCCAACAATCAACACTTTGAGTTCAGGCAGCAAAATACTCGAAAGCAAACTTCGCTCCATTCACTACACTGATAGAGGCGAAGTGTGGTTCTCGATAAAAATCAGACAGGACCATCAATAATAAGGAAAAAGTACATGGCGACGAATCAAGCTCCGTCACAAGATGTGCAAGAAATGGTGGCTCAGGCAGACACAGGTGCACGTAGCCCTTCGGGAATGCAAGGACGAATCCTTTGGTTTGTTCCTCTGTGTTGGTCACTATTTCAATTATGGTACGCATCCCCGTTACCATTTATTTTCAATTTTGGCGTACTAAACGACACGGAAGCGCGATCTATCCACCTTACTTTCGCGATCTTTTTGGCTTTCACTGCTTATCCAGCGATGAAGAATTCTCCTCGCGATCATATCCCTCTTGTTGATTGGATACTCGCGTTGGCTGGCAGCTTTTCAGCAGCCTATATATACCTTTTTTATACCGAGCTAGCAGGACGCTCAGGCGCACCGACAACGGTTGATATCGTTGTTGCTGTTATCGGTATGCTCCTCCTTTTAGAAGCAACACGCCGAGCACTTGGTCCACCATTAATGGTCGTGGCTGCTGTTTTCCTTACTTACACCTTTGCAGGCCCTTACATGCCTGACGTTATCGCGCACAAAGGGGCAAGCTTGAACAAGGCCATGTCTCACTTGTGGCTAACAACAGAAGGCGTATTTGGGGTTGCGCTAGGTGTTTCTACCTCTTTTGTCTTCTTGTTTGTATTGTTTGGAGCAATGCTGGAACGCGCTGGTGCTGGTGCTTACTTCATTAAAGTTGCCTTCTCGTTACTTGGCCATATGAAAGGTGGTCCAGCTAAAGCGGCCGTTGTTGCATCAGGTTTATCTGGTCTGGTTTCTGGTTCTTCAATCGCAAACGTAGTAACAACTGGCACCTTTACCATTCCACTGATGAAGCGTGTTGGCTTTCCCGGCACAAAAGCGGGTGCGGTAGAGGTAGCGGCTTCAACCAATGGTCAGTTAACACCGCCAATCATGGGTGCAGCAGCATTTTTGATGGTGGAATACGTCGGTATCTCCTACGTTGAGGTGATTAAAGCTGCCCTACTTCCAGCGCTAATCTCTTATATTGCTTTAATTTACATTGTTCACCTTGAAGCATGTAAAGCAGGCATGACAGGCCTTCCTCGTCGCCACAACCCAACACTAGTACAAAGTCTGCTGTCCTTTACTGGCACAATCTTAGGATTGTGTGTGATCAGCGCATTGGTTTACTACGGAGTGGGTTGGACAAAGGACGTCTTTGGTGATGCCGCGACACCAATTGTTACCGTCGCACTATTAATCGCGTACGTTGGGTTGGTGAAAGTCTCAGCAAATCACGTGCAAGATGGCGCAATTGAGATTGATGCAGAATTAACAGAAGTACCTGATCCTGGCCCAACCGTTAAGTCAGGCTTGCACTACCTACTCCCTATCGTCGTATTGGTTTGGTGTTTGACTGTCGAACGTTTCTCACCTGGCCTTTCGGCATTCTGGGCAACGGTGTTCATGATTTTCATTTTGCTTACTCAACGTCCGTTGATTGCACTGCTGTCAAAGCAAGGTGACATGCTTCAGCAAACCAAAGATGGCTTTGTCGATCTTGCCGAGAGCTTAGTTTCTGGTGCGCGTAATATGATTGGTATCGGCGTTGCAACCGCGGCAGCGGGCACCGTTGTTGGTGTTGTTACACTAACGGGTATCGGCCTAGTGATGACCGACTTCGTCGAGTTTATCTCTGGTGGCAGCATCATTCTTATGCTGCTCTTTACCGCCATCATTAGCTTGGTTCTGGGGATGGGTCTGCCAACAACGGCGAACTACATCGTGGTCTCTACGCTAATGGCGCCGGTTATTGTTACGCTCGGCGCAGCACATGGCTTAATTATTCCGTTGATAGCGGTGCACTTGTTCGTTTTCTACTTTGGTATTTTGGCCGACGATACCCCACCTGTAGGCCTTGCGGCTTTTGCAGCAGCAGCAATTGCGAAATCAGATCCAATTCGTACTGGTATCCAAGGTTTTACTTACGATATTCGAACCGCTATTTTGCCGTTCATGTTTGTGTTCAATACCCAGCTATTGTTAATGGGGATCGACTCTTGGTGGCATTTGGCACTCACGGTCATCTCATCGATCATTGCAATGCTGATTTTCTCTGCGGCAACTCAAGGGTGGTGGTTCACGCGTAACAAGTGGTGGGAAACAGTCCTATTATTAGTACTGACGTTTTCGTTTTTCCGTCCAGGTTTTTGGTGGGACATGCTGTACCCAGCGAAAGTTCTTTCTCCTGGCGTTGAGGTAGCTCAAATCACGGAAACACTAAATGTAGGAGAATCATTGGAGTTACGTGTTGCCGGTGAAAACCTTGAGGGCGACTACATTGAGAAAACGGTTCGTCTTCCATTCGAAGACAGTGCGACAACAGCAGACGCACGTATTTCATCTATGGGTCTGATGCTGACCGAAAGTGACAACAAAATGATTGTCGATATGGTTGAATTTGGTAGTCCAGCAGAGTCCGCAGGTATCGACTTTGATTGGGAAATCAAGTGGGTTATCCAGGATGCAGACCGTCCGATGAAAGAGTGGGTGTTTGTACCATGCTTAATGATTTTGCTGGTGCTTGCAATGAACCAAAAACGTCGTGCTCGTAAGGAACAATTGAGCGCATAACCGATTTGGCCCCGAGGATAAAGGGGCCTTAATGAGAGACATTGAATGTACAAACAAATTCTTGTTCCGGTTGATCTAAATGACCAAGGCTTTTCAGACCGAGCGGTTGAACTAGCGGTTTGGCAGGCAAAGCAAGCAAATGCTCAAATCCATCTTCTGACGGTACTACCTGGTATTCACATGTCGATGGTTGCCACATACTTTCCGAAAGATGCTGCGGCCAAAATGAAGCAAGACGTGAAGCAGCAACTAAAAACTTTCGCTAATGAGCATATTGCTGAAGATGTGGTTTACCAAGTGCATGTTGCTGAAGGCAAGGCCTACGCGACCATTCTTGATTATGCAGAACGCTTAGGCGCTGATCTCATCATTATGCCAAGTCACAAGCGCTCTAAAATCAATAAAGTAATGCTTGGCTCCGTCGCGAGTAAGGTTGTGGAATATTCTCCAATCAATGTGATGGTCGTAAAACCGCAAGGCTAAGTAAATACAAAAACGAAAAAGGACGCTAACATTAGCGTCCTTTTTATATTAAACAAGTAAGGGTTATGCCATCACTGGGTAATCGGTATAACCTTCTGCTCCACCCAAATAAAAGTGTTCTGGTTTCGCCTCATTAAGAGGTGCATTTTTCTTAAATCGCTCGACTAAATCTGGGTTTGCGATAAAGGGAACGCCAAATGCGACCACATCAACTTTGTTTTCTGCAATTGCTGTTGCCGCTTCTTGTGCACTGTAGCCCACGTTCGCCATTAAGTGACCTTGATAGTTTTCGCGTGCTGGCTTGAGAACATCTGCTTTTTGTACGCCTTTCAGATCCGCACGCATCACGTGCCAATAAGCAAGATCGAAAGAATTAAGTTGCTCTGCTAAGTAACGCACCAAGCCAACTGGATCACTGTCTTTCATGTCATTAAATCCATTTAGCGGAGATGTACGTAGACCGACTCTTCCAGGTCCCCACACCTCAACGACTTCTTTCACTATCTCAAGTAAAAATCGAGCACGATTTTCAACCGAACCACCGTATTCATCGGTACGTAAATTTGAACCGTCACGAAGGAAGTTATCAATAAGATAACCATTGGCGCCATGTATCTCGACCCCATCAAAGCCTGCTTTCTTGGCGTTTTCTGCACCTTGTTTAAACGCCGCAACAATGGAAGCTATCTCATCCACTTCGAGTGCTCGTGGTACCGTATATGCTTGCTTACCCGAAGGGGTATGGACTAATTCATCACGAATGGCCAATGCGCTCGCCGCTACAGGTGTTTTTCCTTCATTCAGATCAGGATGACAAGCTCGTCCCGCATGCCAAATTTGCAGTACAATCTTACCGCCTCTCTCATGAACCGCATCCGTTACCTTTTTCCAAGCTGCGATTTGCTCTTCGTTGTAAATACCCGGCTCTGCCATGAAAGCAGACGTACCTTCCATCACCATGGTGCATTCAGCAATGATAAGTCCGGCACTCGCACGTTGAGCGTAGTATTCAACCATAAGGTCATTAGGAATATGGTCTGCGCCAGCACGAGCTCGCGTTAAAGGCGCCATAATGGCACGGTTATCTAATGCTAATTGACCGAGTTCGATAGGAGAAAATAAGTCTACAGAGTTGGACATGGTGTTTACCTCAAATGACAATAACTTGATGGCTAAGGATGAGGTGCCAGACTATAATCAGATTAATATTGAAACAATATGGATAATTGAAAGTGATTGTTCGCAATTTAGAAACAATTGACTTTAGAACGCTTTCTATCTTTGTCACAAGCTGTCGACTACTGAGCTTAACCAAGTGCGCGCTGGAGTTAAACCTACCAAAATCTACTGTTAGTAAAGCCATAACCAAACTCGAACAACACTTTGAAGCCAAACTGCTAGAGCGCACAACCCGAAAGTTAGTGATCACCGAAGCTGGCCAAATGGTTTTAGAGCGTGCTGCAAGCTTAGTTGAGGAATTCCACTCAATTGGCCATGACGTACAGGAGATGGAACAACAGATCCAAGGCCGGCTGCGTATTTCCGCGCCACCAGCGTTGGATGCGTATATGGCGGAACACATCTTTTTGCCATTTTTAAAACAATGGCCAAAAGTACAAATTGCGTTAGAAGCATCGAACGATTTTGTTGATCTGTTTTCACACGGCTTTGATATGGCAATTCGAGTCGGTCAGATAGTTGATGATCGATTGATCGCAAAAAAATTAGGCTATACCACTCGAGTCCTGGCTGCTAGCCCTGAGTATTTAGCTGAGTTCGGCGTACCTGAAACGCCAGAAGATCTGACAAAACACAACTGTTTGAGGTATCAATATGTTTCAGAAATAGGGCCTTGGACACTGATCTCACACGATAATACCGTCAATGTTTCAATAACCAGTAACTTCTCAAGTACAACTGTAGAAGCAATATTGAAAGGCGCACTTAAAGGACTAGGCATCGCTAACTTACCTGTGCAGAACATGACGCAAGAGCTAGAAAGTGGCACCTTAGTCAGAGTGTTACCGCAATGGCACACGGTACCAATGCCTATTTATTTAGTCTATCGTCCTGGAGCAAACCGCCCACGGCGTGTACAAGCAATGATTGACCATATCATGAGCTTAAGATCTCAATTTGAATTTGGCCCTCGGCATGGTTTGTGTTGCGGAGAAGCATAACCTAGCAACTATCAGGCACTAGCATGCTGCTCGGATAAATGCCGCAAGCTTCTCACTAGCATGCTGTTCACTCAATGCAGACATATCACCCGCGGCTTCCACTTTACCATCTGCCACAAACACAAAGTGGCTGGCAATCGCTTTGGCATCGCTTAAATGGTGCGTGACCATCAATACGGTTATTCCCCGCTCTGCTGCGAGTTTTTTTACCAAGCTCAGCATCTCTTCACGCAACATCGGATCAAGCGCCGAGAACGGCTCATCCAATAGCCACATGGGATGAGGCTGAACAAAACAACGCGCTAAGGCAACACGTTGACGCTGGCCACCAGAAAGATGCTCTGGCAAACGGTCGAGGTACTCTGCAACACCAACTTGCTGCGCGGCTTGTTCAATCTGACGATTTTGGTCCACCGTAAGCTTTAGCCCTGGGTGTAAGCCCAAACCGATGTTGTCACGCACCGATAAGTGAGCAAACAAATTGTGCTCTTGGAACAACATGGAGAACGGACGCAGATAAGGCTCTTTACGCACAATGGACTCACCATCAACACGAATATCACCACGGTCAGGATGGATGAATCCTGCCACCAACGCCAGCAACGTCGATTTTCCAGCTCCACTTGGTCCCATCAGCGATACAATCTGTCCTTGCTCAATCGTTAAGTCAAAACGAAACAGCTCACGTTGGTAGGTGTACTGCACATCATCCAACACTAACATTACGCTCTCTCCTTCGTTTTCAATACTTTCTCAATCAAGGCAAAACAGCCCACACTCAACAACAATAGGGTCACCGATACCACCGCAGCTGCGTCCATCTGATAACTGCCAAGCAACTGGAACAAATACAGAGGTAAGGTACGAAACTCTTGTCCACCAAACAGTGCGATGGCACTTAAATCCCCTATTGCAAACATAAAGCTGATCGCAAAGGCATGTGCAAACGGCTTGCGTAGCGCCTGCCACTCCACCACTTTAAATCGTTGCCAGCCACGCATGCCTAAGCTGGCACATACATACTGATACTGTTGCTCAATGTGCAGCATCGGTTGCGCTAGCGTTTTGATCACGTAAGGCAAAGCCATCAAACCGTTCACCAAAATCACGACAAAAAATGCCAAGCTAAAAACATCGGTAAATGCGCGCAGTAGTAAGAATAAACCGGTGCTAATCACCAGACCTGGAGTCACCAAAATAATGGTGCCGATTAACTCTATCTGATCGGCTCGCGTGTTTTTGTACTGCAACCGCCAACGGCGACTGGTCAATAGAACGGACACCCCTGCAGCGACCGCAAGCGCGCTAGCGACACAGGCGACTTTGAGGGAGTTCAATAGCGCAGACCAAAAACGCTCATCGGTTAATACTGTCCAAACTTGTTGGTTGATGCCACTCAGTAACACCATCAATAACGGCGGTATTACCAGTAAAAAGGCACCTATGATCCAAAAGCTATCCCAAGCTTTTGACCACCCATGATCCTTCGTTAAATATTGCTGTACCGATGTGCTTCCAGCACTGATAGAAACAGGCCTTGTTAACTTCTGCACTCCAATAGCAAGCAGTCCACATAACAGCATCTGCCACAGCGCCAATAACGCCCCAGCTTGTAAATCAAAATCAAACTTAATCGCTTGGTAAATGGCCAATTCAATGGTGGTGGATTTTGGCCCGCCCCCCAACGCCATTACAGTGGCAAAACTGGTAAAGCACAACATAAACACCAACCCACAAACGTGGGGAAGCTGCTGCCTTAAACGCGGCCATTCTACCCAGCGAAACTTATCCCAATGGCTCATCCCAAGATGCGCGCAAAGCTTATGCTGCTCGGCAGGAATAGACTCCAAGGCTTGCAGAAGCAATCGTGCCGCGTAAGGTAAATTAAAGAACACATGGGCGAGTAAAATGCCGTTCAAACCGTAAATAGAGAATGGCAGTTTAGTGTCGAAACTTTGCAACCACTGCTCCAACAAACCACTGTTGCCATAAATCGCTAACAGCCCAAAAACACCAACCAAAACCGGCAAAACCAGTGTCGATGCAAATAGCTTAAGCAGTAATGATTTACCAATAAATTGGCGACGCGAAAGTGCGTGCGCTACTGGAATGGCAAAGCCAACACTGAGCAATGTGGAAAGAAACGCTTGGTAGAAACTGAACTTGGTGACATGTTGATAGTACGGGTCGCCCCATACCACAGACACATCAAGTGAAGGGGCTTGAACAATCAAAGCACCTAGGGCAGAAATAACAAAGGTCGCGATGATCATCGCGACCCCTAAACCTATTTTTGGAACAGAATTCAAAGGTAAAACCTATCTCATTCAGATGAGGATGGAAACGTCAGCTAAAACGTCAATGCGCTTTGCCATTCGCGAATCCAAGACTTACGCATTTTTGCCACTTCATCAGCACTAAAGCTCAACGACTTGCTTGGAACACTCAAAGTTTCAAAACCTTTAGGTAACTCAACGTCAGTGACTGGGTACATCCAGTTACCCGTTGGCATCGCCGATTGGAACTCATCACTTAAAATGAAACTCATAAATTGATCAGCAAGTTCTGAATTTTTTGCCCCTTTCACTTTGGCGGCTACTTCAACTTGCATGTAGTGGCCTTCAGCAAAATTCGCCGTAGCAAACTTCGAATCGTTTTCCGCAATTAAGTGGTACGCAGGTGAAGTGGTGTAAGAAAGCACTAAATCGGACTCACCATTGAGGAACATAGAATACGCCTCAGACCAACCTTTCGTGACCGTTACGGTTTTGCTCGCTAGCTTCTGCCACGCTTGCGTCACATCGTCGCCATAAATAGATTTCATCCATAGCATTAAGCCTTGGCCCGGCGTTGAAGTCCGCGGATCTTGGTAAATCACTTTCAGATCGTCGCGCGTTTCCACCAGCTCTTTCATGCTTTTCGGCGGATTAGCCAGTTTCTCTTTGTTGTACACAAACGCGAAGTAGCCGTAATCGTACGGTACAAACGTCGTGTCACTCCAACCGTTTGGTAACACTGTGTTAGCCGTATCCACATTGTGCTCGGCAAGCAGACCGGTTTTCTTCGCTTCTGCCATCAGATTGTTATCCAAACCTAATACGATGTCCGCTTTGCTATTACCGCCTTCAAGACGAAGACGATTCAGAATCGACACACCATCGTCCAACGCTACGAAGTTAACGTCACAGCCACATTTTGCTTCAAAAGCTTGCTCGATTTTAGGACCCGGCCCCCAATCTGCGGCAAAAGAGTCGTAGGTATAGATGGTTAATGTGTTTTCAGCGGCAAACGCTGAAGTAGAGGTGATTGCAGCTAGGGCAATCAGATTTAGAGTAGGTTTCACTGCTCGCTCTCCATGAGTATTTCAGAGAAATAAGTTGAGCGGCACAGGGTTTGAGGCGGCTATTAAGGACTTCCAATATCCAGACTCAATTCCTACGCCAGCATTATCTGGTTCAGGTAATACGGGTCCCTAGTTAAACACTTAGGTCTCAGCGCCCCAATGCATTGATTGACTCAATGCTAAATGGGTTTGCTCCCCGATGAGTTGGATGGATTGTAAAGGTATTTGAGTGGTTACACAATCAGCTCACGAGCGCTGGTCATAACCCCAACGAGGCACCAAACCTTGCTCAATACCTAAGTGGTCAAGAATTCTCGCCACCATAAAATCCACTAAGTCTTCAATACTCTTTGGCTGATGATAGAAGCCTGGAGCTGCTGGCATGATGGTGACGCCCATTTGCGACAGTTTGTGCATGTTCTCCAGATGTAGCGTTGAAAATGGTGTTTCGCGAACCACGAGCAACAACTGCCCGCGCTCTTTCATTACTACATCAGCGGCCCGTTCGATCAAGTTGTCCGACATACCATGTGCTATGGCTGCAACGCTTCCCGCAGAGCATGGGCAAACCACCATTTGCTTGGGTGCAGCAGAACCAGAGGCAACCGGCGAGAACCAATCGTCTTTACCGCAAACGGTGATGTTATTTCGATTGCAGTTCAGGTGCTCTACCAATGCTTGCTGCGCTGCTTCTGGACCACTTGGCAGCTTAAGATTATGCTCGGTTGCCATCACAACACGAGCTGCCGAAGAAATCAGAACGTAGACATGATAATCCGCCGCAACCAAGCATTCTAAAAGACGAAGGCCGTAGGGAGCACCAGAAGCGCCCGTTAATGCCAACGTGATGGCTTTTTTATGAGAGGGTTGTGTTTTGTTTTGCATATCAATCAGGCTTTTTGTTTTAACTGCTCAAGAAGTTTTCCGTGAATACCACCAAAGCCACCGTTACTCATTACCAGAATTTGGTCTCCAGGCTGAGCACGTTCGACAATTTTAGCCACAAAGTTATCTATATCGGCATCGACAAACGCTGGCTGCTTGCATTGATCAGCAATGTCTTGCACAGACCACTCGATATTATCTGGCTGGAACAAGAAGACTTCATCTGCACTGTGTAGTGACTCTGCAAGTGTATTTTTGTGTACACCACGCTTCATGGTGGCAGAACGCGGCTCTAACACAGCAAGGATGCGTTTTTCACCTACCTTGTTACGCAAACCACCGACAGTAAGTTCAATTGCCGTTGGGTGATGCGCAAAATCATCGTAAACCGTCACACCTTGTTCTTCACCTTTCAGCTCTAAACGGCGCTTGGTATTGATGAAACGCCCTAATGCCTGGCAAGCAAGATCCGGAGTGACTCCAACATGTCGTGCAGCAGCGATTGCCATCAGCGCATTATCCACATTGTGGTCACCCACCAAATTCCATTCGACGGTACCAACCTTCTCACCTTGCAACGCAACGTCAAATTTTGAGCCATCAAGCACTAATTTGTGCGCTTGCCAGTCGCCATCAACACCTGAAAACTGCTTTTCTGTCCAGCAACCACGCTCTAATACATCCGCTAACGCTTGATCCTGCCTCGGCGCTAAGATCAATCCATTGCCCGGTACAGTTCGCACTAAATGATGGAATTGGCGTTTGATCGCTTCTAGATCATCGAAGATGTCGGCATGATCAAACTCAAGATTGTTCATGATTAAAGTGCGAGGATGGTAATGCACAAACTTAGAACGCTTATCGAAAAAAGCACTGTCATATTCGTCCGCTTCAACGACAAAAAACATACTTTCACCCAAACGAGCAGACACTCCGAAGTTACCGAGTACCCCACCGACTAAGAAACCCGGTTGATAACCACAATCTTCAAGTATCCAAGCAAGCATGCTCGACGTGGTCGTTTTCCCATGTGTACCCGATACCGCCAATACCCAACGATCATGCAGCAAAAACTCGTTGAGCCACTGCGGGCCAGAGGTGTAACGCATGTTAGTGTTGAGCACATGCTCGACACAAGGGTTGCCACGGCTCATCGCATTACCAATCACCACAAGATCTGGTTGAGGGTCGAGTTGAGACGGGTCAAAGCCTTCAATAATTTCAATACCTTGAGACTCAAGCAGTGTGCTCATTGGCGGATAAACGTTGGCATCAGAACCAGTGACTTTATGTCCTAATTGGCGCGCTAGAATCGCTGCGCCGCCCATAAATGTGCCACAGATACCCAAGATATGAATGTGCATAAACTAAACCTTGTAATGCGTTTTTTAATGCTTTCATTATCGCGATTACCGCCTGAAAAGCGAGTGACTTTAGCCTTCTTCTTGCAGTCCCTTTCACAAATATGACAAGGTTGAACACAGACTGTACAACCTCTTGCTTACTGATGAATCCCTCAAACAAGTCTACAAATAAATTGAGATCTCAAACAGTTACTTCATTACCATTAAAAAGATCTGCGACTTAAACTTACATCCAGCGCAATCGTTTAACATCCATAAAGAGATGCTCACTTGCGCACTACCCCCAATGAAATGAAAATGTAAGGATTAACCATGTCAGGACTGCGCACCCTAGGCGAGTTCATTGTCGAAAAACAAGCGGATTTCCCCCACGCTAGCGGTGATCTATCATCCCTTTTAGCCTCCATTCGTTTAGCTGCAAAAATCGTTAACCGCGAAATCAACGCAGCGGGTCTCGGTGATATCACTGGTGCTGTAGGCACGGAAAATGTCCAAGGTGAAGATCAGCAAAAGCTCGATGTTTACGCGAACGATAAGTTCAAAGCCGCGCTTGAAGCTCGTGATCAAGTGTGTGGCGTTGCCAGTGAAGAAGAAGACGAAGCAGTTGCGTTCAATAAAGAACTCAACCAAAACGCCAAATATGTAGTACTGATGGACCCACTTGATGGTTCTTCTAACATCGATGTGAACGTCTCTGTTGGTACTATCTTCTCGATTTACCGTCGTGTTTCTCCAATCGGTACTCCACCAACTGAAGAAGACTTCCTACAACCTGGTCACAAGCAAGTGGCTGCGGGCTACGTGATTTACGGCTCCTCCACCATGTTGGTATACACAACTGGTAACGGCGTAAACGGCTTTACTTACGACCCATCTATCGGCAGCTTCTGTCTTTCTCATGAAAACATGATGATTCCTGATGATGGTAAGATCTACTCCATCAACGAAGGTAATTACATTCGTTTCCCTCAAGGGGTGAAGAAGTACATCAAGTACTGCCAAGAAAACGTGCCAGAAGACGGTCGCCCATACACTTCTCGCTACATTGGCTCGCTGGTTGCTGATTTCCACCGCAACCTACTGAAAGGTGGTATCTACCTTTACCCAAGCACACAAAGCCACCCACAAGGCAAGCTACGCCTGCTTTACGAATGTAACCCTATGGCATTCCTCATTGAGCAAGCTGGGGGCATTGCATCGGACGGCGTGAATCGCATTATGGACATCAAGCCTACTGAGTTGCACCAGCGTGTACCTTTCTTTGTGGGTTCGAAGAACATGGTTCGCAAAGTTGAAGAGTTCCTTGAACTGCACCGCGACGAAGAATAATTTCAGACCTTTGTCCAACGCGGCAGGTGTTTACCTGTCGCGTTTTTGTCGCTAAAGTGAAACGCGAATTTATCATCAGATGAAGCCGCTTTTGTGTGACTCATCGTTAATGAAAAGGAATATTCTAATGAGCTTAAACCATGTACCAGCAGGCAAGTCGCTGCCTGAAGATATCTATGTCGTTATCGAAATTCCTGCAAATGCAGATCCAATCAAGTACGAAGTAGATAAAGACTCTGGTGCTGTATTTGTCGACCGTTTCATGTCTGCACCAATGTTCTACCCATGCAACTATGGCTACGTGAACAATACCCTGTCTCTTGATGGCGACCCAGTCGACGTATTGGTACCAACACCATACCCACTCATGCCAGGTTCAGTCATTCGCTGCCGTCCTGTTGGCGTTTTGAAGATGACAGATGAATCGGGTGAAGATGCAAAAGTGTTTGCGGTTCCCCACTCAAAAATCTCGAAAGAGTACGAGCACATCCAAGATGTGGACGATATCCCAGAACTACTGAAAGCGCAGATCACGCAATTCTTTGAGCGTTACAAAGAGCTTGAAGCAGGCAAATGGGTGAAAGTGGATGGTTGGGCAGATGTTGCTGCCGCCAAAGCTGAAATCCTAGAATCTTACGAACGAGCTCAGAAAAAATAAGCATCACTGCTGATACAAAATTAAAAAGAGCTGCTCTAGGGCAGCTCTTTTGCTTTCATCTTACCTGTGTCAACTAGATAGGTGCGCCTGCTGAAGACATTCGTCCAGCGTCGTAGTCATGTTGAAAGAAGGGGTCAACATCATCACAAATGCCAAAATACGGCCGCCCGATAACACCGAGCATATAAGCACTTTGCTCACAATACTCTTGTTTGCCTTGCTGGTAACCCGCTTGATAAGCCATTATCAGTTCTGGCGTCGCATGGTTAACATCATCCAGCTTCGCAATTCGCTCCTCAGATAACTCCCGTAATCCATCTAAAGCTGACTGCTTACCAAACACTTGCCAATCGGTCACATTATTCGAAGTCGGTAGTGTTGTTTGTGCGCATGCAGCAAGAAGCAACGCCATTACTCCAATTACGAATGCTTTCATCGTGACTCCTTAGTGTTTAGCTCGTTGCTATTGATAATGTCAGTATAGCTCACACCTTTTGACACCAATCTCCGGAAGCGATTTCTTCGGTTAGCTGCTCAGTATCTTGATATAAGTAGATCCAAGCTTGGCCAAAAGGCGTAACGATGCTCTCTCGGCGATATTCCACTGGCACATCTTCTAACCTATCTAGCTCAGATAAGGTTTCACTGTCAATCAGGTACACTTCACCTTGAATCGAGCGTTGCCCATCAGACAACGCTGGATAAGGGCCTAAGTCATACATTGCAAATTGAGCATCCGTTTCATGTAAACCAAGAAACTGCGCCGAGCGCAAATACTGATGGTTGTACTCTCCCTTGCGTAACGTGCCGTAGACAAAAATCAAATGCTGCATAACCACTCCTTAGTCATGACTGTGTATGCTTAGGTTAAAGCACTTTAATCGAACTCAAACTGATAGAGTAGGTCAACGGCGCTATCTACACCAGATACCGCTTCTAAATACAAGTCTTGCATCAATCGGTAACGCACAGTGAACTCACCTAGGGAGTTAAAGATGCCGACACCATATTTCACCTGCAAACCTGGCAGAATATAACCACTCACCGTCACTTGCGAATCATCGCCCGACCCAGCAGTGTCCAGCTGTAAATCCTGTACGCCAAAGGCTTCACCGATTTCACCAACCACACGACCACTCTTCGCCAAGCTTAAACCAATTAAGGTAGTCGTCATTGCATTACCACCGGCTTCACCATCAATATCTTGACCACGAAGTAGATAAGAAAGTGCATTGGCTTGGTTCATCGCGGGCTCTGAGAAAATTTCTATACTCGGATCAGATGCTGGGCCTGACACTTGTACCCCCGCAATGACATCATCTTGGGTATTGTCTGGATTACGAATCGCTTTGATAGACAAGTAAGGTTGATCTGGTGGACCATTCATCAGAATCTTACCTTCTTTAATCAATAAGTCCTGACCAAACGAACGATAAGAACCGTCGACAACATTCACTTCACCAACGATGAAAGGACCTTTGTCTTTTTGTGTCACGTTTAGGTTCCCTTTCAACCCACCTTTTAAACCAAAAGCGGCAAGTTGGAAGTCATCACCAATTTTAATGTTGATGTTCGTTTCCACATCAAACGGCATCGCAGCCACATCGTCCACTGGCTGCAAGTTTTTATCGAGAATAACGGTATCACTCGATACGCCTACCGCACTTGGTGGAAGCTCTTCGACGACAATTCTGCCCCATGGCAAATTAATATCACCCTCAATTTTCGCAAGCTGAGGAGTCACATCTATTGTCATGTCAGGCTCAACTTTGATTTTTACCATTGGGGGCAAATCAACATTGAGCTCTTTAGCAAATACACGCGCTTTAGTGCGCCAGTTCTGTAAGTCCTGCCAGTCGGCATCACCGGTAACGTTCAACTCACCATCCGGGGTTAAAATTCCAGCATCCAAGTCCGCTTGATGACCTTTAAAGTTGATGACGACCTGTCCTGAGTTTATATCTATCGGTGTGACTTCACCCTGTAGCTTCATTTGGTCAATCAAGAACTGACCGTTCACCTTCGGATGCATAACGTCACCTGATATCGCTAGGTCAGTATTCATGTTTGCTTTAAACAAGCTGTACTCACCAATCAACGGTGCCAAGAAGTCCAAGTGGAACGTAGAGAGTGAAACCTTACCATCAATAGTGGGCTTTTCAGACGAGACATTCAGTAAAGAAACCTTACCAGACAAGTCACCGTTATCTTTCACATCAAATAGCCACTCGGCATCAAGCTTGTCTTTCGCTAATGCCGCTTTAAAGTTGAAGCTTTCCCAACCGACTTTAATTGGCTGCTCAAGTGCTTGTTCAACTTGGCCTTTTGGCATATTGACACTTAAGGTTACTTCGGGCTTTTTCTCTGGTGCCCATTTAGCAAAAACCTGTGCATTAACCGAGCCTTGCAGCTTGGTTTCTGGCGGCAGGAATTGCTTGATTTGGTCAAAATCAAAATCATTGATGGCTAGCTTCGCCTGGCCACTCTTACCAACACTAATGTCTTCGGTTAGACATACGCTCGACTCCGCTTGCAACCAACAATGCGCTTGAACGTTCGCGATCTGTTTGTCGATATTGACCTTCACCGCGGTCGATTTTTGCAACGCCCACGGGCCTTGTTGCGAGCTCAGCGTCAAGCGGCGCAGCGCCCCATCCCAAATCATTTCTGGTTTCTGCTGGAATGTCCCTTCAATTTCTAAACTGGTCGACACCAGGTCAGACACTACATCGAGCGTCAGTTGATGCAGTTTTTCATCCCCAGAGACTTCAAGGTCAGCACTATCAACTTTTATGTCGTCATAGGTAATGTTGTTCGCAATAAGGCTTATGTTCGCTTTTGGTGCTGGCAGAGGCTTCACATCACCCTTTAAGGTGATCGTTTCTACGTTCGCCTGTTGCTGCCAGTTTATCTGATTTAAAGCGAGATCAAGATTGATGTCTGGTTCTTTCAAGCTACCACGTAGTGCGACTTTACCTTGCATTTTACCTGCAAGGTCCGGAACACTTTTTGCAAAATCAGGGAAGTTAACCTCAACATCCATCAGAATTTGCTTATCGATCTTACCCTTTGCACTCAGTTGGTTCGGGCCATGAGAAAGCGCTAAACCCTGAGTGGTAAGTTGGATGTCTTCGCCTTTGCCGTTCTTATCAGACGCTTCAAGTTGCCCTTCAACATTCAGCGGATACCCTCGCAAAATGCCGTCAATGTCTAACTTAGGCAAACTGACTTGCCAACCGCCTTGTTCTGTTAACGACCCCGAAGTCGAAAGATTACCGCTGATATCCCCTTCGGCTTCTTTCCACTGCAATCCTGGTTGAATGTTCTTCAGGTTTAAGTCAGCTTGCCAGTTGATTGGCGCGGCCCAATTGGCCATGACTTTCCCAGAGAGTTCGCCCCCTAAGGTTTTCACTACAAGGCTTTCGAGGTCAATTTGCTCTAACGTACCTTTGCCGTTTAGTGCGACATCAACGGCGGGAATATCTTTGCCCGAAGCTTTGGTTTCTAATGCGACTTCGTAGCCATCAAGTGAGCCTTTTGCCGCCAAGCTTGGTACAGAAACCTGGTAATCGCTTTGTCCAAATAGCGGCCATTGCGCCTGTACATTTTTAATCGCGACATCAAACGGTAACTGCGTTTTAAGCGGTTGAATATCACCTTTGATCTCCGCTTGTACAAGCTCAGAAAGCGTAGCATTTAGTGACAAATCACCAACCGAACCCGAGACCGAAAGCGACAGTTTTTGTCCCTTCGCATCCGCTTGCTTCACTAACGCGTCCAATTGCGCTTTGATAGGGTAATCAGAAGAAAGCGTCACTTGTGTGCTCAACTTGCCTTCCACTTCTGGCATGTCGAGCTCTAACGTTTTGACATCAACACGTTCACCGCCTGCTCTTGCAACCAAACCAAGATGATTGACGATCACTGGCGTTTCACCCGCCAGTTTGAAATTGTGAATATCAAGACGACGCGCTTCAACCGTCAGTGGAATCCATACTTCGGGTAACACAATATCTTGCGGCGTAACGTCAGTTTCTTTCGGCTCCTCGGCAGCCGCTTCAGGTTCAGCCTCACTTGGTGCTAAAGCCACATTAATGTCTTTCAACGCGGTAGGTGCGATCACCAAACGATCACCCTGCATCGACAAAGCGGTCGAGAATGTTTGCCAATCAATTTGATTGCCCAGCACATTGACATTGATGTCATTAAAGCTGACTTTATTAACAAAAATTGGCACTGGCGTACTGATAGAACGCAGTGGTGGTGTTTCCTCTTGCTCCTCGCTTGCTGGCGGTAGCTCTGGCATCTTAAAGTCAAGCCCCTGCAGTCTTAACTCATCGACACAGACCTTAGGGTCAAAGAAACAGCGGAAGTTCACTGCCAATGCTAAACGCTCGACTTTGGCGTCGATATTCAAAGACTCATCGACAAAACTGACGTTATGCAGTTCGAAGCGAGGAAACAATGAACCCTGCACTTTTTCAATCTGCAATTGTGGTAGTGCTTTTTCGGCTCCCCACAAGGCAAATTTGAGGCCTGGGTGGGTAAATAAAACTGTCGCGACAATAATGATGAGCAACAACAATAGACCAATCAAACTGAGCGACAGCCATTTGGTCCACTTAAACATCATTTTGATCATAGCTCAGGCCCCAATGAGAAGTGGATACGAAACTCTCGTTCTGGTTTTGCATCCAACCCCCATGCAAAATCAAAACTAACAGGGCCCACCGGAGACGCCCAGCGGATACCAACACCAGCACCTGATTTCCAATCTGGTGTTTCATTAAACGCATCACCAATATCGTAAAACGTTGCAGCCCACCAGTTTCCATAAACACGATATTGGTATTCTAATGTACTGCTAACAATGTATTTACCCCCCGTCAGGGCGCCACTCTCATCCACAGGTGAAATAGATTCATAGCCGTAACCACGAATATTATTGTCACCACCAGCGAAGAAACGCAGCGACGGTGATAGTTTTTCAAGTTCATCGGTAATATTCGCACCACCTTCTAAGCGGAACAAACCACGATGATTCTCTCCAATACCACGAATCCAAGAAGTCGAGCCAATTAAGCGGAGCACTCTAGTTTCAGAAAGCATAGCGGTATCACCATACTCAATAGTGATGCTTTGCTTGTCTCCCCACATTGGCATATTGCCCCCTCGAACCCTAGTCCGAGAAAATGTCGCACCTGGAAGTACGAAGTTGAATTCATCATCTTGTAAACCTTGCGTAAAGCTCTCGTACAAATGACGAACATAAACGGTATTATGCCAACCACCGTCTGCTAACCAATGACGCTCCACTGCAAGGTTAGACTCGATACTCTGCGTGTCACGGTTGTCTAGGTTTTTAAGCCCATATTGAACTTGATAATAATCGTTAGCGACATCTTCTAAAGGAATTTTGTAAGAAGCAGTCACGGTTTGCTCTGGCTTAGATAGGGATAAAGCGGTGTTGAAACTGTGTCCTCGGGAGCTCACCCAAGGTTTCTTCCACTTCAACGTTCCTCGAACGCCGACATCCGTTGAGTAACCAATACCCGTCTCGATCTGATTCTTCGAAGCAGGAGATAAAGACACTTTAATTGGCAAGTCTCGGCCATCATCAAGCCTATCCAATTCAGGCTCAACAAAAACTGAGGAAAACCACTCCGTATTTGATAGCTTCTGGTTAAACTCGCCCAGCTTCGAAACGTTGTATGGGTCCCCCTCTTTAAAAGGTTGTAGTGATGCGACACGGTCTTCCCAGATGTGGTTGCCAATAAAAGAAACGTCGCCAAAATTGAAACGTATTCCACTGCTGTAGTGCAAACGGACATTAGCTTCGTTCAGATCAGGGATAACCTCTAATCGACTTAGCGTAAACTCACCATTGAAGTAACCACGCTGAAGCGCCAAGTTACGAATGCCTGACTTAAGGGTGTCGTATTGGCCTTGATTCAAAACTTGACCAACTTTTAGCGGAGAGCGCTCAATAAGTTTTGCAAACTCTTCATCGTCCTTAGCCTCTCCAGTGATGACCACATCCATGACTTTCACTTTCACTGGCAAGCCCGGCTTGATGAGCACAATTAACTCATCATTCGCTTCAGGAATAGAGTATGAAATTTTTGCATGATAATACCCAAGCGCGTTAAGCGCTTCAGTGATACTTTGATCTAATCTCGCTTGAAAACGCAGAGAAGTGGAGTAATCCTTCTCTGGAATAGATGATAGATACGCACTGACATTCTCTTCTAAAGCGCCATCAATGCCTTTCAAAGTCAAAGAAACATCGGCATAGGCACCATGAGAAAAGGCAAACAGGCCAACAATGGTGGGGAGAGCTTTTTTTATCATGCTTTTATGGCTGAATGAGGTTAAGTAAACGTAAATAATGATAACGCCAATTAGATTCTAAGTCTGTAATATTAATAGGTTTAACGCGGTCTATGTCATCACAGCATCAGATACAGACGAAATGAAAAAGTTCGCAAATTTAAGACACGTATTGAAGGACAAATACCATGCTCAACAAACAAACATTGATCAGTATAGAAGATGCCTTGCCAGGTAGAGATCAACCAATGCAGATTGACGATCATCATTTTGTAAATAAATCTAACCTAAAGGCGCCTCTGACGTCACACCAACAGCAGATCTTGCTCGGAATGGGCTGTTTTTGGGGCGCTGAGCGCGTATTTTGGCAACTCGACGGCGTTGTATCTACTTCAGTCGGTTACGCTGGGGGTTACACACCCAATCCCACGTATGAAGAAGTCTGTACGGGTAAAACGGGTCATACAGAAGTCGTACGAGTCGTTTTCGATGAACGCGTCATCTCATTAGAAAAGCTACTGGCTGTTTTTTGGGAAAAACACGACCCAACTCAGGGAATGCGTCAAGGTAACGACTTAGGTACTCAATATCGTTCTGCAATTTACACTTATTCGACGGAGCAACTCGAGAGCGCAGAGAAATCGAAACTCTTGTATCAGCAAGCACTGCAAGAAGAGCAGCGCGCGAACATCACCACCGAAATACAACCAGCAGGTCCGTATTACTTTGCGGAAACCTACCACCAGCAATATTTGGCGAAAAACCCTGATGGTTACTGTGGCATCGGAGGAACGGGAGTTTGCTTCCCACCAAGCCTCCAAGGATAAACCTAACCAGCAACAAAAAGAGCGACCGATATGGTCGCTCTTTTCTAAATCTAAGTGGGTACCAAGCTAACTAAGCCGATAATGATGCTATCACTTGGTTGACTTCTTTAAAGATGGTGAGCCTTTTATGATCGTTGACGTCAGGTAGTAACACTTTGCCATTGTCGAACTGAAAACAGCCAACCCCAACAATAAAAAATTGACCTTTGAACAACGTTTTAACAAAACGGGCCACTTGTAATGGTCGGTATACAGCAAACTCACGTAGCATAACTCACCTCAATTCCTTTGAGAAAACACGGATTGCTTATTTTTCCTCTGCAATCTTAATGCGCAATTTGCGACGGAACTCATTTTAGCAAATTCTAAATATAACGCAAGATTACACCACTCCATACGTTAAATAAATGTTATCAACGGTCCTACAAATTTCTAGGATCTGGATATATACTGGAAGCTTCCAAACCTCGTACGGAATATAACAATATGAAAACTAAGACTCTCCTACCTCTATTACTGGCCTTAACGCCAAGCTTGACCTTTGCACACAACTTGTCAGTGGGAAAAAGCGTTCCTCCTGTCAATGTTGCCGCTTACGGCGAGATTGTTTTACAAGGCGAAGGCGTTGCATACCACCCCTGGGCAACTCAACATATGCAAGGCAAAGTTCGTGTCATTCAAGCCATTGCAGGCCGTAGCAGTTCAAAAGAGATGAATGCCCCTTTAATGTCAGCAATAACAGCGGCAAATTTTCCACAAGAAAGCTACCAGACGACGACTATCATCAACCAAGATGATGCAATTTGGGGGACAGGCTCTTTCGTGAAGTCTTCAGCTCAAGACAGTAAAAAAGAGTTTCCTTGGTCATCCATGGTTCTTGATGAAAATGGCGTAGTTGCTAATACTTGGGACCTGAAAGAAGAAAGTTCGGCCATTATTGTTCAAGACAAAACGGGCAAAATTCTGTTCGTCAAAGAGGGCGCACTTGAGCAAGATGAGATAACAAAAGTCATTGAGCTTATTAAACAGAACATCTAGCTTCATTGAATGGCTCCTTGCTCTTGTTGTAAGGAGCTATATGAATTTGATTAGAAGCATGGGCAGTGATAACTCTGCTCTTTATAAGTGCGACACTTCCATCAGAGAGTATTACCAATATTTTTCGGCACGTATGTGTGGAGTTAAATTTTTCTGCTAGCCAACAAAAGAGTGAACTTTTATTCATTATGGGTGTTATATTATAACAGTCGGTAAGAGGAGCTCAGATGTACCACCACCAGCAAAAAACACTAAGATATTGGTATCGCACTGCTTTATTTTTCAGTGTTGCGTTGCTGATCGCTTGGAACTTTGCGGTTGTACTTCATCAAGTCGATCTGACGCCCGACCATCATACCCATCATCATTGCCAATTATTTTCTGGTGTTCAGCACGGTATAGCAAAGGTACAACCTACCCTCTCTACACCGACTTTTACGCGCGCCCAGCATCATCATGTTTTTTTGCATCTCGTGTACGGCGAAGAAGTTCTTGGCGCTGCTCGTGCCCCTCCTTATTTTGCTTAATTTCCAAACTATTCCACACTCAAAATTATTGAGTTCATTTCCGCACCTAGTGTGTCAGGGAACAATAACTTAGTGAAACTCGAATCTGAGCAATACCGCCTTTGGTTAATGCCAGTAAAATTAGGAAAAATACAATGTCATCAAAACACGTTTTAGCCCTTGCTATTGGCCTCACTTTATCGACAGCAGCGAATGCAAACGAATACCGCCAGCATGGTGCTCATGTGCATGGTCACGTCGAGTTTAATATCGCCCAAGATGGCAAAGATCTGTTAGTAGAGATCACAGCTCCTGGAGCTGATGTTGTGGGTTTCGAACATGCTCCAGAAAACGCGCAACAAGAGCAAGCGCTTAAACAAGCCGTCGCTACACTCGAAGACAGCAACGCATTGTTCGCTATTAACTCACAAGCTGATTGTAATATTGAAGAAGCTTACGTGAGCCACAACCTAAGCGAAACTCATGAGGAACATGATCATAGTGAGCACGACCATGATGACCATGCACATCACGATCATGAAGGGCACGAACACCATGATCATAATGAACATCATGATAAACATGACCACCATGACGCTCATGATGAGGCGCACGATCATGGCGGTCACGGTGAATTTTCGGTGCAATATCGCTTCAATTGCGAACAAGTTAATCAGCTTAGCCAAATCCAAACCGATTGGTTTAACCAATTCCCAACTACAGAGTCCATCAGCGTCAATATATTCACTGATACCATGCAATCAGCAATTAAATTAAGCAAAGATAACACCCAAATCGTAATCAAATAACACGAGTGGCGTGTAAGTACCCACTTACACGCCACAGCTTTGGTGATTTAATATGACTGAAACCACACCAAATGTTGTCGAGCTAGAGGATGCCCAATTTTTCTGGCCCGGTTCAACCAACCCAACCATCCACATCCCCAAATTACACATTACACAAGGCGAGCATGTGTTTATCAAAGGTCCAAGTGGCTGCGGTAAATCGACCTTGCTCGCTTTGTTGACGGGGATTAACACATTAACTTCAGGCTCTCTATCTGTTCTCGATACTGACCTTGCTAGTTTAAGTGCCAGTCAGAGAGACCGCTTTCGCGCCAATCATATTGGCTACATCTTTCAACAGTTCAATTTATTGCCGTACCTTAACGTACTTGAAAACGTATTATTGCCATGTCAGTTCAGTAAAATACGACGTGACCGTGCCCATTTAGGTGCCTCATCTCAAACGTTAAATGAACAGGCTCAGGCCCTACTAGAACGACTGCACTTGCCAAACGAGCTTCATACACGCCCTGTCTCTGAATTGAGTATTGGTCAACAACAACGTGTGGCTGCGGCTCGAGCTCTGATAGGACATCCAGAGTTAGTGATCGCTGACGAACCAACCTCAGCTTTAGACTATGACAATCGTAAAGCATTTATTGAGCTCCTTATGGAGCAAGCGAATCAAGCCAATGCCACACTGGTATTCGTTAGCCACGACCCAACACTCGAACCCTTATTCGATCGCACGCTCAATCTACCCGACATTAATCAAGTATCTAGCCTAGGAGCCATATCATGAGTGCTGTAGTAAAGCTCGCCTGGAAAAGCTTGATGAACCGCAAAGCGACGGCAATTCTAACCATCATGACCGTTGCGATTTCAGTGGTACTCCTCTTGGGCGTCGAGCGTATCCGAACTCAAGCCAAGGATAGCTTCGCCAATACAATTTCAGGCACTGACCTCATTATTGGTGGACGCTCTGGGCAAGTGAACCTATTGCTCTATTCTGTGTTTCGTATTGGTAATGCGACCAACAACATCGATTGGAAAAGCTACCAAGAGTTTGCCAACCATCGTTCAGTCGATTGGGCTATTCCAATCTCGCTTGGCGACTCGCATAAAGGCTTCCGAGTTATGGGAACCAATCACAGTTACTTTGAGCATTACAAGTTTGGAAGTAAGCAACCACTAACATTTAGCAAGGGTAGAGAATTCAATGGTTTATTTGAAACCGTGCTAGGTTCTGATGTCGCTAAACAACTTGGTTATGATATCGGTAGCGAAATCATCATTGCCCACGGCATTAGCGACGTTGGCTTTAGCCGTCATGACAATCTGCCATTTAAAGTTGTCGGTATCCTTGCACCTACAGGAACACCAGTCGACAAAACTGTCCATGTATCATTGGAAGCCATCGAAGCCATTCACGTCGGATGGGAAAGTGGTGCGCGTTTGGGCCCGACACCCAAGGCACAAGATCTCAAAAACAGAGACTTTCAGCCCAAACAAATTACCGCTATGCTCGTTGGTTTGAAATCTCGTATTCAAACTTTCGCCCTGCAAAGACAAATTAACACCTACCCCAAAGAGCCGCTCAGCGCCATTATGCCCGGCGTTGCGTTGCATGAGTTATGGGGAATGATGTCGGTTGCAGAGCAAGCCCTAATGGCAGTATCTGGTTTTGTCGTGATCGCAGGGTTGTTAGGTATGTTAAGCAGTCTATTAACTAGCCTACAGGAACGCCGCCGTGAAATGGCGATTTTGCGAGCCATGGGAGCAAGGCCTCGTCATGTTTTCTCACTATTAATTAGTGAAGCTAGCTTGCTCACTGCTGCTGGTATTATTACTGGCGTTACTGGGCTGTATGCCATTCTGGCTATCGCGCAGCCGATCATCCAACAGCACTATGGAATACATCTCACCTTAAGCATCTTATCTACTTATGAGTGGATGCTATTAGGTTTCGTACAATGCGCTGGTATTGTGATTGGTTTCATTCCCGCACTCCGCGCCTACCGACAGTCACTGAGTGACGGAATGACAATAAGGATTTAATAAAATGTGGAAAAAAATACTCGCAAGTTGCTTGCTGGTCGTCGCATTCACAGCGCCTGTTATGGCCAGCGAAGAACCATTAAAGCTTGACTGGATTGACCTTGTTCCAGAAAAAGAGCGTAAATTGTTCGACAGTATAGGCATGCCTGCATCTGATCACAGTGGTGGCGCAGCCCAGCAGTCCAAGATTGGTAACGTTCGACCAGAACTGAACGGAAGCCAAGTTAAAATTCCAGGGTTTGTTATCCCACTTGAAGGTGATGCCGATACCGTCACCGAATTTTTATTGGTGCCATATTTTGGAGCTTGTATTCACGTGCCACCACCGCCTCCAAACCAGATCATTTACGTGAAGTTTCCGAAAGGCGCGCCTGTTCAAGAGTTGTGGGATGTTATATATGTGGTTGGAACGTTGAAAACCGAGACGATAAACCACGAACTGGCAGAAACGGCTTACGTTATTGAGGGATCAGAAATAGAAGCCTACGACGATATGTAATTTAAGTCGTCGATAAGCCTCGCTACACCTAAGGCGTCACACTGGCGCCTTTTTTAGCTTTGTGCTACACGATATAACGAGATAAATACGCTAATACGCCCACATAAATAACCAAAAGAAACGCTATCGACAGGTGCTTTTTGAGTTTACCTGCTTCTGAGAACTTCATAGCCCCTCCAAAATAACGATAACAATTTTAACAACTCATTATCATTTTGAATAGCCCTATTCGTTCAAAAACTGAGAACTCCTGTCTGGTCGCTTGGTCAGATAAGGTGTAAATTTAAACGTGCGAACCGCGCAGTTCTTGGTAGGAAAACGAATGGCAGACCCGACAAAGCAACCTGTTGTCATCGAACATCAGTCAGACACAAAAAAAAATACGCAACAAGAAAAGAAACAAGGCTACATAAAAGACAGTGCTAGTAAGGTAAAAACCATAGCCCAAATACACGGTCTTGACGCCTTACTGCAAACCGAACCGCCAGCCAAATCTGCGTTTGAAAGAGCCCAATTGCGAGAGCAAAGACGCCAAGAACAGCGACAAAAAAACTTAGAACAGATTTTAAAATTAGCGCACAGTTCATGCCGAGATGAGACAGCGGGAGAGCCAGACCAAGATTGGTTGCATCGATTTTTTGAGATGGCTCAAGACATCCATAACAGCGCGATGCAAAAGCTATGGGCTCAAGTGATGAAGCGTGAAGTGACCAATCCGGGTTCAACGTCCATGAAAGCGTTGAAAACCCTCAAGGATATGTCACCAAAGGAAGCACAAACTCTGCAAAGAGCCGCCTCTTTAGCGTGCAGTTTTGGAGGGGATCACAGCAGAAAACTGCTGATTGGTTACAAAGCGCAAGGAGGCATATTTAGCTTCGGCAAGCGAGACGTCGCTAACAGCCTAAATATGGGAAGTTTTCAACTGCCGTATTCAAGCTTGTTGCTCTTAATTGAATTAGGGCTGCTGCACAGTGCCGAACTTGAATCTGGCGAAATTAGTATCGAGACACCGTTGGTCCTCACCTACCAAGGTAAAAACTTATCACTGAACGTAAACAGCAAAGGTGTCCGCCTTTTATATTACCGCTTCACACCGACAGGTAATGAGCTCTGTACCTTACTCGGAAACAAACCACATGCCGAATACTACGATCAAATGCTTGCACTGTTAAATCATAGGTTTAGTGTCCATAGTGAAGCTAAAAGTACGGTTCATCATACCGTCTAGCCAGCTTGAGAAGCATTTGTTCACCTATGATCTAAATGCTTTTTTATCGAATCACACCGCGTTGTTTAAGATCGATTAAGCACAAATCCACCAGCTCATCGACACTCTTTTCTCCCGCGGGCAAATCGATTTCAGGGTTCTCTGGCGCTTGATATTCCGAATCAATACCAGTGAAATTAGGAATCTCTCCCGCACGGGCTTTACGGTATAAACCCTTAGGATCTCGACCTTCGCAAACCTCTAGAGATGCATTGACATACACTTCGATAAACTCGCCTTCTGGCAATAAATCGCGCACTAACTTCCGCTCTGCACGATGCGGTGAAATAAACGCCGACAGAACAATTAAACCCGCATCTGCCATCAACTTCGCCAGTTCACCAATGCGACGAATGTTCTCGCGACGGTCCTGTTCAGAAAAACCTAAATCGCTACACAAACCATGTCGTACATTGTCACCATCCAATAAATAGGTGTGGTAACCCAATGCTGCAAGGCGATTTTCCAACGCCCCAGCTACGGTTGATTTACCCGCTCCAGATAAACCAGTGAACCACAATACGGCAGGTTTTTGCTTCTTTAATTCAGCACGAAACTGTTTATCAACCGAATGCTGGTGCCAAACAATGTTTTCATCTTTTACCGTCGTTTCGGCAGTCATAACGTATCCTTGTAAATATCGGAATTAAAACGGGAAAAAGACCGGGATCAAAGTAAGTACTAATACAGAGTACACAATCGAAATTGGCACTCCAATTCTCACGTAGTCGGTCAATTTGTAATTTCCTACGCTGTACACCAGCAGGTTAGTTTGGTAACCGTAGGGAGAGATAAAGCTCGCACTCGCGCCGAACAAAACCGCCATGATGAATGGCATCGGATCCACGCCATAACCCACCGCCATGCTATAGCCGATAGGAAAAGAAAGCGCAGCCGCGGCATTGTTTGTCACCAATTCAGTGAGTACCAATGTCATGATATAAGTCGCCACCAAGGCACCAAATACTCCCCAGCCATTAAACGCTTCAATAAACATCACTCCCATTCTTTCTGACAATCCAGAAGAGATCATCAGTTGAGCAATAGACAAAGCGGAACCGACAATCACGACGATATCAATCGGAAAACGGCGGCGCAGTTCTGAAATCTGCACAATACCAAACGCAATAAGCGCGATAAGGTACGCAGCTAGACCTTTAATAATCGGTACTAACTCTAATAGAGCGCATCCAATTACGGCTGCAAAGCCCAGTAATACAATGGAAGACTTATTAGTATCAAGCCGAGCGCTAGAGTCCAAGTCATGCACTAAAACAAACTCTTTACGATGAGCTCGGCGTTCAGACTCAAAACGCTTGCCTGGAACCAGAACTAACGTGTCCCCTGGCGCTAAGGTAATGCTACCCAAGCCACCTTCTAGGCGTTCGTGGCCTCGGCGAATCGCCACAACAACGGCATCGAATCGGTCGCGGAATCGGCTCTCTTTGAGGGTTTTGTAGCAAAACGTCGCCGACGAGCTCACCACAACTTCGATAAAGTTTTGCCCATTTAAGTGCTGCTGACCAAACAACTTGAGGCCCGGAATTTCTTGCAGGGTCGCGACGCTCTCAACATCGCCACAAAATAACAGGCGGTCTTTTGCATTGAGCACAAAATCCGGTCCCACAGAAGAAACAGTAACACCATCGCGCACCACTTCTGCAAGAAACAGTTTGCGCAGCGCACGTAAATTATTCTCGCTGATCGTACGCCCAACTAACGGTGAGCCTGGCTCAACGCGAGACTCAAGAAAGTAAGGTAAATCTTCTTGGTTTTGATCATCATAATTCGGTAGCAAGTAGCTGAGCGGGATAAGAATCAGCATCCCTCCCACCAGCACAGCCAAACCTATCATCGTGGGTGTAAAAAAGCTCAGGCTCGGTAAGCCTGCGTCTTCGACAAAGCTGTTGATGATTAAGTTAGTCGACGTACCAATCAAAGTTAACGTGCCACCAAAAATGGCGGCGTAAGACAAGGGAATAAGTAATTTCGAAGGTGCATGCTGCTGATTACGCTTAATCGCCCCAATCAATGAGACAACCACAGCGGTATTATTCGTAAATGAAGAAAGCAAGGCGGTCGACACACCGAGCTTAGCAATCACGCTGCCTAACTGGCCCTCAGAGATACTTCGGCTCACCCAACTGATCAGCAGTGTTTTTTCTAGAGCACAGGATGCAAGAATCAATAGAACCAGGGTTAACAATGAAGAGTTGGTAAAATTGGATGCGATAGTGGCTGAATCCATCATCCCAGCCATGAATGCAATAAAAGCGGCACCCGCAAAGACATAACTAGGCTTAATTTTCGTGACAAGCAAGCAAGTGATAATGCCAAGCAAAATCGCTAACACAAACCCTTGTTCCCACATAGCCTTTCCTTACCAAATAGCCCTAAAGAGCACAACAACGACTCATTTATCCATGAGACACCGACAAACGAGTAAACAGACAAAAATCAGCGCAAGCGAAAAGAACATCAGAATGCTCGGTTTTCTTGGGCTCCACCGAAGCACTCTGGTATTAGGAGAATACCTAACGACATTTCGCAATTCAGTTAGGTAGCGACGCCCCAAGTACAACAGCAGACAGAGCCTGAAATTATCGTACTTGGGTAAGCCAGTTACTTTTTCAGAAACTGGCTGACGTCTTTTGCTTCCCAGTGTGGGAAGTGTTTACGGACAAGCGCATTAAGCTCAACTTCAAACGCAGAGATGTCCGTCAAATCGCGCTCAACCACGGCGAGGCTCTCTTTAACCATGCCAGCACCAACCGTCACGTTTGTCAGACGATCGATAATGATAAAGCCACCGGTATCTGCACAGTCTTGATAATTGTCCAGCGCGACTGACTCATTAAGAGACCATTCACACAAACCAATACCATTCAATGGCAGCTCTGCCGAGCTATGAGTCGAGAGATTATTAATGTCATATTGATGACGAATCGCTTCAACATGACCTACGGTTTTCTTACCTGCGATTTTGATGTCATAGTCACAACCCGGTTGCAGGGGTTGCTCAGTCATCCACACCACATCGGCAAGCAAATGGTTTGTGGTTTCCACTTGAGCATTATCTAGAACAATTAAGTCGCCACGGCTAATATCGATCTCATCGCTTAGCGTCAGAGTGACAGCTAATCCAGCACGAGCTTCTTCGATATCACCATCAAAGGTCACAATACGTGCCACAGTTGACGTTTTACCCGATGGCAATGCTTTAATGGCATCACCGACTTTGATCGAACCAGAAGAAATGGTCCCCGCAAAACCACGGAAATCGAGGTTAGGACGATTAACGTATTGCACAGGGAAGCGGAATTCACCCGCGCCTTTTTCTTGATCCACATCGACCGTTTCAAGAAGCTCAAGCAATGATGGGCCTTTAAACCAAGTCAGGTTTTGGCCTTTATCCACCACATTGTCCCCTTCAAGCGCTGAGATCGGGATGATTTGAATATCAATATCCCCAGTCAGATTCTCAGAGAACTTCAGATACTCATCGCGGATCTCTTCAAAGCGCTCTTGGGAGTAATCCACTAAGTCCATCTTGTTGATCGCCACAACAAAGTGCTTCAAACCCAACAGGTTGGAAATGAAAGAGTGACGACGAGTTTGATCGAGAATGCCCTTACGTGCATCAACCAGAATCACAGCTAAGTCACAAGTCGATGCACCTGTAGCCATGTTACGTGTGTACTGCTCGTGTCCAGGAGTATCTGCAATGATGAATTTACGTTTCTGCGTCGAGAAATAGCGGTAAGCCACATCAATCGTGATCCCCTGCTCGCGCTCAGCTTGTAAGCCATCGACCAACAACGCAAGGTCAGGCTTTTCACCCGTGGTGCCCACACGTTGGCTGTCTGAATGCACTGCCGCTAGCTGATCTTCATAAATTTGTTTTGAGTCATGGAGTAAGCGACCAATTAATGTACTTTTACCGTCATCCACCGAGCCACAAGTCAAGAATCTAAGTAACGACTTGTACTGGTGTTGTGTTAAATAGCCTTCGATACCAAGCTCGGCTAATTGAGCTTCAACTGCACTGTTCATTATCTTTCCTTAGATCCTTTAGAAGTAACCTTGACGTTTCTTAAGCTCCATCGATCCTGACTGATCGTGGTCGATCGCTCGGCCTTGGCGCTCACTCGACGTTGCCACCAGCATCTCTTCAATAATGCCAGTTAAAGTGTTTGCTTCAGACTCGATGGCACCAGTCAATGGATAACAACCAAGGGTACGGAAGCGCACACTCTTCTCTTCAATCACTTCACCCGGTTGAAGCTCCATACGATCATCATCAACCATGATCAGCATGCCATCGCGTTCAACAACTGGGCGTTTGTCCGCGAGGTAAAGCGGCACGATCTCGATGTTTTCTAAATAGATGTATTGCCAGATATCAAGCTCAGTCCAGTTAGACAGTGGGAATACACGAATGCTCTCACCCTTATTGACCTGACCGTTGTAGGTCTTCCATAGCTCAGGACGTTGGTTTTTAGGGTCCCATGTATGGTTCTTATCGCGGAATGAATACACGCGCTCTTTCGCCCGTGATTTCTCTTCGTCGCGGCGCGCGCCACCAAAGGCCGCATCAAAACCGTACTTGTTCAGCGCTTGTTTTAAGCCTTGGGTCTTCATGATGTCAGTGTGCTTAGAAGAACCATGAACAAACGGACTACAGCCCATGGCTAGACCTTCTGGATTCTTATGTACCAAAAGCTCAAAACCGTATTTGGCCGCGGTGCGATCACGAAATTCAATCATCTCGCGGAACTTCCAATCGGTGTCGACATGCAGCAATGGAAATGGAATCTTACCTGGGTAAAAAGCTTTACGCGCTAGGTGCAGCATCACTGATGAGTCTTTACCAATCGAATACATCATGACTGGGTTATCAAACTCAGCCGCAACTTCGCGGATAATATGGATACTCTCCGCTTCGAGTTGTTTAAGGTGAGTTAAACGTTGTTGGTCCATGTTTTGTATTTCCTTTTTAAGCTTGAAGGCGCATTACGTCTCTAATCTTTGGTCTGAAATTATATGGAGTTGGCAATAGCACTTTTGTTGAATTCAGTACTAGACAAAAACCAGTCTAACTTTTGAGACAGCCGCACTACCTCTCCGACAACAATCAAAGATGGCGACTGTACTTCCTTCGATAAATCAGAGAGTTGGGAGAGTTCTCCCGTAAATACTTTTTGTTGAATCTGCGTGCCACGCTCAATAATGGCAATCGGAGTCGACGCTGAACGACCATGCTTAATGAGTTGATTCTGAATATAGTGTGATTTCATCAGCCCCATGTAGATCACTAAAGTCTGATTCCCACGTGCCAACGTGGACCAATCCATCTCATCACTTTCTTCTTTCAAGTGGCCAGTCACAAAGATGGCCGATTGCGCATAATCACGATGAGTCAGTGGAATACCAGCATAAGCGGTTGCGCCAGCAGCTGCGGTAATGCCAGGGACAACTTGAAAACGAACGCCGGCATCAGCAAGCACTTCTAACTCTTCACCACCACGACCGAATACAAACGGATCCCCACCTTTAATGCGCACTACTTTGTAGCCCTGCTTGGCAAAATCCACCAAAAGCTGATTCGTCTTCTCCTGCGGCACACTGTGATGCCCAGCTCGCTTCCCAACGCACACCAAAATCGTATCGCTTGGAATCAATGCCATGATTTCTTCAGACACCAAATAGTCATACAAAACCACGTCAGCTTGCTGCAAGCAGTTCAGTGCTTTCACCGTCAGAAGTTCAGGATCGCCTGGTCCTGCACCTACTAAGGCGACTTCACCAGGCTGTAGCGATTGCTTTGCAAAACGAGTAACACCAGCGACTGGGTTGTCAGAAACTAACCGGGGCTTTGGTTTAGGAAAAGAAGTGACTGAATCGTTCGTTGCCATGTGCTTGCTCATCGTCCATTGATATCGTTATGCAAGCATTATGGCGGGGCGTTTATATTACCTGAAATTCTAAAATTTCATTTTTTATTCAAAAATCTGCTAAGAAGTTTTTGTTTGGTCTCATTCAAAAGCGTGAAAAAGTCGGCGGTTAATATGAATAAGGTTCAGTAAACTGATTAATGTTCACAGTTTTCTGTATCTTTATCATCGAGTTGCATCTGTGTTTGATACATTACGCAGTACGATTTCCCCTTATCATTGAATTGGAGCACCAAATGAAAGTGGCAGTTCATCCTATTTCCCTCGCAGTATTAAGTGGCATGCTAACGCTTGCTGGCCCAGCAATGGCCGATACCATCAAGCTTCGTATTATCGAAACCACCGACATTCACACCAACGTGATGGATTACGATTACTACAAAGACCAACCATCACAGCAAATCGGTTTAAGTCGCGCAGCGACAATAGTGAAACAAGCTAAGTCCGAGACAGAAAACGCGGTACTAATAGATAACGGTGATTTAATTCAGGGCAGCCCAATGGGCGATTACATGGCGGCGAAAGGGATTAACGCTGGCGAAATCCACCCGGTATACAAAGCGATGAACCAGTTGGATTACGATGTGGGTAACATTGGTAACCACGAATTCAACTACGGCCTTGAGTTCCTGAAAAACTCTATCGACGGTGCGAACTTCCCTTATGTTAGTGCTAACGTTTTCGACAAGAAGACAGGCGAGCACTACTTCAAACCTTATCTAATTAAAACGCACACGTTCAAAGACACTGATGGTCAAAGCCACGAAATCAAAGTGGGTTACATCGGCTTCGTCCCGCCACAAATCATGGTATGGGATAAGAAGAATCTAGAAGGAAAAGTCTTCGCTGAAGACATCACTGAGACAGCGAAAAAGCTGGTTCCTCAGATGAAGAAAGAAGGCGCAGACGTTATTGTGGCGATTCCACACTCAGGCATTTCTACTGATCCATACAAACTAGGCGCTGAAAACTCTGTTTACTACCTCACAGAAGTTGAAGGTATTGATGCGATTGCTTTTGGCCACTCTCACGCCGTCTTCCCAGGGAAAGACTTCGCAAACCTACCTGGTGTTGATATAGATAAAGGGACCATCAATGGTGTAACGTCCGTGATGCCGGGCCGCTGGGGAAGTCACGTAGGTGTGATGGATTTGATGCTGAAAGAGAAAGACGGCAGATGGCAAGTCGTCGAAGGCCAAGCAGAAGCACGCCCTATCTTCGATAAAGTAAATAAGAAGTCATTAGCTAAAGCCGATGCAGATATTGTGAAAGCGTTAGAAGAAGATCACAAAGGCACTCGTGAATTTGTAAACCAACCAATCGGCAAAGCAAATGATGTCATGTACAGCTTCTTGGCATTAGTGCAGGACGACCCCACCATTCAAATCGTTAACCTTGCTCAGAAAGACTACGTAGAACGCTTTATTCAAGGCGACCCAGACCTTTCTGACATTCCAGTACTGAGTGCGGCAGCACCATTTAAAGTCGGCGGTCGTAAGAACGATCCGAATAACTTTACAGAAGTAGAATCCGGTCAGCTCACCTTCCGTAATGCGGCCGATCTTTACTTATATCCAAACACCTTGGTTGCGATGAAAGTGAAAGGTAAAGAAGTTCGCGAATGGCTAGAGTGCAGTGCGGGTCAATTCAACCACATCGACATCAACAATCCTAAACCGCAATCTTTGATTGATTGGGATAATTTCCGTACGTACAACTTCGATGTTATTGATGGGGTTAACTACCAAATCGACGTTACCCAACCGCCGAAGTACGATGCGGATTGTAAAGTGATTAATCCAGATTCTCAGCGCATTGTGAATCTGACGTTCAATGGTAAGCCTGTCAATCCGAAGCAAGATTTCATCATCGCAACCAATAACTACCGTGCTTATAGCAATACTTTCCCTGGTACAGGCCCAGATTTCATTGCATTTGACGCACCAGATGAAAACCGCTCTGTCGTCGCCACTTATATTTCTCGCGTGAGTGAAGAAAAAGGAGAAGTGACACCAAGCGCTGACAACAACTGGTCTTTCGCACCGATTAAGTCCGATAACAAGCTAGATATTCGTTTCGAAACCTCCCCTAGCGATAAAGCGGCGCAGTTCATCAAAGAGAAAGGACAATACCCAATGAAACGCGTGTCAACAGACGACATTGGTTTCGCAATTTATCAAATCGATCTGAATAAATAAGGTTGATTTGACAGCAACACTAAGCGGCTCTCATGAGCCGCTTTTTTGTTATCAATAAAACCCGTTAAAATAAAGAAAACCGTTTCCGAGTTATCACATGCACATCGATCTTTTTTCAGACTTAGTCAATCATGGCTTTTTAGAGACAGAAGCAAACCAACTTATTGAAAATGGTGAGTTGCTCGAACTGCCTACACGCCACATTCTTAATCACCAAGGGGAGTTGAGCTCACACCTTTACTTCATCATTGAGGGGTTATGCCACGCAAGCTATCTCACGGAGCACGGCAAAGAATTCAGTAAAGAATTTTATTGGGAGAAGGACTGGGTTATCGGGTTTGAGAGCATAATAAAGGACCAACCTTCGCCTTACTTATTGGAAACGCTGAGCGCTTGTCAGCTATTTTGCTTGCCAATTGAAACGTTGCATCACTGGCGAGCAGAAAAGCACGCCATTTACTTAAAGCTACTCGAAAACCAACTGGTTAATAAAGAGAATAAAGAACGCTTTATGTTGCTCTACTCTCCAGAGGAACGATATCAATTATTTTGCGCTCATTACCCAGATTTAAAGCAACGTATTACCGATAGTCAAATTGCGGCCTACCTGGGCATTACGCCAATCAGTTTGAGTCGAATCAAAGCACGCTTAACCAAAGATCACACTCTCAAATAAACTCAAAAAAGAAAAAAGCTCTTCAAACGAAGAGCTTTTTTCTTTTTTGAGCTATTTAAGAATTCGCGCCCGGAACTGGCGCCCTTTCATCTTGCCGTTACTAATGGTTTGTAGAGCCTTTTTAGCCACAGACTTTTCGACGGCAACATAAGCGCGCACAGGGAATAGGTGAATCTTTCCGACTTGAGAGCCTGGAATACCATTTTTTCCTGTCAAACAACCTAAAATATCACCCGGTCGTACTTTCTGTTTCTTACCGCCATCAATGTTAATCGTCACCATTTTCGCTTGGTATGGCTGCTGATTTGATTTGGCAGGCAATGTTGCTGGTACCACGTCCATCTCTAGGTATTCTTCAATACGAGCTACACGTAAACCGTCTTTCTCACCAAAAAAGCTAAACGCTAAACCTTTACTACCCGCACGACCTGTACGACCAATACGGTGCACATGAACCTCAGGATCGCGTGATAGCTCAAAGTTAAAGACAGCATCAAGATTATCAACGTCTAAGCCACGCGCCGCAACGTCTGTTGCAACAAGGATAGACACACTCTTGTTAGCAAACTGCACCAATGCTTGGTCGCGTTCACGCTGCTCTAAGTCCCCATGGATATCGATAACGCTGAATCCTTTGTGATGCAACTCATCTGCGACACTTTGCACTTCTTTTTTGGTATTACAAAAAACCACCGCGGACTCTGGCTGGTGAGTCAGCAGCAAATTCGCCAACGCTTCATCACGTGCTTCCGAGCCTTCAACTTTATAGAAGTACTGCGCAATGCTTGAGGTATCATGCGTCGATTCCACCTTAATCACTTCCGGTGTCTGCATTATACGCTGCGCAATTTGCTCAATTTTCTCTGGAAAAGTAGCACTGAAAAGTAGAGTTTGGCGCTGCTTTGGCGCTGCATCGATGATTGCATCTAATGCGTCTTGGAAACCCATGTCCAACATGCGATCAGCTTCATCTAGCACCAAGGTATTCAGTTCGCTAAGATCAATTCGGCCTTTCTCAAGGTGATCCAAAATACGACCAGGTGTACCAACTAGGATATGCGCACCATGCTCCAGCGAACCAATTTGTGGCCCCATTGGCATCCCACCGCAGAGAGTAAGCACTTTAATATTATGAATGCCGCGACCTAAAGTACGAATTTCCTTCGCTACTTGGTCTGCAAGCTCACGTGTTGGACACAATACTAATGACTGGACACGAAAGCGTTTGACGTTGAGGTTCGATAAAACCCCTAAACCAAATGCAGCGGTTTTACCTGAGCCCGTTTTACCCTGCCCGATGACATCACGATGTTTTAGGATTGCAGGCAAGCTCAAAGCTTGAATTGGCGTCATGTGGGTATAGTTCAGGGAATCAAGTGTGGCGAGTAACGCTGGGTTCAGCCCAACTTGATCGAATGCTTGTTTGCTCACGGGGATATCCTCAGGTGAGATGGAAAGAGGGCACATTATCACCAGATTTGGTGGGAAAACCAGTGCTAATTAACCTTTGTTAATGAGTATGAGCTCAAAACAAAGTAAAGTCAGTCACTCTATTCTCATTACGGATAACAACATGCTCACTTGGATTACTTTGCCCTTTGCTCAGCTAACAACCACACAGCTGTATGAAATGATGAAATTGCGTGTGGATGTATTCGTTGTTGAACAAACCTGCCCTTACCCTGAACTTGATGGTAAGGACACGCTGGAAGGCGTTTATCATCTAATAGGCTATCACGGTGATGAACTGGTTGCTTGCGCAAGATTACTGCCCGCAGGCACGACGTATGACAATGTGAGTATTGGTCGAGTGGTGACAAAGCAGACCGCGCGAGGCGGTGGCTTAGGTCATAAGTTATTGGACAAGGCCTTGGTACAATGCGAAACATTATGGCCAGGACAGACAATAGATATAGGTGCTCAAGAACACCTCATCCAGTTTTATGCTAGTCATGGATTCAAGGTTATCTCAGAGTGCTATCTTGAAGATGGTATCCCTCATGTGGATATGCGGAAAGAGTCCGTAGCGCTATAAGCTTCAACTCGATTGGTTACTATGAAAACTAATCGCTATGAAAAACTGACTAAAAAGACGCGATATCTTCGCGTCTTTTCATTTGAAGCGTTTACTTGTTACGTCCAAAGGTCCCATCCGATAAACGGAAAAACATAACGGACCGCCCGCTTTTTTCCAGCTGTAGCATATCTAACTCACCTTCGTCACTAAGCTTAAAGCGAATCAACTGTCCCTGCTTTATTTGGCTTAGCGGCTTATCACTGCCTTCTATTTTGACCAGAGCGCTAAGATCCGCCATAGAGAGCTGATTACTTCTGAAAACCTGCGCTAATGTATCACCATTTTTAACCGTGTACTCTTTCCAGTCTTCAGATTTCGGTCCAGAGTTCTGAGAGGTTCTCTGCTGGCTTAAACTCTGCGCGTTCAGCTCAATCGCTACGCGTTGATGATCGACCTCAGTCTGCTCAACTGGCTGGTCTGTTTTATTAGGCAAAGGAATAACAAGGAGTACCAGAATCAATGGCACTAAGACCATCAAAGCACGCTGATGAAATTTAGGCAGACGCAACCAAAACTGCTTAACAGGCTGTATACGCTCCAACCATTGCTCTTTGTTGAACGGCTGCTTCCAGTCGATAGCAGCGAATTTTTGTTTAACCAATTCGACATAGTCGACTTGCTGCTTTTTCTTTCTGCGACGATTCATTGTAATGAGTCCCTTAATACTTCTACGGCCAGTATAAAAATACCGACGCGGAGAGTATATGTTTTTCACCAAACTAAAATGGAATTGGGATTAAATTAGCAGAAATTTCACTTGGAGTAAGAGATAAGTCACAACCTGGCCGCCTCAATTAAGCATTCGGTCGCAATCATTTAAACCTAAGCTCGAAACTGATATCCTGTTACCTTTATCACTCCTAATAAGAGCGACATTCATGTCTGAAATTAAATTTGAAACTGCAGAACAAAAAGCAAGCTACGGCATTGGTCTGCAAATGGGTCAGCAACTTGCAGGCTCTGGTCTTGAAGGTCTTAGCGTTGATGCTATCGCAGCAGGTATTGCAACCGCACTAACTGGTGACATGCCATCAATCGAAATTGATGAAATCAACAAAGCACTACAAGAACTTCACACTCGTGCAGAAACAGCTCGCCAAGAAGCAGCAAAAATTGCGGCAGCAGAAGGCGAAGCGTTCCTAAAAGACAACGCTCTACGACCTGAAGTTAACGTTCTAGACTCTGGTCTTCAGTACGAAATCATTTCTGAAGGTACTGGTGCAGTTCCTACAGCAGAAAGCTCAGTTCGCGTTCACTACCACGGTGAGCTAACTGACGGTACTGTATTCGATAGCTCTGTATCTCGCGGTCAACCTGCTGAATTCCCTGTTACAGGTGTAATCAAAGGTTGGGTAGAGGCACTACAACTAATGCCTGTTGGCTCTAAGTGGAAGCTATACGTACCACAAGATCTTGCGTACGGTGAGCGTGGCGCTGGTGCGGCTATCCCTCCATTTGCAGCTTTAGTTTTCGAAGTAGAACTATTAGATATTATCTAATTGAAACCATTTTCAATTATGATTAAATAAAACGGCGCACTAGCGCCGTTTTTTTGTCTAAACTGAATAGACTTTCTCACCTCTGAACCTTTCACTCTGATAGCCTTTAAAAATAAAATCACTTTTAAAAAACGCTCAACCTTTGGAGGTACTATGCGTAAAACACTCCTAACTCTAGCACTCCTATCAATCAACATTGGTAGTGCGCACGCATTCTTAGATTCAGTCACTCAAAAAAGTAAAGAAAGTGGCCTGATGGACATGGTCGGCAGCAGCTTGAACACCGAGTCATCTCCATTAACAGACATGCTAACTAGCCAATTACCAGTATCCACTGAGCAAGCAGCCGGAGGCAGTGGTGCGCTACTCGCTTTGGCTCAAAGCCAGCTTTCGCAAGAAAATAGTAGTGAATTACAGTCTTTGATTCCTGGACTTTCAAACTTGCAAGGAGCACAAAGCTTACTAGGAAATATTGAGAATATCAGTGCAGTCAAAAGTGCATTCGATACGTTAGGTTTAGACCCATCTATGATCAGTCAGTTTGCTCCAGTCATCTTGGATTACTTGAACAAGCAAGGCGCTAGCGAAGGGCTTCTAAGTTCGTTGGGCGGGTTGTGGAATACTAGTAAATAAGCGTAAGTGATAATCACTTTTTAAATTGCCAGTCTGCATGGGTTGAAATAAATGCAGGCTGGATATAAAGGTTTACTGAATTACAGATACAAAAAAGCCGAGCTAATGCTCGGCTTTCTCGTTCTTACGAACTGATTACTCAGCAGCTTCTTCAGCAGCTGGGCGATCTACAAGCTCAATGTAAGCCATTGGAGCTTTATCACCAGCACGGAAGCCAGCTTTTAGGATACGAGTGTAACCGCCCTGACGAGCAGCAAAACGTGGACCTAGTTCGTTAAATAGTTTTGCAACTACTTCGTTGTCACGAGTACGTGCAAATGCTAGACGACGGTTAGCAACACTGTCAGTCTTAGCTAGTGTAATCAAAGGCTCAACTACGCGACGTAGCTCTTTTGCTTTTGGCAAAGTAGTCTTGATAACTTCATGACGTACTAGAGAGCTAGCCATGTTGCTGAACATCGCTTTGCGATGTGAGCTGTTGCGGTTGAGTTGACGACCACTCTTACGATGGCGCATGACCTAATCCTTCTAACTAGTATCGATTAATCTTCAGCGATTGATGCAGGTGGCCAGTTTTCTAGGCGCATACCCAGAGACAGACCACGTGACGCAAGTACGTCTTTAATCTCAGTAAGAGATTTTTTACCAAGGTTAGGCGTTTTAAGTAGCTCAACCTCAGTACGTTGTACTAGATCACCGATGTAGTGAATCGCTTCTGCTTTCAGACAGTTAGCAGAGCGAACTGTTAGTTCAAGATCGTCTACAGGACGCAGTAGGATCGGATCGAATTCTGGCTTCTCTTCCTTCTCCTCAGGAACTCGTACATCACGAAGATCTACGAATGCATCCAATTGTTCAGCTAGGATTGTAGCTGCACGACGGATTGCTTCCTCAGGTTCTAGAGTACCGTTTGTTTCCATATCGATAACAAGCTTGTCTAGATCAGTACGCTGTTCTACACGAGCTGCTTCTACAGCGTAGGCAATTTTGTCTACTGGGCTGTAAGTAGCATCTACTAGTAGGCGACCGATAGGACGCTCGTCTTCTTCGTTATGGATACGCGCAGAAGCTGGAACATAACCACGACCACGTTCAACTTTGATACGCATTGCGATCTCAGCGTTGTCATCCGTTAGGTGACAAATTACGTGTTCAGGGTTAGCGATCTCTACATCACCATCATGGGTGATGTCACCTGCAACCACAGGGCCCGAGCCTGATTTGTTCAAAGTAATGAACACTTCATCTTTGCCTTCGGCAACGCGCACAGCCAAACCTTTAAGGTTTAGAAGAATTTCAAGAATATCTTCTTGAACGCCTTCTTTCGTGCTGTACTCATGAAGTACGCCTTCAATTTCTACTTCTGTTACAGCACAACCTGGCATAGAAGATAGAAGGATGCGGCGAAGTGCATTACCCAGAGTATGACCAAAGCCACGCTCTAATGGCTCAAGAGTTACTTTTGCGTGAGTCGAGCTGATTTGTTCGATGTCAACTAGACGTGGCTTAAGAAATTCTGTTACAGAACCCTGCATTGTGTCCTCTCTTTAGTTTAAACCTTACTTAGAGTAAAGCTCGACGATCAATTGTTCGTTGATGTCAGCTGATAGATCAGAACGCTCAGGCATACGCTTGAATGTACCTTCCATCTTGCCACCATCTACTTCAATCCAAGTTGGTTTTTCACGTTGTTCAGCAACTTCTAGAGCAGCTTTGATACGAGCTTGCTGTTTAGCTTTCTCGCGAATAGAAACAACGTCATTAGCCGCTACTTTGAAAGAAGGAACGTTTACAACTTTACCGTTTACTAGGATAGCTTTGTGGCTAACTAGCTGACGTGCTTCTGCGCGAGTTGCGCCAAAGCCCATGCGGTAAACTACGTTATCAAGACGACCTTCAAGAAGCTGAAGTAGGTTTTCACCAGTGTTGCCTTTTAGGCGAGCAGCTTCTTTGTAGTAGTTACGGAATTGTTTTTCTAGAACGCCGTACATACGACGTACTTTTTGCTTCTCACGAAGCTGAACGCCATACTCAGATAGACGACCGCGACGAGCGCCGTGTACACCTGGTGCGTTATCAATTTTACACTTGGTATCGATCGCGCGAACACCAGACTTAAGGAATAAGTCAGTGCCTTCACGACGGCTAAGCTTCAGCTTAGGACCCAAATATCTTGCCATGATTCTTCTCCAATTGTCCTAGAAACGTTATACGCGACGTTTCTTAGGTGGACGACAACCGTTATGAGGGATTGGTGTAGCATCAACGATGTTTGTGATGCGGAAACCAGCGGCGTTTAGTGCACGAACAGTAGATTCGCGACCTGGACCAGGACCCTTAACCATAACTTCCAAGTTCTTTAGGCCGTATTCTTTAGCCATTTCAGCACAACGCTCAGCAGCAACCTGTGCAGCGAACGGAGTAGACTTACGAGAACCACGGAAACCAGAACCACCTGCAGTAGCCCATGCAAGAGCGTTACCTTGACGGTCAGTAATGGTTACGATTGTGTTATTGAAAGAAGCATGGATGTGCGCAACGCCATCTGCAACTTGCTTGCGTACGCGCTTACGAGCGCGAGTTGGTTGTTTAGCCATTGTACTCTACCTTCCCGATTATTTCTTGATCGGCTTACGCGGACCCTTACGGGTGCGAGCGTTGGTTTTAGTACGCTGTCCACGTAGTGGTAGACTGCGACGATGACGAAGACCACGGTAACAGCCAAGGTCCATAAGACGCTTGATGTTCATAGATACTTCACGACGTAGATCACCTTCTACAGTGTACTTAGCTACACCATCACGCAGTTGATCGATCTGCTCTTCAGTTAGTTCACTGATCTTAACATTTTCAGCAATACCCACTTCAGCTAGGATAGCTTGAGAGCGAGTTTTACCGATGCCGTAGATCGCTGTTAGAGCGATTACTGCATGTTTCTGATCAGGAATGTTAATGCCTGCTATACGGGCCATTATTCACTCCTAAGTGTTTCTATAAAAGAATTAGCCGCAGCAAAGCCCGTTATGGATACGCTGCGGAATACTACTTCTTTTGCACGCAAAAGGTAGGCCGAGGAATATACTCGACCCAACCTTCATTTTCAAGTAAAAATTTCTGCTAATTAGCCTTGGCGCTGTTTGTGCTTTGGCTCACTGCAAATCACGCGAACGACACCGTTACGCTTGATTACTTTACAGTTACGGCAGATTTTTTTAACGGAAGCACGAACTTTCATTGCTAAACTCCGTAAATGAAACTGAGTCTACCGCCGGATTAACGGCCGTAGCCTTTCAGATTCGCTTTCTTCAACACAGAATCATACTGTTGAGACATCAGATGAGTCTGTACCTGTGCCATAAAGTCCATAATTACAACAACTACGATTAGTAGCGATGTACCGCCGAAGTAGAAACGTACGTTCCACGCGACCATCATGAACTCGGGAATCAGACAGATAAAGGTAATGTACAGTGCACCAGCAAGGGTTAAACGTGTCATTACTTTATCAATGTATTTCGCTGTCTGCTCACCTGGGCGGATACCGGGTACGAATGCACCAGACTTCTTCAAGTTATCTGCTGTTTCACGCGGGTTGAAAACCAACGCCGTGTAGAAGAAACAGAAGAAGATAATTGCTGCTGCATAAAGCATTACATACAACGGTTGACCTGGGCTAAGAGCCAAAGACACGTCAGTTAACCAACCGAACGCGCTGCTCTCACCGTTTTGACCAAACCACTGAGCCAATGTTCCTGGGAACAAGATAATACTTGATGCAAAAATCGCTGGAATTACACCTGCCATGTTAATTTTAAGAGGCAAGTGCGAGCTTTGCGCAGCAAATACTTTACGACCTTGTTGACGTTTCGCATAGTTAACGACGATTCGGCGTTGACCACGTTCCATGAAAACAACGAAGTAAATTACTGCAAAAGCTAATACCGCGATTAGCAACAGAAGAAGTACATGCAATTCACCTTGACGCGCTTGCTCGATTGTTTGACCGATTGCAGAAGGCAATCCAGCAACAATACCTGCAAAAATCAGTATCGAAATACCGTTACCAATTCCGCGCTCTGTAATTTGTTCACCTAACCACATCAAGAACATGGTACCGGTTACTAAACTTACGGTAGCAATTAGCGTAAACATGGTTTGGTTGATAACAACCAGATTGTCGACCATGTTTGGTAGGCCAGTTGCAATACCTATAGCTTGGAAGGTTGCAAGTACAAGCGTGCCGTAGCGTGTGTATTGGCTTATCTTACGACGGCCTGCTTCACCCTCTTTTTTGAGTTCAGCTAACGCTGGATGAACTACAGTTAGCAATTGGACAACAATAGATGCCGAAATATACGGCATGATGCCCAATGCTAATATAGATGCACGCTCAAGAGCACCACCGGAGAACATGTTAAACATTTCAACGATGGTACCTTTTTGCTGTTCGAACAAATCGGCAAGTACAGCAGCGTCAATACCAGGAATCGGCACAAAAGAGCCGGCTCGGAATACTAAAAGTGCACCAATTACGAATAACAAGCGCGACTTTAGTTCACTTAAGCCGCTCTGAGCACTACGAAAATCTTGTCCTGGTTTCTTAGCCATCTGTACCTCGTTCCTCGAGATTATTCCTCGATTTTACCGCCTGCAGCTTCGATTGCAGCTTTAGCGCCTTTAGTCACACGTAGACCTTTAACAGTCACTGCTTTATTGATTTCACCAGAAAGAACAACTTTTACAAATTCGATGTTCTTAGTGATGATGTTAGCAGCTTTAAGACTGTTTAGATCAACTACGTCACCAGAAACTTTCGCTAGCTCAGCTAGACGAACTTCAGCAGACACTAGGCTCTTACGAGAAGTGAAACCGAATTTTGGTAGACGTTGTTTCAGAGGCATCTGACCGCCTTCGAAACCTGGACGAACACTGCCGCCAGAACGTGATTTTTGACCTTTGTGACCACGGCCACCAGTTTTACCTAGGCCTGAACCGATACCACGACCTACTCGCTTCGCAGAAGTTTTCGCGCCAGCAGCCGGTGCTAGAGTATTCAAACGCATTCTGATTACTCCTCAACTTTAACCATGTAGTAAACCTTGTTGATCATACCGCGAATACACGGAGTATCTTCAAGTTCTACTGTGTGGTTGATTTTACGAAGACCTAGACCGCGCAAAGTAGCTTTGTGCTTTGGCAGACGACCAATTGAGCTTTTAGTTTGAGTTACTTTAATAGTTGCCATGGTGTTCTTACTCCGAAATAGATTCAACAGTTAGACCACGTTTAGCAGCAACCATTTCTGGTGACTTCATGCTACCTAGTGCATCGATCGTTGCACGAACGATGTTGATAGGGTTCGTAGAACCGTACGCTTTAGATAGTACGTTGTGTACACCAGCAACTTCTAGTACTGCACGCATCGCACCACCTGCGATAACACCAGTACCTTCTGCAGCAGGCTGCATGTAAACTTTAGAGCCCGAATGGCGACCTTTCACTGGGTGGTGAAGAGTGCCTTCGTTTAGAGCGATCGTAGTCATGTTACGACGCGCTTTTTCCATTGCTTTTTGAATCGCTGCAGGTACTTCACGAGCTTTGCCGTAACCGAAACCTACACGACCGTTACCGTCACCAACTACTGTTAGTGCAGTGAAGCTCATGATTCGACCACCTTTAACCGTTTTAGAAACACGGTTAACTGCGATTAGCTTTTCTTGCAAATCATTCGCTTGAACTTGTTGTTCTTTAGCCATCTTCCAACCCTACCTTAGAATTTCAGACCAGCTTCGCGAGCAGATTCTGCTAGCGCCGCTACTCGACCGTGGTATTGGAAACCAGAACGATCAAATGCAACTGCAGTTACGCCCTTCTCTAGAGCGCGCTCAGCAATAGCTTTACCCACTGCTTTAGCTGCATCAACGTTACCAGTGTATTTCACTTGCTCACGGATCGCTTTTTCTACAGTAGAAGCTGCTGCGATAACCTCAGAGCCGTTAGCCGCGATAACCTGTGCGTACACGTGACGAGGAGTACGGTGTACAACTAGGCGAGTCGCACCCAGTTCTGCAATCTTACGACGTGCACGTGTAGCACGACGGATGCGAGATGCTTTCTTATCCATAGTGTTACCTTACTTCTTCTTAGCTTCTTTAGTACGCACATTTTCATCTGCGTAACGAACACCTTTGCCTTTGTATGGCTCAGGCTCACGGTAAGAACGAATGTCAGCCGCAACTTGACCAACTAGTTGCTTGTCAGCACCAGTGATCACGATTTCAGTTTGGCTTGGACATTCAGCTTTAATACCCGCTGGCAACTCGTGCTCAACTGGGTGTGAGAAGCCTAGTGTTAGACCTACAGCGTTGCCTTTGATAGCAGCACGGTAACCTACACCTTTAAGAGTTAGCTTCTTAGTAAAGCCTTCAGTAACACCAACAACCATGTTGTTAACTAGAGCGCGAGCAGTACCTGCTTGAGCCCATGCGTTAGCAACACCTTCTTTAGGACCGAAAGTCAGGTTATTTTCTTCCTGAGCGATTACAACTGCGTTGTTAAGAACGCGAGTTAGTTCGCCTTTCGCACCTTTTACAGTGATTTCTTGGCCGTTTAGTTTCACCTCTACGCCAGCTGGAATAGCGACAGGTGCTTTTGCAACACGAGACATAGTCTACTCCTTATTAAGCTACGTAAGCGATGATTTCACCACCAAGACCTGCTTTACGTGCAGCGCGGTCTGACATAAGACCCTTGGAAGTAGAAACGATAGCAATACCAAGACCACCCATTACAGAAGGAAGTTCATCTTTCTTCTTGTAAACACGTAGACCTGGACGAGAAACACGTTTAAGTTGCTCGATTACTGGTTTAGCTTGGAAGTACTTAAGTGTAACTTCTAGCTCAGGTTTTGCTTCGCCTTCAACAGCGAAGTCAACGATGTAACCTTCAGCTTTTAGTAGTGCAGCAATTGCAACTTTAAGCTTTGAAGAAGGCATTTTTACAGCAACTTTGTTTGCTGCCTGACCGTTACGAACACGGGTCAGCATATCCGAAATCGGATCTTGCATGCTCATATGATTTACTCCAAATGATTAAGTGGCAATTACCAGCTAGCCTTACGAAGACCCGGAATCTCGCCTTTCATGCAAGCTTCACGAACCTTAATACGGCTTAGACCGAACTTACGTAGGTAACCGTGTGGACGACCAGTTTGGTTGCAACGGTTGCGCTGACGTGATGCACTTGAATCACGTGGAAGAGATTGCAGTGTAAGAACCGCGTTCCAACGATCTTCTTCAGATGCGTTTACATCGCTGATGATAGCTTTTAGCGCTGCACGCTTTTCAGCGAACTTAGCTACTAGCTTCGCACGTTTTGCTTCACGTGCTTTCATTGAATTTTTAGCCATAACAGTAACCCTTCACCTTACTTACGGAATGGGAAGTTAAAGGCAGCCAGCAGAGCACGGCCTTCCTCATCAGTACCAGCAGACGTCGTAATAGTGATGTCTAGACCGCGTACTCGATCAACTTTATCAAAGTCGATTTCCGGGAAGATGATTTGCTCGCGAACGCCCATGCTGTAGTTACCGCGACCGTCAAAAGACTTAGCGCTAACACCACGGAAGTCACGTACACGTGGAAGAGCGATGTTAATTAAACGCTCAAGAAAATCCCACATACGTTCGCCACGCAAGGTTACTTTACAACCGATAGGGTAGCCTTCACGGATTTTGAAACCTGCAACAGATTTGCGCGCTTTTGTGATAAGTGGCTTTTGACCAGAGATCGTTGCCATATCAGACGCTGCATTTTCTAGCAGTTTCTTATCGTTGATTGCTTCACCAACACCCATGTTTAGGGTGATTTTCTCGATTCTAGGGACTTGCATGACGCTTGTGTAACCGAACTGTTTGGTCAGTTCAGCGACTACAGACGACTTGTAGTAATCATGCAGTTTCGCCATAGTAGAACTCCAAATTACTTCTATTAGTTAGAAACGGTTTCGCCGTTAGACTTGAAGAAACGAACTTTTTTGCCGTCTTCAAAACGGAAACCGATACGGTCAGCTTTACCAGTAGCTGCGTTAAAGATAGCCACGTTAGAAACGTCGATAGCTGCTTCTTGCTCTACGATACCGCCTTGGATACCCATAGCTGGAACAGGTTTCTGATGTTTCTTAACTAGGTTGATACCTTCAACGATAACTTTACCAGTTGCTAGAACCTTAGTTACTTTACCTTTCTTGCCTTTGTCTTTACCAGCAAGAACGATTACTTCGTCATTACGACGGATTTTAGCTGCCATTTCTACGTGCTCCTTACAGAACTTCTGGAGCCAGTGAAACGATCTTCATGAACTTATCGCCACGAAGTTCGCGTGTCACAGGACCAAAGATACGTGTACCGATTGGTTGCTCAGTATTGTCGTTTAGCAATACGCAAGCATTTCGGTCGAAGCGAATGACAGAACCGTCAGGACGACGTACGCCTTTACGGGTGCGCACTACCACCGCCTTCAGAACATCACCTTTTTTAACTTTACCGCGAGGGATTGCTTCCTTCACAGTAACTTTGATGACGTCACCGATATGTGCATAACGGCGGTGAGAGCCACCCAGAACCTTAATACACATTACGCTGCGTGCGCCTGAGTTATCAGCTGCGTCCAGCATACTTTGCATTTGGATCATGTTAGTGCTCCGCTAAATATTAATAACTAGACCCATCACGGGTCGGGCTGCCTCTTTAAAAGGGACGCGAATTGTACCACCCTTTTTTGTGATTGGGTAGTCAAAAAATAAACGGCTCCAAAAATATTTTGGAGCCGCTTTAGTTTCATAGAATTAACGAGATTAAATCTTCGCCTTTTCTAGAACTTTTACCAAAGTCCAAGACTTAGTCTTAGACAGTGGACGACACTCTGCGATTTCAACTGTGTCGCCTAGGCCACACTCGTTGTTCTCGTCATGTGCGTGTACTTTAGTCGTACGTTTTACGTATTTACCGTAGATTGGGTGTTTTACGAAACGTTCGATAGCAACAGTGATAGACTTGTCCATCTTGTCGCTAACAACACGACCTTGTTGAGTACGTTTTACTTCGCTCATTATGCGCCTGCCTTCTCAGTCAAAACAGTTTTCACACGTGCGATATCACGGCGTACAGCTTTCAGAGTATGAGTTTGCTGTAGTTGACCAGTCGCAGCTTGCATGCGCAAGTTGAACTGTTCGCGTAGCAAATTCATTAGCTCAGCGTTAAGCTCTTCAACGCTTTTCTCGCGTAGATCTTGTGCTTTCATCACATCACCTGCTTAGTTACAAATGTAGTTTTGAAAGGCAGTTTACGTGCCGCAAGACGGAACGCTTCACGTGCCAATTCTTCAGGTACACCACCCATTTCGTACATAACCTTACCAGGTTGGATTTGGGCTACCCAGTACTCAACGTTACCTTTACCCTTACCTTGACGAACTTCAAGTGGTTTTTCTGTGATTGGTTTGTCTGGGAACACACGGATCCAGATTTTACCTTGACGCTTAACGTGACGTGTCATTGCACGACGTGCCGCTTCGATTTGACGAGCAGTTAGACGACCACGGCCAACAGCTTTAAGACCGAATTCGCCGAAGCTTACATCAGTACCTTTAGCTAGACCACGGTTACGACCAGTCTGAACCTTACGGAACTTAGTACGTTTAGGTTGTAGCATCTGTCGACTCCTTACTTACGGCCTTTACGCTGCTTCTTAGGCTTGTCGCCTTTAGGCTCTACAGCGTTAGCTGCTGGCATACCACCTAGGATTTCACCTTTGAAGATCCAAGTTTTAATGCCGATCACACCGTATTGAGTGTGAGCCGAAGAAGTTGCGTAATCAATGTCAGCACGTAGAGTGTGTAGAGGCACACGGCCTTCACGGTACCACTCTGAACGTGCGATTTCAGCGCCGCCTAGACGACCGCTTACTTCCACTTTGATACCTTTAGCGCCTAGGCGCATTGCGTTTTGTACTGCGCGCTTCATAGCACGACGGAACATAACACGACGCTCTAGCTGAGACGCGATGCTGTCACCAACAAGTTGCGCATCTAGTTCAGGCTTACGTACTTCAGCGATGTTAATTTGCGCTGGTACACCTGCAATTTTAGCTACAGCTGCGCGTAGCTTCTCAACGTCTTCACCTTTCTTACCGATAACAACGCCTGGACGAGCAGTGTGAATAGTCACACGGATGCTCTTAGCAGGACGCTCGATAACGATACGTGATAGAGACGCTTTTTTCAGTTCACTTGTAAGGAACTGACGTACCTTGAAGTCGCCGTCTAGGTTGTCAGCGAAATCTTTGGTGTTAGCAAACCATGTAGCATTCCAAGGCTTAACGATGCCTAGACGAATACCATTTGGATGTACTTTTTGACCCATTGCTTACTCTCCTAGTCTCTAGCGATCTGCTACAACAACAGTGATGTGGCTTGAACGCTTCAAGATACGATCCGCACGACCTTTAGCACGAGGCATAATACGCTTCATGGTTGGGCCTTCATCTACAAAGATTTTTGCGACATTCAGATCGTCAATATCTGCACCTTCGTTGTGCTCCGCGTTAGCGATAGCAGACTCTAGAACTTTCTTAACTAGTGCAGCAGCTTTTTTGTTGCTGAACGTTAGGATTTCTAGAGCTTGGTCAACAGATTTACCACGGATTAGATCCGCAACTAAGCGAGCTTTCTGAGGCGAAATGCGAGCAAAGTTATGTTTAGCAATTGCTTCCATTATCTACTCCTTAGCGCTTCTTAGCTTTCTTATCCGCAGCGTGACCGCGGTAAGTACGTGTTGGTGCGAATTCACCCAGTTTGTGACCGATCATTTCATCAGTTACAAATACTGGTACGTGCTGACGACCATTATGGACAGCGATGGTCAAACCGATCATCGTAGGGATGATCATTGAACGACGGGACCAAGTCTTAATAGGCTTTTTGTCTCCGCTTTCCACCGCTTTCTCTACCTTCTTCAGCAAGTGTAGGTCAATAAAAGGACCTTTCTTGAGAGAACGTGGCATGGCGATTCCTCTTTATATAGATTACTTGTTACGACGACGTACGATGTACTTGTCAGTGCGTTTGTTCTTACGAGTCTTGAAGCCTTTAGTAGGCATACCCCAAGGAGATACTGGGTGACGACCACCAGAAGTACGACCTTCACCACCACCATGTGGGTGGTCAATCGGGTTCATTACAACACCACGAACCGTTGGACGGATACCGCGATGACGTGATGCACCTGCTTTACCAAGTTCACGTAGCATGTGCTCAGAGTTACCAACTTCACCGATTGTTGCACGGCCTTCAGAAAGAACTTTGCGCATCTCGCCAGAACGTAGACGGATAGTTACGTACGCACCGTCGCGAGCAACGATTTGAGCGTAAGCACCAGCCGAACGAGCTAGCTGACCACCTTTACCAGGCTTAAGTTCAACGTTATGTACTGTTGAACCTACTGGGATATTACGCATTGGTAGAGTGTTACCAGCTTTGATTGGTGCATCAACACCAGACTGAATAACATCACCAGCTACAACACCTTTAGGTGCTAGGATGTAGCGACGCTCACCGTCTTTGTAAAGAACTAGAGCAATGTTTGCGCTACGGTTTGGATCGTATTCAAGACGCTCAACTGTCGCTGGAATACCATCTTTAGTACGTTTGAAGTCAACTACACGGTAGTGATGCTTGTGACCACCGCCGATGTGACGTACTGTGATACGACCCTTGTTGTTACGACCACCGTTCTTAGAGTTTTTCTCTAGAAGAGGTGCGTATGGCTTGCCCTTGTGTAGGTCAGCGTTAACAACTTTAACAACGTGACGACGACCAGGGGAAGTCGGCTTACATTTAACAATAGCCATTTTTAACTACTCCTGTTATTCCGCGCCGCCAACGAAGTCAAGATCTTGACCTTCTTTCAAAGTAACGTACGCTTTCTTAACGTCGCTGCGGCGACCTTGGCGTAGACCTTGACGTTTGGTCTTACCCTTAGTGATAAGAGTATTTACAGACTTAACTTCAACTTCAAATAGCTTTTCTACAGCTGCTTTGATCTCTTTTTTAGTCGCATCTTTAGCTACTTTGAAAACGATAGTGTTCGCTTTCTCAGCTGCCATAGTTGCTTTTTCAGAGATGTGCGGTGCACGTAGAACTTTTAGGATACGCTCTTCAGTGATCATGCTAGCATTTCCTCTACTTGCTTAACTGCTTCTGCAGTCATTACAACTTTGTCAAACGCGATTAGAGATACTGGATCGATACCAGCAACATCACGTGCGTCAACTTTGTATAGGTTACGAGCAGCTAGGAATAGATTCTCATCTACTTCGCTAGTCACGATTAGAGCGTCAGTTAGCTCAAGCTCTTTAAGCTTAGCAACTAGCTCTTTAGTCTTTGGTGCTTCAACTGAGAAGTTATCAACAACGATTAGACGCTCTTGACGAACAAGCTCAGAAAGAATGCTCTTCATAGCACCACGGTACATTTTTTTGTTTACTTTTTGGCTGTGATCTTGTGGTTTCGCAGCAAAAGTAACACCACCTGTACGCCAGATTGGGCTACGGATTGTACCAGCACGCGCACGGCCAGTACCTTTTTGACGCCATGGCTTAGCGCCACCGCCAGAAACTTCTGAACGTGTTTTTTGAGCACGAGTACCTTGACGAGCACCTGCTGCGTACGCAACAACTACTTGGTGTACAAGAGCTTCGTTAAACTCACGTCCGAAAGTAGTTTCGGAAACAGTTAGTGCATCGGCACCTTTAACCATTAGTTCCATTACTTACTCCTGAGACGTTATGCTTTAACAGCTGGTTTAACGATCACGTTGCCGCCAGTTGCGCCTGGGACTGCACCTTTAATAAGAAGCAGGTTGCGCTCAGCGTCAACACGTACGATCTCTAGGTTTTGAGTCGTTACACGCTCAGCACCCATGTGACCTGCCATTTTCTTGCCTTTAAATACGCGACCTGGAGTCTGACATTGACCGATAGAACCAGGAGCACGGTGAGACAATGAGTTACCGTGAGTCATATCTTGAGTACGGAAGTTCCAACGCTTAACAGCGCCTTGGAAACCTTTACCCTTAGATGTACCAGTAACGTCTACTTTCTTAGTTTCGTTGAATAGTTCAACAGTTAGTTCTGAACCAACTTCGAACTCTTCGCCGTTTTCTAAACGGAATTCCCAAAGACCGCGACCAGCTTCAACGCCAGCTTTAGCAAAGTGACCTGCTTCAGCTTTGTTTACACGGTTAGCTTTCTTAGAACCAGCTGTAACCTGGATTGCTGCGTAGCCGTCAGTTTCAAGAGTTTTCACTTGAGAAACACGGTTAGCTTCAACCTCAACAACTGTTACTGGGATAGAAACGCCTTCTTCAGTAAATACGCGGGTCATGCCCACTTTACGACCGATTAGACCAATCATACTTCTAATCTCCCTTAACCTAGGCTAATTTGAACGTCAACGCCCGCAGCAAGGTCTAGACGCATTAGAGCATCAACAGTCTTGTCTGTTGGCTCAACGATGTCGATTAGACGCTTGTGAGTACGGATTTCGTACTGGTCACGTGCTTTCTTGTTAACGTGTGGAGAGATAAGAACTGTGAAACGCTCTTTACGAGTTGGCAGTGGGATTGGACCACGAACCTGTGCGCCAGTGCGCTTAGCTGTTTCAACGATTTCCGCTGTAGAAGCATCGATTAGTTTGTAATCGAAAGCTTTTAGGCGGATACGGATACGTTGGTTCTGCATGAGACAGAGCTCCAAATTTAATAAATTACACAAACAATATCGCCACTCAAACTCGTCGAGACGAGAGAATGCCGATTGATTTATGTGAAACCGTAGCATCCAAGATTAGGACGCATTGTCAGTTAATTTTCGATTAACTATCCCTATATGCCAAAGTCACCTTTGAGGATAGTTTTTCCGAAGAAAAGATAGCTAATTGTATTAACCGCGAACATAAGCTGAGTATACATTACCTCACAAATCCTTAGATTTGCTCGCTCCTCACTGCTCATTGGTTCACAACTGGCTTAACCAGTGCGCTGCATTATACAGATCACACTTTAGGTTGCAAGCGCTGAGTGAAAAATAATCGGGAATATTCCAAACCCCATACATTCCTCTTCGCTTGGTAGCCATTAAAACAAAAAGGACGCCGAAGCGTCCTTTTCTAAACTGTAATCGTAATAGCGGCTGCTATTATTTCTTACCGCTTGATAGTGCACCGAAACGCTTGTTGAAGCGATCAACACGGCCGCCTGTATCAACGATACGTTGCTTACCAGTGTAGAATGGGTGACACTTGTCACATACGTCTAGGTGGATAGACTCTTTACCTAGAGTAGAGTTGAACTCAAAAGAGTTGCCGCAAGAACAAGTCGCTTTTACTGCTTTGTATTCTGGGTGGATACCAGCTTTCATGGGATAACCTCAATAGTAGGCCGTGTCGCTATACGAATCTAAGCCGCACACCACACGCAATTAATAATAAAATGGGATACCGCATCAACTAATTGCCGAAGCCATATCTCAAGGCGCGATATAGTAAAGAATCACATTGCTCGGATCAACACATTTGGCAACTTTTTCGCCACTTTTTTAGCCAGACTAATCATAGAGGCACGATTCACGCTGAATCGCATTGCTTTACTCGAATTTCCATACCGATTTTAATAGACTCTCATTTCCTTTCCCTCTTTTTTAATAGCTAAGAATTTATGCGTCCAACCATTGCTAGAGTGGCATTACCCGTTCCGCTCGACAAACAATTTGATTACGCCATTCCGGGGCATCTGTTTCCGATCATTGGTGGACGCGTTTCCGTGCCTTTTGGACGCCAAACCTTAGTCGGCATCGTCACCGCAATGGTTAATCACTCGGACTTTCCCAAAGATCAACTCAAGCCAATCAAAGCAGTTCTTGATTCTCAGCCGATATGGTCTGAAAAGCTTTATTCGTTGCTGACTTGGTGCAGCCAGTTCTACCAATACCCACTTGGAGATACGCTACACAATGCGATGCCAGCAGCTCTACGTAAAGGAAAGCCTGCAGATTTTGCGACGCTACAAGAGTGGCAAATTACCGAATCCGGTAAAGACAAGCTGATGCAAGGGCTTGATCGTCGAGCGGTCAAACAACAGAAGGTCTTGCAAATGTTGGTTAACGGCGCTTTGCCTCACCAGGAATTTGTCGACCGAGAGATAGCCTCAACAGTACTAAAGTCTTTAGAAGAGAAAGGCTGGATTGAACGTATCGAGAAGAAGCCTGTAATCACCCAGTGGGGACAGCACGTTGAATGCGACGTCGAGAAGCCAAAGCTCAACCACGAACAAGCGCTGGCTATTGCGAGTGTAAATAGCCAAACAGGTTTTGCCTCCTATTTATTAGAAGGCGTCACGGGCTCAGGTAAGACAGAAGTGTACCTCAACCTAATCAAGCCGGTCTTAGAGAAAGGTAAACAAGCCTTGGTTTTAGTACCAGAGATTGGCTTAACACCACAAACCATCAACCGCTTTAAACGCCGTTTTAATGTGCCAGTTGACGTCATCCACTCCGGGTTAAACGAGACGGAGCGTCTGAATGCGTGGCTTTCTGCACGCGACAAAGCGGCCGGAATCATTATCGGCACACGCTCTGCCCTACTCGCGCCTTTTGCTGATCTCGGGATTATCATTGTGGACGAGGAACATGACACCTCTTACAAACAGCAAGATAGCTTGCGTTATCATGCACGCGATGTTGCTGTAATGCGCGCTCATAAAGAACAAGTTCCGATTGTTCTGGGCTCAGCCACACCTGCACTGGAGACATTGCACAATGCCTTGTCAGGCAAGTATCACCATTTAACACTAACCCAACGAGCTGGCTCTGCCGTGCCAACCACCAATAAAGTGTTAGATGTAAAAGGTCAGTATTTAGAAAGTGGCTTATCTGCCCAACTGATTGCCGAGATGCGCAAGCATTTAAAAGCTGGCAATCAAGTAATGTTGTTTCTTAACCGCCGAGGCTTTTCGCCCGCTTTGATGTGCCATGAATGCGGTTGGATTGCAGAATGTAAACGCTGTGATGCGTACTATACGTTCCACCATTACAGCAACGAAATACGCTGCCATCACTGCGGCTCACAACAACCGGTGATTCATCAATGTCAGGGGTGTGGTTCAACCCAATTGGTTACCGTCGGCGTAGGAACGGAACAACTCGAACAACAATTGGCTCAGTTATTTCCAGAATACAACGCCATTCGCATCGACAGAGACAGCACACGTCGCAAAGGTAGTTTGGAAGATGCCCTTGAATCGATTCGCAAAGGTGAACATCAAATTCTGATTGGCACCCAAATGCTGGCTAAGGGGCACCATTTTCCAAATGTAACGCTCGTTGCTCTTTTGGATGTTGATGGCTCTCTCTATAGTAGTGACTTCCGCGCTTCCGAGCGACTAGCGCAGTTGTTTATTCAGGTCGCAGGTCGTGCCGGCCGCGCAAGTAAACCTGGCGAGGTTATCCTACAAACCCACCATCCTGAGCACAGCTTGCTGCAAGCCCTGCTTCAAAAAGACTATCGCCACTTTGCTATGACTGCTCTGGAAGAACGCAAACTGGCTCAGCTTCCGCCTTATAGTTTCTTGACTCTGTTTAAAGCAGAGGCGAACCAAAGTGAGGTAGTTGAAGACTTCCTGCGTCAGGTTCGCTTTACGTTAGAGTCACACCCTCTGTTCGATGATTCCTGCATGGTGTTAGGCCCTACTCCTTCACCTTTGGCCAAGCGGGCTGGTAAATACCGTTGGCAACTATTACTGCAAACTCAGCATCGTTCATTGATGCAAAAGTTATTAACCAGTGCCAAACCTGCTATTGAGTTGTTGCCAAATGCTAAGAAAGTACGCTGGAATTTAGACATAGAACCACAAGATCTCAGCTAGCAAACGTTTAACTATGTAATGAATTACCATTTAATGTGACCAGAATCACACCAAGATTACAATTTTTGTTAAACAGACCGTAACTTTCACTTTAGAAATGAATAGACTATCCAAATTAGAAAAGTCTAAAGTGACTTGTTTGCACAGGCTTAGATTAAAACAATGACTATTCCCACAAATTGATATCGCGGTGAAGAATCCATTTTCCCACTCGTTAACACGAACTGAGCGAAGAGCAAACACAGCTCTAACTCGGTTTGATTACTCTGATTTCAAACCGGAATAACGTCATCTTGGCAAAAAATAAATGAGAGGTTAAAACTATGGCGACAATGAAGGATGTTGCCCAGCTTGCGGGAGTGTCTACGGCTACGGTATCTCGAGCCTTAATGAATCCAGAGAAAGTCTCTTCTTCTACAAGAAAGAGAGTAGAAGATGCCGTACTTGAAGCGGGTTATTCTCCAAACTCATTAGCGCGTAACTTACGTAGAAACGAATCAAAAACCATTGTTACTATCGTTCCCGACATCTGTGATCCTTATTTTTCTGAAATTATTCGCGGTATTGAAGATGCAGCCATGGAACATGGTTATCTAGTCCTGCTGGGCGATAGCGGACAACAGAAGAAACGCGAAAGCTCTTTCGTTAACCTCGTATTTACTAAGCAGGCAGATGGAATGCTACTGCTTGGTACAGATCTACCATTCGATGTCAGTAAGCCAGAGCAAAAGAACTTACCTCCGATGGTAATGGCGTGTGAATTTGCGCCTGAACTCGAGCTTCCGACAGTACATATTGATAACCTGACCTCTGCATTTGAAGCGGTGAATTACCTGACCCAATTAGGTCATAAACGCATTGCTCAAATCTCTGGACCAGATACAGCAATATTGTGTCAGTTCCGCCAGCAAGGCTACCAACAAGCCCTGCGCCGTGCCGGCATCAATAAAGATCCACAATATAGTGTCATTACTGAGTTTTCTTTTGATGGCGGAGCAAAAGCCGTTCGTAAACTGCTCGAATTGCCAGAACCACCAACGGCTATTTTCTGTCACTGTGACACAATGGCCATCGGCGCAATTCAAGAAGCGAAAAAGCTTGGCTTACGAGTACCGCAAGATCTCTCTGTTGTGGGCTTTGATGACATTAACTTCGCTCAGTACTGCGATCCACCGTTGACCACCATCTCTCAACCTCGCTATGAGATTGGTCGACAAGCGATGCTAATGATGCTCGAGATGTTAAAAGGCCACGACGTGCATTCAGGCTCGCGTCTGCTTGAAACTAATCTCGTCATTCGTGGAAGTGCAGCGCCACCACAGCGCCCTTAACCTGAAGGTTAGGTATTCATCCCCAAAGCGGTGCTAAGGCGCCGCTTTTTTATTTACCCCTCCTGCTTTTTGTGTATCCCTGAATAAATGTAAGTGAGAACGGAAACACACTCCTACACTCGGGCGTTGTCGCGCTTTAGCTATCAAGATTCTATCAATAGGGTGTTTTCTCAACTCGTTCTGGATTAACATATTTGCAAGAATCCTTGATGACCAGAAATAACCGTGGCAAATAGAGATTATGTAAGACGGGGGCGAGGCGCCCCAAAAAAGTCGACAAAAAAACAGCCGCCGAGAAGAAAAAAACCTTGGCGCAGTGGCCTGCTCGCTATCTTGCTCGTGGGCGGTTTTGGCTATGGTCTTTACCTTTTGAGTAGCGACCCAGAACCTAAACAACCCGTCGTGAAGCAGCCAACAACCACTGTAAGCAAACCAAAGCCGAAAAAAGACTTGCCGCCACCACCAGAAGAAAAATGGGAATATGTTGAGTCACTACCGAAACGTGAAGTTGAAGTTGTGGCCAAAGAAATTGAAGTTTCTAAAATTCCTTACATCATGCAGTGTGGCGCGTACAAAACCCAGGCACAAGCGGAAGAGCGCAAGCTTGCAATCGCGTTCCAAGGGATGTCGAGCAAGATTCGTAAGAAAGAAGGCAGTTCATGGTATCGCGTGGTGCTAGGTCCGTATAAGTTCAAACGTGATGCAGAACGTGACCGTCATAAACTGCAACGCGCGAAAATCGAGCCGTGTGCGATTTGGAAAGAAAATCTTTAAACTCAGGCCCTAGGAGCTAAGATCCTAGGGCCTTTCTTTTTGCCCCCTTGAATCCCCATTTCTCCTCCCCCATATACTGAATTAAATCCAAAGAGAAATAATCAAGAGGTCGACTGTGACTACCATTGTATCTGTACGTCGAAATAATAAAGTCGTCATCGCGGGTGATGGCCAAGTATCTCTAGGCAATACCGTAATGAAAGGTAATGCGCGCAAAGTTCGCCGCCTATACAACAACCAAGTACTAGCGGGCTTTGCCGGCGGTACTGCGGATGCCTTCACCCTTTTTGAGCGCTTCGAAAGCAAACTGCAAATGCACCAAGGTCACCTAACCAAAGCGGCAGTTGAGCTAGCCAAAGACTGGCGTAGCGATCGTGCTTTGCGCAAGCTCGAAGCCTTACTTGCGGTTGCCGACGAAACCGCATCGTTAATCATTACCGGTAATGGTGATGTCGTACAGCCAGAACACGACCTGATTGCGATTGGCTCTGGTGGTGCTTACGCACAAGCTGCCGCAACCGCCCTACTAGAAAACACAGATCTAGATGCTCGTGAGATCGCGGAAAAAGCTCTCAATATCGCGGGTGACATTTGTGTCTTCACTAACCATCACCACACGGTAGAAGAGCTAGACTCAACAGCAGAGCCTGAAAAACCAACCGCGTAATCGTAACGAAGTAAGGAAAGAATATGTCTGAAATGACGCCTCGCGAAATCGTTCATGAATTGAACCGCCACATTATCGGTCAAGAAAAAGCCAAGCGTTCGGTTGCGATTGCACTTCGTAACCGCTGGCGCCGCATGCAGCTTGAAGAAAGCTTGCGTGCCGAAGTGACGCCAAAAAACATCTTGATGATTGGTCCTACTGGTGTTGGTAAGACTGAAATCGCACGACGCCTCGCAAAACTGGCAAATGCCCCTTTCATCAAAGTTGAAGCGACAAAATTCACCGAAGTGGGTTACGTTGGTAAAGAAGTTGAAACCATCATCCGTGACCTAACAGATGTCGCTGTGAAAATGACGCATCAACAAGCGATGGAAAAAGTGAAATTCCGCGCAGAAGAACAAGCGGAAGAACGCATTCTTGATGCGCTACTGCCACCAGCACGTGATAGTTGGGGTCAATCAGAGCAAACGGAAGAGTCTTCTCACACTCGCCAGATCTTCCGTAAGAAACTGCGTGAAGGCCAACTAGACGATAAAGAAATTGAAATCGACGTAGCCGCACCGCAGATGGGCGTAGAGATCATGGCGCCTCCTGGTATGGAAGAGATGACTAACCAGCTGCAAGGCATGTTCCAAAACCTGGCAGGCGACACTAAGAAAAAACGTAAGCTGAAAATCAAAGACGCAATGAAAGCGTTAGCGGAAGAAGAAGCGGCGAAACTGGTAAACCAAGAAGAGCTAAAAGAAGCAGCGATTTTCAACGTTGAAAACAACGGCATCGTATTTATCGATGAGATCGACAAGATCTGTAAACGCGGCGAGAGCTCAGGCCCAGACGTTTCACGCGAAGGTGTTCAGCGCGACCTACTTCCATTGATTGAAGGCAGCACGGTATCAACCAAGCACGGCATGGTAAAAACAGACCACATTCTGTTTGTTGCATCTGGTGCATTCCAAGTGGCAAAACCATCTGACTTGATCCCAGAATTGCAAGGCCGTCTACCAATTCGTGTTGAGCTAGAAGCACTAAGCAGCAACGACTTCAAACGCATTCTGACAGAACCAAAAGCCTCTCTAACAGAGCAGTACGTTGCGTTGATGAAAACGGAAGATGTGGACATCGAATTCACAGAAGACGGCATCACGCAAATCGCGGAAGCGGCATGGACAGTCAACGAAAGCACAGAAAACATCGGTGCTCGTCGCTTACACACCGTAATGGAACGCTTGATGGATGAAATCTCTTACGACGCTGCGGAGCAATCTGGCGCTAAATTCGTTATTAATTCCGCTTATGTGAAAGAGCGTCTAGGCGACACGATTGAAGATGAAGATCTAAGCCGCTTTATTCTTTAACCGCAATCTATCCCACCAAAGCCCAGAACCTTGTTTCTGGGCTTTTTGTTTAGAATGGCGGTGACTTAGACAACATCTAAATCAAAAGCTCTCGTCATTCTAGCGAGCTCAAGCGAGACTAAGAATCTGGTAACAGCAGACGCCTATTCTTTCCCACTCACCTTCACCACCGCACAATCGGATGATCGATTCTGAATCACACTCGTTGTTCAGAATGACGGTGACTTTGACAACATCTAAATCAAAAGACCTCGTCATTCTAGCGAACTCAAGCGAGACTAAGAATCTGCTAACAGCAAACACCTACTCTTTCTCTCTCACCGTAACCACCGCACAATCAGATGATAGATTCTGAATCACACTCGTTCCTCGCTGTTCAGAATGACGGTGACTTAGACAACATCTAGACCAAAAACTCTCGTCATTCTAGCGAGCTCAAGCGAGACTATGAATCTGCTAACAGCAAGCTCCTATTCTTTCCCACTCACCTTAACCACGGCACTATTGGGACGATAGATTCTGAATCACACTCGCTCCTCGCTGTTCAGAATGACGGTGACTTTGACAACATCTAAATCCAAAAGATCTCGTCATTCTAGCGAGCTCAAGCGAGACTAAGAATCTGGCAACAGCAGACGCCTATTCTTCCCCACTCACCTTAACCACCGCACAATCGGATGATCGATTCTGAATCACACTCGTTGTTCAGAATGACGGTGACTTTGACAATACCTAAATCAAAAAAGATCTCGTCATTCTAGCGAGCTCAAGCGAGACTAAGAATCTGGTAACAGCAGACGCCTATTCTTTCCCACTCACCTTCACCACCGCACAATCGGATGATCGATTCTGAATCACACTCGTTGTTCAGAATGACGGTGACTTTGACAACATCTAAATCAAAAGACCTCGTCATTTTAGCGAGCTCAAGCGAGACTAAGAATCTGCTAACAGCAGACGCCTATTCTTTCCCACTCACCTTCACCACCGCACAATCGGATGATCGATTCTGAATCACACTCGTTGTTCAGAATGACGGTGACTTTGACAACATCTAAATCAAAAGACCTCGTCATTTTAGCGAGCTCAAGCGAGACTAAGAATCTGCTAACAGCAGACGCCTATTCTTCCCCACTCACCTTAACCACCGCACAATCGGATGATCGATTCTGAATCACACTCGTTGTTCAGAATGACGGTGACTTTGACAATACCTAAATCAAAAAAGATCTCGTCATTCTAGCGAGCTCAAGCGAGACTAAGAATCTGCTAACAGCAAACGCCTTTCTTTCCCACTCACCTTCACCACTGCACAACCGGATGATAGATTCTGAATAACCCTTTGACTTCTAGTTGAGTTGTTTTAGGTCAATAGCGTATCTGCCTCTTTGTGCTTATACTGGGCACATTGGTTACTAGCACGAAATTTCCATGAAACAATCTCTACAGATCTGGCTTGAAGCCGCTCGTCCAAAAACATTACCTCTGGCATTGGTCTCTATCTTAACAGGTAGCGTGCTCGCGTACTCGGCGGGTCATTTCTCACTGACGATTGCCATCATGGCTTTCGTAACCGCGACATTGCTGCAAATTCTGTCCAACCTGGCAAACGACTATGGCGATGCCGTTCAAGGTACAGATAACGACAAACGCCTCGGTCCATTACGAGCGATGCAGTCTGGCGCGGTAAGTGCGAAACAGATGAAACACGCGATTATCTTTAACATCGTTCTGACCGCAATCTCAGGCTTGGTTTTAGTTTTCTATTCACTAAGTTCACTGGAAAGCATTGTCACTTTTATCGGGCTGGGAATTTTGGCCATTCTCGCAGCCATTGCTTATACCATGGGTAGCAAACCATACGGTTACGTGGGGCTTGGCGATATATCAGTGTTCTTGTTTTTTGGTTTACTCGGCGTATCCGGTACCTACTTCTTGCATACCGGTCACGTAGACACCACGCTATTCTTACCTGCTTTAGGCTGCGGTTTACTCGCCGTTGCAGTACTCAATATCAACAATATGCGTGATATAGAGAACGACCGAGAGTGTGGTAAACGCACGGTGGCGGTACGCTTAGGTCAACGTAAAGCCAAACAGTACCACTTTATTTTACTTGGCGGAGCTATCCTTGCCTTTGCGGCTTACTTGTTAATTCAAGACAAACCCGTTTGGATTAGCTTGCCATTCTTACTTAGTATTTATTTCGTGGCCGATCATGGTAAAGCGGTTTGGCATACACAAAAGCCTGCTCAAATAGCACCAATGATGCCAGTCATCGTGAAATGCTCTCTAGTCACCAACGTTTTGTTTGCAACAATTGTGGTAGCTCAAACTCTAGTAAGTTAAAAAAGGATTGTCATTGCATTGACTTAATGCCTAGATATACTCAAAGACAACCAATTTCTGTTTAGAAAGGTACGCTATGGAATACAATACCTCAGCACTCTGTGATATCTACCTCGATCAGGTAGATGTGGTTGAACCAATGTTCAGTAACTTTGGCGGTCGCGCTTCATTTGCCGGGCAAATCACCACCATCAAGTGTTTTGAAGATAATTCGTTGATCCGCGAGACATTAGAGCAAGATGGACTTGGTCGCGTTTTGTTAATTGACGGTGGCGGTTCCCTACGTAAAGCCCTTATCGATGCAGAAATCGCAACCATTGCGGAAGAAAACGAGTGGGAAGGCATTGTCGTTTACGGCTGTGTTCGTGAAGTAGATGAACTTGAAGATATGAACTTAGGCATTCAAGCCCTCGCTTCTATTCCTGTTGGAGCGACAAGTCAGGGTATTGGCGAATTGGATGTACCAGTCAACTTTGGCGGCGTTAGCTTCCTTCCAGAAGATTACATTTATGCTGATAGCACCGGAATTATCCTGTCGCCTGAACCATTGAATATTGATTTAGAGTTGGATGAAGAAGCATAGCGAGTCTTAGGTGTCTAAGTTATAGGGTCTTCTCTTAGCTATCAGCGCCTAGCCTTGTCTTAACATTTTCTACTTCCCTAAAATACAAACACCCGCTTAACGCGGGTGTTTTTAATTTGGAATGAAGAAGCCGAATTATTCCACTTCGTCCATTTTGCCAAGTAGTGCACGAATGCGCTCTTGCCATTGTGCGTGCTCTTGCTGTGCTTGTTGTGCTTTTTGCTCTAGCTCTTCACGTTGAGAGCGAAGCTCGTTAGCTTCTTCCGCAAGTTTAGCTTTATCTTCTTTCAGCTCTTCGACTTCCATCTGAAGAAGAGTGATTGTGTCAACTGCAGTTTGAATTTTAGATTCTAGTTGTTCTAGTACTTCAAAAGACATCTTGGCCTACCTATGTTATTCCGTTGGGACGATGTGCGAGATTGATGCACACCTAACCTATATAAGGTTCATTCTACTCAGCGTCGCGATGAGAAACACTCACTATATTCGATATTTTGCATCATTCGGTCAAAAAATCAGCGCAATCTCACTAAACGCTGACTTTTCTTGTCGCCGAAGCATTTTTGAGCAAGGATTTTGCGTCCCGCTACTCTGAAAATCGCCCTAAGTATTGATCAAATTCAAGTTAGATAAAGTAAAAGCCTCGCAAAAAGGCAAACGTTTACTCGACCTTGTGATAGAATCGCCGCGCAAATTCTTCTTCCCTCTTGCTTACTTGGAGACATCATGAAACGCGATTTAGCAATGGCATTTTCCCGTGTGACTGAAGGTGCAGCTCTGGCTGGTTACAAATGGCTTGGCCGTGGCGATAAAAACGCAGCCGATGGCGCAGCTGTTGAAGTTATGCGCACGCTACTGAACAAAACAGATATCAGTGGTGAAATTGTCATTGGTGAGGGTGAAATCGATGATGCGCCAATGCTGTACATTGGTGAGCAAGTGGGTATTGGTGGTGATGAAGTAGATATTGCAGTCGACCCGATTGAAGGAACGCGTATGACGGCAATGGGACAATCGAACGCACTAGCCGTACTTGCCGCAGGTGAGAAAGGCAGCTTTCTTAAAGCGCCAGATATGTACATGGAAAAACTGGTTGTTGGCCCTGGTGCAAAAGGCGTAATTGACTTAGAAAAGCCGTTAAAAGAAAACCTAGAGAACGTAGCAAAAGCCCTGAACAAGCCACTTGATACCCTAGTCGTTATTACCCTTGCGAAACCTCGCCACGATAACGTTATTGCAGAAATGCAAGCAATGGGCGTGCGTGTCTTTGCGGTGCCTGATGGTGACGTGGCTGCCTCTATTCTAACTTGTATGCCAGACAGTGAAGTGGACATGATGTACTGTATTGGCGGTGCGCCAGAAGGGGTTGTATCAGCAGCGGTAATTCGAGCGCTAGACGGTGACATGCACGGTCGCCTGCTTCCTCGTCATGAGGTAAAAGGCGATACTGAAGAAAACCGCATTTACGGTGCAGATGAACTAAAACGCTGCGATGAAATGGGCGTAAAAGCGAATGTTGTCCTCAAAATGGAAGACATGGCTCGTAGCGACAATGTGGTATTTTCAGCTACAGGCATCACTAAAGGTGACTTGCTGGAAGGTATCTCTCGTCAAGGCAATATAGCGACCACAGAAACGCTGCTCGTGCGCGGTCGATGCCGTACTATTCGTCGCATTAAGTCGACTCACTACCTAGATCGTAAAGATCCAGAAGTGCGTGATATTATTCTTTAAGCATTTCTCGAGGCTCTCGCTCAATCTGAGTGTGAGCCTTTCTTTTCGCACAACCGGACAATAGATTCTGAATCACACTCGTTCCTCGTTGTTCAGAATGACGGTGGCTTTAATTAGCCCTAAATCAAAAGAATTCGTCATTCTAGCGAGCCCCAGCGAGACTAAAAATCTAGTAGTAACAAGCTCCTATTCTTTCCTGGTCACCTTAACCACTGCTCAACCAGAAGATGGATTCTGAATCACCTCGTTCCTCGCTGTTCAGAATGACGACATATATTGGCTCATATGAACATAGCCCCTACAAATCCACACTCAAATTAAGTCAACACTTTTCTTTACTAACCCTATCGCGCATAATATGTACTGACGTATAAATGGTGGGTATATGAAGACCGTAGATAGGATATTGCAAATCGTTAAGCGTGATGGCTCCGTCACTGCAAAACAACTCTCTTCTGAGCTAGGTATGACAACCATGGGGGCTCGTCAGCACCTACAAAGTTTAGAAGATGATGGCATTCTTTCTATCCATGACGTAAAAGTGAAAGTTGGTCGCCCTGCTCGTCATTGGTCTCTCACTCAAAAAGGTCATGAGCAATTTGCTGACCGTCACGGTGAGTTGACCATTCAGTTTATAGAAGCTGTCGAACATATCTTTGGCAAAGATGGACTGGAAAAAGTCACATCAGAAAGGGAAAAACTCACGTTACAAAGTTATCGTCAGCATCTTGAGCAATGCGACTCTCTGCAAAGCAAACTAGAAACACTTGTCACATTAAGAGAGCAAGAAGGCTATATGGCCGAGCTCGAGAAAGATGAGAACGGATTCATCTTGATCGAAAATCACTGTCCGATTTGTAAAGCCGCAACTCGCTGCCCAAGCTTGTGCCAATCAGAATTAAGTGTCTTTCAGTCTTTACTTGGACGTGACACCAAAGTAGAGCGTACCGAACACATCATTAGTGGCCAAAGACGCTGCGTTTACCGCATCCAACAACTGCAGTAACCACCACAACCAAACATCGACATGCCGCACTTATTCAATCTCAAGCTTGAAAGCTTCTCTTATAAGTGAGACGGCTGAAGAATTCATCCTCTCTCCTCTTTCTAGTGGTATAGGCTTTTAGTAACTAAAGGCAACTTCCATATGGATTTGGAGAGCATCGATGTCTAATCTACGTCATATCCCATCCCAAACGCTTCCTCCATTCGATGAAATGGTTCGAATGGCAGAGCGAGACCCAGAAGCTTTTGAGCAATTTCGTCATGAGATGGCGAAAGAGATGATCGAGAGCGCATCAGAAAATATGAAAGAAAGATTGTGGGCTCAACAAAGCCACATTGATAGAGTCATCAGCACGTGTAAAAACCCTCATCACACCAATGTGGTATTGATGAACGAGTTGCAAAAACAGGTCGTGAAGTTCAAAGCAGCGCTACAAGGGGAAGCCGCACCAACACAAAAAGCGGATGTGGTTAGCTTAAATGCGTTTAAAGATAGGGATGATTTTTACTGATACTCAGTAGATAGATCGAGAAAGTTAGGGTTCGTTTCTCTTACCAAGGCTAACTTCCACTCACGCTTCCACTGCTTGAGCTGCTTTTCTCGGTTTATAGCATTAGCCATATCGTCGAATAACTCAAAGTAAACGAGCTTATGAACGTTGTATTTCTTAGTAAATCCTTCCACTACTCCATTTTTATGTTGCCATATTCTTTGGGGCAGCTGACTGGTAACACCTATGTAGAGAACGGCGTTGTTATTTGACGTTAGGATATAAACGCAAGGTGTCTTATCGATGATTCATTCTCCTTCATTATTCGCTGTTACTTTTCCGTTGTAATTCGCAAGCTCAGGCAGTTTATTTCAAACTCGGAGCGCTCTGTGCGTAGATTCTGAATCACACTCGTTCCTCGCTGTTCAGAATGACGATGGCTTTCACAGTCTCTAAATCAAAAGAATTCGTCATTCTAGCGAGCCTTAGCGAGACTAAGAATTTGATAACAACAAGCACCTATTCTTTCGCGCTCACCTAAACCACCGCACAATCGGATGATAGATTCTTAATCACACTCGTCCCTCGCTGTTCAGAATGACGGTGGCTTTAACAGCCTCAACATCAAAAGAGTTCGTCATTCTAGCGAGCCTTAGCGAGACTAAGGATCTGGTAACAGCAAACTCCTACTCTTTCACACACAGCTTAACCAGGGCTCAAGCGGACGATAGATTCTGAATCACACTCGTCCCTCGCTGTTCAGAATGATGATGACTTTAACAGCCTCCAAACCAAAAAGGATCGTCATTCTAGCGAGCCTTAGCGAGACTAAGAATCTACTTTCAGCACGCACGATACTTGAGGCAATTACTCCGGCTCAGGGCCATATTGGTTTGGTCCTGATGTCCCCTTTAAGAGACCACATTCAATTAGAATCCATAAACCACAAATCAGAGAAATGGAAGCGACGAACATCTGTGGGGTCGACGGCTCTTGCGCGGCTGGGCTGGTCATTGGCGTGGCAATTCGTCCGATAATCAACGGAATATTCAGTGCTAGCCAATAGATCGATTTGTTGCGGTCGTGCCAACGCTTGGTAGTTATCGCCAAATCAGGGAGCAACAGAACCACCAAGAAAATAGGAAGAAGCACATAGGAGAGAGTAGGAAGCAGTTGGCTGATACCGGCACCAAAGCCTAGAATGGACACATAGTAAATGACGTTCCAAATCCAGTAGGTTTTACGGTTTATACGTCCTTGAAAAGAAAACAGTAACTCTTTAGTCGACATCAAATTTTACCCCAAAGTAGAAAGGTTATAGATTAGCCGAGTCGATATAGTTTGGAAAGGACACCGATAGCTTGGGTGCCCACAACGACCTTACAACAAGCAGAGCCGGGCTGAGAATTCGTAACAATAACCCCTCGCTATTCTCGGGCAATTCAGCGCAACCTAGTTCACGACCTTTTGGAAGCTATCTATATCCATGTCTCTGATATTGACCGTTAAACTGTGCACGTGACTAGCTTGCTCTTGAAGTGTCGCCATCAAGGCTCGTGACAGTTCTCGCTTTTGTTCTTGGGAGCGACCAGATAACAAATCAAAGTTGATATGGATAAAGTCGAGGCTATCACCCTCCTCTCCTATTAACCAATTGTGGCACCGGAGCGTTCTAGATTTCACTGACGCGAGTTCAAAAAGGCCACTTTCTAACGCCGTTTTATGTAAATCCTCCAGCAACCCCTGAACATTGACGCGTTCTTCCACCGAGTTTGAATACTCTAAAACGAGATTTGGCATTTTGATTCCTTTCTACAACAATTAATTCCAGCGCGTAGTAATACCAATCTCAGCAGCAACTTCCGAGGAATGAACTATCATTCTGTCTACGCGATCACCAATCGGTTGCTTTTGACAAAAATAACAGGATCGATGCTTGGTCGAATCAACAAAGAAAGCCGGACAAGACATGACGCCAATCATGATCTGTTCACATTATTCTGTTATATTCCTACGTAGATTTTTTACATTAATTGACTATTTACATTAAAGATAAGGGAGATATTCCTATGCGTCGTCCTGTAGTGATGGGTAACTGGAAACTAAACGGCAGCAAAGCAATGGTAACTGAGCTGCTAACTGGTCTTAACGCTGAACTTGAAGGCGTTGAAGGTGTTGACGTAGCAGTCGCTCCACCAGCACTTTACATCGACCTAGCAGAGCGCGTAATCGCTGAAGGCGGTAACAAAGTTATCCTAGGTGCTCAAAACACTGACCTAAACAACAGCGGTGCGTTCACTGGCGATATGTCTCCAGAAATGCTGAAAGATTTCGGTGCTACTCACATCATCATCGGTCACTCAGAGCGTCGTGAATACCACAACGAATCTGACGAGTTCATCGCTAAGAAATTCAACTTCCTAAAAGAAAACGGTCTAACTCCAGTTTTCTGTATCGGTGAATCTGAAGCGCAAAACGAAGCTGGCGAAACTGAAGCAGTATGTGCACGTCAAATCAACGCAGTTATCGACACTTACGGTGTTGAAGCTCTAAACGGCGCAATCATCGCTTACGAACCAATCTGGGCTATCGGTACTGGTAAAGCAGCAACCGCTGAAGATGCACAACGCATCCACGCTTCTATCCGCGCACTAATCGCAGCGAAAGACGAAGCAGTTGCAGCACAAGTAATCATCCAATACGGCGGCTCTGTTAAGCCAGAAAACGCTGAGGCTTACTTCTCACAACCAGACATCGACGGCGCTCTAGTTGGCGGTGCTTCTCTAGACGCGAAAAGCTTCGCAGCAATCGCTAAAGCAGCGGCTAAAGCAAAAGCTTAATCTCGTTTTTACTGAGAGTAGAAATAACAAAGGGATGCATCATGCATCCCTTTTTGTTTGCTTACGATCTAATGAGTTTTGTCATTCCAAGGAGTCTAAGCGACATCAGGAATCTACTCTCCGCACACACCCAAATCAAACCAGCAAAACAACAGAAATAATCTATAAGAGTCCCGTCATTCCGAGGAGCCTAAGCGACATCAGGAATCTACTAACCGTATGTGTCAAACCCAAAGTTAAGTAACGAAAAACGCCTTACATCAAAACAAAGAGCCTAATCGCACTTCCGATTATTCCCACTCAATTCCATCCAACTAACGAACTCTATTCACTTACCCTACCCTCAAGATTTAGTATTGACCTATGCTTGTTCAAGGAGGAGCAATCGACATGACAACACCAATATCAGACATCGCCAGTGTGATTCACCATGGTGGGAAACATACCGTCACTGGCTCTTGTCATGAATTGAAACTGCCACACGGCAGCATCTTGATCGATTGCGGACTCTTTCAAGGCAAAGACATCCATTTTGGCAACCGCAAGGCATCACTGGATATTGAATTTCCGGTTAAACACATCAAAGCATTAGTCCTGACTCATTCTCATATCGACCATATTGGACGCCTACCTTGGTTACTGGCTGCTGGATTTAAAGGTCCCATTTACTGCACTAAAGCAACAGCCGAACTGGTACCGCTCATGCTAGAAGATGGATTAAAGCTGCAACTGGTTTTGAACTTCCACCAGCGTCAACAAGTCCTCAATGTTATTAAAAAACAGCTAAGACCCCATGACTACCAACAATGGCTGCCACTTGGCAAACAATGTTACCTACGCTTTCAGCCTGCGGGGCACATTCTTGGTTCCGCTTACGTGGAATTCAAACTCCCCAATCATGAAATCATCGTGTTTTCCGGCGATCTAGGTCCGTCCAATACCCCACTCTTACCCGATCCGAAGCCGCCAAAGCGTGCCGACTATTTGTTCATCGAGTCCACATACGGCAACAAAGAGCATGAATATATTGTCACTCGAACTGAGCGCTTGAACGCCATTATCGATCACGCACTGCAAGACGGTGGTGTAATTCTGATCCCAGCTTTCAGCGTAGGGCGTACGCAGGAACTGTTATTCGATATTGAACAACTGATTCATCAACGCGACTTGTCGTCTTCTTTGCCAATTATCCTAGACTCACCGCTTGCGAAAAGAGTCACGAAGACCTACCGCCGTTTCAAAAAACTATGGGGAAAAGAAGCAAAGAAAAAGCTCAACAATCATCGTCATCCCCTCGCTTTTGAACAATGCATTACTGTGGAAAGCCATCGAGAACATCAAGCATTAGTGAACCGACTAGCCTCCACCGATGAGCCTGCGATTGTCGTCGCGGCATCCGGTATGTGCGAAGGAGGAAGAATCGTCAATTACTTAAAAGCACTCTTACCAGACGCAAGAAATGATGTGCTGTTTGCGGGCTATCAAGCGCAAGGAACCTTAGGTCGAGAAATCCAATCAGGCAGCCACACGGTGGATATCGATAACCAACCAATCGAAGCCAACGCACAGATCCATACCATCTCTGGATATTCTGCACATGCAGACCAAAGCGATTTATTGAAGTTTGTTACTGGTATTCCAGCACAACCAAAAGCCGTGCATTTGATACATGGAGAGAAAGAAGCGAAAAAAGAGTTAGGAGAGAAATTGGAAGCAGAGGGAATTGAGGTGGTTTATTGATTAGAGCGAAGTGAATACTTTAGTAAAAGCAAAGAAGGTCCTAGCAAACTAGGACCTTACCGGAGATTGATTAGTCGCTACCAAACAAGTCACGCGTGTAAACTTTATCCGCTACATCGGCTAACTCTTCCACCATGCGGTTAGAAACAATCACATCCGCACTTTGTTTGAACTCATTCAGCTCTTTAATCACTCGAGAGTTAAAGAAATCTTCTTCTTTGAGCACTGGTTCGTAAACTACGACCTCAACACCTTTCGCCTTGATACGCTTCATGATGCCTTGAATAGAAGAAGCACGGAAGTTATCCGATCCCGCCTTCATGATTAAACGATAAATACCGACAACTTTTGGTTCGCGCTTAAGAATAGCTTCAGCCACAAAATCTTTACGAGTACGGTTAGCATCAACAATCGCACCAATGATGTTGTTTGGTACATCTTGGTAATTGGCTAAAAGCTGTTTAGTATCTTTTGGTAAGCAGTAACCACCGTAACCAAATGATGGGTTGTTGTAATGATTACCGATACGAGGATCTAAGCCAACACCTTCAATGATCTGACGAGCATCCAAGCCATGAGCTTCTGCATAAGAATCCAGTTCATTGAAGTATGCAACACGCATAGCAAGGTAAGTGTTTGAAAATAGTTTTACAGCTTCAGCTTCTGTAGAGTCAGTAAATAGAACTTGAATATCTTCTTTTACTGCACCTTCAACAAGCAGACCTGCAAACACTTCCGCACGTTCACTTCGCTCACCAACAATAATACGAGAAGGGTGAAGGTTATCGTAAAGCGCTTTACCTTCACGAAGAAACTCTGGCGAAAAGATTACATTCTCACAACCAAGCTCTACTTTAATGCGAGCCGTGTATCCCACTGGTACGGTAGACTTAATCACCATCACCGCATCAGGGTTAATTGCCATCACATCTTTAATCACAGCTTCAACTGAAGAAGTATTAAAATAATGCGTTACAGAGTCATAATCCGTTGGCGTTGCGATTACCACATACTCTGCACCCAGATAAGCTTCCTGCTTATCCGTCGTTGCGTTAAAGTTTAGTTCTTTATTCTTAAGGAAATCCTCAATCTCAGTATCAACAATTGGTGACTGTTTTTTGTTTAGCAATTCAACCTTTTCGGAAACGATATCTAGAGCAACCACTTCATGGTTTTGAGCTAACAACATCGCGTTGGATAGCCCTACGTAGCCAGTGCCGACAACAGCAATCTTCATGAAAATCCCCTTAAAAATGTGACGTTAGAATACTCCTCCTCGCTGGTGACATCAACTCTAGCAACACTTCTGTGAACACTGCAAACTATAAATATCCTTTCACTAACTTTTTCATGCCTTAAATTTGCGTTAGAATCGCACAGATTAAATTTCATAATACAGTTGGCTAATGTATGGTACTCGAACTCAGTTTTATCTTTTTCTCTTCTTTTGCTACTCTCTTTTTAATGCGAAAAGTAGCAAAAAAAGTAGGCTTAGTTGACAAGCCCAACGCTCGAAAACTGCACAACGGAACAATCCCTTTGGTTGGTGGAATATCTATTTGTCTAGTTCTAGCACAGTTCCTTACATTCAACCCAGAGACTATAGAATACAGCTGGCTATATCTGACTTGCATATGCACCTTGACTACTATCGGAGCTGTTGATGACAAGATCGATCTGAGCTTCAAAATTCGTATGGGGATTCAAGCTGCGCTTTCTATTGCCATGATGAAAATCGCGGGTATTGAGCTACATAGCCTGGGAAACATGTTCGGTTTTGGTGAAATATCTTTAGGTTGGTTTGGAGGTTTTATCACAGTCCTGGCGGTAATCGGTGCAATAAATGCGTTCAATATGGTAGATGGTATTGATGGTCTGCTAGGTGGCCTCTCCATTGTGACATTTGGTGCTTTGGCATTCTTGCTCCAAGTCGATAGCCAACATGGCCTTGCTTATCTGTGCGTCGTAATCATTATAGCTATGCTGCCGTATATCTTTATGAATCTGGGAATTCTTGGAAGGGAAAGAAAGGTATTCATGGGGGATGCAGGAAGTATGATGATCGGCTTTACCGTTATTTGGCTTTTATTAGGAGTTAGCCAAACTGGAAGTTCAGAGCCACTAATGAGACCGGTCACTGCTCTTTGGCTGATAGCGGTCCCATTAATGGATATGGCTGCTATTATGATTAGACGAGTTCGTCGTGGAGATTCTCCATTTAAACCTGACCGTGAACACTTACATCATATTTTCCAACGCCTTGGATTAAGCTCGAAACAAACACTCTGTGCCATCTGTAGCATTGCAACTCTATACGCTTCGTTTGGCCTTTATGGCGAGATAACAAAGATTCCTGAAGCCATCATGTTCTATGTGTTTATTACTTGCTTTATCATTTACTCAATTATACTTGCTTACATATGGCGCATCACAAGTTTAGTTAAAAATAAATTCACACCAAGTGACAAACCAAAAACTCTGAAGCAAAAAGCTAGCTAGAATGGTATAAGCTGCAATTAACCGACAATTCTATCGACTTTGCATTTCATATAATAACCGCCTACTCTGTAGGCGGTTATTATAACCAAAACGAACACATCAATACGTCAGTTCATACAACCTTGATATTTCGCTCCACGTATAACGCTTTGATGCGATCTGTTCCATATAGCATGCATTCTTCGCTAAGTCTTCTTCAGAAGTACTATCAATAATCTCCCTCAATTGTTTTTCATCTTTGAAGTACAATGCCTTATCATCCGTACTATAACGATTAAATGAACAATCAAATGCCAAAACTGGGATACCAAAGTGCATCATTTCGACTAAAGATGGATTTGTTCCGCCAGCTGAATGTCCATGCAGATATAACGAACAACACTTTCTAAGTCGATACAACCTGTCTAAATCATAAATAGGATCTAGTAACTCAATATTTTCGAAACTTCCATATTTATTTCTGAGTTCCTTACCAAAAGTACTGGATTCCCAGTTTCCAACGAACTTTATTTTTTTAGATATTTTAGAAAAAGCGTCTAAAATCATTTCTACGTTATTTTCAGGTTCAATACGGCATAAACCTAACGCATAATCACTAAACTCACTTTTTAATATCCCTTCATCGAGTGAGTTTCTAATTGCATGGTCACCACCATAGGCGATTGTTACATTATATTTACCATATTCACTATAGACGTAATCACCAATTGCTTTATTGTCGGTGACAACAACGTCTGAAAACTTAACAGCTATTTTTTCAGAAATTTTTAGAAACTTCTTGATAGCCCATCCCCATTTATCACGCTTCCATTCTAGCCCATCAATATTAGTCACAACTTTAGCTCTAGATATTAGCTTGAAAATTGGTAAAAAAATACATCCCGATACGCCGAGAATTAAAACCACATCTGGTTTTAGCTTAAAACATTTGATCAAAGAAAAAATATCATAAGGTATACTTTGCATACCGTTTGCTTTTAGCGGTAAATATAGCAACTCTGCATTATTATACTCTTCCATTTTCTCTTGGTAATGATGAGAAGAACAGAATACCGAATACCTTATCTGCTTACTGCTATTCTTTGTTAGATTTTCGACAAGTGACTCAAAGCCACCATAACAAGCAGGAATTCCGACAGTACCTATAATTGCGACCTTCTTCATAGTAACTGTTCCAATTCATATAATAGTGGGGCACTCGCATCTTTATTAGACAATACTGGAGGTTGGCTCAATGGCCACTTAATTCCAATATTCTTGTCATTCCATATTATGGAATGTTCAGCACTAGGATTGTAGTAATCTGTACACTTATAAACAAATTCAGCTTCATCACTTGTGACATAAAAACCATGAGCAAAACCTTCTGGTATCCATAATTGATGCTTATTGGTCTCAGAAAGAAAAACACCAACCCATTTGCCAAAAGTAGGAGAGCCCACCCTGATATCTACAGCAACATCAAAGACCTCACCTTTTACGACTCTGACAAGCTTTCCTTGCGTGTTTTCAGTTTGGTAATGTAAACCTCTTAAGATTCCTTTTTTAGATTTTGAGTGATTATCTTGCACAAACTGAGTTGGACGACCTGTCACTAAATCTTCGAATTTTTTCTGCTGCCAAGTTTCCATAAAGAACCCCCGCTGATCTCCAAACACCTCAGGTTCAATAATCTTAACATCAGGGATTTCCGTGTTAATTACTCTCATGGTCATAATCTCGTATATTATTAAGTGCAGTCATCCAAGAACTAGTAGTGATACCAAAAATATTGTGGATTTTCGAACAGTCTAAACGAGAGTTCTTAGGTCGTTCTGCAAGTGTCGGGTAATCTTCTGACTTGATTTTCCTAACCTCAGGAAGAACGTCTAAGATATCTCTTTCTTTTGCTTTTACGAAAATTTCACACGCAAATTCATGCCAACTAACGTGTGGCTCACCAGAAAAATGATAAATACCGTACACTCCGTTACCCGCACTGAGTTGATCCATAATAGAAATCAGAGCAGAAGCAATATCACCAGCATATGTAGGACCGCCAAATTGGTCCCCAATCACTGCTAACTCGGGCCGATTTTTTGCTAGTTTAAGCATCGTTTTTACAAAATTATTACCACTCTCACCAAAAACCCAAGCGGTACGTAGGATAACGTGTTTAGAACAATTGTCAGTAACAACTCTCTCACCCTCTAGCTTACTTCGGCCATAAACAGTTTTAGGGTTTGTTGGATCTGACTCTCTATAGGGAGATGGCTTAGTACCATCGAATACGTAGTCGGTAGAAATATGGAGTAGAGTACATGAGTTAGCCTCAGCAGCTAAAGCCAAATGCTTTGGGCCATCACGATTCAAGAGATAACTTAGTTCAACCTCGTCCTCCGCTTTATCGACCGCAGTATAAGCCGCTGCATTGATGATTACTTCAGGGGAAATATTCGATACAGCTTCTGTAACACTTCTAGCACAAGTAATGTCTAGTTCGTCTCGGTCATAAGCTATAACCTCTACATCTGGCCTTCCGCTTAATAACTGAACTACACATGAGCCAACTTGTCCTTTGGCTCCGGTAATAAGAACTTTCATAATTACTCCCACCTCCCCTTATTTATAATCATTAGCTAAACGGCATAGATATTGACCGTATTCATTTTTCATCATTGGTTTGGCAATATCTAATAACTCCTCATTGGTCAACCAATCGTTTCTCCAAGCAATCTCTTCAAGGCACGCAACTTTTAAACCTTGGACATGCTCTATCGTTTGAACAAATGATGAAGCTTCGTGCAAACTTTCATGCGTCCCTGTGTCCAACCAAGCGAACCCACGCCCTAAGAGTTCTACATTTAAAGAACCATCTTCTAAGTACATTTGATTCAATGAGGTAATCTCTAATTCACCCCTTTCTGATGGCTCAACTTTCTTCGCCCACTCAACTACGCGGTTGTCATAGAAATACAAACCTGTAACGGCATAATCCGATTTAGGCACCATTGGTTTTTCTTCAATTGAAATCGCGCGACGTGATTCATCAAATTCAACGACTCCGAAACGTTCAGGATCTTTCACCTGATATCCAAACACAGTCGCCCCACTTTTACGACGAGCAGCGTTTTGCAACGTTTTAGAAAATGACTGCCCATAGAAAATATTGTCACCAAGGACTAAACATACCGAGTCTGAGCCGATGAAGTCTTCACCTATGATAAATGCCTGCGCAAGTCCGTCAGGACTAGGTTGAATTGCATACTGCAAATTGATCCCGTAATCAGAACCATCTCCCAATAACCTTTTAAACCCAGGTTGGTCTTCAGGAGTTGTTATGATTAGGATATCTCTAATTCCAGCTAACATCAGCGTTGAGAGTGGATAGTAAATCATTGGTTTATCATAAATAGGAAGCATTTGCTTGGAAGTACCTCTGGTCAGGGGGTATAGACGTGTACCAGAACCTCCGGCTAGAATTATACCTTTCATAAGCTTCAAGCTTCTCCAAGTCGATTCAGTTGATATTCACCAGACAATACTCGTGACCACCAACCTTCATTATTTAAATACCATTCAACCGTCTTTTTAATTCCACTTTCAAAGCTTTCTTCCGGTCTCCAGCCTAATTCACACTCTATTTTAGTCGCATCAATCGCATAGCGGATATCATGACCTGGTCGATCTTTAACAAAGCAAATAAGATCTTTGTAACTAGAAATACCACCTGGTTTAGTAGGTCTCAACTCTTCAAGCAAATCACAAATAGTTTCAACAACCTCTATATTTTTCTTTTCGTTATGACCACCAATGTTATAAGTTTCACCAACGTTTCCTTCCGTTAACACCTTGTATAGAGCCCTTGCATGATCCTCAACAAACAACCAATCACGAACTTGACACCCATCCCCATAAACTGGCAGTGGTTTTCCATGGATAGCATTTAGGATGATATGAGGTATTAACTTTTCGGGAAAGTGATAGGGACCGTAATTATTTGAACAATTCGTCACAAGTATAGGCAAACCATATGTTCTCCCCCAGGCTCTTACTAGATGATCAGAGCTCGCTTTGCTAGCGGAGTAAGGGCTACTAGGTTCGTACGATGTTTCTTCAGTAAACAGCTCTGTCGTACCTTCTAAATCGCCATACACTTCATCTGTTGAAATATGATGAAAACGGAATCTGTCCTTAGCTTCGCTATCTAAACCTAGCCAATAAGAGCGAGCCGCTTCCAACATGTTGAACGTACCGACTATGTTTGTTTGAATAAATGCAGAAGGACCATCAATAGAACGATCAACGTGGGACTCTGCAGCTAAGTGCATTATCGCATCAGGCTTATGCTGGTAAAAAACTCTCTTAAGTTCGTTCGAGTCACAAATGTCTATATTTTCAAAAATATAACGACTCCCATCTTCGATGTTTGGTATGGATTCAGTATTGCCCGCATAAGTGAGTGCGTCGACATTAATTACTGTGTCAGGGGTATCAAACAATATATGACGAACTACCGCTGAGCCTATAAATCCGGCCCCACCGGTTACTAAAATTTTTTTTGTTTTCATAAAGTCACTTAGGTAAATAAAGGAAAGTACGCTTACTTGCTAGCATTGATAAAATAACGATAAAGATAACACTTGAGCTTAAGATGAATGGAAATAGAGAAGACATAAAATTACTACCATATAGTACTGCTGCTCCTAGACCAAAAAATAGGTCCTTTGGAAAACCAAAGCATCTTATAAAAAAGAAACCTCTTAATAAAAAAGCGATATATAGAGAGAAGAAAGGCACTGAATAAAATCCAAACATAGATACCGCGTCTCCCATTAAAAAACTACTCAAGTAGTTCATTCTGCCACTAATATAGGCATCATAGAATAGCATTTCAGTCAAACGCTGAGCTGGAGCTTGAAAATCAGCGAGCTTGAAAACTTCACCAAGGTAGAAAATTATATCAAAAGGCTCCGCAATGTTTACATCGTTAACCCAGAGTCCAACAGAATAGTAATAAGGCGATATTTGACTAACAAATAGGCGAGATATCAAATATAATATTAATTGTTGAAAATCATAGTCTGGATAGGTCAAAGAAAATATTAAAACCAAGACACCAAAAAGAAAAACAAATGTTAAAAACAATGAGGATAGGTTTGTTTTCCGCTTATATGATCTCAACTTACAAGAACAATAAAGCAAATAATATATTAAAAGATAAGCAACAAGCTTTGATTTAGACAATTCAAAACTTACATGGTAGACAGCACAAAAAAAGCTAATCAACAATAACAATTTCGCTTTACTTTTTAATATTGATTTTCTGTTTTTGGACAAAACAACTCGGGCTAAAAATATAAAACTGAGTACAATAGAAAGCTCTTTAGCAAAAAGACGTCGCACTAATGTTGGTACGGCTGTTGAGTTATGCAATCCCGAAGTCCGCATTACAGCAAGATCTTGTGCAGACATGCCTGAAAACATCGCTTTTTGAGGGATACCATAAACCACTAAGATAAGTAATGTTGAAGCCACCATTAATGACGTTAATAATATTAATATATTAACACTGCAAAAAGAGTCTTCCTTTCTATCAATTTTCACATAATCATAAGAACGCTCTTTTGCATTAAATAACGCCGAAACTAACAACCAACAAACAAGAAAAATTAAAACACCTACCAATCCCCATTCATACCCACCAGGCATCACTCGTTTTAAAACAGAATTAGTGTCTGGCAAGTTATAAGCGAGAATAGACCCAAACCCCAACAGAACAACGATATTAAATAAAATAAAAAATCGAAATTCATAAGACGAAACAATGGAATATGCTTTAGGATTCAATACTTGCCGGTATAATATATAAGAAGTTAGCAAAAAGAGTAAAACTTGTAAAATTACATATATCATACGAGTCCCAATTTAGACATTAATTCTTCTTTATCATCATTAATGTTTAATTTAAATCGGTCAAAATCTTCAAGAGCTAAAATTTGTTTTATTTTTTCGGCAATGTCCTCACTGTCACGACTAGTAGATATCAAGCCCTCAATTGACTGTGATACAAAATCTAACGAATATGAAGGAGATATAGAAAGAATTGGAAAGTTTGATTTGATGTAAAACCAAAATTTCGAAGGTAACAGATCTCGGTTAGTTGTGTTAGATATCACAAAACAGTCGAAATCTTCAGATATTTTTGACAGTTCTTCTGAAGGAACTTCCTCTCTAATTTCAATAAAATTAAATAACTTAGTATAAAAAAATCGTTCAATGGCATTAAATCTACCTAGCATTGTAAGGGTTATTCTTTCCCCTTTATCGTTGAGCATTTTGATAGAGCGGCACAAGCAGATCAGATTCTGGCCAATGGAACTTTTCAGCAACCCTCCAGTATATAATAATCGAAATTCACTCTTGTTATTTACATTGCGTTTAATAGAATAATTTTGATTGTTAAATACAGATATATTGAGTAATAAATACATCGGCAATTTATATTTATTTTCGTAGTGTCTTTTAAGACCAGGAATATTGGTCGACAAAAGATCTGCTTCTTTTATTTTATCTTCCAAAGACAATAACTTACTTTTATATCGCCACCTTTCCATTCGACTCCAAAGTGACTCAAAATAAATTCCATCCCTGATATCGAGAATAATCTTACTTCTGCTGTTTTTAGAAACAAATTCACATACAGAGTATTCAGGGCAGCATAATACTACGACATCATATATACCAGAGTTAATCGCTTCATTAACTTCTACAACCCAATCTTGGGGTAGTTCAGGGTAATGGCCTAGGGAAAAATTTATTAATCTATGAAAAACCTTTTGAAAGAGTCCTTTATTTTTATCAGAGTTAGGGAATGAAATATCAACGTTGTGCCCCTTAAAAAACTCTTTCCATAATAAAGTCCTTTTACCACCTGGATTATTACCATTCTCTCCGTAATAATTTACTATCAACACATTGCTAGCAGATATCACTCACTCAACCTCCGTTACTTTTTCATAGAGTTTTTTCTCAAACTTATCTTCAAAACTACTGTTATGCCAGAGTAGAGTAAAAACACCGTTTACCTGTTTACATTGTTCTTTAAGAAAAGAAACTCTTTCCATAGCTCTGTTAAAACTGTTTAATCCTTCATACTTGGTTGAAAGTATTGAAGCATCCATACAAACTAAAGGAAACTCGCTAACACTAGTAGATTTGTCATTTTTCAAATCATATAACTTGAATGGATGACATGTTCCACACCTAAACCCTGAAAGATCAGCATAACCAATGCTTGAATCTACGTTGATATTGCCTGATTCCAACCATTCAGGTGTATTAAATGCGTCCCATTTTAAGAAGTGAGTACGACTATGCAACTCTTCACCTTCAAAAAAAGCTGCTGAGTTTTTGAATTTATTAACGTTGAGCTCAAAAATGGCTTTATCAGTGGTAGAGTCATATGACGGGTGGATACCTATTATATGCCCTCTATCTTTTATCTCCTCGAGGAGCGTTGTAACCACATGAGATTCAAGGCTCAAATTAGAATCAAACGTTGATGTATTGTAAGGAATAAAATAAAAAATGACCTTTCGACCATTCCTTTCATTGACATCCATAATATAACGCACATTTTCAGTAAAAATATCGTTCTGATATATATTCATACTCGAAAAAAGGAACCTTTTTGCCAGTCTCACAGATCGGAAAAACTTTCTTTCCTTTAATAAAGAAGTAATGAACTTTCTACAAAAATATTTATAAGAATGAAGATAGTATTCTGTTGGATAATCAACATCGCAAGAAACAAGTGTTGTGAAGTTATCCTCTTTTTTTCGGTTAATATCTATTAGTTCAAGTTCCTCTATCACCAATTCGATATACCAATCAACAACAGGAAAGTCTAAGAAATTATGTTTAAAAGCAAAAGAGTCCTTAGCAGAAAATCTTTGATGATCATCAAGTTGTTTATTTTCATTTAACTCTTCTATTCTCGATAGCATAAAGAAAATAAAACCAAAAACATCCACATCCGTAATTTTATCAACCTTTCCATTAGAAAAATCAATAACAGGAATTTCCTTTCCTTTCGATAAAATATCTACCTTATCTAAGCTAAGTATTTTATCAACTTTCAAATCACCAAACTCGGAATCCCAAAGAAAAAGTGGAAAACGAACGTTCTCTCCATTATTTTCAATTATAACAGATAATTCGTTGTTTAAGTCGTTCCTAACTTTTATATCGTATTCGACCCCCAATCTTTCTTGAAAAACATAATTTATCGCATAAGCTAACTTGTTCGAAATAAAAGGAACAGAAACAGTAATCATCGTCTAACACCAATAACTCTAGCAGGGTTGCCCGCAACGATAGTTCCTTCAGAAACATCCTTAGTGACGACACTTCCTGCTCCTACCACCGCACCGTTCTCTACTGATACACCTTTTAAGATAATAGAACCAGCACCAATCCAAACATCATTCCCAATATTGACAGGACTATCATGATGCGGTTGTAATCTCATTAATTTATTTGCATTTATTCCGTGATCTCTAGACCAGATTATTACCTTTGGCCCGATCATAACATCATTGCCTATATTAATGTTACCCAAGAAGTGACACCCGGCATTTATATATATATTATTACCAATTGTAATTAGCTTATCACCAATCACTCTCGTATTGTCTTCAATCTTACCACCGCCAGAAAATTTTACATTGTAAATAACAGAACTAGAAGCAATCGAAACATCGAGTTTGTTTTTTATTATTCTATATCTGATTCTTGTTCTGATATTTCTAATTATTTCTTTAAGCATAAGCGTCCTATCATCTTAAATAAAACTAACAAGCTGTATAGAAATGGCTTTATATCTCCCTTGTCAAAGATCATCCATACTCTTCTTTTACTACCGAAAACATTGTGTTTGAAATGTTTTAAGTAACCTTTTCTAGTAAGAAGGTTAGGGATTTCATGAAGCATCAAGACTGTATGGATGCTATCTTTTGTTTCTTGTTCATACCTAATAACATCCTCCTTAATAGCAGACTTGAAAAGTGACACATGCAGGTTTACACCACTTGAAGAACCTACTTTATTCCACATCATGGAGCGTAAATTGACTTCCATTAATTTGAAACTATTATCTCTGTTATCATACTTAAATTCAGGCTCTATAACACCACAGACATCCAATTCTGAAACAAGTCTTCTACCTTGCTCTAACACTTCTTCGGCAAATTCATTTGACGCACTGCACACTACGCCATAATTGTCCGGATATTGTGTAAGCTTTTTTCCTGCCCATTCACTTTTAATATCACCGTTTTTATCTTTGAAACAGGTATATGCATATATATTTGTGTCATTTCCTGGCACAAACTCAGATGCTAAAAAACCTACCCCGTTTTTCAAATGAGAATTAATCAGGCTTAGATTTTGACTAAGAGCTTCTAAGTCTTCTAAATACAGGTTTCTGAATACGGGAACAGAAAGATCTTGCCGAGTAATAGGTTTAATAATAATTGGGAATGTTAAATTTTCTAAATCACTAACGGATATCGAATCTTCTATATTTTTACTTCTCGGGTAAGGTACACCGATGTGTTCACATACTTGATATTGATAGCTCTTATCTAGGGCTTTCTTTAGACTTTTTTCATTGATAGGGATATAACAAAAGGAAGAAATCTCGTTATAAATATCAGCTAACATTTCCAATTGCTTATCATCTGTTGGAAATATAACTATGTAATCATAATCATCTTTCAATCCAATAATTTTATCTTTAAGATCTGATAAGCAAGGTGACAGAGATGAAACTGATACAAGTTTGTTGCTGTATCTTGCAATAGAACGTCCATAATCAAATAAGACCAGATCTCTTATACCATTTTCATAAAGTTCGGATACAATAGAATATCCATTAACATGTCCGCCTAATATTAAACCACAAACTTTATTATGCATAGACTACCTTATTTAAATTGTTTAGCGCCCTAACCTTGCATATTTCATCGTGATGAAAATCAACACTAAATATAAGACAAAATTGGTTGCTGATAATATATATAAAAAACTTAAAAATGATAATTCAAAATAATCAGAACAATACATTACTAAGATATTTAAAAGTAAGAGAATAACTTGCCAAATCAATGATATATGTTGTTTTTCAAAGATACTATTTGTACAACTAAGAGACGAAGCAATAAACCTCACAGCGAAAAATGGGATTAATATTTTTGCATATGAACCAGCGACCATCCATTCATTTCCAAATACTAATTTGAAAACTTCCTCCACTAGAAAGAATAGAGGCGTAAAAAAAACAAATGTCATTATAAGTAGCTTCATCAAAGCTGCTTTGTAAGTAATCCATGCACATCCAGTACACTTCTTCTCTTCTGTTGCTTGCTGAAAATATACCTGACCTATCGAATTACCTACTATAGTCGATGGTAACCCCAAAATTCTTTGGGCTAATGCATAGAAACCCAAAGTACCAACGGAATAGAAAATCGAAATTAGCATGTTATTCAAGTGAATTGCCAAGTTATTAGCTAAAATTGCCCACATTGAAAATTGAGGAAACTTTTTATATCGTTTGCCTAAGGCCCTAACTTTCAACAGGTTAAGCTTATAACAAGAATAATCTCTTCTTACACTTTTAAATAATGAAATATTACTAAGCAGACTTCCTACAACTTGACCTACAATTAACCCATTAAAACTAGATGCATAATAGGAAAGCGAAAGCTGTGTAGCACACATAGATGTGGATTGAGTAATTTTTGACCTGGCGATAGGTTTGTAAAGAGATTTCCTTGTATTTAAGTAGTTTAGCGTATTATATATTCCTGTAGAGAAAATAACTAAAGGAATTAGGTAAAGCCATAATCCAATACTTTTATTTCCTAATAGTAATTCTATCTTTTCATTAAACAACCATACTATCAGGAGAGTAGTTAAAGATATGGTAATAGCAATGATTAAGCATAATCCTGCTACGTTATATGCGTCCTCATCTTTCTTTGGAAGCATTATTGCTAATTCATACCTTGCGTTTGCAATAGAGCCAATAGTTAGTGTTATACCTACAAAAATAGCCAACAAACCAAAGTCTTCTGGTGTATAAAGGCGTGTAAGAATAGGGGTTATTGCTACAGGAATGGCTTGCCCTATTATCGTCCCTGATAATAAGGTTATTAAATGTCGATTAAACTTACTATTCATATCCCAAACAACTTGCATAACCATGCATAGGTAAGCTAAACACCTGCTTTGAAAGTTTTTCCGCAATAGGAAAGTCACCATCATTATAACCTAGATGAACAAAGGCAGTTTGTTGATGCATACAAGTTCTGTAATAAACCATCGTTGGAATACCTAGGTTTTCGAACTCTTTTATTGACGCCTCACGACTATCACTACGAAGAGTGTATTGTGCCCATGAACTTGTGTAGCCTTGAGGTAATTTAGGAACGATAAATTGCTCAGCGTACTGCTTAGCATATGCTTCCGCTAACCTTTCTCTTGCCCCTAGCTCCACTGAAAACTCTGCCAACTTCTCTAGCAAAATAGCAGCTTGAATGGTATCAAGGCGGCTGTTTACACCAATGCGGACGTTATCATACTTATCAGAGCCTTTACCATGAATTCTCAACGAGCGCAGTAGCGCTGCGTAATCATCGTTGTTAGTAAATATAGCACCCCCATCACCATAGCAACCTAATGGTTTGGCAGGGAAAAAACTAGTAGTTGCAATATCACCAAATGCACCCGCCATCTTGCCATTCAATGTCCCACCGAAACCTTGAGCGGCATCTTCAATTAACTTTAAGTCATACTTCTTGGCAATTGCTTCAATTTCAACGTAATTGGCAGGAAGACCAAACAAGTCTACAGATACAATCGCTTTGGGAACCAATTTTCCTTCTGTAATTACGCGTTGAATACGTTTTTCTAAGTCGACGGGACAAATATTGAAGGTACTTTCTTCGGAATCAACGAATACAGGAGTCGCGTTTGCGAAGGCGATAGTCTCTGCTGTTGCAAAGAAAGTAAATGTAGGGCAGAAAACCGCATCCCCTTCTTTAATATCTAGCGCCATCATCGCGAGTGTTAACGCATCAGTGCCATTTGCACAAGTAATAGCGTGTTTTACACCTACATACTCAGCAAGTCTCTCTTCAAGCTCAAATACTTCTGGTCCCATAATGTAATGGCCATGGTCAAGTACTTTATGAATTCGAGCATCAATTTTTGTTTTTAAGTGTTTGTATTGTGCTGCTAAGTCGATAAATTGCATTGTTATTATTACTCTTCAACAATGGTTAATGTGGTGCCTTCAAGTCGATATACTGTTTCTGTATGAGGGCAGGTTATAGTTTTGTTACCTTCTAGTGGCAAATCAAGTTGCTCGCCATATTGGCTCATCCAGCCAATTTGCTTAGCAGGAACGCCAACCATTAAAGCAAAAGGTTTTACACATTTATTCACAACTGTACCAGCACCAATGAACGCGTACTCACCAATAGTAATACCACATACAACGGTACAGTTTGCTCCTAAAGTCGCCCCCTTTTTCACGATAGTGTCTCGATATTGATCTTTACGTTCAATAAGAGAGCGAGGGTTGTAAACATTCGTAAAAACCATGCTTGGTCCACAAAAAACGCCCTCTTCTAAATGAACGTTATCGTAAACAGAGACGTTGTTTTGAATTTTACACTGGTCACCAATGGTCACCTTATTACCAACAAAGACATTTTGCCCCAGAGAGACGCCACGACCAATTTGAGCACCGGAACACACATGCGCCCAGTGCCATACTCGGGAACCTTCGCCGATGTTAGCACCATCATCTACAATGGCAGTTTCATGCTGAAAGAAGCTCATAGCTACTCCAAATGATTAAAGGGAGCATTCGCCCCCTTATTATGGATTAAAGACGGATGTCAGCTTCGCCGACACTTAAGACATGTTTCACATCGTATAAAACGTGGCTGTCTTTTCCTAAACGGCGCAAAGCCTCTACGCCCATCGCTTTAGTCTCACTATGGTCCACCGCCAGTACGATACCGTCATAATGACCTTCTTTCAGCTCATCAATGAGCTCAATACCATATTCATGGCGAACTTCTTCTTTTGAAGCCCAACTATCGTATACATCAACCGACATATTAAAGTCTTGCAGCTCTTTGATGATGTTGATGATTTTTGTGTTACGAACATCAGGACAATCACCTTTAAAGGTAAAACCTAATATCAGTACTTTTGCTTCATCAATATGGATTTTTTTACTCGCCAGCTTTTTCACTAATTGTGTCGCGACATATTCGCCCATACCATCATTGATACGACGCCCTGCCAAAATAACTTCTGGACGGTACCCCACCTCTTGAGCTTTATGAGTTAGATAGTATGGGTCAACACTAATGCAGTGCCCACCGACCAAACCTGGCTTAAATGGTAGGAAGTTCCATTTGGTACCTGCCGCTTTCAATACTTCTTCAGTATCAATGTCTAAGCGGTTAAAAATCTTCGCGAACTCATTAATGATGGCAATGTTCAAATCACGCTGAGTGTTTTCAATAACCTTAGCCGCTTCAGCAACTTTAATGGACGAAGCTTTGTGCGTACCAGCAGTCACAATTGACGCGTAAACTGCATCAACAAAATCAGCAACAGCGTCTGTCGAACCCGACGTAATTTTAGTGATAGTCGTGAGTCGATTCACTTTATCGCCTGGGTTGATACGCTCAGGGCTGTAACCAGCAAAAAAGTCTTGGTTAAAAACCAATCCTGACATTTTTTCAATGATAGGAAGGCATACTTCTTCTGTCGCCCCTGGGTACACTGTTGATTCGAAAACAACAATATCACCTTTCTGAATAACTTTAGCCAGTGCTTCAGAAGCTTTCTTTAATGGAGTCAAGTCGGGCGTGTTTTCTTCTGTGATTGGCGTTGGCACCGTCACCACATAGAAATTACATGCTTGCAAATCTTTCAATTGATGGGTGTATTGCAAAAGAGGTGCGCTTGCCAATTCTTCTGGCGAACACTCTAGAGTAGAATCTTGACCACTCTCAAGCTCTTGAACACGAGCTACATTGATATCAAAGCCCAACGTTGGGTATTTCTTACCAAACTCAACCGCAAGCGGTAAGCCTACGTAACCTAGACCGACGATGCCGATATTCAAATTATCTAATTTCATTTGTTATCCAAAGTATTATAAATTCAGAGGCAAACCGATTTCTTTACCGTCACGAGCGGAGCGATAAGTGCTAATAAGCAGCTCTAGTGATTTCAAGCCTTCACGGCCATCGGTTTCTGGCTCAGCTTTACCTCGTAAAACGTCAGCCACATTTTGAAAATAAGGTGGGTGACCAAAACCATATACAGATGTGGTCTGGTAGTTCGCGCTATGAATATCTTTGTCGTAGTCACGCTCATCTTCAAACAACCACTCTTGAATATCATTCACCGCAACACCACCAATTCTCACGGTGCCTTTTTCGCCAAGAATAGTTATCGAACCCTCAAGATTTTTTGGGTAAGTACACATAGTCACCGCCATTGAGCCAAGAGCACCATTGCGCCACTTAATATTCACCACTCCTGTATCTTCAACATCAATATCACGGTGAGTAGACGTCATGGCATGAACTTTCTCTACCGGACCAATCAACCAATGCATTAAATCCACATAGTGTGTAGCTTGATTCATAAAGGCACCGCCATCCATATCCCAAGTACCAGACCATGCAGCTCGGTCATAGTACTCTTGCGGCCTTGTCCAAAACACATTCAGATGAACCATATGAATTTTGCCAAAACGTTGATCTGAGATGGCACGCTTTAACAACTGTAACGTCGAATTACGGCGATTCTGTTTAACGACAAATAATCTAACACCTTCTTCATCACATGCTTTAACCATCGCAAGGCCGTCAGCCCATTTTGTAGCCATTGGTTTCTCAGTGATAACATTAACTTTAGCTTGTGCAGCTTTAATAGCTTGAGATGCATGAAGTCCGCTAGGGGTGCATAGAGTTACCAAGTCTAATTTCTCAGCGGCTAGCAAATCATCCAGGGAAAGATACCCTGGAACATCATATTTATCGCGATGCTCTGCTAAAACTTTGGAGTTGTTGTCACAAACGGCTACAAGTTCAAACTCAGAGCTTAATTGCTCAATAGAATCAAAGTGGTTTTTCGATATCCTTCCACATCCAACTACTGCTATACGTATTTTGTTATCATGTTTCATAATAATTTCTTACTATTCGAGTTTATTTAAGCTATCGGTTTAGATGTTCAAAACCAACGTTACAAATTATGAGTCAAGTCGTATTCCATCAAGTTGACTCTCTACCTCTTTAAACTAGTTCTTTCTTTTGATTAATAAGAAGTGTGTTAATACATAAAAAACACCCAGTAAACCGCCAAGCAAAACACCAAATATACAGATCAATGCTCTACGGGGCTCAGTGCTCACTTCGGGAATAACAGCTGGGTCTACAGTTTTGAAAATAAACTCTTCCTGTGCTTCCGCAAGCATTAAGCTTTTAGTTTGCTCTTCTATCAGTTTATAAAATGTGCTCTGCATATCAGCAATAGCAGTTTTTTCTAATTGCTGATTAAGATATACAAGATTTTTCGATGTTTCATTTATAGTTCGCTCTCGCATAACCTTATTAATATCAGATATTAGTAGCTCAACCCATTGCTTAGCCAAGTAAGGGGAATAGTATGTAATAGATATATTGTAAAGCCCTCCTTCACTATTTTTTCTGATACTAAAAATATCCTCGACAAATACTTTGTATGCTTCTTGTCCTGAAGGCTCAGAACTTCTTAAACCTTGAGCGCTTCTTAACCATTTATCGTTTTTTATATCATAAACACTGTCATCAAGTACTAGTTGATCCGTGTCCAAATCCCAACCTTTAGCTGCCATTATTGGAATAAGCAAGTCATGATCCCTTATAAAACCCTCGATAAACTGACGTGACTTCATAACTTGAACAGCTAGATCCGTTTGAGATGATTCGGCACTTCCGATGTTTACCCCAGCTAAAGCAGCTAAGCCTCCCAGTTGCCCAGCCATACCTGACAACCCACCGCCGTTTGAGGTTTCTGCCGGTGCCAATAAAGCATCAGCTTTATATCGATCTGATAAGCTTAATGCATATAAAACAGAGCCAACGGCAAATACAAATGTCGTCGCTATAATAATCCATTTACCTTTCCACAATGCGCCAAACAACTCGCGGAGGTCAATTTCATCTTCAGTGGATTGTGGTGGGTAAGGGAGGTAGTGTGAATTGGGTTCTTTTTGTGGTTCCATGATTCTTTGATCCTAAGCTCTGAAATTCATTTTAAGACTCAGAGATTGGTGAAATTTGAAAGATTATTCTCCGACTTTCAAAACACAACCGCGCTGTGACTAGATTCCTAGTCTCGCTTCGGCTCGCTGGAATGACAGGTTATTAAGGTGACTAATACCGTTAAGGTACTTTCAACAATATTTATTGCATTAGATTAGTCGTACTAACTAGCGGAGCTTATGCGATTTAAACATTCACATAAGCTCTCACTATTAATGAGTTTTAAACCTTGTTCAACGGCTGAAAGTTACTTATTAATACCTTACTTCAGCGCGTTGATCGCTACACCTGTTTGGTAAAGGATCTGCGTTGCAGCGGTCCAAGTACTTAATGCATCGCGGTAGTCGGTATCAATTGGCACAACAATTGTGTCACCCGCTTTTAGCTCTTCATGGTTGTTACCGAACCAGTAGCCTGATGTAGGTTTGTAAACCGAGCCATCTGCGCGTACAACGAAGATACGGTCTTCGTCCGCTTGTTTTTTCGCGCCACCGGCTTTGTTCAAGTAATCATCCACATCTAGTTTGTTATCAAGTAGATATGTAATTGGAACTTGAACTTCACCCATGATCGAAACCGTGTTTCGGAAGGTTGGCACAAATAGGAAGTCACCATCTTCTAACATAAAGTCCGCAGAGCGCTCATCTTTAAGGATGCGATTGAGCTGTACCACCATTCGACCAAGTGCTTTGCTACGGCTTGCTTCTTCGACGAATTTCAATGTTTTATCTGGGTCAGAGATCACTGAGCCCATGTTACTATCAGCACGGAAGGTTTTCTTCGCGGTTTCTGCTCGCATATCTGCGGCATATTGGTTTAATAGCTTTTGCTCTTTAAGGCGTAAAGCCTCACGAGTAAAGATAGCCCCTTGCGGATGTGCAAATTCGGTTAGACCACCAGCACGTTCAAGTAACTCGCCTAAGGTCTCTCCTTGACGGACAGTATAAGTACCAGGGAAACGAACTTCGCCTTGCAACGTTACTGTGCTTTGCAGTTTGACATTTGGCTTCTCAAGAATGTTTAGGCGATCACGACCAGCAATAACGACATCGTCAGCGGAACTACCCTTGATAGCTTGGCGTAAATCAATACGCTCAACATCAATAGAAGCGCGCTCATCTCTACTGTTTATTACTGTACGAGCTAACTCGGCGTTAATGGTGAATGCGTTATAAGTTAGACCACCAGCAGCTTCAATCAAGGTAGAAACCGTCATACGTGGGGTAATTGGGTAACGCCCTGGGTGTTTTACCTCACCGAAGACTTCTGCAATCTGCGGAGCCAAACCCAAACGCGATTGCTGTTGAAGCTGTAGCAAAACAGGAGCAAGTAACGTGCGGCGCGTATTTTGTTTTAATGCTTCAAAGTCTTCTTTGGTAATTTCTTTGCCACGGAATATGATTTTCGGCTGTTCTGATTCTTCAGTTGAAGATTGCCCCTTCGACATATTGTCTGTCGCTGAAGATATTGCAACAGAAGAGCTCATAACTTCTTGCTCTTTTTGTTGATCCAGCTCGGCTTTAAATTGTGCTTGCTCAAGCGTTTTCGCTTTCGTAACCGTATCTTGATCTGCAAGGGTATCTAAATCTTCATTATTGAAACGGTTAAATACCAACACTCGGTCACGTGAGCTTAGCTTTAGGTTATCTTTGCTGTTCGGCGAAAGAATCGCGTTCGCAAGATTTACTTGATAAACCTCGATGTCACGTTGTGGGTTAACCTCACGAACAACAACGGCATAGTTTACATCTGCAGTAGAATTAAATGAGGTATCAACAGATTGGAATAAGTCTGCGATTCGCAGACCGTTCTTCCACTCAATAAAGCCGGGATGGCGAACATCACCTTCAATTTGCACGTAACGAGTTAGTTCTTCACTCTTCTTCAGTACATTAACGGCGTCGCCATCTTTGACTTTAATCTGTTGATCATATGACTGGCTGAAGTTCAGGGTTAATGCATCGCGAGCACCTTTCGCTGCATAACGTTTGACTTCAATTTGATCGCTATGAGCGTTAGCGGTAAAACCGCCAGCCATTTGAATCGCTTGCTTATAGGTTTCACCTGGCTTGATTTCATAGATTGCGGGGCGGTTTACTTCACCATCAATCGAAATCGTGTTACCCAATGCGCCGATGAAGACCACATCACCTGGTAACAAGCGGATGTCGTTACGTGCATCGCCTTTCAACAATAGGTCATACATATCAAGCTTACGAATCACCTGACCATTGCGCTTTAGCTGCACGTTACGCAATGCGCCACTCTCACCAAAACCACCACTGTAATAAATGGCTTGAGAGATCGTTGTTAGTGCACTAACAGTGTAAGCTCCTGGCTTGAAGGCATCCCCCATAACAAAAACTTGCATGGTGCGCATTTCACCTAGCGAAATGTCACTGCGAACCCCGATCATTTGCTCTTTTACACGCTGGTTTAGAGAATCACGCACATCAGAGAATGTCATGCCGGCCACCTGAACAGGACCAAGGGAAGGGAAATTGATGATACCAGCACGGTTAACACGAAGACGATGCGTTGTGTTTTCTTTACCAAAAAGTTGGATAACGATTTCATCACCAGCTCCTACCGTGTAGTCAGCAGGCACAGGTACATCACTGATTGGTGCAAACGTCGTCGGTGAACCAGCAAATAAATCTATACCAAAACGCTTTAAACCTTGTTGGTCTTTTTCTGAGTCGTTTACTTTTGCTTCAGTCGCGCTGCTAGCAACCGGACGTTGCTCAATCACTTGAGGATTTTGGTAATTACTTGGCTGAGAAGATGCGCCGGATGGAATAGAGATGCCATACTTACTCGCCAGTGCTTGTTGCTGATCAACTGGTAAGTTCTGAAACATCTGAATTTGTTCTGGGGTTGGAGTCTGCGCAATAGTAAGCGGCGCAAATAGGCTTGCTAGAATGCAAGCACCTATCGAGAAATATCCTTTGAGCATGATAATTCGCTATTTAAAGTCAGGAGTTAAAAATCCTAGCCACAAAACTAGGCGCTAGGTCTTTAATTAAAATCGGTGTTGAAAGCCAAGAGTAAGTGCGTTCAAGCGTGCCTGGTCCTCAGATGTGCTATCAACAAACTCAAAGACAACTGCATTCTGCTTGTCCAAAGCATAATGCATACCCAAGCCAAAGCTAAAACCTTGATCTTTATTAGAGCCTACATTTTGTTGGTCGATCTGGACACTAGAATAACCGGCAAGTCCATAAAGTGCTACACGCTCGGAGACAGGCATATTCAACTTAATAAAACCACTCGCAAGACTATCTAGTGCAAGTCCGCTATCTCGTTGTACAGAAGTTCCGTAACGTGCTTCAAAAGCGAGGTAATCATTGAAGAAGTAACCAGCTTGCGCTTGAAGAAGGAAAGGGTTTCCCTCGGTTACTGGAGAAGAGGAATGATGAAATTCAGCGTTAGAGTAACTTACTAACGCACCAGCATAAAAATCTGCTGAGGCAGAAAATGAGCACAAGCCTAAGCTGATTGCACTCAACGCCCCTAGCCATGGTCGTTTATTAATCACGTAAGTGTTCCTTGGGTGTCGACTGACCGCTGCACATTATGAACGACGCGCGCAGTGAATGTCTGTTAACTTTTGTCAATTTCGCTTGTGCGTTTACACGCTACCGCCCGGCGGCATTACGCGTTAGCCACTGTTCGCTGATTCCCGATTCATTCGGTTTATTGATATAAATATTCTTTTTAAGCCTCACTTTTGCGACTAACCGTTCAAAAAAACAATCTTTTATAAACGCAACACAAAAGCTGGCAAATTATGCATGTATTAGCGCAAAACGGCAAGGGGGCAAAAACGTCTCAGATTTCCGTTTATGGTTCGTAAATTCTCACAAATGAGAAAAACACTGGCTGCCAGCCTCTTAAAACAGAACACCATTACGGATGCATTGAGTAAAAAATGTAAACGTTTGCGTAAATTCAGAGGTGACCGGAAATAACGCAGTCGAAGACGCATTTTGATTCAGTACAAATATCAAACCTAAGCAGCTCTCTCTTCTCAATTCTCAATTTTGCAACAATTCTTCTTTAACGTTAGGTAAATTCACATAGGAAACTATTTACATGCTGATTGTTTTTTAACTAAAATGACTAGTGGTATGTTCTAAACAGACCAAACATCGATGTTTTAAAATCTGAAATACAAGGATTAATAATGAAGAATACAGCTCTAGCTATTCTTATGGCTCTAAGCGCATCAACTGCATTTGCAGCAGAAGAAGCAGGCTCAACGGGCACCGCTTCTGCATCAGCAACTGGCACTACAGCTGTAGGTGTAGGCGCAGCAGCAGCTGTAACTGTAGTAGCAGTTGCAGCGTCAGACAGCGATTCTACTTCTACTTCTACTTCTACTTCTACTTCAGTAACTAAATAATTTTTTAGTTTTGTAGATATTGAAACAATCGCCCTGATCTATTCAGGGCGATTTTATTTGTAATGAGGGAATGATGAACACCTTTCTATCGCGAAAATGGATGCGCTTACTTATTGCCCTACCATTACTGAGCTCAATCTTTGGCTGTACACAAAAGTTTAATGATGTCTCGGCGACAGTCCAAGAAGCTTATGGTAACTACATCGATGTCGAACTAACGCCAGAAGAGATTGAAGCGGTACCTTATGCCAGTGCTTACTTAAAAATTGGTGACCAAAAACAGGTCTTCGTAGTGTTGGCCTTTGCTGAGCAAAACCCATTAACTGGTAATACCCAATTAAAGTGGGTAAGCGCAGACAAGGCAATGGTGGTAACAGAGAACGGTCATATCGTTAAAACTATTGGTTTGCAAACCACCAATTTAGCAGGTATTTATGGCAACGTTCCTGCCTACTCAGCGCCCTCTGTGCAATATTCTCTTTCTTACGATTGGGCTGACAAATACCGTTATGGGTTCCCGGCTAAAGTCCAACGTTCTCGTCAAGGTAAAGAAACCGTCATAACCCCTATTTCATCTACCTCTACTGATGTTTATACCGAGGTTGTAACGTTTACCAGCTTAGAAAAAAGTGTAGAGAACCAATACTGGGTAAACGGTAAAGGAGAAGTAGTGAAAACACGTCAACACTTAGGTCCAAACATGGTGCCTGTTGAATTGACGATTTTGAAAGGGTACAGCAAATCATGAATAAGCGACTGCTATCTTTATTAAGCCTAAGTTTAACGGCAACGATTCTGGCGACACCTACTATCGTTCAAGCTCAAAATCACACCTCACCACCGCTCAATATAGAACTTGTCGGAACGGGCAAAGCATTGCAATTCCAACACGCGGCACGTTTAGAGAGCGTACTTAAGCATGCGCAAAAACAACAAGTCGCCCTGCAATACCCTTTAGCTGTGACTCTATTTGATAACGCCGAAACCGCAGTGCAAGAAAGTACTGCCTTAAAGAATTCGGTGTTAAACCAAATGATTCAACATAATTTAGTTGCGCACCCATTTTACAAGTTTATCCAACGAAGCCAGTTTGCACCTCGCGTGCTATCGGCCATTGATGTTGATCGCATCCGTCTAGATAAATTTGATAACCCTCTTTTACAAGGTCAACTTGCGTTAAGTGCACCAAAACGTGAAGAAAAAGTGTTGTATGTGGGTAACTTGGAAAAAGTCTACGCGGTAGAAAACCAAACGGGTGTCGCTCTGCATGAACAGATCGATAACCTACGTTCAAGTGATACTGATGAGCTTTCCTATCCGCCAATCCTAATTTATCCGGATGGCAAGGTTATTCATCCTCACCATGGCAGTTGGTTAACCACTCAATATTACTTGCCACCACTTACTTTGGTGTACATCCCATTTGATGAGTTCGAAACATCACAAATGGATAAAGACATTGTCGCTCTGCTTGCACAACGTAAACCAACCTCATCGAAGAACTAAACATGAACCTGATCAGAACCAGTTTATCCCTTTCTTTAATGGGTCCAGCGTTGGTGTGGGCTCAAGACATGCCTTTCGAAGCACCGCCATTGCAACCATCACAAATGGACTTTGGTGGTGTCGGCTTAATGCAGATGCCTACAGGTCGTATGGCACCTGAAGGCGAGTTTAACTTTGCTGTTACCGGTAGCGACGAGTACCTATTTTACAATGTGACTTTGCAAGTGATGCCATGGCTAGAAACGACCATTCGTTACACCATGGTGAACGATCTTTTCTACAGTAACGATCCGAGCTTTTCGGGTGATACCAAGTACACCGACAAGGGAATCGACTTTAAAGTTCGCTTGTTAGAAGAATCCGAGTACCTGCCAGAGCTTTCTGTTGGTGTGCGTGATTTTGCAGGTACCGGTCTTTTTGATGGTGAGTTTGTTGCTGCAACAAAACGTTACTCTAACCCAAACCTTGGTACCTTTGATTTCACTTTAGGTATGGGCTGGGGCTACTTAGGTACGCGCGACAACATCAGCAACCCAGCTTGTAAGCTGTCCGATAGTTTCTGTGAACGCCCTTCTGATTACAAAGGTAATGGTGGTAGTGTGGATTTTGAACGTTGGTTCAAAGGTTCTGCTGCACTCTTTGGTGGTGTCGAGTATCAAACTTTACACGCACCACTGCGATTTAAGCTTGAATATGACAGCAACGATTACAGCGAAGATTTCCCTGTGGTACGTGGTGGTGTAGACATGACACCTCGTACGCCTTGGAACGTTGGTGTTCTGTATCGCTTAGGACATATGGCAGATTTGCGCTTGAGCTACGAGCGAGGCGATACGTTAGTTGCAGGCGTAAGCCTTTACACAAACTTCAATGATATGCCGTCTTTCTGGCGTGATACACCAACACCAGAAGTTGAAGACAAGCAACCAGAACAACTGTCTGATGTAGATTGGGAACGTGTTACCGAGGAGCTGGATAAAATTGCTGGCTACCAAAATACCCAACTCTATGTTGAAGACAATACCGTTTCTGTTGTTGGCGAGCAGAAAAAGTATCGTGATCGCAATGAAGCTCATGAAAAAGCGGCGGCAGTCCTTTATAACGAAATGCCAGACAACATTGATACCTTTACTATCAATGAACGCAGTCGTGGTCTGCTCGGCGATCAAACGGTTATCTCCAAAGAGAAATACCGTGACTTTGCAGAAGTTAACTACATCAATCCAAATATCGAAGATGCAACATCAACCTCGAGCGATAAACCGCAAGGTAAACCTGCTTACGATGGTTTTGAGCGCTTTGATTGGGGCTTCTCACCAAAACTGGCTCAGACCTTGGGCAACCCAGAAGAGTTCTATCTGTTCAGTGTTGGTCTAAGTGGCAACGCCTCTTACTGGCTGACAGATAACCTAGAAATTGGGGGCTCGCTATACTGGGATTGGTACAACAACTACGACAAGTTTAACTACGTCACCCCACCGGATGGCACTTCGATTCCTCGTGTACGTACCATGTTCCGTGCTTATCAAAATGAACACGCGGTAACCATGTCCAACCTGCAGTTAACTTGGTTCCAAGAGTATTCAGATACCATGGACCAGCAATTCTACGCGGGCTATCTGGAGAGCATGTTTGCCGGAGTCGGTACCGAGTTTCTTTACCGACCACAAGGAGCTAACTGGGCGATTGGCGCTGACGTCAACTTAATTTCTCAACGTGATCCACAAAGTTACTTCGGTGTTTACGATGAGAAATGGCAAAATGTGCCAGAATATGGACGTCCGTTCCAAGTTATTGATAAAGGATTCACTGGTTTTGTATCTGGTTACTACTACCCTCAATGGGAATTCCTGCAAGATTTGATGATCCAAGTCGATGTTGGTCAGTTCCTAGCTGGCGATGTTGGTACACAAATCAATGTTTCTAAGCAGTTCAAGAGTGGCGTAATTGCTGGCGCCTTTGCCTCATTTACAGACTTGTCTGCGGACGAATTTGGTGAAGGTAGCTTTACTAAAGGCTTCTACATTTCGATTCCATTCGACATCATGACCGTTAAGCCAAGCAACAACCGTGCGTTCTTTAGCTGGCAACCATTGACTCGCGATGGCGGTCAGAAGCTAGGTCGTAAGTACAGCTTGATTGAGCTGACGGATGAGCGTAATCCTTGGTATCAACGCCCAAATACGTCAAACGCTAAATAACAGCCTACTTGAGGGAGCTTCGGCTCCCTTTTGTTTATTCCTCCCCCAAGTGCTCTATACCTTTCCTTTTCCTTCCAATAGCGCTAATTTCTGTTTCTTGCTAGAATTCCTGAGAAAATTTTAATCTATGGTGGAAGTTCTATGATCATCGTAACTGGTGGCGCTGGCATGATCGGCAGCAACATTGTTAAAGCACTAAACGAAGCTGGTATTAACGATATCCTGGTTGTCGACAACCTAAAAAATGGAAAAAAATTTAAGAACTTAGTTGATCTGGACATCACAGATTACATGGATCGTGACGACTTTCTGACCCAAATTATGGCGGGCGATGATTTTGGTCCGATTGAGGCAATTTTCCACGAAGGTGCTTGCTCTGCAACGACTGAGTGGGATGGTAAGTACATGATGCTAAACAACTACGAGTACTCTAAAGAGCTGCTTCATTACTGTTTAGATCGCGAGATTCCATTCCTATACGCTTCTTCAGCAGCCACTTACGGCGATACAGATACTTTCGTTGAAGAACGCGAATACGAAGGCGCACTGAATGTATACGGTTACTCGAAACAGCAGTTTGATAACTACGTTCGTCGCCTATGGCAAGACGCTGAAGAACATGGTGAGACCCTTTCTCAAATCACCGGCTTCCGCTACTTCAACGTATATGGCCCACGTGAAGACCACAAAGGTAGCATGGCATCAGTTGCATTCCACCTAAATAACCAACTTAACGCAGGTGAAAATCCTAAATTGTTCGCGGGTAGCGAATCATTCAAACGCGACTTCGTTTACGTTGGTGATGTATGTAAAGTAAACCTGTGGTTCTTAGAAAACGGCGTATCAGGCATTTTTAACTGTGGTACTGGCCGTGCTGAATCTTTTGAAGAGGTAGCAAAAGCAGTTATCAAGCATCATGGCAAAGGCCAAATTGAAACCATCCCATTCCCTGAGCACCTAAAAGGCGCTTACCAAGAATTCACACAAGCGGATCTGACCAAACTGCGCACTGCAGGCTGTGATGTTGAATTCAAGACGGTTGCAGAAGGCGTTGCCGAATACTTGACTATCCAAAACAGTTAAGCACCACAAGGTGGTAGAACCATAACCTGCCACCTTTACTCAAGTGCAATAGCCTGTATCATTCCTAACTATCTTTTTCTCATTTAAACCACTTCGCCCGTACACGAATAGGTAACTAGACACTCCATGACCATAAAACGTGATGACTTCGACCCTAAAGCATATAACCCTGAGTTTAAGCGCCACTTTCTGTCGCCTAAGTACTGGGGCACGTGGTTAGGTGTTATCTTATTTTTACCGTTATCATTAATACCACTGGGTTTACAAAAGTGGTTGGCGAAAACCATAGCCAAAAAACTGTCTAAATCCCACAAAGGTCCAGCTCATCGAGCGAGGGTTAACTTTGAGCTGTGTTTTCCGGAAAAGTCGTTCCAAGAACGTGAAGCTTTGATAGAAAAAACACTCTACACAGCGGCCATGTTCTTTTTTCGCTTCGGGTTACTAAGTTTACGCTCACCAAAATGGCTTCAGAACCGTTGCCAAATTCGCGGCCTAGACATTTTACGACAGCACATTGATAGCAACGAAAATGTAATTTTAATGGTTCCCCACTCTTGGGCTATTGATGTGCCTGCTATCTTGCTCGCTTCAATGGGAATGCCGGTTTCTGCAATGGCGAAGAAACAAAAGAATGATGTTGCTGACTGGCTGATGCACAAGCAAAGGGTCCAATACGGTGGTCGTGTTTATGAACGCTCAGGTGGCATTAAGCCTTTTCTGAAATCCATTCGAGATGGCTATGTAGGGTATTATCTACCTGATCAAGATCACGGCCCAGAGCATAGTGTGTTTGTGGATTTTTTTGCAACACGTAAAGCAACGCTACCTGGTTTAGGCAAAATTGCGAAACTATCACGCTCAAAAGTACTGCCTCTATTTGCGTCGATGAACACTGAAGATGGTACGTTTGATATTGAGATTTTACCAGCGTTTGAGCTGGATAAAGGCGAAGAGCAAGACGCTCGTACCTGTAATGAAGCCATTGAATATTTTGTCGGTGATAAACCCGAACAATATATGTGGGTACTACAGTTGCTGCACTCTCAAGAAGACGGCAATAACTATTACAATTTGTTTAAACCAAGATATAACAGCGACTGGAAAGTGCAGTGAAAGTATTTGTCGTAAGCTTGGCTCGATCACTAGATCGCCGAGAACGTATTGAAGAAAAGTTAAAACAACAAGGCATTACGTTTGAATTTTTTGATGCAGTAGATGGCTCTGTTGACCGTTTTCTTCATTCAGAAAAAAGTCGTCCAACCATTACTCTACGCCGCAAAGGGTATCAATTAAAAACCAGTGAAGTCGCCTGTTTTGCAAGCCATTACGAGTTGTGGGTTCGATGTGTTGAGCTTGATGAACCGATCGTCATCTTAGAAGACAACGTCGACCCCGTAGAAGGGCTGAAGCAAGTACTCGAACATACCCTTCCATTGACTTCTAATTATGACTACATCAAATTGTCTGCCACTCAGAAGCGTGTATTCACCCCAATCGTACCTATTGATGATAATCATATGCTAGGGGGATACTCAGCAGGCACTTGTGGTACCACCGCTTATATCGTCACACCTAAAGCAGCCTCAAAGTTTGTTATGCATGCTCAAGAGTTTATTGAACCAGTCGATGACTACATGGAAAAACCATGGAGACATGGTGTTCAAGTCTACAGCGTGTCTCCAGATCTCTTTACTAGAGCAGAGATTGCTTCGACGATTGGTGGTAAAAGAAAAGATAAATCCAAAATGACTCTTGCGAATAAAATATACGCTGAACTTTTTAGAACTTATGAGTCAATTTTGAAATTCCTATACTGGAAAAACAAAGCATGAAGATTTTAGTCATTGGCCCTGCATGGGTCGGCGATATGGTAATGTCGCAATCGTTATATATCGTATTAAAGCAACGCCATCCAGATAGCCAAATTGACGTTATCGCTCCAGGATGGTGTAAACCGATTCTTGAGCGTATGCCAGAAATCCATCAAGCGATTGAAATGCCTATCGGTCATGGTGAGTTTAACTTATTAGGCCGCAGGGAAATTGGCAAATCATTACGTGAAAAGCAATATGACCACGCCTATATCTTGCCTAAATCAGCGAAATCGGCACTGATCCCATGGTTTGCCAACATTCCTCTTCGTACTGGCTGGAAAGGAGAAATGCGCTATGGTTTATTGAATGATTTACGCCCTAACATGAAGTCTTTTCAGTACATGGTAGAGCGCTATGTAGCGTTAGCTTATCCAAAAGCAGAAATGGTGGACTCTAACTCTCTTGGCGGGCTTGAAACCTTACCTCGCCCTCGCCTTGCAATCAACGCGGCAGAGCAACAAGCCACGATCAAAAAGTTCAACTTAGCCCAAGACCAACCAATTATCGGACTGTGCCCAGGAGCAGAGTTTGGTCCTGCCAAAAAATGGCCCGAAACACACTACGCTGAAGTTGCGACGCAAATGGCTCGTTCTGGACATCAAATCTGGTTGTTTGGTTCTCAAAAAGACTTAGAGACTTGTAACAATATTCGCGCACTTGTTCCGACGCAATTCCATGAGCACATTCATGTTCTGGCAGGCCAAACCAGCTTAATTGAAGCGGTCGACCTACTTGCTGCATGTAAGACTGTTGTCGCGAATGACTCAGGCTTAATGCATGTGGCAGCTGCGGTTGGTTGTAATGTTGTTGCAGTGTATGGCTCAACTTCACCGAAGTACACTCCCCCACTCGCAGAAAAAGTGGAGATTGTTCATACCGATATTGATTGTCGCCCTTGTTTCCAGCGTGAATGTCAGTACAAACACCTTAAGTGCTTGACAGAACTTTCGCCTAAGCAAGTGCTAGATAGTATCCAAAAACTTGACGCCATTACGATAAGCTCATGTTAGTTCGCATTATTTATACCTTACTACTCGCCCTAGCGTCACCGCTGCTTTTATTTGGTTTGTACAAGAGCAAACCAAATAAGCCTAAGTTCGGCTCTCGCTGGAAAGAGCACTTTGGCATAACCCCCAAGTTAAAAAGCAACGACAAACCTATTTGGATACATGCCGTATCTGTTGGTGAAAGCATAGCAGCAACACCTTTAATCAAAGCCCTTAAGGAACAAAACCCCGAACAATCTATTCTAGTTACAACAACAACAAGTACGGGAGCTGAACAGATTGCTAAGTTGGGTGATTTAATTGAACACCGCTATATGCCAATTGACTTTGGGTTCGCTATCAAAGGTTTTCTTAAAGCAGTGCAGCCAAAACAGATGTTGATCATTGAGACTGAGCTGTGGCCAAACACGCTTCACAATGTTCACAAAGCGGGTATCCCTATAACTGTCGTGAATGCGCGCCTATCTGAAAAATCGTGTCAGAACTACGCCAAAATACAGCGGCTTTTTAACCAGCTTCATCCATGCCTGACTCAAGTACTCTGCCAAACGGATTCAGATGCAGAGCGCTTCGAACGCTTAGGCGTTGAGAAAAAGAAACTATCCGTTACTGGCTCGATTAAGTTCGATATTCAAATATCAGAGCAAGTGAAACAGCAAGGACAGCAGCTTCGAGCCCAACTTGGAAACGATCGTCCGATTTGGATTGCAGCTAGCACCCACAAAGGCGAGGACGAACAGGTATTAGATGCACATAGACAAGTTTTAAAATCTCATCCAAATGCATTACTTATTTTGGTTCCTCGCCATCCGGAACGATTTGATGATGTGTTCACGCTTTGCCAACAGCAAGGCTTTAGCACTGTGCGTCGTACTTCAACGCATGCAGTAGAGACGAATGCTCAAGTCTATCTCGGCGATACAATGGGTGAGATGCTAACTTTGATGGGTGCAGCGGACATCTGCTTTATGGGTGGAAGCCTAATTGGAGATAAGGTTGGTGGGCACAATGTATTGGAGCCTGCTGCTTTGGGCGTCCCTATTATCAATGGTCCAAGCTTCTTTAACTTCAAAGAAATCGTACATGAAATGAAGCAGAACAGCCTCATCAAAATTGTGAAAAATGAGGATGAACTGGCAAGAGCTATCGTGGCTCTAATTAAAGACGTCGCAGCTCATGAGCGCATCACGTCAGAGCTTGCTCATTTTATGTTAGCAAACTCAGGCTCCTTACAACGTACCACCACAGCCACCTCTCCTATCTAAAAAAGCCGAGTATTAACTCGGCTTTATTTTAAGCTTTAGTTTTAAACCAACGCTTTATTTTCTTTAGGTAATGTTTTTTCGATTTTTTCAGATATGTACCTAAAAAGCATATCCAATACTTATAGCGATAGATCTTGTTCAAACCAAGAATACGGATTTTATATTGCTCAAACTCTCGGTCTTCTGCCGTTGGGTCTTTTGCTTGCTGGAGACTCCAAGAGCCCTCATGCATGCTACGATAAACCGACATTTTTTCAGGGAGGTACCAGGCGCCTTGCTCGATACTATTGATAATCTGCAACACAGAGTGCTCGCCATAAAGCTTGAAAAAGTCTTCATGTTGGTAAATTAGGTCAAAAAACGGCTCTTTTCTAATAAACATAGATGCCATAGGCATAGTGTCTCCGCCCTTCTTAATGACATACTGATAAGGTATTTTCTTTTCTAAATCGCCTTGGTATCCGTATTTCTTGTCAACCAACTGGTCTTTTAGCAAAGTCAAAGAAGGATGAAAACAAGCATTAATATCCTTATGGTTTGCCAAAGCTTCAAGCTGTTTTTGAAGCTTGTTGTCATCAACCCAATAGTCATCACCTTCACAAAAAGCGATGAACTCCCCATCAACATGAGGCAACATGTTAAAAAGTACAGCTGATGACCCTTTAGAGTATATATTCTCCTCTGGATAAATTCTCTTTATTTGGCATTTCCCAGAATACTCATTAAAAACTCTATCGATAATTTTTCGACTATTGTCAGGAGAACAATCATCATGTATAAGCAACTCGTATTCAAAGTCTACTGTCTGATTAAGTATAGATAAAAGTGTCTGCTCAATATATTTTTCGTGATTATAGCAAGTACAAATAACCGAGACTTTGGTGGACATTTTATTCCTCTGTCTTCTATTTTATTTAATTAAGAAGAGTTATATCTTTTTAGCAGGATTACCTAGAACGGTGGTATTTGACCTCACTTTGGTAAATACGACAGCTCCCATGCCAACTGTCGCATCATCTGCTACTTTAACTTTAGGGTGGATAGTTGCTCCGGAGCCAATCAATACTCTCTCACCAATTTCTACATGACCATTGATAGTATTGCTTCCTAGTAAAGAGGTATAGCGACCAATTTTGACATCATGTCCAATAGCACAATTACAGTTGATGAGCGAAAAGTCACCAATAGCTGCACCAGGAGAGATGCTGCAGTTTGGGTTAATAATTACACCTTCACCTATTAAAGAGAATGGGCTCAACACAACACTAGGGTGAATAAATGAGATAGCATTACCGCCTTTATCTTTTAGCATTTCGGCAATACTAGCCCGAGCATAACCTTCCCCTCCAAATGCCAAAATAAAATCAAACTGTTCAAGATCATCTAGCATGGAGATTGATTTTACTTCGTGGCCATAAAATGTTGCTCCTGATACAAAATATTCGTCAGTCACACAAAAACACAAGAAACGTTCACGAATATCATTTACATCTTGTATCCAGCTGTACACTTCCGCAGCTAGACCACTAGCTCCAAATATAATAATTGGATTAGACATTATTTACCCCTGCTCAATCTCGGTTTTTTCAACGTGTATTTTTAACAAGCCAAACTCATCATTTATCACGATGCTATTTTCGCTACAATTTACAGATTTATCGCTTGGTTCATCAATAAACTGATAAGCACGTACAGAGTATCTATCACCATCATTATCAATTAGAGCCTTAGGAAAAACTTTAAATGGTCCATAATCTAATGCTCTCAATATGCGATAGTTCTCAAGCGTTGATTGTTTTATATCTAGCCAGCCATTTCCGGGAATATCTTTGGACAGGTACAGATAGTCGTATCTCAATGGCTGTTTAGTCAAGCAAGGAGTACTGCCTGTTTGCAACAATTCATCAATTACGTTTGAAAAGGCTTCTAATCCGGCATGCATACATTTATGAGCGACCTGATATGCTTTATCATGCTTATCAACTAATACGTCGGAAAAAGCAATAGCCTCACCAGTGTCTACACCTTCATCAACATAATGCCAAGTGACACCGGTTTTTTCTAATTGATGAAAAATAGCCCAACTAGGTGCGTTTCTTCCTCGTAAATTTGGTAAAAGTGCATTATGAAAATTGATAATAGTTACATTCTTTAAAGTCAGTAACTTCCCTTTAAAAAGGTAGTTATTATTCGCACTGATGATTAATGTATTACCAGACAGCCACCTGAGTAACGAAGACTCGATATCTTCTTTCGTATGCTTAAATTGATATGCGACGTCGTGTTTTTGAGCAAATGACTCAAGAGTAGAAAAAGGTTGCATCTCTGTCTGTAACAATTTCAGCGTCACATCATATTGAAGAAGCTTGGAAGCAACGTCTTGAGCTATCTTACCAAAACCGATCACGATTACGGTTTCAAACTTTAATTTAGACACTGCGCCCTCCATCAATCACAAGATCTAAACCAGTCACCCAGCGAGACGCTCTGCTACTCAAAAAATAACAGGCCTCTGCAACATCTTCAGGTTTGCCTAAACCTAAAGGATATAGGTTATGTAACTTTTCAAGTGCTGCTTCGCCCAAATCAACCGCTACATCTTTTGTGTGCTTGGTCTCAACCCATCCAGGCGAAACGGTATTTACTCTGATTTTACGCGGAGCTAATTCTCTAGCCATTGATTTACTTGCAGAAATCAAAGCCCCTTTTGCTGCAGAATAAGCAACTAATCCTGGCTCACCAACGAAATGGGCAATGCTAGAAATCAGTGTAATACTTCTATCCTGAGACTTATCTGAATATAAAGCGTTCGAAAAAAGCTGGCAAAGGATCAAGTGACTATTCACGTTCGTTTGCATAGTCAAAAGAAGCTCTTCATCCGATACTAACTTCAACGGCAAGATTTTATGGTAGCCCGCAGCACAGATAAGATCTGTAACTTTACCTTGCTCAGTAACGATCTTTTTCAGCAGCGGTTTTAATGATGAAGGAGACTTCAAATCCCAAACATAAGCGGCTGAGGAATCTTTTCCTAAAGATTCCTCAGCGATTTTAAGGCTCTCTTCATTACGTCCAAGAAGGATCACAAAGTTTCCCTCTTGAACATGTTTGTGAGCAATACTCAAGCCAATGTCTGAAGTCGCTCCTGTGATAAGAACTTTTCTTTTCATCGAAATTACTGAGGAAGTAGCTCGAGCAATTGACCCACAGTTTTTCGTTCGATTAAATCACCGTGCCCAATTTCTACTTGATATTCATCTGCGAATAAAGTGATAAGAGATAATTGGGCTAAAGAGTCCCACTCTTCCGTTTCTTGATATTCAAAATCAGGAGTTAACTCTTCTACTTCCAACTCTAGGATCTCAGCTAGTTCTTCCAAAAAAACAGTCATTTATACATCCAACTTAATTAGTTTACATAGTGTAAGTTCATTGACATCAACCAAGGTCGCCCCCCAACTCAGACCTACACCAAAGCCTGATAATAGTGCTTTTTTACCCTCAAAGCCCGAATTCTTCATCCAAGATGATAAAATCGACATTGGAACAGTTGCGGACGAAGAGTTACCATAAATAGTCACTACCTCTGAAGGTAACTGCTCTTCCGTTACCTTCAGTGCTGAACGGAAACGATCCAAGATAAACTTATTTGCTTGATGAAAGAAAAAGTAGTCAATCTCTTCTGGTTTTGTGTTCGTTTCAATAAACTCTTTAATAAAATTGATTACCGTTGTTTGAGTAAACGTAAAAACGTCTCTACCTTGCATGACCAAATGCTCAGAACAACGCCAATTCCCTTCTTCGTCCTCAGCAAGAGTGGCAGTATCAGAGGTACAAGGGTTTACCATACCACCTGATGGGATCATTAAAGCTTTTGCTCCTTTACCATCATGTTTGATCTCAAGAGGGGCCTTCACATTTTCCGCTCTTCTTTCTATTAAAGTGATAGTAACTGCATCCCCAATAAGAGGGTATGAGTTACGATCTTTTAAAGAAACCTTACGGCTTAAAACATCACCAGCAATTAGCAACACTTTTTGCGCATCACTATTACGAACTAGGCTCGAAGCTTCAAACAAACCTCGAATATAGCCATTGCAACCATCGTTGATGTCCATGCAATAACAATCGGTTTTAAAGTCAAAAGCGCCATGTACTATCGAAGCCGTTGACGGAATTGGGTAATCAGGAGTTTGAGTTACCACCAAAATTCCATCCACATCCTGATAGTCGCACCCAAGAGTGGTTGACAGGTCCTCAAGCAAAGGAAAAATCATATCAGTGAGCGCCGTTTCTTTTGAAACAACATGATGTTGATTGTATCCCATTAGCTTCTTCAGCTTTTTAGAACTCTGCTCTGTGTGTGAGTAGTTTTTTATCTCATCATCAAAGTAAGAAATATGCTTTGGAACGGCTGCGACTATCCCTTTCAGCGAGATATTGCCAATATCACTTTTCATAAATTAACCTTGAATCGTTTTAAGATACTCACCAATAACATACGGCGAAACAAAATTCTCAGGAACCAAACCTTCACCAGGAATTGAAATAGCTAGCTGAGCTTCGATCTCACTTACTAGGACTAACAAATCAAAAGAGTCCAACAGACCTGATTCAAAAAGTTCAGTATCTTTAGCAAACTCATGTTCTGGTTTCATTGTGGTTAAGATTGCTATAATTTTTTCACACATACTACTATTTAACCTTTACAAATTCTTGTAGCGCTTTCTCTGAAAAAGCTTTTCTATTTAACTTACCATTTGGCGTAAAAAGCATTTCCTGTACAAAGCCAATCTTGCTTGGAATCATGTACTTTGGTAAACGTTTCGTCAGTGCAACTTTAAGCTCAACTTCACTCATCGAACTACTGCATTGAACAAAAGAATAAAGCACTTTATCTTCTGATAAATAACCAACAATACACTGTTCGACAGCATCTAGCTCCATGATCTGAGACTCAATTTCACCAAGTTCTATACGATAGCCATTGTGCTTAATCTGGAAGTCTTTTCTACCAATATAATAAATTAAACCATCAACAAGTCTAACCAAGTCTCCGGTACGATAGATCATATCAATGTATTTATCTTGAAGTGGGTTTTGACAAAATACCTCTTCTGTTTTTTCTGAGTTAGCCCAATACCCAAGCGCTAAGCTAGAGCCTCGAACGCACAATTCACCTTCATCATTACGTTGGTCGTTTTCATCTAGGATTAGAATTCCTGAGTTATGGCAAGGGATCCCTATAGGTAAGCTATCCCCATCCCAGTCTGACGGCACATCATAGTAGGTGCAATCAACGGTAATTTCTGTTGGTCCGTACAAGTTAGAGTAATGAGCATTAGGATGCTTATCTAACCAGTACTTAATCGTCTTCGCTGGCATTACTTCCCCAGCAAACAATACATTCTTCAAGCATGGCAATTGAAACTGATCAAGTAACTTAAGGTTAGCAATATTTACAAGCAATGAAGGAACCCAGAAGATCGTTGTTATTGCTTTTTCTTTCAGGTATTCAAGTGTTTTCTGAGGAAAAATAAACACGCTTTCAGGAATAACATGCAATTCTGCCGCATTAGACAACGCCAAATAAATGTCTAAAGTCGAGTTATCAAAGAATAGTGGTGCTTGACTACCAATAATATCAGCCTTGCTCACTTCATAGGCTGAATTAGCCCAATCAATATAATCAATAACACTAGAATGGCAAATAGTGACACCTTTTGGTGTGCCTGTAGAGCCTGAAGTAAAAATTATATAGCATGGATCTTTATCAATAACGGTTTGATTAAACTTTTCGATATCAGCCCAAATATCTTGCATAGGTAGCTTAGATGCTGGTATTTCATCGATATTAATAGTTGAAATTGGACTATCTAATTCTAATGAACTTAATAAATTTCGTGAAGTTTCATCATAAAGAACAAGACAATCTTGAAGGTTAGATAAGATCTTTAATAGTCGTTCTTTAGGTGAGTTAATGTCTACCGGACAGTAAACACCTCCAGCCATTGTCGCAGAAAAGATCATGGAGAGTGCATTGACAGATTTTTTCGCAAACACAACTATCGGCTTGTTTAAACTGCCTAGCTGTCTTAGTTGCAATGAGATAGCATATGACTTTGCCGTGCTTTCTGCATAAGTCAAAGAGTGGCTCGAATCCGAAACACAAATATTTTCTGGGTGTTTCATTGACGATGCTTGTAGATATTTCAGAATGCTGTTTCTCATCTTAGACTCTCTTTTTGCAACCATTCATTATTTTTTAAGTATTTGTTTTATCTTGTTTATCATTGATTCACACAAATCAAAATATATAGGCAAGCATAAGATCCTTTTACTAATCGAGCGACTAACTTCACATGGAGTTCCTTCATGACCATAACTATCAACAAGATCTAAACTTGGATAAAAGTACCTTCTTGGAAAAATGTTATTCGCTTCCAAGTTAGCCTTAGCTCTAAGTAATGACTGCTCCGAGTCAAACACGATTGGTACGTACGCACCATTAGGTTTTGAGCTATCCGACCAATGTTGCATTTGAAAAACATCGGAAAGACTAGTTTGATAACGTTGCAATAAGCCTCTTCGCTTAGACATAACACGTTCTATATCATCTAGCACACAATGACCCATAGCAGCTTCAAATTCATTCATCTTAGCATTGGTTCCAACGCCTTCTATTGAATCTGGCCCTGTTATTCCAAAGTTAATCATCAAACGTACTTTCGCTGCAAATCCATCATTTTGTGTAACCACAGCGCCACCCTCTATCGTGTGGAATAGCTTCGTAGCGTGGAAACTTAATGTGCTGATATCACCGTGCGTTAATATACTTTCTTTATTTAGCCCCACCCCAAAAGCATGGGCAGCATCGTAGATAACTTTTAAACCGTGCTTGTTTGCTATCGCTTGAATCTCCTTGACTTTACATGGATTACCAAACACGTGCACCGGTACTATTGCAGACGTTTTTTCTGTAATAAGACCTTCAATTAGCTCAGGGTTAATATTGAAGGTATCACTTTCAATATCACAAAAAACAGGGGTTAAGTTTTCCCAGCTAAGCGTACTTGCGGTCGCAGCAAAAGAGAAAGGTGTTGTGATCACCTCTCCTGATAGATTTAGTGCTTTATAAGCCACTTGAAGTGCCAATGAGCCATTTGCAACCAATATAACGTGTTTAACGCCAAGATACTCAGCTAGTCGAGATTCTAAATCCTCAACGAGAGGACCACGATTGGTCAACCAACCGCTCTCATATATACGATCGACATATTGTTTGTATTTATCTTTTGAAGGTAAATATGGTTTTGTTACAGGAACAATTTCATTGCTCATCATTTAATATCTCATTGCAACTAACGTGTAGTGCTATTTTTGTTCGGTGGCTAACTAGGAAAGGTAACATCCATAAGCATGTTTTTGCATCGATTGTTCAATAGCAAGAACCTGTTCTTTTATTAACCACTCATTGCGCCATGTAATCTCTGGTTAAACAGGCAAATTTAGGGCCTTTAATATTGTCAATGGCTTGTCATAAACCGGCAGTAACTGCTTAGAGACACCGCGTGTAATAGGGTAAAGGCGAGTGCCCGAGCCACCTGCTAAAATAATGCCTTTCATTATTCGCCCGCTCCTAATCGCTCTAAACTGTATGAACCATCAAGCACACGTTGCCACCATTGTGAGTTGTTTAGGTACCATTCGACGGTTTTGCGAATACCGCTTTCAAACGTTTCTTCTGGTGTCCAGTCAAGCTCTTGAGCGATCTTGGTGGCATCAATTGCGTAACGCACATCATGACCGGGGCGATCTTTCACATACGTGATCAAAGATTCATAAGACTCGACCCCGGCCGGCTTGTTTGGTTGCAGCTCTTCAAGCAAAGCACAAATGGTTTTCACCACTTCGATGTTGGCTTTTTCGTTATGGCCACCAATGTTGTAGGTTTCACCGACTTCACCTTCGTTGACCACTTTGTACAGCGCGCGAGCATGGTCTTCCACAAACAGCCAATCTCGGATCTGCATACCATCACCATACACAGGCAACGGCTTGCCATCGAGGGCATTTAAAATCATCAGAGGGATCAACTTCTCTGGGAAGTGGTACGGGCCATAGTTGTTGGAGCAATTAGTGATAAGTGTTGGTAAGCCATAAGTACGTTGCCAAGCGCGAACCAGGTGATCGCTCGAAGCTTTAGATGCAGAATATGGGCTGCTCGGCGCGTATGAAGTGGTTTCGGTGAACAAATCATCCGTTCCCTCTAAATCACCATACACTTCATCCGTAGAAATATGATGAAAACGGAATGCCGATTGGCGCGCTTCATCTAAGCCCGACCAATATTGACGAGCCGCTTCAAGCAAATGGTAAGTGCCCATCACGTTGGTCTCAATAAAAGCAGCAGGACCATCAATAGAGCGATCGACATGAGACTCGGCGGCCAAATGCATCACCCTATCGGGTTGATGCTCTGAAAACACGCGATCTAGTTCAGCTCGGTCACAGATATCTACTTGCTCAAAGTAGTAACGTTCACTCTCTGAGACATCAACCAGTGATTCTAGATTCCCTGCGTAGGTCAGTTTATCTAAATTGATGACGGTATCTTGGGTGTCACGAATGATATGTCGGACAACAGCTGACCCAATAAAGCCTGCTCCACCGGTTACTAATATTTTCATTACAAATGTTACCTACGTTAATTTTTGTGCCATCAGATACACATGAATACTTTATGATTATTGTAGTTTATAGACTCACTCGAGCATCGTTAGACTCAAGAAGGCTTACTTAGAGCAATCAACATAAAATGATAAAAAACTCAATTAAGATTGAGAAGCATAACCGTCCTGAAAATGTTCAAAATCGGATTCTTGCCAAATAATATGTCGCTTTAAACGCTCTTTATTAAATGAACGCAGAAGTCTATTTAGATTTTGATGCTTCCAGTCACCAGAAGTTTCAAAACGACACTTATCAAAATCGATAATCCATACCTTATCTTTGTCGTCGATCAAGATATTGTGGATATTCAAATCAGTATGGTTAACGCCAACCTGATGCATCTTGGCAATTTCTTGCCCTATTTTCTGATACATTTCTACCGATAAAGACTGTTCTTGCAAGATACTAACCAGATCTCTGGCGTTTGGGATTCGCTCACTTAATAAATCAGCTTGATAGAAGAGTCCTGACTTTAAGGCTCTTGCTGCAATAGGACGAGGAACGTGCACCCCAGCCTCAATTAGCGCCAACAAAAGCTGAAACTCTTGCGCACAACGGGTGTTATCCCAGCCAGAGAACCAATAATGATCGTTAACTAACTTCCCAAACAAACCGCCACGACGGTAATGACGTAGTGCCGCTTGCATGTTCTCTAGTTGGATAAACCATGTCGTGCCTCGCCCCGTCGCACTGCCAACCACCTTGTCGGAGGACTGCCAGTATTCCGCATCAAATATCGGTTGGCTAGGGTCTGTAATGTTCTCGTCATCAAACCAGATCACTTGGTTGTTGTTTTTATACTGTTGAATCATACGCTCACCCTCTAGCCTAAATACCGGCTGGCTAATATATACAACCAAGTAAATGCAGCAAACGCCAAAGCAACCATAACGGCAGCAGAGCCTATATCTTTAGCTCGACCACTGAGTTCATGCCGTTCAATACCGATACGATCAACCACTGCCTCAATCGCTGAGTTTACAAGCTCTACAATCAAGACTAATACCACGACCCCGATCATTAAGATACGCTCAACCATGCCGACATCCACTAGCCAAGACAAAATCACAGCAATACTCAACAGAGCCAACTCTTGTCGAATGGCGGCTTCATGCTTAAAAGCCGCTTTTAATCCTTGGATCGAATAACCCGTCGCTTTAACGATGCGCTGTAGCCCGGTATTACCCGGCTTGCCAGATTCTTGCGATTGATGCGGTGTTATCTTTGACATTGCAGAACACTTATCAGTACTTAGCTATATTCGAGCCGTGTATTTTACATTTATTGGGGATGTCTGCATAATTTACCTGCTTCTATTCATCGAATCAGACAATAATTATGTTCACTTCTGCCCCATCGTCACTATGCGTCTTGCGTTTGTCCGCTATCGGAGACGTTTGCAATACTATCGCCAGCATTCAAGCTATTCAGAAACACTGGCCTTCGACCCAGATTACTTGGATAACGGGTAAACTTGAAGCCCAGTTATTAGCCGCCATCGATGGTGTAGAAGTGATTGTTTTTGATAAAAAAGCGGGACTTGATGGCTACAAATCACTTTGGCGACAGCTGAAAGGCAGAGAGTTTGATGCGCTATTGCATATGCAGTACGCGATTAGAGCGAGTGTCGCAACGTTGGGCATTAAAGCAAAATACAAACTTGGTTTCTCTTCTGATAGAAGCCAGGACTTTCAAACACTATTTACCAATATCAAAGTGCCTTCCCCGCAATCTCTGCATGTCGCAGATGGCTTAATGGCCTTTGCCCATCAAATTGGGGTACCAAAGGCAGAACTAGACTGGGTACTTTCTTATTCAGACCACGACCAAGCTTGGGCAGAGTCTCATATTTCTCGTAGTAAACCTAACCTGCTGATTGTGCCTGGTGCGAGCAAAGCTTATAAAAACTGGAACGCGGAAAGTTATGTGGATGTGATTCATCACGCCAGAGCAAAAGGCTGGAACGTGATTCTGGCAGGTAGCCCAGCTCAAGTTGAACTGGATTTGGCTGAAGCCATTCAATCTCGCTTGGAAGAACCGTGTCTAAATTTAGTTGGACAAAGCTCAATTCTGCAAATGCTTGCGTTAATAGATAAGGTTGAAATGGTCATCGCCCCCGATACCGGACCAGCACACATGGCAAATGCCATGAAAACGCCAATCATCGGGCTCTATGCACACCATAATCCGCTTCGAGTGGGACCTTACCGCTACCTAAAATACGTTGTCTCTGTTTATGAAGAAACGATCTTTGCAGAAACAGGTAAAAACAGTCACGAGTTAAACTGGCGAACTCGCGCTAAAGATGAAACGGCAATGAACCGCATTACCAGCACTCAAGTAATGAGCATGTTCGATCAAGTCTTAGAAGATTTGTATCCTCAATACCAGTAAACTTACTGTCTTGATTTGTTAAGAAGGAAATGACCTTGTCCAAACCAACCTTAGCCGTTGCCTTAATTGTAAAAAATGAAGAGAAGCACTTACAAGCTTGTCTAGACACAGTAAAAGATTGGGTCGATGAGATTGTCCTTCTAGACTCGGGCAGCACCGATCGCACCGAAGAAATCGCCCGACAATACACAGATAAGTTTTACACCAATCTAGATTGGCCAGGATTCGGTAAACAGCGCCAACTGGCGCAGCAATACGTTACGGCAGACTACGTTTTGTGGCTTGATGCGGACGAACAAGTCACTCCAGAGCTAAAAGAAAGTATCTTACACGCGGTATCAGCCAATAAGCCGAACGTTTTATACAAACTTAATCGACTAAGCTCAGCGTTTGGTAAGTTCATCTACCATTCTGGCTGGTCTCCAGACTGGATTGTGCGCTTATATCGCACCGAATATACACAATATAATGATTCGCTCGTTCATGAAAAAGTTGATGAGAAAAACTATCAAACTGAAAAACTGGATGGTCGACTGCATCACTACACTTACGAGCACCTTCATCATTACATCAATAAAACCACTGGCTACCTCAAGGCCTGGACAGATGAACGTGAAGGTAAAAAGAAAGCGGGTTTAACGACCGCTATCGTTCACGCTCTTGCTAGCTTTTTGAAGATGTATGTTCTCAAACGAGGCTTCCTTGATGGCAAGCATGGCTTCATTCTAGCTTGGCTAAGCATGCACTCTACTTTTGTAAAATACATCGATCTCTACTTACGTGAACAGGCAAAAAAATCATGAAAACGACTTTAATTATCACCACTTACAACTGGAAAGAAGCATTAAAAGCGGTGTTAGAAAGCGTGAAACGTCAAACCGTTTTGCCTGACGAAGTAATTGTTGCAGATGATGGTTCTCGAGAAGACACCAAAGCAATGGTTGACCAAATGCGTGAAGGTTTTCCGGTTCCACTGATTCATAGTTGGCACGAGGATAATGGCTTTCAGCTTTCAATGAGCCGCAACCGTGCGATCGCCAAAGCATCAGGTGACTACCTCATCATGATTGATGGAGACATGGTGCTGTCCCAAACGTTTATTGAATCACATAAGCAAGTCGCAAAGCCAAATTGGTTTGTGCAGGGTGGACGCGTGTTAACGGATGAAAACTGCAGCAAGGCCATCATGGAAAACGGCTTAGTGCCTTCTATCTTCAGCAAAGGCATTCGCAATCGTAAAAACTGCATCACCAACGCTTTGCTATCGAAATGGTTCTCTTACGAGCGCAATAACGATAAAGCCACTCGCGGTTGCAACATGGCGTTTTGGCGACAAGATGTCATCGAGGTGAATGGCTTCAACCAAGATTTTGTTGGATGGGGACGCGAAGACAGCGAGTTTGTTCATCGCATGTTGAATGCGGGTAAGTCACGTCTTTACCTAAAATTCGCAGGTGTAGGCTACCACTTGTACCACGTAGAAAACTCTCGTGCGTCACTCGGACAAAATGATGAGATTTTAGAGAACACCATTAAAAACAAGCTTAAACGCTGTGAGAATGGTGTTGATCAATTTCTAGAAGCTTAAGATTATAAAAAAGGGGCGTTTCGCCCCTTTTTTATTGTTGCTGAGATAAAGCGAAGTACTTATCGGCAACCATCAATGAGATCAAACGCTCTTTACGTTTATCTTTGAACTGCTCAACCCACTGGTGCGCATTTTCAATGATCGCTAATGCTTCTTGCTCATTCGCTAGGTAATAATCCATCTTTTCGGGCAAATCCGAATAGTCATCCTTCACTTCAACATAGTGGACGCCTGCCTCTAACTTACCTTCCATAAACCAAGTCTCATATTTTGGCTTTGACATAATAACCAAGGAGTTAGACGACATAGCCCACTTAAGGTTGGTGGCCACATCATTGCCTTCTATACAGAGCAAAAACTTATACTGCAGTTGCTCTTCAATACTCATAAAGCCCTTTTCCCATGGTTTCCCTTCTACCGGGCGGGTCTGGCCAATATTGCATTGCGGATGGTTGTAAAACGCATGAATCACCTTTTTACGATGCGGCTGAAAACCCACGCCGCGCCACGCTACCATGTCCTTTTTATCTTGATAGCGAACAGGATCATCAATAAATTTAAAATGACGAACTTGATTAAGTTTCAACACCACTGAATTTTGGTTGTTACCAAAAATAGGGCGGCTTTTTATAAAGCTCGGTACATTGGGGATGTGTGTAACATCGCCGTTGATGTAGTTAAACGCAAAACTGGAAGGGAAATAGCGTACAACTTGGCGAAGATCGAAAAAATACGTCCAGCCTTTCGTTTTTTTGAATGTATCGATGGTCGAGTAACTTTGTTCTCGGCTATCAACTGAAAACGGCGTTTCACACTTATTGTAATAGTTCACCCGCTCAATACAGCGTTGCTGCTCTGCTTCGGTCAGATTCGAAAGTAAACGCTTGGCTTGTGCTCGATATACAAAGCGAGGGATAAGTATCGAGAGAGCGTTTGAGAAATAATAAGGGAACTTACTGTCTTTCATTGAGTTTTTCCCCAATCGCGATGGCTACTGGCTTGGGAACGAATTGTTCGATACTTCCGCCATGAATCGCTACTTCTCTCACGATAGTCGACGATAAAAACGCAAACTCTTCTTCAGGAGTTAAAAATACGCTCTCGATTCCTGGTAATAGCTTTCGGTACATGTTGGTCAGTCCAAACTCGTATTCAAAGTCTACCGTTGTTCGTAAACCACGAATAAGAACCTTAGCTTTCTCATTTCTCGCGAAATCCACTAATAACCCGGAGAACCCCTTTACCGTCACACCAGGTAAATGCGCTACAACGTCCTGCATCAGTGCAACGCGCTCTTCCAATGAAAACATAGTGTTCTTCGATGGGCTTGCGGCTACGCCAATCACAACCTCATCAAACATTTCGTGAGTACGTTCTATTAGATTGAGGTGACCATTAGTCACTGGATCAAAAGTGCCCGGATAAATGACTTTCATATAATTTACTAAGTTATTCGAAACTGATTGAATTATTGAGGCTCGAGCGCAAGATTACAACAACTTAAGCTCGATAATAGCTCGACTTACTTCTGACACTCACTACAAAAGAAGGTATTACGCTGGCCTATTTTTAGCTCTTGAAGTCGTTCGCCGCACTCTGGGCATGGCTCTCCGGCTTTTCCGTAAACTAGTAACTCTTGTGCAAAGTAACCCGGCTTTCCATCGGCTTGCGCAAAGTCTTTCAGCGTAGTCCCACCTTGCGTAATGGCAATCTCAAGTGTCATTTTGATATTTTCAACAAGTAACCCCCACTCTTGAGAAGTCAACTTACCTGCGGGCCTTGAAGGGTGAATTCGAGACTTAAACAACGACTCATTCGCGTAGATGTTCCCAACACCAACCACGACTTTGTTGTCCATGATGAACTGCTTGACGGCGACACGCTTATTTTTAGCTTTCTCCGCTACATATTCCGCATTGAACTCTTCAGTTAAAGGCTCAGGCCCCATGTTTGCTAGCACAGCATGTGACTCGCCAGGAGCACACCACAGCCATGCCCCAAAACGACGCGGATCGTTATAACGCAGTATTTTTCCACTGCTTAGTTTGAGATCCACATGATCGTGCTTTGCTGGCGGAAAGTCAGCATCTAGGACACGTAAAGACCCAGACATGCCCAAGTGAACAATGGCTGTACCTGTGTTTGTCTCGATCAGTAAGTATTTCGCACGACGGCTAATCGCACGGATCACCTGCCCTTCCAATTTTTTAAGCTCTGTAGGAATATCCCAGCGCAATTTAGGCGTTCGAAAAGTAAACGACTGGATCGTTTGTCCAACCATGTGGGGGCTAATCCCCATACGGCTGACTTCAACTTCTGGCAACTCAGGCATTAGATTCTCCAATTCACCGGCTAATAGTTCTCGCTGCTAGCATAATCGAAAAGAAAAACGATAAATAGGGAAGCTTATTAGGGGTATAGGCGAAAAAAGGCTCTACTCTGGCATAAGGTAGTTTTCATCGACGGAGATAGCGACCCATTTGTCTTGCCAGGTTTTAAATAGCCAAAAATCAGGTAAACGAAAGAAAGTCACCCGCTGCGGCTCTTCGAGATCCTGATACCAAACTTCTACCGTTTCAGGTACCGCCAGGTTAGGTTTTAAATGATCGTACTGTTCTGAGGTGAGCTCGGTCCCTTCCAATGATTGCCAGCGTGATACAAGTTCACTGATCGGTGCATCAACTTTGATGTTGGATTGCCACCGTCCATCATGCAGCTCGAACTCCCAGCCACTATAGTACAAAGACTCCACCGTATAGTCGGAGCGAAGTACATTTGGGTAAGGGTCTGCTTGATCTGTTAATAGGTAAGTTTTGATCCACATCGGCGCATTTAAGATCACTATAAATGCGATAATGCCCAGAATAAGAATATTGTTCCATCGGCGGCGACGAGCCGGACTCACACGCATAACCATCTCTACTCTCTTATCGTTATGAGTAAATTACCAAAGAGTATTGAGCTTGACTAGAACAACGGTGTGCAAGTGTGTAGGGAGTGGTGACTAAGCGGCAGAGGCGATCAATCAAAAATTCGAGTATAGAGTCGGACCAGTAGAATAACTTCAGCAGTGCCTTATAACCCGATGACGTACTGAACCTTTTCTTCAGCACTTTTATTCACGTAATAAAAAACCCAACTCGAAAGTTGGGTTTTTCAATTCCTCAAAGAGACTGAAACCAATTATTTGATTTTTGCTTCTTTGTACATAACGTGCTGGCGAACTACTGGATCAAACTTTTTGATCTCAAATTTGCCTGGCATGTTACGCTTGTTCTTATCAGTTGTGTAGAAGTGGCCTGTACCTGCAGAAGATACTAGACGGATTTTCTCACGAACGCCTTTCTTTGCCATTGCTTATTTCCTCTTAAACGTTTTCGCCACGTGCACGCATGTCTGCAAGAACAGTATCAATACCTTTCTTGTCGATGATGCGCATACCTTTAGCAGATAGACGTAGTTTAACAAAACGTTTTTCGCTCTCTACCCAGAAACGATGAGTTTGTAGGTTCGGCAGAAAACGACGCTTAGTAGCATTTCGTGCGTGTGAACGGTTGTTACCCGTTACTGGACGCTTACCAGTTACTTGGCATACTCGTGACATGAATGTCTTCTCCAAAATCGTTTCAGCTCGATATCAACCTTGGTGGCCGAACCTCTCTATCTCTCGAAAAGAAGTTAGAGGTTAAGAACCGCTATGGAAAATCCATACAAGGCTATCAAAGGTCGCGCATTATACTAACTTGATATGCATTGCTCAAGACCCGAACAGATCCTTTTTACAGGTTTTCGTGATCTTTTTTTAGACAGCAGATTTTTTTAGCAGTCCAAGCTGAATTCAGTTAAAAATTTAGTGGCGTGGATGATAGCAGATTTTTAGCAACTAACAACCTAAAAAACGCACAGTTATATCCAGCCTCTTTCAGCAAAAGAGACACTTTCCCCATCTCCGATGACGAAATGGTCCAAAATACGAATATCCACCAATGCTAATGCGTCGATGAGACGCCTTGTAATCCTTCTGTCAGCTTGGCTCGGCTCAGCGACGCCTGAAGGATGATTGTGCGCCAAAATCAAAGCCGCCGCGTTATGATGTAGAGCACGCTTGACGACTTCTCTCGGATACACCGACGCTGCATCCAACGTTCCTTCAAATAAAATTTCATCTTTTATCACTCGGTGCTGGTTATCGAGAAAAAGAATATAAAAAGCCTCTCTTTGCCGATCCCTTAAAATAGAAGACAGATATAACTTAGTTTGGTCGGGACTGGTTAAGGCATCACCACGCTTTAGCGTCTCCGCCAAGTAACGTTGTGTCATTTCTAGTACCGCTTGCAATTGAACATACTTGGCTTGCCCCAATCCTTTGTGACGACAAAACTCTTCTTCTGATGCTGAAAATAGTTGTCTTAGCGAACCAAAGTCTTGAATAAGGAAATCTGCAAGCTCAATCACGTTCATTCCGCGGGTGCCTGTGCGCAAGAAGATGGCCAGTAGCTCAGCATCGGTCAAAGCTTGCGGCCCTCGTTGCAGTAGCTTCTCTCTGGGCATGGACTCATTTGGCAAAGCTTTCAGTATCATCTGATGTCTCTTTATATGGAAAGTGTCCCTATTCCACAAAACAAAAAGCGAAAGTCGAGTATGACTTTCGCTTTCTTCGTACCATCAGTGCTTTCCATGCAACTTAACAGTTCATCAGAGTTTAAAGTTGCCAACCAAGCCGTGAATTTCCGTTCCAGACTGTGATAGCTGCGTGCTGATTGACTCGGCATGCTGCAACGTCTCATTAATTTTGTTCACGATCTGTTGAATAGCCACTAAGTTTTGGTTGATGTCTTCTGCAACTGCACTTTGTTCTTCGGCGGCAGACGCGGTTTGAATCCCCATATCTCGAATCGTACCGATAGAATTATGAACACCAGAAAGAGATTGCTGAATGAGCGCCGATTCTTCCGCCGTTTTGACACCTCTTTTTTGGCTCACCGACATCGTACTGACCGCTCTTGATACACCATTTTGTAGCTGCTTAAGCATGTCACCAATTTCATGAGTACTATTTTGTGTACGACTGGCTAACGAGCGCACTTCATCCGCAACGACGGCAAACCCTCGACCTTGCTCACCGGCTCTAGCCGCTTCAATCGCCGCATTTAGGGCCAACAAATTCGTTTGCTCGGCTATCTCGCCAATCACATCCAGCACTTTGGTTATTTTTTCAGTCTGTAAACTCAACTCAGAAATTGCATCTGACGTGCTGTCTATCTCCGTCACGAGTTCGGTAATGCCTTCTATTGCTTGCTCGACCTCATGCTGAGCAGCGGTGACTTGACTGTTGGCATCGTCAATTGCCTGCGCGGTCGCATTAGTATTGCTGGCTACTTCTTTGGCAGTCATGCTCATTTGCGTCACTGCCGTCACGACTTTGTCCGTCTCTAAACAGTGATCCTGCATTTGACCGCTCGCTTGGCTGGTCTGAGTGTTCAGGATTTGGGAAACGGTCTGTACTGTCGTCGCAGAGCGATGAATGTCCTGCATCAGTGGGTGCAGCTTATCCATAAAATCATTAAACGCGGCCGCCACTTCACCGACTTCATCCTGACTTTCGACTTTTAAACGAGCCGTTAAGTCACCGCCGCCTGCGGCAACATCTTTTAATGAAGCCGCGACATGTTGTAATGGCTGAATGCCTTTAGACACCACGATACTGGTGAGAACACTGGTAATGATCAATCCAATAACGGAAATCAACACGGCAGATAATGTATGCTCTTTTAGCTCTTGAGTCTTTAACTCTCTGTGCATCGCAACTTGCTGGTCGATGTCATCAATATAAACGCCAGTACCTAAAACCCAGTCCCATTTCGATAGATATTCTGCATAGCCCAACTTAGGCGCTTGTGCGTCAATGGTCGGTTTGTGCCACGAGAAATAGAGGAACCCATCCCCTTTTTGAGAAGCGTCAATCAAGCCCGCAATAACTGCGACCCCATTTTCATCTTTTAAGTCGTAAAGGTTTTTACCCTCTAATGCAGGTTTGATGGCGTGCAACGTATTCACACCTTGAGAGTCGTAGGCAAAAAAGTAGCCATCGCTTTCAAAGCGCATGGCTTTCAAAATTTCTTTTGCTGCCTCTTTATTACTTCCATTTACATCCGCGTCGTATAACGGTTTTATCGCCGTCACGCCCATCATCATGTAGGCTTGTAACTCTTTCTTTTTCGTTTCGATGAGCTCTTGCCTGTCTCTTGCCAGCTCCGCTTCCAAACTTTTACTGCTGTTGATGTAATACACCACTGAGATCAACGTAGTGATCAACAACAGCGGAATTAGGGTTATCAGCAGCAATTTGTTTCGACTTTTCAACACCATGGTTTCCACTACCTCTTTTTCTTTTCAGACTTGCAAACTCCGCGCAACTTGTCTGTGAGGTAGGCGAGAATTTTCCCTTCCTCGGTCAGATTAATACTCTGGAGTTTGATGTGAATTATCTTCTCGTTATATATGCTCGGGCGGTCAGACTTTGAATTGTGTTAAAATCCGGTCATCAAATTGGAGATCTCACATGCAAACACTAGCAGGAAAGAAAATTCTACTCGGCATCAGTGGCGGTATTGCCGCGTATAAATGTGCGGAGCTAACCCGTCGCCTCATAGAGAGAGGAGCGCAAGTTCAAGTTGTAATGACGAAAGCCGCAAAAGAGTTCATTACCCCTTTAACCATGCAAGCCGTTTCGGGCCGTCCTGTCTCGGACAGTTTACTAGACCCAGCAGCGGAAGCCTCTATGGGCCATATTGAATTGGCCAAATGGGCAGATTTAGTGCTATTAGCGCCAGCGACCGCGGACTTAATCGCGCGCATGTCCGCAGGCATGGGGAACGATTTACTTACTACGCTCGTGCTCGCGACGGATTCCCCTGTTGCTGTTTCTCCGGCGATGAATCAACAGATGTATCGCAATATCGCAACCCAAGAGAACATCGCTACGTTAGCGCGTCGTGGTATGCACATCTGGGGCCCTGCGGCAGGAGAGCAAGCCTGTGGTGATGTAGGACCAGGTCGAATGCTGGAACCAATGCAGCTAGTACAGCTATGTGAACAGTTCTTTCAACCAAAATTGCTAGAAGGTAGGTCGATACTCATTACCGCCGGACCAACTCGCGAAGCGATTGATCCAGTGCGTTACATTACGAACCATAGCTCCGGGAAAATGGGCTATGCATTGGCGAGCGCCGCAGCGCAGATGGGAGCAAAAGTCACCCTCGTGAGCGGTCCTGTCAGTTTAAATACGCCCGTAGGTGTTGAGCGCATAAATGTTTCCAGTGCCCAAGAGATGCACGAAGCCGTTATGACACATGCAAACCAGCATGATGCCTTTATTAGCTGCGCTGCCGTTGCCGACTACCGCCCACAAACGATCGCGTCTCAAAAGTTGAAAAAGACAGAAGACAACGACGAAATGGTCATTAATATGGTTAAAAATCCTGATATTGTTGCATCTGTGGCAGCAATGACGGAGAAGCGTCCGTTTACCGTCGGTTTTGCGGCTGAAACCAATGATGTAGAGACCTATGCTCGAGGCAAGTTAACAAAGAAAAACCTCGATATGATCTGTGCAAACGACGTTTCGGTTGCAGGGCAAGGATTTAACAGCAACGACAACGCAATTACCCTTTACTGGCCTGAAGGTGAACTTGCGCTCGCTTTGGAATCAAAAGAAGCATTGAGCGTTAAAATTCTCGAAAAAATGCATCAATTGATGTAACTAACGTTTGAAAACCCTGCCAATTTTTTACAAAAGCTGGCATAAATTTGGTACAAAAATGACAACTAAGGGTGTTAAATCTCCCATTCCACCCTTAGTGGTCTAGTTTGAGGCGAAATAGCGTCTTATAATCCCCTCCGCTCAACTTTGTATTTTGAAAGGAAGTAACTAATGGCCGGCAGTAAAAAATCCAACCGTCGTGAAGAAATCTTACAAGCATTGGCAGAAATGCTTGAATCAACAGATGGCGCTTCACGCATTACTACGGCAAAACTGGCCAAGCAAGTCGGCGTTTCAGAAGCCGCGCTGTATCGTCATTTCCCAAGTAAAGCGCGCATGTTCGAAGGGTTGATTGAGTTCATTGAAGAAGCCTTGATGACACGTATCAACCGTATTCTAGACGACGAAAAAGATACACTAGAGCGTATTCGTATGGTGATGCACCTTATTTTGGCGTTCTCTGAACGTAACCCAGGTCTAACACGCATTTTGTCGGGTCATGCTCTAATGTTTGAAAATGAACGTCTACGTGAACGCATCAATCAACTCTTTGAGCGTATAGAAACACAATTGCGCCAAATCCTGCGTGAACGTAAGATTCGTGAAGGGAAGTCTTTCCCTGTCGAAGAGCGCATCCTAGCCGCGCAAATTCTGGGACAAGTTGAGGGGAGCCTAAACCGCTTTGTGCGTAGCGACTTTAAATACCAGCCGACTGCAAACTTTGACGAGTACTGGGCGCTTTTGAGTGCACAAATAAAGTAAAAGACTATGAGTAAAGACAAATACACGCAGCCCGAGTTTTCTCTTTCACTTCTTCACCCTCGTAACTGGGGCGTATGGCTTGGTTTTGGTCTGTTGGCCATCCTCGTCAATATTCTTCCTTATCGGCTGCTGCTTTCATTAGGTCGTTCACTCGGCAAACTTGGCATGCGCTACGGTAAAAAGCGTGTCCACGTTGCTCAGCGTAACTTAGAATTGGCCTTTCCAGACAAAACACCTGAAGAGATTCAACATATTGTTGAAGAGAACTTCAAAAATACCGGTATGGCACTGATAGAAACCGGAATCACTTGGTTCTGGCCGACTTGGCGCTTTAAAAACCTGATCGTCGAGAAAGATCTCGGCGCACTGCGTGAAAAAGCCAAAGAAGGTAAAGGCGTCCTACTTTGTTGTGTCCATGCTCTTAATCTAGAGATCACTGCGCGTGCTTTCGCCGTGTTAGGCGTGGCCGGGTACGGCGCGTTTCGTCCGCATAATAATCCTGCTTATAACTTTATCCAGTATTGGGGACGGACACATAACGGCAATAAACTGATTGATCGTAAAGATGTAAAAAAGATGATTCGTGTTTTACGCAGCGGTGAGCGTCTGTTCTATTTACCGGATCACGATTACGGTCGCAAAAAATCAGTATTTGTGCCCTTCTTTGCCGTAGACGATGCGTGTACAACAACAGGCACGAGCATTCTGGCGTATACCTCAAAATGTGCGATCATCCCAGGCTCAGGGTTTCGCAATGACGAAGGAAAATACGACATCATCGCCGATAAGTGCATTGAAGCCGACTATCCACAAAAAGACGAAGTCGCCGCTGCCGCTTATATGAACAAGTATGTGGAAGAAGTCATTCTACGCGCTCCAGAGCAATGGATGTGGCTCCATAAACGCTATAAAACCATGCAAGATGAGCATGTCGAGAAAGGCATTCGCTATAAGTAAGTGGTCAAGGCGATGAATCCAAAAACAAAAAAGGGCAGATGAATATCCATCTGCCCTTTTTACTTTTTCAGAAAAAGTAACCAATTAAATGCCGTATTCTGCGCGGTATGCTTTGACTGCTTCTAGATGCTCTTTGTCTGTGCCTTTCTCTTCAAGGAAAGTCACAAGGTCAGTCAAGCTAACGATCGAGATGATTGCACAACCAAAGTCACGCTCCACTTCTTGAATCGCAGACAACTCACCTTTGCCTTTTTCTTGGCGGTCAATCGCAACCAACACACCAGCAAGGTCTGCGCCATTTGCTTGAATGATTTCCATCGATTCACGAATCGCAGTACCTGCTGTGATTACGTCATCCACTAGCATGATACGACCTTCAAGCGCAGAGCCTACAAGGTTACCGCCTTCGCCGTGATCTTTCGCTTCTTTACGGTTGAAGCAGTAAGGCGTGTCGACGTCATGATGATCCGCCAGCGCGACTGCTGTTGTCGTCGCGATTGGGATACCTTTGTACGCCGGGCCAAACAGCACATCAAACTCAATGCCAGAATCAGCAAGCGCTGCTGCGTAAAAACGACCAAGACGCGCTAGGTCACGACCAGTATTGAAAAGACCAGCGTTAAAGAAGTACGGGCTTTTACGGCCAGATTTCAAAGTAAACTCACCAAACTTAAGAACTTCTTTCTCAAGTGCAAACTCAATAAATTCACGCTGGTATGCTTTCATTATTTTCTCTCTATGTCCTTGGTTTCTTGTGTCTCTTCTCGACAATCATTCATTTCTCTATTGTCGAGATAAAAAAATAGCCCCCATAATGGGAGCTATTTAAATCAATTGGCTAACGCCGCCTTCTGCGCTGCGACAATTTCCGTAATGCCGACTTTCGCCGACTCTAGCAGAGCCATCAGCTGCTCGTGACTGAACGGTTCACCTTCTGCGGTGCCCTGAATTTCAATCATCTTGCCTTCTTCTGTCATTACCACGTTCATGTCTGTGTCTGCCGCTGAATCTTCAACGTACTCAAGGTCACACAGAACATCATCACCTAGCAAACCAACTGAAACTGCCGCTACGTGGCCTTTCATTGGGTTTGCTTTTAGCTTGCCGCTATCTACTAGGTGTTGGAATGCATCGGCCATTGCAACACTTGCGCCGCTGATGGATGCAGTACGCGTACCACCGTCAGCTTGGATAACGTCACAGTCAACGGTGATCATGAACTCACCCATGGCTTTTAGATCGACAACAGCACGTAGGCTTCGCGCGATAAGACGCTGAATTTCCATCGTACGGCCGCCTTGCTTTCCACTTGCCGCTTCACGACGAGTACGCGAATGTGTTGCTCGAGGTAGCATGCCGTATTCAGCTGTAACCCAGCCTTTACCTTGACCTTTTAGCCAACGTGGCACAGATTCTTCGACGGTCGCATTACACAACACTTTGGTGTTACCGAACTCAACTAGCACTGACCCTTCAGCGTAAGCTGTGTAGTTACGAGTAATTTTGATAGGGCGAACTTGATCCGCCTTGCGATCGTTTGGACGCATGGGCATCTACCTTAAATATGAGGAGAAGACGATTTGGTTGGGCGAAGATTATAACGGAATCGATTCCGGATTCATAGGTTACGCATCTGGCACAACATAAACAATCCATACATCCCGCGCACCTATCGACGCAGCATGATACACTCTTGAAGTAATTTTCAAAAAATGAAGACAGGAAAATTCGATGATTTACAGTATGACAGCGTATGCACGCAAAGAAGTAAAAGGCGATTGGGGTTCTGCGGTATGGGAAATCCGCAGCGTGAACCAGCGTTATTTAGAAACATACTTCCGCATGCCAGAGCAATTTCGCGGGTTAGAGCCCGTTTTACGTGAGCGTTTTCGTAAGCGCTTAGCGCGAGGCAAAGTAGAATGTAATCTACGTTTTGAAGCAAACCCTGCCGCAAAAGGTGAGCTTAGCATCAATGAAGCGCTTGCTAGCCAGGTAATTAAAGCCGCTGAACAAGTCATGCACATGACTGGTGAACTGAGCCGAATCAATCCATTTCAAGTTATGCAATGGCCGGGGGTAATGGAAACGCCAGAGCAAGACATGGATGCGGTAAATAAAGTGCTACTAGAAGCGTTTGATGGCGCAATGGATGAATTTATTGAAGCGCGCGCTCGTGAAGGCGAGAACATGAAGGCGCTGATTGAGCAACGCCTCGAAGCGATCACATCAGAAGTTGTGAAAGTGCGCGCACGCATGCCAGAAATACTAGAGTGGCAACGTGAGCGTCTGTTCTCTAAATTTGAAGATGCAAAAGTAGAGCTAGACCCATCTCGCGTTGAGCAAGAGCTTATCCTTCTGGCACAGAAATCAGACGTAGCAGAAGAGCTAGACCGTCTTGATTCTCACGTAAAAGAAACCACGAACATTCTGAAAAAAGGCGGCGCAGTGGGTCGTCGTCTAGATTTCATGATGCAAGAGTTCAACCGTGAATCGAACACGCTAGCGTCGAAATCCATCAGCACCGACATCACCGCATCGGGCGTTGAACTGAAAGTTCTAATTGAACAGATGCGTGAGCAGATCCAAAACATTGAATGATCTAAAAGTCATCGAGTATTGAAACAAAAAAGCCCCGCTAATACGGGGTTTTCTTTTATTCGTCTTTTTCCAAGGTACTGTTATCAACGTAGGGCCAATAATGGTGCCCAATTCTGATCAGCAAAGTAGCCGCAGCCAAAATAAACGCAGCCAGAGATAACCACACAACCAAAACTGCATCCAGCTCTTTCATTCCGAGTGTGATGTAGCGGGCGATGGCCATCATCGCGATGTAGATAGGATAGCGTACCGGAATTTTACCGTTCATCACGAACTGCTGCACCATAGCGAGCACTTCCAGATAGATAAACATCAACAGAATATCCGTGAGTAAGACACGCTTCTCTACAAATACGTGCACAAACTCTTGCATCATGGCGTACAACGTCGCCAAGGTAATAGAGACTAATAACACCGCCTCCAAAATATGGAAGATTTTCAGGAAAGGTCGACTAAAGGATTTCGGTAAATTCGACGGCATGGTCCATTATCCAAACAAAGAAAATAGGCCTTGAGTTTAGCATGCAACGATCTTCAATCAATCAGAATAAACATCAGTGCAAATCGACTCCAAGTCCTGGCATTTGCTTATAAAAACGCTCCGCTTATTTGGCGGAGCGCTTTTGTGTTATAGGACCTGTGGCATCACTTACGCCACTTGCTGCTTTTTTTCAGCTACGCGCTTTTTCTTCCGATATTTAGGGTGAGTGATCGGAATCGCAGATAGGAGTTTTTTGGTGTATTCGTTTTGCGGGTTTGCATAAATTTCTTTAGCACTGCCTGCTTCTACCACTTTACCAAAATACATCACGGCAACTTTGTCAGAAACATGTTTCACCACCGAGAGATCGTGAGAGATAAATATGATCGCCAAGTTCATTTCTTGTTGCAGTTGTAGCAATAGGTTCAAGATTTGCGCCTGTACCGACACATCTAACGCAGATACCGATTCATCACAAATCAGCAGTTTAGGCTTCAATGCAATCGCGCGAGCGATACCGATACGCTGCCGTTGCCCGCCTGAAAATTCATGTGGATAACGGTTTACTGCCGTTTCTGGTAATCCCACTTTGATTAAAAGCTCTTTTACCCATTGTTTACGCTCTGTTGGCGTGCCAATTTTATGAATAACAAACGGTTCTTCCAGAATCATACCGATGGTATGACGCTGATTGAGTGACTCCATTGGGTCTTGAAAGACGATTTGCATGTCTTTACGCAGCGATCGCATCTCTTTCACAGACAATTTAGTGATGTCTTTACCTTCAAAGAAAATCTTACCTTCCGTTGGCTCGTATAACTTTAAGATCGTGCGACCAAGGGTGCTTTTACCACAACCTGACTCACCAACTAGCCCCAGTGTTTCACCTTCAGAAACAGACAGTGAAACCCCGTCTACCGCTTTGATGGTGTAGCCTTTCTTGAACAGCCCTTTACCAGAAACAAAGTGCTGCTTAAGATTTTCAATTCTTAATACTTCTTTTGCCATAACATCCTCTTTTATGACTGGTTCACTTTGCCCAGTTAACTGGCAAACATACTGGCATCAATAGGCTTGATATCGATCATCTGCTTCGGCTCATTATCTAAGCTCGGCATCAGCCCCATCAAACGCTCTGTGTATGGGTGCTGCGGGTTATCAAACAACTCAAAAATTTCTGCTTTTTCGACAATACGTCCGCCATACATCACGGCAACATCATCACACACTTCTGCCACAACCCCGAGATCGTGAGTGATGAAGATCATCGCCATGCCCGTTTCTTCCTGAAGCTCGTTCATCAGTTCAAGGATAGACGCCTGAACCGTAACATCCAACGCTGTAGTCGGTTCATCACAAATCAGAATATCCGGCTTACAGGCCAATGCCATCGCGATCATGACACGCTGGCGCATACCACCAGATAGGTTATGGGGATACTCATTCAATCGCTTCTCTGGCATTGGAATTTTTACTTTTGCCAGCATTTCAATCGAGTACGCCTCCCGCTCCTTTTTGTCGAGCTCAGGTCGATGGAGCTCAAGCACTTCACATATTTGACGACCAATGGTGTGCACTGGGTTGAGCGCCGTCATCGGGTCTTGGAAGATGATCGAAATGCGATCGCCACGCATGGCGTACATCTCTTCCGCAGGCAAATCAACTAGGTTGGTGCCGCGATAATTCACTTCACCTTTGATAATGTTGCCATATGGCTTAGGTAATAGCCCCATGATCGACATTGAGGTTACGCTCTTACCACTACCTGACTCTCCTACCAGACCGAGTGTACGTCCAGCTCTCACATCAAAGTTCACACCATGCAGAACCTTCACTGGCCCATCATCGGTGGTAAATTCAACTTCGAGATCTTTAACACTTAGGATTACATCGTTTTCCATAACCAATCCTTACAGCTTATAAGTGTCATCTACGACAACAACAGGTTCAAAAGCTTTGCCTGACTTCATCGCTTGTTTCGTTTCTTTTTTGATATCACTATCAATCCAGTAAGTGCCATCGCCTATGATTGCACCACTGAACAGCGCCTCTGTCATGCGATTCATTGGCTTATCTGGAAACTTTAACCAGCGCCAGTGACCATAGCGGACATAAGGAACCATGTAGCCTGGGACGATAACGTGAGCATCAATGATGTCACGCTGAATCTCATGACCTAGCTGGATCTTTTTATCCATATCCATGCCAAAACGATACTCGATGATCTTTTCATCCAGTTCAGGCGTGCTGTAGTTTGTGAAAGAGTTAGTTTGCGGCTTGTTCGCATTGACTGAATGGAAGTACTCCCAATACGTTGGGATCTCAGACGTACCCATATCTAAGAAAGCCAAATCGTGCTTTTTCTCACGTACGTATTTGAACATGGATGAGCCATCAACTAACTTGAGCTCAATATCCAGCCCTGCTAGCTTGGCTTGCTCACGCAAAAATGCAATACGAGGAGTATGAACAGGTGTTCCGTAGGTCAGCTCGAAGCTTAAGCGCTCACCTTTATCATTAACACGAATACCATCAGAACCAATTTTGTTAAAGCCTGCGGCTTCGAATGCCTCGGCCGCTTTTGCGGGATCAAACTTCGGTGCCTTAGCATCTGGTAGGGTGTATTTACCATGACCATAACCGGTCGGGTTCGGTTTACGGGAGTAGTCGCCACGCATGACATTCTCTATCATGCCATCAAAGTCAATCGCGTAAGTAATGCCCTTGCGAATGTTTAAATCATCCAGCAAAGGCATCGCGGTGTTCATCCATACACCACCAGCCCCAACTGGGAATTGGTTGTAACCCCAGAACTTTTGAATGTATCCCTTTTGGTAAGGTTCCGTATTCGATTTATCATGCCATAAGCTTGGTAAAACAAGACCAAATGCGTCCAGCTTCCCTTTCTCAAAGTGCTTCATCGCGATATCACTGTCGCGAATCACTGTGATGCGGATTTTGTCGACATTATAGCGATGTTGATAATACTTATTGCTGTAACCCCACCAGTCTTCACCGACATGTTTGAAGGTCACACTTTTACCTTTTTTAATGTCATCTAGGTAGTATGCACTGGTCGTTGGTTCACTTTTAAAATTGTAGTAGCGGACAAAGTTGTCATGTATACCGTCACCATTTTCATCTTTTGAAGGGTTAGCATAAAAATGTGCGGGACGTGGGCGCAGAGCCCCCATTCGTAACAGCAATTCTTCCGGATTAAACTCTTTCGCCGCCTTAACAGCAAACGTATGAGTGTCGTACTTGATAACATCCGCAATCGTTTTGTTGTAGTAATCGTTGTACCAAGGTTCCAAGATGTCTTTGGAACGATAAAACTTCAGCATGAACACGAAATCGTCGGCAGTCACAGGTTTGCCGTCCGACCATTTGGCTTCAGGGTTGAGTTTGAAATAGACCGTTTTGTTGTCACCTGCTAACGCCCACTCGTTAGCAAGCTCAGGTATGAACTCTAAAGTATCTGGGTGGCGGACCACCAAGCCTGGTGTTTCATCTAAGATAAAAGAACGTAGCCCTGCATTAGCGTCTGGACCAACACTACGTAACGTCTGCGGGAAACTTGACATAAAGGTGCGATAAGTCCCTCCACGTTTCGCTTCTAGCGAACCATATTGAGGCTCATCCCAGTTTGTTTGCCAGTTTAAGTCAGTCGGAAGCGTTGCTGACATTGCACCAAAACTCAGGGCGCTCAGCGTGGACGCTAAAAATAATTTCTTCATAAAACTTCCCTTTTTTATGTTTTGCTCACAATGCTCGCTTAAACATAGCGTGTGAATTTTTTCGGGTCGAAAGCCGCTCGAATGGCTTCACCAATAAAGGTCACCATTACCAGAACCAGAACAATAGAAGTCACTACTGACGCAACAATCCATGGCGAATCTAAGTTTGACTTACCTTGTTGCAGTAATTCCCCCCAACTTGGTGTTGGTGGCATCAAGCCTAAGCCTAGGTAATCGAGAGCAGTCAATGCTGTGATGTTAGCTGCAATAGTGAAAGGTGCTAGGGTTACAATCATCACCATCGTATTTGGCAAGATGTGATTAAACAAGATACGTCCAGTCGATGCCCCTAAAGCACGTGCCGCCATTACGTATTCTCGTGCCGCTTCTTTATAGGTCATGGTCCGCATGTACCATGTCATCCCCATCCAAGTGAAAAGCACGTTAATAGCGACAAAGAGAGCAAACGTCGGTTGAACGATTGAAACAAGAATCATTATGACGTACAAAAACGGTACCATTGACCAGATTTCGATAAGTCGCTGTACAAACAAGTCAAATTTACCGCCCCAAAAACCCATAGCACAACCGACTGCAGTACCGATCGCGTAGGAAATGGCCATCGTAAGCAACGCAAATCCCATCGCAGTTCTGAATCCGTAGACGAGTCGCGCCAAAATATCGCGACCTATCACATCTGTACCTAAATAATGCTTATTTTCGGCACTAGGTGCTGTTGGCGGGAAATCACCACTAAAATCTTGTTCATATGGGTTCCACGGCACAAGCGGCAAAATAACAAAGTTGTCGCCCCCTTCAGCCTCAAACGCTTTTTGCAGTACACGATAATCGGCTTCACTGGATGACTCTTGGCCGAATTCGCTACCTAAACGTACGTCACTGACAACAGGAAAATAGTAGCTACCATCGTACTTGACGACTAGCGCTTTACTGTTGATCAAAAGTTCGGCGAATAGAGAAAGGAGCAACATGATAGAAAGAGCAACAAACGACCAATAGCCTCGTTTGATCTCTTTAAAGTGACGAATTTTCTTTTGAGTTAATGGACTAACTTTAATCATGTTACGCTCCAAACTTCACACGAGGGTCGACTAAAGCAACACAAATATCTGAAATGATGTTACCAATGAGCAGTAACAACGCATTAATGGCGACAATACCCATAACAACAGGGTAATCACGCTCCATGATTGATTCGTAACCCAATAAGCCAATGCCATCAATATTGAAGATAACTTCAATCAGGAAGGCACCGGTCATGAAGAACAACAAAGAGTTACCAAAGTGACTCGCGATTGGAATTAAGCTGTTACGCAACGCGTGCTTACGAACTGCTTTTTTGAAAGGTAATCCTTTCGCAATTGCGGTGCGGATGTAATCTGAGGAAAGGTTTTCCATCAGGTTATTTTTCATTGTCATCGTCAGCGTGGCAAAATCACCAATGAGGTAACAGATCAAAGGCAACACCGCATGCCACATAATGTCTTTAGCGCGTTCAAAGAAGGTTTCGTAATCGTCGAAGTCATCGCCGACAAAACCTCCCATCGGAAACCATTCCAAGTGATAACTAAATAACGTGATCAGCAATACACCCACCACATAACCTGGTAGCGCGTAGCCTACGAAAATGAGTACTGAAGAAGCGGAATCAAACACAGAACCGTGCTTGAGTGCCTTATAGTAACCAAGAGGAATCGAGATAAAATAACTAATAAAGAAGGTCATGCCGCCATAAAACAACGACACTGGCAAACGCTCTGCGATCATGTCCGAGACAGGCTCGTAGTAACGCGTCGACTCGCCAAGATCTAGCATTACCAAACGACTTAACCACTCGACGTACGCTTCCGTTACAGGTTTATCCAGGCCATAAAACGCATTCAGCTCCGCGATTTGATCGTCAGAAAGGGCCGTATTACCACCCGCAGACGTCATTGATGCGGCGCCATCTCCCTGAGACTGCATTTGTGACAACATGCGTTCAACAGGTCCGCCAGGCACGAAACGAGTGATAGCAAAGATGAGAATAGTTATCCCGAGAAACGTTGGGATAACCAACGCCAAACGGCGTAAAAAGTACGACAGCATATACAACTTGCTCCTTGTCTACTGTCCAGTTCAAACGGAGTGAAAGAGGATATTTTCCGCCCAAAATGGTGCATATTTATCTCGTAGTAACTAAAACTGTTGAAGCACACTCCCTGCGCCTCAAGAGCTAGACTTTTCTACTACTGCAATAATTTCAGCGTCATATTTATCTTGAATCCACATCAGCTTCAAGTGTTTGAAACCAAAACATGACAAACTTCCTTCGATGTCGAAAAACAGAAATGTTTTTGTAAAAAATTATAAAAAACCACAAAAATAATTCATACAGAATATCAATCTAGGCTGTTTAGAGCCAAAACCCTACATAAAAATGCACCCTACACACATAAATAGACACATAATCCAAGGTTATATTTGACCTAAAAATACGAGTGAGCCCTTTAACAGCAATGGGTATCATATTTTGATACCACCTAATAAGTTCGAGCTAACAAAGTATGGATTCGATATAAAACTCATCTCAGAACAATTCACTGGAAAAATATCTTTTTCCAGATTCAATTACCCACTAAAAAACCATAGGCAAGATAAGTCATTAAAGTTTATAAGAAACACAAAATACGGTGTTTTATTGAAATTTAATCTCGATTCATAAACCTTATTCGGTTTTTTATTCCGCCTTTTAAATAAAGCCTGGTTATTTACATCTTTTTTACATTTAAGCATCCCCGTTTACCACTGGTTTGACTTCCTTTTTTCATCTCGGTTATACATTGGCCGAACGTTAACGAAATATTAACGTCACATTTGGCCGCTATGCGGCCAGACATAGGAAATAATAATAATCGGAGCAACAAGGATGTATAAAAACACAACCGCTTTATCTGTTGCGATAAGCCTTGCTTTGGGGACAGCAGCAGTTGCAGCCCCAGCAACAGCACTGGCAGAAGAGCAGCAAGTTGAAAAACTTCAAAAGATGAAAGTTACTGGTTCGCGTATCTCCACGACGGATATGGAAGGTCCTTCACCAGTTACTGTTATTAATAGTAAAGACATTGAGTCTAAAGGCTTTAACAGCGCGCAAGACGTATTGAACAGTTTGACCCAAAACACAGGTGGTGTAATGGCTCAAACAGACTCTTTCTCGTTTACACCAGCAGCGCAGTCAGTCAACTTACGTGGCCTTGGCGCGTCACGCACATTGATTCTTATTGATGGCCGTCGTCTTCCTCAATACCCGCTAGCACAAGATGGTACATCTAACTTCCAAGATATCGGCCAAATCCCTGTCGCCGCTATTGAGCGTGTTGAAGTAATGACCGACTCAGGTTCTGCTATCTACGGCTCCGACGCAATCGGTGGTGTCGTAAACTTCATTTTAAAGAAAGACTTTGATGGCGTTTCTGTAAAAGTACGCGCGGGTGACGCGACGGATGGTGGTTACCAAAACGGCCGTTTAGACGTTGTGGCAGGCAAAAACTTTGACGACAAACGTATTCTCTTCGTTGGCCAATTTGCGGGCAACGAAATGCTAAAGCAATCTGACCGAGATGATTGGGCTGGCGATGACGGTTCTAGCCGTTCTCAGCTAAGTGGCTACTCTAGCTACGGTGCAAACTTTGAAGGCGCCAACGGAACACTTCTAACACCAGCTGATGCAGGTTCTTCATGTAAAGAAGTCGTTGGTGATGCCGCGATTGAACGAGCGGATGGAAAGTGTGGTGTTAACCGTTCTGCATACCGAACATTAAAACCAGAAAACAAACAAGTAGACCTACTTTTACGTGGTGAAATGGACATTAACGACAATGTCACTGCCATGGCAGAAGCCCGTTTTGGCTACAAGTCTACAGAATCTGAATTCGAACCTAACCCTTACAGCGTTGAAGTTGATGCCACTCACTTCCGCGGCGAAGGCGAATACACTCGCCGTATGGTCGAATTTGGACCACGCGAAAGTAACACTGAAGCCGATTCTTTTGGCTTAACCTTAGGCTTGAACGGCCTGCTTGCTGATACGTATGATTGGGACCTATCCGCTGGTTACTCTGAGCAAAGCGTTGAAACAAGCAACCCAGCAATCTTTCTAACTCTCGACCAAGCTGTACAAAATGGTGATGTCGATCTTCTAGGGCCTATCTCACAAGACGTTGTAGACAAATACAGCGGCACTTCAAGCAAAGAAGCTTACTCAAAGCTTTACTCTGTTAACGGCTCACTGGCTGGTGATTTGGTTGAACTTCCTGCAGGTATGTCTGGCTTTGCTGTTTATGGTGAATGGAACCGTACTGACTACAATGAGACGATTGATGCTACAACAGCAGCTGGTGGTTTCTCTGGTCTAGGTGGAACGTCAGGCGGCGGTGACCGCGATCAGATTGGTCTTGGTGTTGAAGCTCTTATTCCTATCATTGAAGATTTAGAAATGACTGTCGCTGGTCGTTACGACCACTACTTCGACGACTCGGCAACTGGTGGCGCATTCACTCCTAAAGTAGCCCTAGCATACCGTCCTACTGACACCCTATTGCTACGTGGTAGCTACGGTCTAGGCTTCCGAGCTCCAGACTTGAAGCGACTATTTGGTGATCAAACTCGAGGCTTTGGTTCTGGCTTTGACCCAGAGCTTTGTGCCAACGCTGGTGGTAGCGGCCCACAAGATAAAGACAAGTACCCAGAGTGTGATACTCAATACTTCGATACGCTTAATGGCCCTAACTCTGAGCTGAAAGAAGAAACAAGTACAAACATTAACTTGGGCCTAGCGTGGGAGCCTGTGGATGATCTTGGTGTAACTGTTGACTGGTACCACATCAAGATGGAAGACGTCGTAACAGCACCAACTTACCAAGACGTAATTAACGATCCAGGTAAATACCCAGGTACTGAAGTCGTTCGTAACCCAGATGGCACCATCAAGTCGGTATCCTATGGTCCAGTGAACCAGTCGTATGAAGAGCGTTCTGGTATTGACCTAGCGATCAAATACGCATACGACACTAATGAGTTCGGCTCATTTAACACGCGTGTTGCTGTAACGAAGATCTTGATTGCTGAATATCAAGAAAACGACAGCGAGCCTGTAACGGATGAAAGAGATTTCATGCCTGAATACACCGCAACGTTAAATCTTGGCTGGGCATATGAAGATGTCGCTATCAACCTATTTGGTAAATACCGCGACCGTATGTGTTCAAGCTACGCTAACCGTTACTACTTTGATGACTGTGATTCTGCTAAAAAAGCGGGTTACAAAGCAGAAATCGCTAGTATGACAACGTGGAACCTAACGGCTTCTTACCAATTCAACGAGAGTGGTCGTGTAACTCTTGGTGCTATCAACATGTTTGACAAAGTACCGCCTGCAGATCCTCTAAGCGATACCTCTCCATTCTATGCAACTGGGTATGACGATCCAATCGGACGTCAACTATACGTCGAGGCATCATACGACTTCTAAAAAATATTTGGCGCGGGTTTTCCGCGCCCTTTTCGACTGACTAAAACACTGACAAGGATGCAACCATGAAATTCAAGGAATTTGGTCTCAGTGCCATAGCTGCAGCATTGCTTACTATCAGTAGTAGCTCTATAGCGGCCAACTCTGGTGCTGTCGTTTCCACACAAGCAAAAGCAAATCAATCTTCAGAAGCTTCGCAACAAAAAATCGACAATTATGCCGAAAGTACTGAAGGCATGTTGGCAGAATACAAAGGCTTACTACGTCAAATCGACAGCATGAAAGTCTACAACGAGCAAATTAACCGTATGGTTCAATCACAGCAAGGTGAATTGGACTCATTAAATAACCAAATTGCTCAGATCGATCAAACGGCAACAGAAGTAGTGCCACTAACACTTAAAATGATCGATGCACTCGATGAGTTTGTGACTCTCGATCTGCCTTTCCAGAAAAAAGAACGTAATAAACGTGTCCAAGAACTGCGTCGTCTCATGGATCGCGCCGACGTAACAACTTCTGAGAAATTCCGTAAAGTGATGGAAGCCTACCAAATTGAAGAAGGCTTCTCTCGCTCAATTGAATCTTACAAAGCTAGCCTAGATAGAAATGGGGAAACCGTGACTTACGACTTCCTACGTATTGGTCGCACGGCGCTTTTATTCCAATCTCCAGACGGTGGTGAGACAGGTATGTGGAACCAACAAACACGTCAATGGGAAACATTACCGGAAAGCTACCGCATAGCGGTACAGCAAGGCCTTCGTATCGCGAAGAAGCAAGCGCCACCAGCGCTAATCAAATTGCCTGTATATGCTGGGGAGGAATAAGAGATGAAAGGATTCAAAACTCTAGCCGCTGGTCTACTAGCGAGCTTATTTATGGTTTCAGGCGTACAAGCAGAAACGCCTAAAAACCTATCTGAACTACTCAAAAACGTAAAATCAGAAAGCATCGTTGAGTCAAAAGAGAACAAAGCCCGTGAAGCTGAGTTCAAGAACAACCGAGATAAGCAAGCGGCATTATTGCAACAGGCTCGTGAAGAGCTAGCTTCACAGCAAGCACTGGGCGATCAACTTAAAGCGACATTTGATGAAAACGATAAGCAGCTGACTGAACTAACAGAAACCTTACGTGTTCGCTCTGGTACTTTGGGCGAAATGTTTGGTGTGGTCCGCCAATATGCGGGCGAGTTTAAGGGCTTATTTGCTGCCTCTCAAAACGCTGTTCAGTTCCCAGAGCGTGACGCTCTACTAACGAAACTGGCTGAAAGCAAAGAACTGCCATCAACACAAGAGCTAGAAGCATTCTGGCATACCATTCTTCAACAAGTGGTTGCCTCAGGCGAGACAGTAACAACCCAAGCAACGGTTGTTTATGGCGAAGGTAAAGAAGCGGTTCGCGATGTTACTCTTGTCGGTGAATTTAACGCGATTGCCGATGGTAAGTACGTTACTTATGTACCTCAAACAGGTAAGTTCGAAGAACTCTCTCGACAGCCTCGCACCAATATTACACGTCATGTTGCGGGCTTTGAGTCAGCGTCAAACAGCTATAAGCCACTGTTTATTGACCCATCCCGTGGTGTAATTCTGTCTCTACTTGTACAAAGCCCTACCGTTCAAGAACGTATTGATCAAGGTGGCATTGTAGGTTACGTCATCCTTGGTATGGGTGCAGTTGGCGCTATCATTGCTCTAGTTTGCTTCCTACGCCTTCAAGTGATTGGCGGTAAAATGCGTAAGCAAGCGAAATCAGAAACCGTGATTCCTGGTAATCCTCTGGGTGAAGTTATCCAAGCTTACCAAGAACACAAAGGTGACAACCTTGAAGATCTTGAAGCGAAACTGGACGAAATCATCCTACGTAACGCACCGAGCATTGAACGCTTTATCAGCTCAATCAAACTGTTCGCTTCTGTAGCACCACTTCTAGGTCTACTGGGTACGGTAATGGGTATGATCGGTACGTTCCAAGCAATCACACTATTTGGTACAGGTGATCCTAAGCTAATGGCTGGCGGTATCTCTGAAGCACTTGTTACTACGATGCTTGGTCTGGTTGTCGCAATTCCTCTACTGTTCCTGTACACCATCGTACACAGTAAAGGTCGTCGTTTGGTTCAAACTCTTGAAGAACAGAGTGCAGGCTTCATCGCTCGCTATCAGGAAAAACTACATAAAGCCGAAAGCTAAGGAGGCGTTATGTGGTGGTTAGTTGGAGAACTTGAATCAATTAGGCGCTTCTTGGGAATGGGTGGCGATGTACTCGTCGCCATCTTCATCCTCAGCTTTATGCTGTGGGCAGTATTGTTAGAACGTTGGTTCTATTTTGCTGCCGTCGCTCCAAAAGCCATGAAAAAAGCCGTTGGCTCATGGCAGGGGCGATCAGAGCACCAGAGCTGGAACGCTAAGATGATCCGACAAGAAATTGTTTCTCGTCAGGACATTGAGAATAAAAAGGGCCTGCCAATCGTGAAAGTGTTGATTGCGCTTTGTCCCTTACTGGGTTTGCTCGGCACCGTTGTTGGCATGATCCAAGTATTCGACATCTTAGCGGTAACAGGAACAGGAAGCCCTCGAGCAATGGCCTCGGGGATCTCAAAGGCAACAATCCCAACTTTAGCCGGGATGGTGGCTTCTCTATCAGGACTGTTCTTTAGTTCACGTCTTGATCATTTAGCCAAAGTCACAACGCAAAAGCTGGAAGATAAGCTAAAGCATATTGCCTGAGTAAATGGAATTAGAGGTATAGGTCATGAAAAGACGCTATAGCAGTGATAGCAGTGATGAAACCGCTATCGATATGACACCGATGCTCGACATCGTATTCATCATGTTGATCTTCTTTATCGTAACAACATCGTTCGTAAAAGAAGCTGGTCTAGAAGTAAACCGCCCGACAGCAAGCTCTGCGCAAACCGTGAAAAAAGGTAACATCATGGTCGCAGTTGGTGCGGCGGGTGATGTTTGGGTTGATAAACGCCGCATCGAAGTGGACGCGGTTCGCGCGAATATTGAACGTCTTCGTGCAGAAAGCCCTGATGGCGCAGTAGTTATCCAAGCCGACACTGAAGCAAATGCTGGCGTAGTCGTGAAGGTTATGGACCAGATCAAAATGGCAGGTGTAGAAAGCATCTCCATTGCCGCAACCAATAAGGATTAAGCTTATGCGGTATCTGGCCTCAATTGCACTGGCGCTCATTGTCTCCCTCGGGTTGTTCTGGGGGATGGACAAGCTAGTAAACAAAGAGCGCCACGAGTTAGTGTCGAATGATGACCTGCGTATGGTCGAGTTTATTCGCATTAAACCAGACGAAAAAATACAGGAGAAAAAACGCGAACTTCCAAAACCACCACCGCCTAAGCGTCCGCCGCCACCGCCAGAAATGAAAGTGACAGCGACAGTAAAACCGGTGATGGAGCAGCCCCCAATGGATATGCCAAAGCTTAACCTACCCGTAAATGTTACAGGTGGTTCGGTGCTTGGACATTATAGCCAGGGTGGAGGTGCGCAACTCGCGGGTAGCGGAGGTCCAACACCTCTAGCGACATTCCAACCTCAAATGCCTAGGAAGGCTGCGAAAGCAGGAATAGAAAAAGGGGTCGTCTTATTAGAGTTTACTGTAAACGCACGTGGTGCCGTAGAGGACATCAAAGTTCTTAAAGAGCAACCACGACGCTTAGGCCTCGGTCGAGCGGCAAGAAAAACAGTCTCTAAATGGACATTTAAACCAAAATTGGTTGACGGGAAACCTGTTAGCTCGCGCCTATCGCAAGAAATAGAGTTCTCAACCAATTAAGGAGTCACGATGAAAAGTTTATGGAAAAGCAAAGTGGCTTCTTTAATTCTCTTCGCAGGAGTGGCAATGGCCGCTCCTACGATGGCAAAAGAAGCTCCTCAGTTATCAGATCGGACATTTCGAACCGTTAACAAAGTGCAAGAGTTGATCGCAACTGAAAAATATTCAGCAGCGAAAGAAAAACTAGCAAGCGCTTTAGAAAGCACAAGTTCGAAAAAATACGACCGAGCAGTTTTACTTCAGCAGACTGGCTTTTTGTATTCGCTACAAGACAATTATGTGCAAGCAGCAAAATACTTTGCCGAAGCATTACAGCTCGACGCACTTCCCGTTCCGGTTGCTCAACAAGTTCGCTACAGCTTGGCTCAGCTTTACCTAGCTGAAGAAAAGTATACGTTGTCTGTAAAAACGATGAAGGAATGGTTCAAGGTTGCAGAAACAACCAAAGAGAAGCCTCAAGCTCATGCTTATATCACGTTAGCGAGCGCTTATGTTCAGTTGGAAGATTACAAAAATGCAATCCCGCCAACCAAAAAAGCCATCGCGATGAGCAAGAGCCCAAGTGAGTCTTGGTACTTAATTCTCGTTGCATCTCACTACGAGTTAGGCCAGCTGAAAAGCGTTGCCAGTGTACTCAAAACTCTGACTTCAAAGTACCCTCAGAAAAAGCGTTACTGGATGCAACTTTCTGGTGTCTACATGGAGCTAGGTCAAGAACGCAACTCTCTAGCCACCCTAGAAATGGTTTACAAAATGGGGAAACTAGAAGGAGAGAAGGAATATTTACGCTTTGTAAACTTCTTGGCTTATCAAGGTATTCCATATAAAGCAGCCAAAACTCTTGAAAAGGAAATGGCAGCTGGAAACATTGAAAAGACGAAGGAAAACTATGACCGCCTAGCCAGTTTCTGGCAGCAAGCTAAAGAGCTAGATAAATCAATTCTCGCTTATAAAAAGTCATATAACCTCGCTCCTTCTGCTAAAACGCAAATTCAGATTGCTCGCTTAATGATACAAGACAAGCAGTATTCTGAAGCAACTCGTTTTGTAGAAAGCGCGACATCCAGTGCCTCTAGAGAGCAAAAGGCAGAACTTGAATACATTCGCGGGATGGCCTATTTCGAGCTTAAGCAGCCACAAAAGGCCTTGCAGGCGATGAAAGGCGCTGCTCAATCGCCAAAATTCAGGTCAACCGTTAGCCCTTGGATAAATTTCCTAGAGTCTCAAGGATAATTCGAAGATTAAGTGTGAGTCAGTCGCACGCCTGGGGAAGTGAAAGCTTCCCCTTTTTTCCGTCTTATCATTATTAACCCCTATTTTTAACCAGAGTCACTCACGCAAGCCAAATCGGGACTCTAAACCTAAAATCAGCACACTAAACGGTTGTAGAAATGGTTTTAATAACAGAGTGCGCGGATGGTAAGTCCTGTATCACGCTCCTTCTTCGCTGTTTAGGAACACTCTGGCGTAAGTAACTATTTCATCAGAGACGATCACAGACAGAAAGATCAACTGGTAACAAAATAGAGATCATGATACTCTTCGCCTCCATTTTTCTGGCGGGATTATCACCAATATCCACCCCTTTGGTGGTTGATTTCTCAATGCCAGTACTATCGTTATAAGAATGTCGAACTTTCCTTCGGCACTCAATCAATCCAATCAAAAGTGGAACAGTACAATGGGCAAAGGTACTCTCTATATCGTATCTGCACCTAGCGGCGCAGGTAAATCTAGCTTGATCTCAGCGATGTTGGAACGCAACCCAACCTACGCAATGAAAGTGTCTGTGTCTCACACCACGCGCAACATGCGACCTGGTGAAGAAAATGGTGTCCACTACCATTTTGTAGCGAAAGATGAGTTTGAAGCCCTGATCGCTAAAGGTGACTTCCTAGAATACGCAGAAGTGTTTGGTAATTATTACGGCACATCTCGTGTATGGATTGAAGAAACACTAAATAAAGGTATCGACGTTTTTCTAGATATCGACTGGCAAGGCGCACGCCAAATCCGTGAACAAATGCCAGAAGCCAAAAGCATCTTCATCCTGCCACCATCAAACGGTGAGTTAGAGCGTCGCTTGAACACTCGTGGTCAAGATAGCGATGAAGTGATCGCAAAGCGTATGGCTGAAGCCAAGTCGGAAATCTCTCATTACAACGAGTACGACTACGTGATCGTAAACGACGATTTTGATACCGCTTTGATGGATTTTAAAGCTATCTTGCGTGCTGAAAGATTGAAGGAAGAAAAGCAAGCTGCTAAATATAAAGGTATGCTTGACGCGTTGTTAGCAGAGTAACTTCAAAAAAGTCACGCTGTAAAACATAAAAGAATTTCCCGTTTTTTGCCCAGTGCGAAAAACACAATAAACTACCTGAGAAAGTCCACAAACGGTGGCTTGTCTAATTGCTAGTAAATAAAGTAGTTAGGTTGTATACTTTCTCGTCATTCTAAAATTTTAGTTAACTATTTGGAGTCCTCATGGCACGCGTAACTGTTCAAGACGCTGTTGAAAAAGTTGGCAACCGTTTCGACCTAGTACTGATTGCGGCTCGCCGCGCTCGTCAAATGCAAACTGGCGGTAAAGATGCACTAGTGCCAGAAGAGAACGATAAGCCAACGGTTATCGCTCTACGCGAAATCGAAGAAGGTTTAATTACTAAAGAAGTTCTAGACGCTCGTGAACGTCAAGAACAGCAAGAGCAAGAAGCGGCAGAGCTAGCGGCAGTAAGCAGCATCGCTCACAACCGTTAATTCTGACTTTAGAATTCAACAACCTCCCGGGCCTATAATTTGTATCTATTCGATAGCCTCAAAGACGTTGCCCAAGAATACCTAACAGAGCCTCAGATTGAGGCTCTGCGTCAATCTTATGTGGTAGCGAGAGATGCCCATGAAGGGCAAACCCGCTCTAGCGGTGAACCATACATCATCCACCCTGTCGCTGTGGCTCGTATCTTGGCCGAAATGCGCCTTGATATCGAAACCCTCCAAGCTGCTTTGCTGCATGACGTCATTGAAGACTGTGATGTAACTAAAGAAGATCTCGAAGAGAAATTCGGCAACACTGTCGCAGAATTGGTTGATGGTGTATCTAAACTGGACAAACTCAAATTCCGCGATAGGAAAGAGGCTCAGGCTGAGAACTTTCGTAAGATGGTTCTGGCCATGGTGCAAGATATCCGCGTCATTCTGATCAAACTGGCTGACCGCACGCACAACATGCGTACGCTTGGCGCGCTTCGACCAGATAAAAAGCGTCGTATTGCTCGTGAAACGTTAGAAATTTACGCGCCCCTCGCTCATCGTCTTGGTATTCACAATATCAAAACCGAACTCGAAGAGTTGGGCTTTGAGGCGCTATATCCCAACCGCTACCGCGTACTGAAAGAAGTGGTTAAAGCCGCACGTGGTAACCGTAAAGAGATGATCCAACGCATTCACAGCGAAATAGAAGGCCGTCTGCAAGATTTTGGCTTGAATGCTCGCGTCGTTGGTCGTGAGAAAAACCTGTTCTCTATCTACAACAAGATGAAAACCAAAGAACAGCGCTTTCACACCATCATGGATATCTATGCATTCCGAGTCGTTGTTGATACCGCTGATACTTGTTATCGCGTTTTAGGCCAAGTACACAGCTTGTATAAGCCACGTCCTGGTCGCATGAAAGATTACATCGCGGTACCAAAGGCGAACGGCTATCAATCGCTACACACTTCCATGGTTGGCCCACACGGCGTACCTGTTGAAGTTCAGATCCGTACTGAAGATATGGATCAAATGGCGGACAAAGGTGTCGCGGCACACTGGTCTTACAAAGACAAAGGCGACAAGTCTGGCACCACTGCGCAAGTGAAAGCTCAGCGTTGGATGCAAAGCCTGTTAGAGCTACAACAAAGCGCGGGTAACTCATTCGAATTCATTGAAAACGTAAAATCCGATCTTTTCCCAGATGAGATTTACGTCTTCACACCAAAAGGTCGTATCGTTGAATTGCCTTTAGGCGCAACGGCTGTCGACTTTGCCTATGCCGTACATACCGATGTAGGCAACTCTTGTGTTGGTGCTCGTGTTGACCGTAACCCTTACCCATTGAGTAAGGCATTGAAAAACGGTCAGACGGTGGAAATTATCAGTGCCCCTGGTGCGCGTCCGAATGCGGCATGGCTAAACTATGTCGTGACTTCTCGTGCCCGCACTAAGATTCGACAAGTACTGAAAACGATGCGTCGTGAAGAGTCGATTACTTTAGGTCGTCGCCTACTTAATCACGCACTTGGCCGTCACTCGATTGATTCAATTTATCCAGAAAATATCCAAGAAGTCTTGAATGATCTTCGCCTAGAAAGCATCGATGATTTATTGGCTGCTATTGGATTGGGTGAGTTGATGAGCATTGTGATCGCACGTCGTCTCCTTGGTGACACCGAAGAGCTCACGACAACAAGTTCAATCCCAACGGACTCGAAGAAGAAGCTTCCGATTCGTGGCGCAGAAGGCTTATTGCTGACGTTTGCAAATTGTTGTCATCCTATCCCAGATGATCACATTATTGCTCACGTATCGCCTGGTCGTGGTTTGGTTGTTCACCGAGAAACATGTCCGAACGTTCGTGGTTATCAGAAAGAGCCAGACCGTTATATGGCTGTCGCTTGGTCTGAAGACTACGATAAAGAGTTCATTGCTGAACTTAAAGTCGACATGCTTAACAACCAAGGTGCTCTTGCAGAACTTACCAACGTGATCTCGAAAACAGGATCAAACATTCATGGCCTTTCAACGGAAGAACGTGATGGTCGTCTATACACTGTGACTGTGCTGTTGACGACGAAAGATCGTGTCCACCTTGCTGGTATCATGCGTAAGATTAAGGCAATGCCTCAAGCAACCCGAGTCAGACGCAGAAAGAACTAACCTCTATCGCCACCTACTCTGTTAGGTGGCGATTTTTTATACCTCAATAAATATGAACCTAGAACGTTACAACCGTATTCACCAAGTCCTAAAAACTCGCCAAACTGATCTGACACTTTGTCTCGAAGAAGTACATAAGCCAAACAACGTCTCTGCTGTGATCCGCACCGCTGACGCGACAGGCTTACACAAAGTTCACGCAATTTGGCCAGACAAAATGCGTACGCTGAGCCATACCTCAGCTGGCGCGCGTAACTGGGTTGAAGTGGATACTCACGATTCGATTGAAACTGCGATTACCGAACTCAAAGCGCAAGGTATGCAGGTTTTGGTGACCAATCTTTCGGACACCGCCGTCGATTTTCGCGAGATCGACTACACCAGACCAACGGCAATCATTTTAGGCAGTGAAAAAGTTGGCGCTTCGGAGCAAGCCAAACAGCTTGCCGATCAAGACATTATTATCCCAATGGTGGGCATGGTGCAGTCACTAAACGTATCGGTTGCCAGTGCCGTAATTTTGTATGAAGCGCAACGTCAACGTGAAGCCGCAGGCATGTACGACCGAGAAGAAAGCGCTCTGCCTAAAGAGACAATCAACCGTATTCTCTTTGAACGTGGTCACCCAGTGCTGGCAAAGGTCGCGAAACGAAAAGGGCTCGTTTACCCACCACTCGATGAAGAAGGTCAAATCATCGCCGATGACGCGTGGTGGCAAGAGATGCAAAGCAAGTAACAGACTTTCGTCATCCTGAACGGCGGCGAAGGAGCGTGGTTCAGGATCTAATTCTCAAATATACAGATGCTGATAGTGTTAACTTCAGCGACATACTTGTTGAAAATAGAATCCTGATGTCGCTAAAGCTCCTCGGAATGATAGGTTATCAGTCAAATCATGACACTAACTAAAGCATGACTATTTTTTCCTGTACAAAAACACAGCTCCATGGTTAACATACTGCTATGTTAACCATTTTCTTGAGCCCTCTATGTCCGCCCAAATGTTATCTGCCGTCCCATTAACCTCCCTTTCTGGAGTTGGCGCGAAAGTCGCAGAAAAACTCGCCAAAGTTGGCTTACATAGCGTTCAAGATTTGCTGTTTCACCTTCCGTTACGCTACGAAGATCGTACTCGTATTTACCCTATTGCCAAACTGCATGCTGGCCTTTGGGCGGCCGTGCAAGGTAAGGTCATGGCAGTCGACACCATCTTCGGTAAGCGCAAAATGCTAACGGTAAAAATCAGCGACGGTAATGGCACTATCACGCTGCGCTTTTTCAACTTTACCGCAGCCATGAAGAACAATTTCACGCAAGGTAAGTTAGTACATGCTTACGGTGAAATTAAGCGCGGTGGCATGGGTTTGGAAATTGTTCATCCTGACTACAAGTTTTACGTTAGCGAGCAAAAGCCCGATGTAGAACAGAGCTTAACTCCTGTTTATCCCACTACAGATGGTTTACGCCAAATCACATTGCGCAACCTTACCGAACAAGCTTTAGCCCTGCTTGATAAAACCGCAGTGCAGGAATTACTTCCAGCTGGGTTGTATGACCATCAAATCACGATGTCGCAAGCGCTGCACACCATTCATCGCCCACCACCAACCATTAATTTAGATGAGTTTGACGAAGGCAAACATCCTGCCCAAATCCGCTTGATCATGGAAGAATTGCTCGCACAAAACTTATCGATGCTGGCGGTGCGTAGCAAAGGTCAGAAGGATTCAGCGCTACCTCTCGGTCCTTGTCATAAACTAAAAACGCAGCTTTTAGCCCAACTGCCTTTCTCTCCTACAAACGCTCAAACCCGAGTAGTACAAGAGATTGAAGCCGATCTAGAAAAACCGCACCCAATGATGCGATTAGTGCAAGGCGATGTTGGTTCGGGGAAAACATTGGTTGCCGCTTTGGCCGCTGTTAGAGCCATTGAGCATGGCCATCAGGTGGCACTCATGGCGCCAACCGAACTATTGGCCGAGCAACACGCTATCAACTTCGCAAACTGGTTTGAAACAATGGGCATTCAAGTCGGTTGGTTAGCGGGCAAACTCAAAGGTAAGGCAAAGGAAGCCGAGCTGGCTCGTATTGCCAGTGGTGAAGCGCAAATGGTAGTGGGTACTCACGCGCTATTCCAAGAGCACGTTGAATTTCATCACCTTGCTTTGGTCATCATTGATGAACAGCACCGCTTCGGTGTCCATCAGCGATTAGAATTGCGTGAAAAAGGCGCAAAACAAGGCGCCTATCCACATCAGTTGATCATGACGGCGACGCCTATTCCTCGCACCTTAGCCATGACCGCTTACGCCGATCTAGAAACTTCCGTGATTGACGAGCTACCACCGGGTCGAACGCCGATTCAAACCGTTGCCATTCCAGATACAAAACGTGACGACATCGTCGAGCGTGTCCGAAATGCCTGCTTAAACGAAGGCAAGCAGGCATATTGGGTGTGTACCCTGATTGATGAGTCGGAAGTATTAGAAGCGCAAGCCGCGGCAGATACCGCAGAAGAGCTTCAACGTAAACTGCCGGACGTAAAAATTGGTCTAGTGCACGGACGAATGAAGCCGGCAGAGAAACAAGCGGTGATGCAAGATTTCAAAGACAATAAACTGCATTTGCTGGTCGCAACGACAGTGATTGAAGTTGGTGTGGATGTGCCAAACTCTAGCTTGATGATCATAGAAAACCCTGAACGTCTTGGTTTGGCACAATTACACCAGTTAAGAGGTCGCGTGGGCCGAGGTTCCGTTGCTAGCCATTGTGTGCTGCTGTACCACTCTCCGCTGTCAAAAACCGCGCAAAAACGTCTCGGAGTACTACGTGAAAGTAACGATGGCTTCGTCATTGCGCAGAAAGACCTAGAAATTCGTGGCCCTGGAGAACTATTGGGTACAAAGCAGACAGGTCTTGCTGATTTCAAAATCGCAGACTTAGTTCGAGATCAACGCCTGATTCCCGAAGTTCAGCGTATTGCGCGTCATATTCATGACAATTACCCGACTAACGCAACAGCGATTATCGATCGCTGGTTGGGTGAGCGGGATATTTACTCCAAAGCGTAATGATTGAAAGCGAGCCAAATGGCTCGTTTTTTAATACGCCAAAAACAAAGCAAACGTTTGCTTTTTGAGTAAATCTCTCTATAATCGCGCACAAATTTTTAAGTGTGTTAGATCACACTCCACCAACCTGAGTTGACTCTGATTAACAGCAATCACAGGTAACGACGTCAACTCCACCCTGCTCTCCCATTCAGCGAGAACTAGGGAAATATTGCGACTAGCGAGACAAACAATGACAACTTCAAACCGATCTTCGGAACTGGTCTATCAACTCAACGATCGACCACCTTTGCCTCAAACCATTTTTGCCGCACTTCAGCACTTATTGGCGATGTTCGTCGCGGTTATCACTCCGTCACTGATCATCTGTCAGTCTTTGGGTGTACCAGCAGACCAAACGAATACCATCATCAGCATGTCTTTGTTTGCGTCAGGCGTGTCTTCGTTTATTCAAATTCGCACCGTTGGCCCAATTGGCTCTGGTTTGCTCTCTGTTCAAGGCACCAGCTTTAACTTTTTAGGTCCTATTATTGGTGCAGGCCTATCGCTGAAAGCCGGTGGAGCAGACATCAGTACCATGATGGCTGCCATTTTTGGTACGATTTTAGTCGCATCATTTGCAGAAATTTTTCTATCTCGCGTGTTGGAGCATGCCCGCCGAATCATCACTCCGCTTGTTTCAGGCATCGTCGTCACTCTTATCGGTCTCACACTGATTCAAGTCGGCTTAGTATCAATGGGCGGTGGCTACGCAGCATTAAATGAAGGAACCTTCGGCAGCTTAGACAAACTTGCTCTGGCTGGGACGGTACTTGGATTAATTGTGATTTTAAACCGCTCGAAAAACCCATACATCCGTGTGGCTTCAATCGTGATTGCGATGCTAGTGGGCTACATCATGGCGTATTTTATGGGGATGGTAGATACTTCTCAGCTAGGCGCAACCGAGATCGTAGCACTGCCCGTACCAATGCAATATGGCTTATCGTTTGACTGGTCTCTGTTCATTCCGCTGGTACTGATTTTCTTTATTACCGCACTAGAAGCCATCGGTGATATTACCGCAACATCTGAAGTGTCTGGTGAGCCAGTAAAAGGCCCAGTGTACATGAAACGCATTAAGGGCGGTGTGTTAGCAGACGGCTTAAACTCTGCAATCGCAGCCGTTTTCAACAGCTTCCCGAACTCAACGTTTAGCCAGAATAACGGCATCATCATGCTAACAGGAGTCGCGAGCCGCTACGTTGGTTACTTTATTTCTGGCATGTTAGTGATTCTTGGCTTGTTTCCTGGCGTCGCTAGCTTTGTTCAGCTGATTCCTGAGCCAGTACTTGGCGGCGCAACGATTGTCATGTTTGGTACGATTGCTGCCGCTGGTGTGCGTATTATCTCTCGTGTTGAGCTCGATCGCCGCGCAATTCTGATCATGGCCTTATCCTTCTCAATGGGACTTGGTATCGCACAAAAACCAGAGATCCTGCAATTTATGCCAGAATTTATTAAGAGTATTTTCTCAACTGGTGTTGCAGCAGGTGGCATCACAGCGATCATTTTAAATCTACTTCTGCCAGAGAAACTGGAAGACGAAGATGAACTTCCTCAGGAAGTGAAAGAGTCTTAAGATTATTGAGAATAAGAAAAGCCCAACCTATTTAGGTTGGGCTTTTTGTTTAAAGGGTGCAGGCCATCGACTTACTTGGTAGGAAAGCTGATTTGAGCGATTAAACCGCCTTCACTGCGATTACGCATCACCACAGAGCCTGAATGTTGGCTGATTATACGCTTCACAATCGCCAACCCTAGCCCAGTGCCTTCACTACCGCGAGCGGTGTCACCACGCGTAAAGGGCTCAAATAACCTCGCGATTTGAGAATGCTCGATACCCGGTCCGTTGTCCTCTACTGAAATCCACACTAGCTGCTTATCTGCTGTCACACCAGTGCTGATTTTGACCCAGCCATTACCATAACGTAGCGCATTCACAACTAAATTACTGATCGCCCGCTTAATCGCAATCGCGCTTCCTTTGGCTGGTGGCAAGTTAAGATTAAGATCTGTTTCAATTTCAACCTCATAGCCACCTTCAGAACTGGCAACGTCACTGGCAATCGTACTGATATCAACCGCTTCAAACGATTCTTGGTTCACCGGTTTGAGATAATCCATAAACTGACTGATGATCTCATTACATTCTTCCGTATCGCTAATGATCCCCTCCGCAAGATAGCTGTCCTCAGGAGACATCATTTCTGTCGCTAGGCGAATACGCGTCAGAGGCGTTCGTAAGTCATGGCTAATCCCCGCCATTAATAAGGCTCGGTCTTCTTCTAGCTCTTGAATACCTTTCGACATTTGATTAAAGGCTCGAGTTACAGAGCGAATCTCCGATGCGCCTTTCTCTGCTAAGGGGGGCGGGATCTCACCTCGACCGACGTCTTTCGCGGCTCTCTCTAAAGCCAAAAGTGGACGGTTTTGCAAACGAATAAACAACCAACCACCAGCAATGATCAGCAGCGCCATAATCAAACTGTTACGAAACAGCGGTGCAAAATCTTCTTCTTGCAGCTCAGATAACGGAATACGAATGATGGAGTTCGGCAACTTTTCGATGTGCATCCACAAAATGTAACTTTCATCGCCAAGCAATAAGCGTACTTCTGTAGGCGAACCCAGCTCTTGGCTCATTTCTTCAGACATCAAATCAATCGACATTGCGTGATGAAATTCAATCGCCTTATCGCTGTCAAGGCTGTGAACCGTCACCCCTAATCTTTCTAATAATTGACGCCTTAACGGTGCATCAGACTTTAAAGGTCCTTCATCATCAAGCACCAAATTGAGCTCATGGGCGAGAATTTTATTGAACTGCTGCAAACTCGGCATCAACGCGTAGTTAAAAACGGCGTAGTAAGAGAAAACTTGGCTCGCGAGAAGCAAAGAGATGAACAGCAGAATAGATTGTGTCAGTGAACTTCGGATGCGCATGGAACGTTCCTAGTGGTCCTAATCGCGAAATTTCAGCCTTCAAAGGGAAGGTAATGAAGGCTGAAGTTGCTATAGCCAAGTGCTGGCTATGGAGTGAAGAGGTTACACCTCTTTGCCGTCTGGGACGAAAACATAACCTAGGCCCCATACGGTTTGAATGTAGCGCGGCTTGCTCGGATCGTCTTCTAACATGCGACGTAAACGTGAGATTTGTACGTCAATAGAGCGTTCCATTGCAGAATATTCACGGCCACGCGCCATGTTCATCAATTTATCTCGTGACATTGGCTCACGCGCATTCATCACGAGCGCCTTTAGGACAGCAAACTCTCCAGAGGTGAGTGGCATTGCCTCGTCACCGCGGAACATCTCGCGAGTGCCTAGATTGAGTCGGAACTCCCCGAACTCCACCACTTTTTCTTCCGTGCTTGGTGCACCCGGCAACTCTACAGTTTGGCGGCGTAATACTGCCTTGATGCGAGCCAACAATTCGCGTGGGTTAAACGGTTTTGGCAAATAATCATCCGCCCCTACCTCAAGACCTACGATGCGGTCCACTTCATCACCTTTCGCGGTGAGCATTAAGATTGGCAACATATTGTTCGCGTGGCGTAGACGACGACAAATTGACAAACCGTCTTCACCTGGCAACATTAGGTCCAGCACCATTAAGTGAAAGTTTTCGCGCGTTAGTAGGCGATCCATCTGTTCGCCATTGGCGACACTTCGTACCTGAAAACCTTGCTCAGAAAGGTAACGCTCCAATAGAGCACGTAAACGAGCATCGTCATCAACCACTAAAATTTTATGATTTTCTTGCATTGAAACATCCTTTCAGAAGCGTCTATTGTCGAAAATGTATCACTGTTTTTCCTAACGTGCTCAAGCAAATTGTTACTCTTTTTATCTTAAGCGCTTTATTCTCTCTCTAGCAGGTATTTTCAGCACCTACTATTGACCATAATTCCATTCCAGTTCACGTTTGGCCTCAAGCAGCTCTTGCTGTGCCTCAGCCAGCTTGTGACGTTTTTTCTCAATTTTGTCTGCTTTACCTGAATGCTGAGCTTCGACTAATTCTTCCTCTCGCTCCTCAACTTCTTTAGTCTTTTCTTCCACTTCTGCTTGCAGCTCTTGGCGCAGCTCACCTTCCGAGCATTCATTCTGGATAGCGGAAAGTGCTTGCTCCAAGCCTTTAATGCGATGCTCATTACCTTGCGCTTTTGCATACTCAAGCTGCTGCTCTACCGCTAACTCTTTAGCGTCACAGCCTTTCACTTCATCTTGAGCAAAAACTGAAAGTGAGAATCCTATTGTTAGTGCAGCACTACACATGACTGCTTTGTTCATTTTACTTCTCCGAGAAAGGCACCATGCCTTTATACCAAATATTCTGACGTTGAGACCCAAGTCACTTCTAGTGAACTTCATGAGACTTGAATCAGTGATAAAGCCTCAGTCTTCCGAGGCCGGTTGAGTGTATTCAATTGAGTTGATGAACCACTCTTTTTCACCTTCTGGGGTGCGTACCGTGAACTCTTCATCCACTTGTTTTTTCAACATCGCTCGCGCCATAGGTGAATCGATAGAGATGTAGTCTTTCGCATCGCCATAAATCTCTTCAGGCCCGACAATACGAAACTTTTTCACTTCTCCTGCCTCATTTTCTATTTCCACCCATGCACCAAAAAAGACTTTGCCTTCTTGTTGCGGAGAATAGTCAACGATCGTGACTTCTGGCAGGAATTTACGAAGGAAGCGGACACGACGGTCGATCTGACGGAGTAAACGTTTATTGAAGGTGTAATCCGCATTTTCTGAGCGATCGCCCAGGCTCGCCGCCCAAGTAACGATCTTGGTGATTTCCGGGCGCTTTTCATTCCAAAGGTAATCATGCTCTTGTTTGAGTTTGTTGTAACCTTCTCGTGTAATCAGCTTAGTTTTCAAATTAACTCCTATCTCAACTAAAAAATGCTGCTCTTTGGCAGCATTAAGGAGATGATATACCCAAAGGTCCAATGTTGTTCAGGCTTTGGGTATCAAGGTGATAAGGCGGCCAGAGTGTTACTTTTCGTAATCCGGTTTTTGCGTCACGATGTAATTCGTATCACTCGAAACAACCGCGCCATGTTTTAGGAAGTTTTTACCTAAAATCATGCTGTAATGGAAGCGACCTCGGTCCTGTAAGTTGACTCGGATCTTCTTCTCTAATTCGCCAAGCTTAACATGCATTTCAACCACAGGGCGTACGTTCGCTTTCTCGCCTTTCTTCGCTTTAATACGCATGACATCAACAACAGGCTTGGTAAACGCCTGTTTCATGCCAAGATCGTTCTCATAGGTAAAGCTCACCATGTCTTTGCCGTCTTTCTTAAACTGCTTGATGTTCTTAGCATTGATTGAGCTTACATCTGCACCCGTGTCTAACTTCACAGGGAAAGACATCCCCTCAACTTCAGCCACTTCGATATGGCCAGCTTTGAAAAGTGGCCTTGCATCTAGTAGATGGTCTGCGCGAGTGTTCAGCAACACACCACCCTTGGCTATGTCATGACCAAAGACGAAAAAGGGTTGAGTGTCACCCTCATCAAGCACATCGAGCGCAAACTTCATTGATGTGTCTTTTCTACCGAGAAGAAAGTCTCCTTCGACAACAGGGCGAACCGCGCTGCCAACCTTGAGCTTTTTCAACACTGGTTTGGTGATTTTTTCTTCTTTCCCCTCATCGTTCATTAAATAAAACGTGACGGATTCATCCTTACCTTTTTCTGTTACTTCAAACCCATTTACACGCAGTAATGGCGTTTTCACAGTAAAAGTGGGGTAAGCAGGGACGGTATAACCATCAATGGTGACCTGTTCTTCTGGTGAAACGACAAGAGGTTTTGATTTGAGTGCGCTTTTGAACGTTTTTTCTACGCCACCCAGTAGATTTTCTCTGTCCGTATCAATAACAAAGTGCTGACTCGCGACGTCCCGACCTAAGCGAATTTGCGAACTGAACTTACTGCGATCACGCAGATACACCAACCAACGTTGAGTTTCATTTTCGCCGACTTTGACGGGTAAATAGACTAAAGGGCGCTCGCTTTTGGTCGTTTTCAGCATTCGTACCAAGGGTAATGTCATTGGATGACGCTTGCCATTCTCGCCCTCTAACATAAAAGAGACTTCGTTATGCTTCTTGTCTACCTTGATGTCCAGTGCATGGACGTTGGTATAACGGCTAGAAGTTGAGATGCTGATCTTATATGGCACACCTTCGACTTCAACCGTCTCTTTTTTGCCAATCATTTTTGCGCGTGGCTGTTCTTGAAGGTAATCGTAACCAGCGAAGACCCATGCGTTATCATCGAGATAGGTTTTACCAATCAAGATAGGAGAAGAGAATTGCGTACGCTTGGTCAGGTTCACTTCCGTATCAACGGTGTGACCAGCGATTGTCATCGGCATTTTTATTGTCGGGCGTAGGATGGGCTTTTTGCTTGTTCGACTGCGAATCGCGCTCACTCTTTCCAGATCATCGGTAATCTGTATTTCCTTCCCTGTATAAGGGTGAGGAACCGTAAAGCTAACCTTTACTTGATATGGCTTAAAGCTGTCGGCGTCCCACTTTGCCTTCGTACCACCTAAGTCATCGACAATCGCCCAAAGTAACTCGTTATCTTTCAAATCTTGGTAATCTGGGTGTGAGCTACTGACATGGATATTCTCCGCATGCATCGATGTCGTATCTGCACCAGTATCAATCTTGCCAATAAATGGCACCGCTTTTAGTTCCGGAATGTCACTGTAGTAGACGCTCTCCACACGCCCTAGTACCAATTTGTTATCGAGCTGATAAACGGGAGCTTGTGTGGTTCCTGAGATAGACTGCGCCCAACTAAGCGGGGCGACAAGTAAGGCACTCGTAAGCGCTAACGCCAAAGACATTTTTTTCATCATGATTATCCGGTATAAGCCGAGGTACATTTAGTGATATCAACAACCGTGGAATTAGGTTAGTCGATAACTGCGGATATAAGTTCTCAATTTAATTACAGTTTTGACATAAATCTGACTGATGTCCACCAGCGCCCGGTAAATTTTTGCCTCGTTAATTTAAAACATTGCAAATTCTTCGAACGACCCCAATGTTCTATACAACCAAAACCGAATTAAAAGAGAAAACACGGATGAGCCAAGCTATCTGTCGCATGATTGCTCAAGAACTGAATGTTCGCCCAGAGCAAGTCAACGCCGCTGTCACCCTAATTGATGATGGCAACACTGTCCCTTTTATTGCACGTTACCGCAAAGAGGTGACGGGGGGCCTTGATGATACCCAGCTTCGTACTTTGGACAGCCGTCTGTCTTACCTTCGTGAAATGGATGATCGCCGTCAAACCATCCTCAAATCAATCCAAGAGCAAGGCAAACTGACGCCAGAGCTAGAACAAGAGATCGCGCAGGCAGACAGCAAAACTCGTCTTGAAGACTTATACCTACCTTACAAACCCAAGCGTCGTACGAAAGGTCAGATCGCGATTGAGGCTGGTCTTGAGCCGCTCGCAGATCAGCTTTGGAATCACCCACAAACCGAGCCAGAAAGCGAAGCAAGCAAATACCTTGATGCAGACAAAGGCATCGCAGACACCAAAGCTGCATTGGATGGCGCTCGCGCGATCATCATGGAGCGCATCGCAGAAGACGCAAACTTACTGGAAAAAATTCGCAACCACTTAAATCGCAATGCGGAACTGGTCTCACGAGTCGTTGAAGGCAAAGAGCAAGAAGGCGAGAAGTTTAAAGATTACTTCAACCACAACGAGCCCCTAAGCAAAGTGCCATCGCACCGAGCACTGGCGATGTTGCGTGGCCGTAACGAAGGCTTCCTGACATTGGCGATGAACGCTGATCCAGAACAGGAAGAAGGCGCTCGTCAGTCTTACTGCGAAACGATTATCGCCGACCATTATGGCGTAACGCTAAGCAGCGCACCTGCGGATACCTGGCGTAAGCAAGTGATCAGCTGGGCATGGCGCATCAAAGTATCGATGCACATGGAAACCGAGCTAATGGGCGCAATGAAAGAGCGCGCTGAAATCGAAGCGATTGAAGTATTCGCCACTAACCTAAAAGACTTGTTGATGGCAGCACCGGCTGGCCCTCGTGCAACACTTGGTCTCGATCCGGGTCTGCGTACAGGTTCAAAAATCGCGGTTGTCGACTCAACAGGTAAAGTGCTTGCAACCGAAACCATCTACCCTCACCCACCACAAAAACAATACGACAAGTCAGCACAAATCGTTGAGCAGTTGGTGCGTAAGTACAACGTGGATTTGATTGCGATTGGTAACGGTACGGCTTCACGTGAAACCGACAGCTTTGTCGCAGACGTCATCAAACGTGGCAACCTGAAAGTTCAGAAGATCATAGTAAGTGAAGCGGGGGCTTCGGTTTACTCAGCGTCTGAGCTTGCAGCAAAAGAGTTCCCGAATATGGACGTATCACTGCGTGGTGCAGTGTCGATTGCACGTCGTTTGCAAGATCCATTGGCTGAACTCGTGAAAATTGATCCGAAATCTATTGGTGTGGGTCAATACCAGCACGATGTAAGCCAATCTATGTTGGCAAAACGCCTAGATGCGATTGTGGAAGACTGTGTAAATGCGGTTGGTGTTGATGTGAACACCGCTTCTGCCGCACTATTAACACGCGTAGCAGGCTTATCAAGCACCATCGCGCAGAACATTGTCGACTTCCGCGATGAAAACGGTCGCTTTGAAGCACGTACAACCTTGAAGAAAGTACCTCGTTTAGGTCCTAAGGCGTTCGAGCAGTGTGCGGGCTTCCTACGAATCATGGATGGTAAGAACCCACTTGATGCGTCTGCGGTTCACCCAGAAGCGTACCCGGTGGTCAAAGCAATTTCTGAGAAGAACAACAAAGACATCAAAGCACTGATTGGTGATTCAAGCTTCCTTAAAGGTCTGCATGCGGTCGATTACACCGACGATAACTTCGGCGTTCCAACCATTACAGACATCATCAAAGAGTTAGACAAGCCGGGTCGTGACCCACGTCCAGAATTCAAAACGGCGACCTTTGCAGAAGGTGTAAACTCGGTATCTGACTTGGAACCGGGCATGATTCTAGAAGGTGTGGTATCAAACGTAGCCAACTTCGGTGCCTTCGTTGATATTGGCGTTCACCAAGATGGTCTCGTACACATCTCTGCACTGACAGATCGTTACGTGTCTGACCCACGTGAAGTGGTGAAAGCGGGCGACATCGTCAAAGTGAAAGTGATGGAAGTTGACGTGCAGCGTAAGCGTATTGGTCTATCGATGCGTATGAACGACGAACCGGGTCAAGACAACCGCAGCCAACGCTCATCAGCAGCGCCACGTCGTAATGACCAACCGCAGCGTCGTCAGCCTCGCCGTGATGATTCGTCATCAAACAGCGCGATGGGCGGTGCGTTTGCTGCAGCGTTTGCTAAAGCGAAAAAGTAACCTTACCTAGGCTTCACCGCTAACGAGCTTTCATAACTAAAAAGAAAACGCTCCAATCAGTCAACCTGCTTGGAGCGTTTTTGTTTGAGTAGGATATTGAGTCGTCATAATACTGCTATCACTTCTGACGGGGTATGGGGAGCGACTGCATGACCATAATGAAACTTGATCACCTTCCTGCGCTTTTCCATTAATCCTTCATTGATCGCAGCATCCAAAATGCGCTTTGGTAAGCGAAAGCGGATCGCGTAGCCTTTCCCCTGGTCTTCACTATACGATTTGAGCGCAAGCAAACTAAAAAGCCGTTCTAGTGTATCTTCCGGCTCTTCTTGATAACGTGTGTCGACTTCCGTTTCCATATCATAATCAGGATGCTCTGAAGGATCCCAAGAAGACTGACGTCGGCGCTTGTCATCACCTTTTACTTTTCGCTCTGCATTGGTTTTGGCCAATGCGACCGTTGGCGTTACAGGCTCTCGGACTTTATTGTCGCGAGCTGCTTGTTCCGTCTGCACATTCACGGATGGGGCGATCAGTGGCACACTTACGTTGGTCGGTGACACAATCATTGCGAACCCTCCTCAGAGTCGCCCAACTCGTCAATATGGCTTAGCTTTATTGGCTAATAAAACCTCACCAGCCTTTATATCGACCACTTTTTAAACAACTTGAGGTGTTTCCGCTCGCACTAGCTCAATCGTGAGCAAACTCTCGGATTTGAACACAAAATTCGTCATGTTCGGTGATAAAAGGCGCATGAGAGGACTGATTAAAAACAAACTGCTGGGTATGAGGCAACTGTTCACTCAAATCGTTAGCTACTTTAATTGGCACCAACCCATCTAAACGGCCATAAAGACGCAACATTGGAACAGAAAGAGACGTCAACGCATCGCGCAGATCCACATCAGCAAGGATGTTTAGCCCAACCAACAGCGATTCAGGGTTTGGCTGAGGGCGCGATAGTACCGCTTGCTTGAGCTGTTTAACGTCTTTACGCGCTGATGGGCTACCCATCGCTTGCAACGCCATAAAGCGCTCAATGGTCAGTGAGAAATCTTCTAGCAACTGAGAGGTGAACGCACTCAGTACATTCGGTTGAATGCCGCGCCACGGTTTTTCTGCGGCAAATTTAGGTGAGCTGGCAACCGTAATCAACTTAGCCACACGCTCGGGCATATTTAACGCCACATGCGTCGCCACTAAACCTCCGAGGGACCAACCAAGCCAAATCGCTTTCTCTGGCGCACCTTGCACCACCAAGTTAGCAATATGGTCTAAATCTTCGGCATGAGATTCGGCGCTATGTCCGTACCCCGGAAGGTCAACCACATGAACTCGGAAATAAGGTTGAAGAGACTCGACTGTCTGCTGCCATACCGCACCATTCATGCCCCAACCATGCAGTAACACCAAATCTGGTCCCTGACCAAATGACTGCCAGTGTAATTTCGTGCTCATGCTCTCAATCTCTCCCACTTATTTTATTCCCTACGGCTTCAGCCAAGCGTTAGGCTGAGTACAATATCACCATGAATAAACGCTATGTTATCTCATCACTGGCAAAACATCATGCATCGCGTATTGAGCAGTCAATGCGGCCTGTGTCGGTTCCCTATTCAAACACCAAGCCACACAAATACTCTGCGCTGGTGCGAGCACTGTTTAAAATACCTAACTCCGGTAAAACGATGTCAACGCTGCGGTTTATCATTACAGAAAGAAGAAATGAGTACGGATAGTATGTGTGGTGAATGTCTTTCAAAGCCACCGCCATGGCAAAGGCTGTACACGTTAGGCGATTACGACTTTCCCCTTTCACGGGAAGTACAACGCTTTAAAGATCACGGAGAGTCTTGGCATGTAAAAGCATTAACCGAGCAACTGGCACTGCGCATCACCACGCCAGCTCCAATCATTACCAGTGTGCCATTGCACTGGCAGCGTTACCTGCGCCGGGGTTTTAATCAAAGTGATGTTTTAGCCCGACACCTCGCCAAGCAATTGCAGACTAATTTTGATGCGAAGGTCTTTCGTCGAGTAAAGCTCGCCCAATCACAGCGTGGTAATACCAAAACAAGCCGTGAACAAAACTTAAAAGGCGCGTTTATTCTCAATAAGCAACCTCACTATTCCCATGTTGCCATCGTCGATGATGTAGTCACCACAGGCAGTACCGTCCGACAATTATGTCATTTACTACTTGAAGTTGGCGTAGAAAGCATCGATATTTACTGCATCTGCAGAACACCTGCTCCTCGTTCTCTCTAGATCGCTTCGCCATGCCTTAGCATCAAAAAGACTAGACCCATACGTCAACAAGAGTAGAATAGCAGCAGTAACCTACAAATTTACTCGGGTATTCGTCGTGTCAAATATTACTATTACAGAAACTGCGCAAACGCATTTCGCTAACCTTTTAGGTCAACAACCTGAAGGCACTAACATTCGTATTTTCGTTGTGAACCCAGGTACACAAAACGCTGAGTGTGGCGTGTCTTACTGCCCACCAGAAGCAGTAGAATCGACCGACACTGAACTCTCTTACAGCGGTTTTTCAGCTTACGTGGATGAGCTAAGCCTGCCATTCCTTGAAGACGCTGAAATCGATTTTGTTACCGATAAAATGGGCTCTCAGCTAACGCTAAAAGCACCTAACGCTAAAATGCGTAAAGTTGCGGACGACGCACCACTGGTTGAGCGCGTTGAGTACGTTATCCAAACTCAAGTGAACCCACAACTTGCTGGCCACGGTGGTCACGTAAACTTGGTTGAGATCACTGAAGACGGTGTTGCGATTGTTGCATTTGGTGGCGGTTGTAATGGCTGTTCTATGGTTGACGTAACACTAAAAGAAGGCATCGAGAAAGAGCTGCTAAACCAGTTCATTGGTGAACTAACCGCAGTTCGTGATGCTACAGAACATGACCGTGGTGATCACTCTTACTACTAAGAGTAAACACTGTCAGAAAATGGGAGGCTTCGGTCTCCCATTTTTGTATCGATACTGAGGTGATGCTGAGATGCTTAGCTCGACTCGTAAAATCCGCTAGAAACTCAGGCGGAGTTCTCATATATTAAGAATCTTACGCATCTCGTAAACGCCAACGACACCAAGGAGCCAGCGTCATGCCGAAACGAACCCCACCAGAGATACTCTCATGCCAGACGGTTGCAAAATCCAAACTGTTTGCTGTGGAAGCGCTCGACCTTCGTTTTTCCAATGGTGAGCACCGTACTTATGAGCGTATGAAGCCAAGTGGACGAGATGCTGTAATGGTAGTCCCTGTAACAGAACAAGGCGATTTATTACTGGTGCGTGAATACGCCGCTGGAACTGAACGTTACGAGCTAGGTTTCCCAAAAGGGCTGATTGACCCAGGAGAAACACCACACCAAGCTGCGGATCGTGAGTTAAAAGAAGAAATCGGCTTTGGCTGCAATCAGTTAACCCCGTTGAAACAAGTTATCCTCGCGCCATCTTACTTTTCGAGCAAAATGACTCTATTTTTAGGACAGGCGCTTTATCCAGAGAAGCAAGAAGGCGATGAGCCTGAACCACTGGAAATTGTGCGTTGGCCACTTGCGCAAGCCGAAGAGTTATTAACTCACATGGATTTCTGTGAAGCACGAAGCATCACAGCGCTAATGTTGGCACTGAAACACTTACCAAACACCACTCACAATCATAACCAATAACGGTCATTAGAACCGAATAACACTGTGAGTAAGGACTATCACTTATGCCAATGACAAAAGATCTATCTCACCTACTTCCTCAAGTCATCGAGATTGCCCGCAGTGCTGGGCAAATGATCCTCGAAATATATGAAAAGAAGCAATACGAGGCCTACACCAAAAGTGACGAAACTCCCGTAACAAGTGCAGATATTGCAGCTCACAAGTTCATCACTGAACGCTTGAGTGATCTGACGCCTGACATTCCCGTGTTGTCAGAAGAAGACGCAGACATAAGCTTAGAGCAACGCGCTCAGTGGGAACGTTATTGGTTAGTCGACCCTCTTGATGGTACTCAAGAATTCATCGCTCGCAGTGGTGACTTTGCCACTATTATCGCGTTGGTCGACAACAATCGACCAACCATGGGCGTCGTTTACGGTCCTGTATCTGGCGTGACTTACTACGCTTATAATGGCAAAGGCGCCTGGAAAATTCCCGACATGTCGGACAGCGTCAAAATCCATACACACAAACACGAACAGCCAGAGCAAAGCATCGCAATTGCTATTAGTCGTCGCCAAGACATCAATCGTATTACTAACCGTATGAGCAGCGCCTGGAATTACGACTTAATACCGCTCGGTTCTGCGGCATTGAAAGCATGCCTCGTCGCGGAAGGGGCGGTAGATTGCTATCTCCGACTAGGTCCAACAGGTGAGTGGGACACCGCTGCGACACAATGCATTGTTGAAGAAGCTGGCGGACGTATTCTCAGCACGCAATTAGAACCGCTGTCATATAACGAGCGGGAAACACTAGAAAACCCGAATTTTATTGTTCTTGGTGATGCGGATTTACCTTGGAATGAGATTTTACAACGCAAAGATTAAGCGCCCTATCGGTAAAATTTAGAGCACAAAATTCTAGCAATAGAAAGGCCACGAATATCTTCGTGGCCTTTTCTTTTTGACCTTCTGTACAGCACTTGGAGTATTTGGCCTACCATGTTCCAGTTACTTGCAAAGCTGAACAAAAGAAACAAATCGCTTAAAAAATCATGACTTTAAACTTTCATTCACTCCCAATCAAGATCGAATGTACAGCGAATAGAGGTTTTAGCTTACGATGATCCAAAAGCAAAAAGAGCTGCACAATAGCAGCTCTTTTAAGATATTGGATTTTGTCACGATAGGTTAGAAGCGCCCTTGGTAGTTAAACTCATATTGACCTTGAGCATTCGGCTTACCCAACCATTTCAGTTGCTCCCCCATGCTGGATGGGAACTCTGCACCAGGTTTGAACCACGCTTTGGTTGAGTACCGTTGATTAGGCATCAGTTCAGCGGAAAACGCCGCAGAGACTTGTTTGCTGCTCTGCTCACCAGTTGCCGTCAATACACTATCCTGACAGTTTATATCGGCAATCACAGGACCGAGATCTAAGCTGCCAACGGGGCTTTGAATACCACTGGCATTCCATACTAAAGTGCCTTCACCGTTCTTACACCAAGGCGCAGCATAAGTCGCATGACGAATATTCAGCTCAAGCTGCCCATCAACACCAACAGGCACAGGGAGGCGCGCTTGCTCAACAACTTTTACCGCCGGAATCGAGGCAACTAAGTTTTTGGCATAAGGGCCATCACTTAAGCTATAGCCGACAAAACCGCGCCCACGAACGTCCATTTCACTACCACGACCAAAGCGCACAGCAAACTCAGCTTTACCTGTCAGTAGACTCGACCATTGGAAATCCCAATTAACTTCTCCAAGGTTCTGGCGCTGCCAACGAATACTAGCAGCTTGACCTTGCCATACCGAACCGTTGGCTCCTTGAATGTCCAGGCCTCTCACTGTTGGTGCTTGTTGTAACACCCAAGAGACTGGTAATCCCATTAAAAGACTGACTGAAAAAAAGACGATAAAGATAACAACGTAAAGTACTGCTCGCTTCACCTTAACCTCGCTTAAACTGAAGGCGGTTTACATCGATCATGCCCGCTTGCTCTGTTCGGTCGATATCTAAAAATTCGACTTCAATACCCTGTTGCTCTTTCAAGTAACGTAACCAATCCACTAGTTGATTAAACGCGAGTGGTTTGATCCACACTTGAACGCTCTCATTACGAGGTTGTACTCGAATCAACTCAACTTTATAACGACGAGCTGAAGAAGAAACTAACTGATTCAACGGTTGACTAGAGTAGCTCACACCGCTGCTTTTTCGCAGTGCAGTGATGCCATCCGCTTTATCTTGTACCCAAGCTAGCAACTGCTTTTCACTTTGAATACGTGACTGAGCTAGCTCCGCACGTTGACTCATTGGTTGTAATAAACCCCAATAAATAATACCGATAACGGCAATAGCGCCACATCCCATGACCAAACGCTGCTCACGCTGCGAGATGCTGCTCCACCAAACCTGAGCTTGAGAAATTAAATTTTTCATCATCACCTCACAAACGCTTCAAAACAAAGCTGCCAACCACAACGTTATCGCTACGGTTCAACTGACCTTGCTCAACATTAAACTTCTCTGCCAATTTCACACGAGCCTGCTCAAAAGGTTGGAAGTCTGAACTACGAGCCTGAATACGTACTTCGCCACGTTGTCCGTCGTATTTAAAGCTAGTGATCTCCAAGTCGCTGACCTGACCAAGCGTCGCGGGTAATGCCGCCAACCATGACAACATTGCCTGCTGACCACCTCCACCAGATAAGCGGCGCTCTTCATCATCCATTTGTCGTTTGAGGTAACTAACGGTAGGAATGCGTCTTTTATTTGGGAACACTTGGCGGAAAATACGCTCACTCTCCTCACGATACGCTTGAGCTTGTGCTTCGTACTTGTGGACCACGAGCAACTGCTGCGCAACCATGACAACGATAAGCACCCCCGCAGCAATGGTGGCTTTTTGCCAGAGCTTCCAGTATTTACCCCAAGAAGATTTCGGCTTGAAGATCCCAGTCAGCAAATTGACTTTGCTTTCTGTCACCCCCTTCGCCAGTAAAGCCATCGTCATTTCTTCTGGTTGCGGCTCCCATATTTCAGGTAACGCAGATTCCGGGACCGAGCTATAGCAATCGAGCTTCCAACCTTCATGATTTTGTAGATAAGAAGAGAGGTAAAGGTCTAACCAAGAAGCGTCGACAACCGCGCCCTCTGTCACAGAGTGACGAATTAGCCATTGCTCGCCAATCATTGCAGCACTGCTGTGATCTCCACGAACCGGTAACGCAAGCACATCGGGTAAAATGCGTTTAATGGCGATACCTTGGCTTGAGAAACGTTGCAGTACAGTCTGAATCCAAGCACGTTCAACTGCGCAAATCTGCGCTTTATCCGCTTGTTTACCCAACACGCTAAAGTGCAGGCCATCAACGTCCTGAGCAACTTCGTCTTCCACTAAGTACGGTAACATCGCCTCGAATTGGCGTGTTGCACCAGGCGGTATATCCACTTGCGTCAGGACCACATCATTACTCGCCAACAGCGCCACAACTTGGCGCTGACCAGCATATGAGACCAATTCATCTAAGTGTTCCCACCCGGCGATTTCACCGCTAGCAATCACTTCCTGTTGATCTGTCGACCACACCACCCAAGGAATGGTACTTTGTTGTTCGCTACTCAGCCGAACGGTCAGAAACTCGCTCACTGATCCCTCCAAAACGACGGCGAACTACGGTCACCGTTTCTCTATTTGTACTTTGCAAAAGGCTTCGGATACGTACACGTGATTCATCCACCAACACTTGTGCATCCAATTCAAAAAAGGCGCTATCCACACCCAAATAGCCTTTGGCGTTTTTCTTTACATCTTCACTTAAGCCAGCCATTTCTGACTCTGCTAAAAATTCATCAATGCTATCCCACCCATCAAATGGGCGTTTTTCAATTAGCTGAATCGCATCACTACTGCTTAAGTTTGGTGAGAACATTGCCACCAAAATCGGAGTTTGCTCAACATCAATCGTATTCACGTTTAAACGCCAGTCATCACTTGGCAATGCACAGACCAACGGCTCCAATTTTTGGAAAATTTCACCACTCACCTGATAGACAGCCCGTAACTCGGAAGCATCTGCCATCCAACCATTTGATGCCAAATAGGAAGGTTTCATCGCTTCATATGTGCTGTCTTCAACCCCAGTAGTCGAACGGACAGAGTCATCAGCATCAATGTATTCCCAAGTAGAGTCTGCAATGATTTCTGCTTGATATGGCTCGACATCCAACTCTTCTAATAGGCGCTGCAATACATTCACTAAATATGGTCTTGTAATTTGCTGACCCGTTGGTTGCACACGACTCAATACATTTAGATTAAAGCACGCTTGCTTGTCTCTAATTCGTCCCGCCGCTTGACCATAATCTAACGGATAGACTTGCTCTTTTATCGCCCACGGTTGACTCATATTAATCGTGTCGGTGTCTTTATAACTTTGTTCGATACCCACTTTTGCTAGCGCCTCGACGCCAAGGCTGTACCAGTACGCTTGCTGGTAATTGATTTGATTAGCGCCTCGCTGAAACTGTAAGAACAAACGTTCCGACATGCTGGCGGCAACCGTCGCCATAATCGCCAGCAACATCAACACTATAATCAAAGCAACACCGCGCTGACGGTTAACCATTATTGCTGTCTCCTGAACTTTCCTCTTTCTGACTCAATGTGCCATCAGGAGTGAGATAAGTGCGGGCAATTTCTCCATAGTCTTTGAGAGTGAGAACAACAGAAACCGCTTTCGGCAGCGCTTTTTCTTCAGCCCACTCTTTTTTCCATTGCTTACCATCATAGAAACGCATATCAAATGACTCGACCTGCGTTAGCAATGGAGTAACAGTACCTTGTTGCCCAACCGGCGTATCAGGATAGCGCCACCATACTCGCTGCAGTGTTTCTTCTTTTAAGCGATAGCCAACCTTGGTTACTTCTCCACGAGGGAACTGCTGCTGAGGATTGTGCCAACCTAAACGGGCAAACATCAGCCCTTTAGTATCGGAGTCCAACAGGTAATCGGACCAAAAAATTAGCCGGCTAGCAGGCTCTTCACCATTAGTACGTGTTTGACGCATCGCCATTTGACGAAAATCGTTATCCATCATAACCATGGCACGCTGAATTTCGTTTAAGCGTTGGGTTCGTTCTTGTGATAGCGCATTGCTACGCTGTACTTGCGATACCACTTGGTACGCTGCGACACTTAAACTGGCAAAGATGGCAATCGATACCAACACTTCAATAAGTGTAAAACCTTTTACCCTTTGGCGCGTGTTTGCGCGGAGATGATTATTGCGCCACATAGCTTCGTACCGTTACTACAGGGCTCGCGCTTTTCTCTACCGAGACGCTCACATCAAATGCTTTCAGCAATGGCTGCGTCGTGGCGACTGGCGTGACTTTCCAGAACCAAGTGCGTCCTGCCAGCTCTTCTGTGCCGTTTTTCGCTTTGAGTTCTCCGGTATTCAACATCACATTTGCCATCTGATTATCCACAACCATGGCTGCAAACATTTTTTCTTCTAAATAACTGATTGTATTAATATGCTGGCTCACGGAGCGAATGACACTGATGGCAGCGGTGGCGAAAATTGCCAGTGCGACCAATACTTCCAGTAAGGTCATGCCTCTCGTCCGGCGATGACTCAAATTGGGGCGAGCTTGCTTAAAATTGCGCATTCTCATCCTCTTTCACTTCTTCGCCCGGAGCTAATAACAAAATTTGTCCACTTTCTTTGCCAATGACTCGCCAACCGTCATTAAAGGCATCACCATTTTGCGGAAAAAAAGACAGGGTGAATGGCGTGACTTCAGCGCTGGAAAAGATAAACACTTGCGGTGGCTCAATTTTCTTTTCGTCCTCTTCTTCTGCGAACATGTCTTCATCAAAAAGAGAACCTGGTTTGAATAAGCGCTCATCATTATCCCAAGCACCACCTCCGAGCTCGAGTTGTAGCGCAATATCTTCTTCTAGCTTGGTTTTGCTCGGAATCTGCTTTAATTTCAGAGGCTGCCAACCTTCTGAGGTTAAACTCAGTAGAGCGTAGGTCGATTTGGCATCATCCACTCGAACGCCAAAATCTTTACCGCTCAGCACCGCTTCTTCATTGAGCAGCTGTAAACGCTGAAAAAAGCTTTGAGCATACTGTTTGGAAAGATCTTTTTGGCTAGTCGGTAACGTCGAGATCACGGCCACAGCCGTAAGAGATAGCAAAACCAGCACTAATAGAATTTCTATCAATGTAAAACCGTTATGTTTTCGCATTTGTTTCATTAGTGCTGGCTTAGGCTCAATTATTGGAAGTCTTGCATGTTCCAGTTGCCAATATCTGCAGCTGGACCTTCTCCACCCTCTTGGCCATCTGCGCCTAGAGTGAAGATATCGATTGTACCGTTATCACCTGGGCTTAAGTATTGGTACTGGTTGCCCCAAGGGTCATTAGGAAGACGTTTGATGTAACCACCATCACGGTAGTTGCGTGGCTCTGGGTTAGATGGCTTGCTAACCAATGCTTCTAGACCTTGGTCCGTTGTTGGGTAAACGCTGTTGTCCAACTTGTACATATCTAAGGCATTTTCCAACGCGACAATGTCCGTAATCGCTTTTTGTTGGTCTGCCTTCTCTTTGTTACCCAATAGGTTTGGAACAACAAAACTTGCCAAAATACCCAGGATAACTACAACAACCATCACTTCTAAAAGTGTAAAACCCTGTTGTTTACTACGCTTAAACTTCATTTTTTTCTCCGAAAGTTAGATTAAAGCCATGCCGTTAGTAGACACGTCTTAATTCGAAATTATCCGCTCATCAAGTTATTCATTTCTAGCATTGGCATCAAGGTCGCCATCACAATGAACAACACTAATCCAGCCATTAATGCAATCAGCGCAGGAGTAAACACACCCAGAGCAATATTGACTGTTGATTCAAAGTTTTGATCTTGGTTATCGGCTGCCCGCGTCAACATGCTCTCTAATTCACCACTTTGCTCACCACTGGCGATCATGTGTAGCATCATTGGTGGAAACAAGCGAGTTTGGTCCAACGCCTTACGCAAACTAGCGCCCTCTCGGACGTTATCCGCTGCAAGCAAGACTTGCTGCTTCACATAACGGTTAGACATAACATCTACCGCAACGCGCATACCCTCGAGAATTGGAATCGCACTGGAAGTACAGATCGAAAGTGTTCGTGCGAATCGTGCGGTATTCAAACCTCGAGAGATCTTACCTATTAGCGGTAAGCTCAAGATTTTTCTGTCCCAAGCTAAGCGAAAGTCTGGCTTTTGCAACGCCAGTTTGAGGCCATAGAAAAGCGCCACCAGCACAACGAAAATAATCAGCCCCCAATCTTGCACAAACTCACTGGCTGCCAGTAAAAATTGCGTCGATTGAGGTAACTCTTGGCCCATCTGAATGATGGGTTCAATGATTTTAGGAACAACTGTCGCCAATAAGAACGAAACGATGACAACCGCGAATACCACCAAAACTACAGGATAAATCATGGCTTGAAGCAATTTAGATCGCATCTTTTGGCGGTTTTCGACGTAGTCTGCCAAACGCTCTAATACGGTATCGAGGTGACCTGATTTTTCGCCCGCCGCAACCATGGAGCGGTACAGTTCATCAAACACGTGTGGGTAATCGGCAAAACTGTCGGCGAGCGGATAACCCTCAGTTACTTTCGAGCGAACCGCAGCCAACATAGAACGAATCCTCGGCTTTTCAGCCTGCTCAGAGACCGCACGCAAACACTCTTCCAAAGGCATTCCTGATTGGACTAGCGTAGACAATTGACGTGTGATGAGTGCTAACTCAGATGTTGAGATGCCGCGCTTAAAGCTGACTGAACCTGAAGACTTAGCCGATTTAGCTTTCGTCTCAACCACTTCAATCGGGATCATCCCTTGCTCTTTGAGTCGCTGGCGCACTTGTCGGGCGTTATCCCCTTCTATCGTGCCTTTTTTATGCTTGCCTTTTGCATCTAGCGCTTTGTACTCAAATGCCGCCATTAGGTTTCCTTCGTCACTCGCATCACTTCTTCAAGTGACGTAATGCCACGACGCACTTTGCTTAAACCATCGCTGCGAATACTTGGCGTATGGGCGCGAACGGCTCTCTCAATTTCTTGCTCACCAGACTCTCGGTGAATCAACTCTTGCACTTGCTCATCAACCATAATGAGCTCGTGGATACCTGTTCGACCTCGGTAGCCTTTTTGGTTACACGCTTCACAGCCTTTTGCTCGGTGCAGTTCTAACGGTTCATGCGCTTCCATACCAAACAGTTTTTTCTGTTCCGCATCGGCTTCATACGGCTCTTTACAGCTTGGACAAAGCGTTCGAACTAAGCGCTGCGCTAGCACCCCTAATAACGAAGAAGAAATAAGGAATGGCTCAATACCCATATCACGTAGACGCGTAATCGCACCCACTGCGGTGTTGGTGTGGAGAGTCGACATTACCAAGTGACCCGTTAAGGACGCTTGCACTGCAATTTGTGCGGTTTCTAAGTCACGGATCTCACCGACCATCACCACATCCGGGTCCTGACGCAGAATGGCACGCAAGCCGCGCGCAAACGTCATGTCGACCTTTGGGTTCACCTGAGTTTGACCGATGCCATCAATATCAAATTCGATCGGGTCTTCAACCGTTAGAATGTTGCGTTCGTTGCTATTGATCTCTTGCAAGCCAGCGTACAAGGTGGTGGATTTACCAGAACCTGTCGGGCCCGTCACCAAGATGATACCGTGAGGGCGACCAATCAAGTGACGGAAGTTGTCATGCACTGAAGGGGTCATGCCCAAACTATGTAAATCAAGACGAGTCGCGTTTTTATCCAACAGACGCATTACCACGCGCTCCCCATGAGAGGACGGCATCGTAGATACACGCACGTCCACCGCACGACCACCGATACGCAACGAAATACGGCCATCTTGAGGCACACGCTTTTCTGCGATATCTAGTTTAGCCATAACCTTCACACGAGAAACTAGCAAAGGCGCTAGCTTACGACTTGGGGTCAGAACTTCACGCAATACGCCATCGACACGGAAACGAATCGAAAGGGTTTTCTCGAACGTCTCAATATGAATATCCGACGCACCTTCTTTGATCGCTTCGCCCAACATGGCGTTGATCAATTTGATGATTGGCGCATCGTCTTCCGATTCTAATAAGTCTTCATCATGCGGCAGTTCTTCAGCCAAAGAGAAGAAATCATCGCTATCAGCACCAATATCTTCCATCAACTGACGCGCTTCAGACGAGTCGCGTTGATATGCTTCAGTCAGCTTTTTATCAAAGGCTTCTTTATCGATAGGTTGCGGTACGAAGCTTTTCTTTAATACACGACGGACTTCAACCAGAGCCGCAGGGTTAAGCGGCTCGACATAGTAAAGAATAGGTGGACGCTCAGGATGCTCTGTCTCCAGCACCAGTTTAAAGCGGTTGGCAAAACTGAATGGCAGACGACGCATACTTGGCGCTGTGTCTAACATATCAACCATTAGTTGTTTTCCATTTGATCAATAAACGCTTGAATCTCTGTTGGGTGCTGACGCTCCTGGCCAAAGGCAGGCATAACCGGGATCTTCTCGTCTGCCATCAACTTCAAACCTTGATCCGCTTTGTAAAGCTGTTCTGCGCGAATAAAGTTGTATTTACGCTGCGTAATACCGTCGGCCGTCACACCATCGCGAATAATCGTCGGCTTGATGAACACCATCAAGTTACGTTTTTCTGTTTGCGTGCTCGTTGACTTGAACAGATGGCCAAGTACCGGAATGTCACCCAATAGCGGCACTTTAGACTCACTTTCAAGTGCGCGTTCATCGACCAAACCACCAAGAACCAACATCTGACCATCTTGGATCATGACAGAGGTGTTTAACTGTCGTTTAGCAAAGCGAACGTCAACCGCACCGTTTGCGCCTAATACGTTGGAAACTTCTTGTTCAATGTTTAACTGTACAGAGTCACCTTCGTTAATTTGTGGCACTACTTTGAGTTTGATACCGACTTCTTTACGGTCAACCGTTTGGAATGGGTTGTCGTTGTTTGAGCCAGCCGTAGAGCCCGTAATAACCGGAACCTCTTCACCCACAATAAATGATGCTTCGCCATTATCCATTACGGTAATACTCGGAGAAGATAGAATGTTTGAGTTGGAGTCAGAAGCAACAGCACTAATTAGCGCTGTCCAGTCACCCATGACAATACTCATTGCCGCACCATTTACTCCGCTAAGTGCTGACGCTAGCGTAGAGTAGTCACCTGATTCAGTAACATCATATGGCGTTCGTTCGCCATTAGAGTTGGTATAGTATTCAGTTCGGGTTTGATCTTTTGCTTCTTCTAGACCAACCATCACCTGACCAATCGGGGCTCCTGAGTTACCGTACTGAATTACAGCACCCGTTTCTAACGAACCCCACTGAACACCTAGGTTAATACCATCACCTTCAGACATTTCGACAATTAACGCTTCAATAAGAACCTGAGCACGACGAATATCGAGTTGAGAAATGACGTCTTGTAATGCCATCATAATGTCTGGCGGCGCTGTTAAAACTAACGAGTTAGTTGCAGCGTGAGCAGCAATGACGACCTCACCACGCGATGCACCTGATGTTTTCTGACCGGCTTGCTTTTCAGCTTGCAGGTTATCGGAAACACCTTTCAATACATCCACCAAGTCTTCAGCTTTCGCATTTTTCAGGTACACAACTCGGTTGTTACCTTTTGTCGCCATTTCAACATCAAGTTGACGAATCAAACGTTTCAAGCGGGCTCTTACTTTTGGATCACCAGAAATTAAAATCGCGTTAGTACGTTCATCGGCCACAATTTTAGGTTCAAGGAACTCTGGCGTGCTTTTCTGATTCGCACTTTTATTCAGTGCTTCGACAATGCGTACCATTTCAGCAGCAGATGCATTACGCAGCTCCACCAATTCAATTTCTTTATCGCCGGCTTGGTCAACACGCTTGATGATCTCTGCTAAGCGATTCACTACTGCCGCACGACCAGTAATCAAGATAATATTCGCTGGATCATAATGAACCACGTTACCGGCACCGGCGTTATCAATCAGCTGACGAAGTAGAGGAGACAACTCACGGACCGACACATTACGCACCGCGACAACTCGAGTGATAACACTATCGCCTTGCGCGCTACCATCACCTAACACAGGGATTGCTGAGGTTTTTGAGTCTTTTGCTTTGATAACCTTAAGTACCCCATTGTCCATCTCTACGACTGCGTAACCGTATACTTCAAGGACATTAAGGAAAAAGCTGTAATATTGCTCTTCGTTAAGTACGTCATAGCTGCGGACATCGATCTTACCGCGTACTGAAGGATCAACAATGATGGTCTTTTCGAGGTTACGACCCACTATGTTGATGAATTCTTGAATATCAGTGCCTTTAAAGCTCGCACTAAATTCGTTTGCCATTGCACCTGGTACGCAGAGTAAACTTCCTGCTAGTAGCCAAGCACTTTTGCTGAACCAATGTTTCACGTATGTCTCCCTGAACTTACGCCGGTTGCCTAAGTCTTACAATTGGATATAGATATCGTACTGTTGGCCGTCTCGCTCAACAGTTAAATTTAATTCTTGCGGATCGCTCATCACTTGCATCAGTTGTACTGAAGAAGACGGATCACTTAAATCGATCCCGTTCAGTTGAACCGCAATATCACCAGGTTGTAGCCCTACATCATTAAATAATGCGGCATCACGACCAGGTGATACTCGATAACCAACAATGTCTCCGTCTTTTTTGACGGGTGAAATGGTGATGTATTTAAAAACGCTTTGTGGATCTTTCGCAATTTCTTCGCGGATTTGCTCTAATTTCTCTCCAACGTCAGACGTCGCTGCTTCTGCTCGCTGAGCTTGCGCCCTAGCTACCTGCGGCGATTCAGATAGCTTCTTATATTCTATACCTTGCATCATTAAGGTCTCGTCTCGACCTTGGTTATCAATGATGACGCGATCCACCAATACCGCTTTTAGCGTCGCACGTGTCCCTTCGATTTCTTCACCCAAACCGTACGTAGCTTGCTTACCTCGGTTAGCAATAACAGCAAGGCTGGTATTGGCATCACTGCTGGCAACCGCACCGACTAGGGTGAGGTTAAGGCGCGTCTTAGGGGCGTCTTTAACAATAGGCTGTTCTACAACCGCCGCTTTTTGCTCAGTGTATTTACCGAATAGGTTGGCATTCTGAAGGGCATTAAAATCTATCGCGTCGCCTTTATTGCTCGCAGCAACGCTACTCGCCGATGGACGCCATTGCGGCACTTCCGACGATTGAGGTATGGCTAACCACACAATTTTGCCAAGTATCCATCCGGTTATCGCAATAAACAGACAGGTAAGCAACAAGCTAAGTTTGGCTTGAATGGTATAATGATTGGACTTGATCTGAGCCAGTAGCGGTCTGCTTGATAATCCTGCACTTAGCTCTAAACGTTTCACTGAATGGATTCCTTTATTCTAACGTCCGTCATTTAAGCTATAACGATAGCTATCGACTTTAAATTGCTAAATTTGCAATAAAATTATTACTCAACAAAGAGCAGTGAACTATATCACAAGTTGTCTTTCATACCTTTTTCTTATGCAGTTTTTGCCAACTCCCTTGAAAAAAATACGCCTTGACTCCATCTGTAGGTGAATAATCCATCACTCATTGCCGTATTCGGGCAGTGATTAGATAGCGTAGTGTTCTATGAGTTCCCTAAATGAAGCCGTTAGGCTAGATAAATGGCTATGGGCCGCAAGATTTTACAAAACCCGCTCCATCGCGCGTAACATGGTCGATGGCGGTAAAGTCCACTATAATGGCCAACGAAGCAAGCCGAGTAAAATCGTTGAAGTGGGCGCTGAAGTCAGACTTCGTCAAGGCAACGAAGAAAAAATCGTGATCATCGAACAAATCTCAGATCAACGCCGAGGCGCTCCCATCGCACAAACCTTATATCGCGAAACCAATGAGAGTATCGCGAAACGTGAGGAACACGCGACTCAACGTAAGCTTAATGCCCACAACCCAAGTCCGGAACGCCGCCCAGATAAAAAGCAGCGCCGAGACATCATTAAGTTCAAACACCAATAAAAGCCGGAATTACCAACGAGGAAAGCACTCCATGGCAAATAATGTTTTAAACCGCTACCTATTCGAAGATCTTTCAGTACGTGGCGAGTTGGTACAATTGGATGAAGCGTACCAACGTGTTATCTCCAGCAAGGAATATCCGGCAGCAATAGAGAAACTGCTGGGTGAGCTACTCGTTTCAACTACTCTTTTAACTGCCACTCTTAAGTTCGAAGGTTCGATCACCATCCAGCTACAAGGCGACGGTCCTGTGTCTCTTGCCGTTATCAACGGTGACCATAACCAACGTGTTCGTGGCGTAGCTCGCTGGGAAGGCGATGTTGCCGATGACGCAAATATTCACGATCTAATGGGTAAGGGCTACCTTGTGATCACCATCGAACCGAAAAACGGCGAGCGTTACCAAGGCGTCGTTGGATTAGAAGGTGACACTTTAGCAGAAGTGCTAGAAGGCTACTTTGCAAACTCAGAGCAGTTAAAAACGCGCCTATGGATCCGCACTGGTGAGCATGAAGGCAAAGCACACGCAGCAGGTATGTTGATTCAAGTGATCCCTGACGGCACTGGCTCTCCAGATGATTTCGAACATCTAGAGCAGCTCACTGACACAGTAAAAGATGAAGAATTGTTTGGTTTAGAAGCGAACGAGTTATTGTATCGACTATATAACCAAGACAAAGTACGTCTGTACGAGCCGCAACCTGTCGAGTTCCATTGTGGCTGTTCTCGTGAGCGTAGCGGTGCAGCAATCATCACCGTTGAGAAAGCTGAAATTTATGACATTTTGGCAGAAGTTGGATCAGTTTCTTTACATTGTGATTACTGTGGCACAACTTATACGTTCGACGAATCTGAAGTCACTGAACTGTATGCACAAGCTTCTACAGACAAGAAAACCCTGCATTAATTTACATAGCTTATCAAGCACGTAATTTACCCTACAAAAGGCCAGCTTAATGCTGGCCTTTTTGTGATCAACCCCTCGTAATAACTAGCCTCAAGCGTAATAAAACAACTGCTTAATTTTAAACAATTAATAATGATTTTGCCCTAGCGCAAAGGATTGCGTGCACGATAGACTATTCCCACCAATATGTGACGGGTTACCTAAAACCTTATTGAAATCATGGGTAAATTTTGAGCTATCTCCCTGTTTTCTCCCCGCCCCGTTGCTAGCATGGTGAGCAGATTAAAATTAAAACATTCTTACAAAATCCCTACAAAATCCTTATAAGGAGCACCTATGACCGTTATGGAACATACTAAGGCTGCAACACTTGATCTAACCAAGCACGGACTGCATAACGTAAAAGAGGTTATTCGCAACCCAAGCTACGAAATGTTGTTTGAGGAAGAAACGCGTGAAGACCTAACCGGTTATGAGCGCGGCGTGGTTACTGAACTAGGTGCGGTTGCCGTTGACACTGGCATCTTTACTGGTCGCTCACCAAAAGATAAATACATCGTCAAAGACGCTACGACAGAAGAACATATGTGGTGGACGTCTGATCAAGTGAAAAATGATAACAAGCCAATCACTCCTGAAGTGTGGGACGAGCTAAAAGAACTGGTCACAAACCAGCTTTCTAACAAACGCTTGTTTGTTGTTGACGGTTACTGTGGTGCAAACCCAGATACACGTTTGAGCATTCGTGTTATCACAGAAGTCGCATGGCAAGCGCACTTCGTTAAAAACATGTTTATTCGCCCGACAGAAGAAGAGTTAGCGACATTTGAACCAGACTTCGTAGTAATGAATGGCGCAAAATGCACTAATCCAAAATGGGAAGAGCAAGGCCTGAACTCAGAAAACTTCACCGTATTTAACCTAACTGAGCGCATGCAACTTATCGGTGGTACTTGGTACGGCGGTGAAATGAAGAAAGGTATGTTCGCCATGATGAACTACTTCCTTCCACTAAAAGACATCGCATCAATGCACTGTAGCGCTAACATGGGCAAAGATGGCGATGTAGCGGTATTCTTCGGTCTATCTGGTACGGGTAAAACGACCCTGTCGACTGATCCTAAACGTGCGCTAATTGGTGATGATGAGCACGGCTGGGATGATGACGGTGTCTTCAACTTCGAAGGTGGTTGTTACGCAAAAACCATCAAACTTTCGAAAGAAGCGGAGCCGGACATCTACAACGCAATTCGTCGTGATGCACTGCTAGAAAACGTAACAGTACGTGGCGATGGCTCTATCGACTTTGATGATGGTTCGAAAACAGAAAACACACGTGTTTCTTACCCTATCTACCATATCGATAATATCGTTAAGCCAGTATCAAAAGGCGGTCACGCGAATAAAGTGATCTTCCTATCAGCCGATGCATTTGGCGTACTGCCTCCAGTATCTAAATTGACACCCGAGCAAACTAAGTACCACTTCCTATCAGGCTTTACCGCCAAACTAGCGGGAACAGAGCGCGGTATTACTGAGCCAACACCAACTTTCTCTGCTTGTTTCGGCGCGGCGTTCCTAACGCTTCACCCAACTAAATACGCAGAAGTACTGGTTAAACGCATGGAAGCAGCAGGCGCTGAGGCTTACCTAGTGAATACTGGTTGGAACGGCACTGGCAAACGTATCTCTATTCAAGATACACGCGGAATTATTGATGCAATTCTTGATGGTTCGATTGAAGATGCACCAACTAAGCACATTCCTATCTTCAATCTTGAAGTACCAACGTCACTACCAGGTGTGGATCCAAGCATTCTAGACCCTCGCGACACGTACGTTGACCCACTTCAGTGGGAAAGCAAAGCGAAAGATTTAGCAGCGCGCTTTATCAATAACTTTGATAAGTACACAGACAACGCTGAAGGTAAATCTCTGGTTGCGGCTGGTCCTCAGATTGATTAAATCGAGTAACAGCGACGTCGCGTAAACTCAGTGAAAAGTTGGCATTAACTTATCACCTTTACGTAGGCCAAGTTACAAAAATTGCTTCAAGCCCCTCTTTTGAGGGGCTTTTTATTGAATACCACAGAATATTGATACAAGCTAAAGCCTATCTAGTTTTATTTCATAACACACGTAGGTTCTAGCAAAGATGAAAACAGCGCGTCGAGTTCTACTTCTGTTACTGGTTATCTTAGTTGCCATTCCAGCCGCTACGATTGCGCTGCTAACAACATCTTACGCGGACGCAACCTGGCGCTTGCTGTCAAACACCTTTTCTCTTCCCTTCCGGGCCGAAAGCGTGCGTTATGGCTTTCCCTATCACCTAACTTTACAACGCGTGAACACCAGCGGAGACGATGCGTCTTACATCGAGCAAGTCGATTTATGGATGAATCCCGATGTTTATCGCGATGGTAAATGGATCGTTGATAGTTTATTGATTGATGGTATGAGATTGCAGTATGGCGCACCAAAGCTCCCACCTTTAGATAACGTTTTATTCCATCAAATCGCGCTCAAAAATATTGATTACGCCGACGAGCAGTTCTCTGCCAATGGCATTGACCTTCAAATTCAATCACCACAATGGAATGGTCAATTAATACCATATGGCGAAGTTCAACTTGCAGCTGACCAACTCTATTGGAATGGCGAAGCCTTTAATCAAGTCTTAGTCGATATAGACTACAAACCGCAAGACAGTACGCTTTATGGCACCTCTTTTAACTGGCGTAACAGTCAAATATCTGGGCAAGGGGAGCAGTACCCTCAAGGCTGGTCTTTAGTAAATGTGACCATCAACAAGCTGAAACTGAGTAATACGCAGCGCCAATCACTGCTTGCAAAACCTTGGCACGATCTACCATTTAACATTAATCATATTAATAGCTTAGATTTGCTTAACGCCGATATTGAATGGGGCGACTGGCACTGGCAGAACTTGGATCTTTCTGTGGAAAACGCCACACTGCCACTGTCTCTCTGGAAGACAAAAGCTCAAGTGTCATTGCAGGCGGATAGCGTTCGATTCCAGCAGCAAACCGCAATAGAGCCACGTTTGAGTGCCGCTATCGAGCCAGGAGTAATCCAGCTCAACGAGCTCAGCTTAGATTGGCAGCAAGGTCGAGTGCAAGTTTCTGGATTGTTCACGCCAACACAATGGAAGCTCAAAGAAGCCTCTATTCAAGGCCTCAAGTGGGCAACACAGCCAGAAGACAACCTAAATTGGTGGCACGCCGCCACCAGCGAGTTAGAGCATGTTGCAATCGAACGACTCGACATTGAGCGCAGCCAAATTATCCAGCTATCTCACGAACCTTATTGGCAACTTTCCGGTTTAAATATCGAAGGACAACAGCTTGATATTAAACAGTCGGCTCAACGTTGGGGCCTTTGGCAAGGCGAATTGGAAGTCAGCGTTGTCAACGCCAGCTATGACCAAATACTCACGTCTCACGCAGCACTTGCCATGCAAAGCAAAGATGGCTTTTGGCAATTGACTCGCCTTTTTGCGCCACTCGAGCATGGCTACGTAGAAGGCATCGGACAAATAGATTTGAGTACCCCGAGCCAACCTTGGGCGCTCAACGTCAATGCTGATGGTATTCCCTTATCGCTCTTCCACGATTATTTTTTACCCGACACACTGGCTATTGATGGTTTTTCCGATCTCAGCCTCGATCTACAAGGGTTATCAGGTGATCGCAACATGCTGGCCTACAGCTTATCGGGTGAAGTGGAAGCCAATCTCCGAGATACCCGCTTGAAGTCCCAAGCGGATCATTCGCTCAAAGCCATTACCTTAAGTCCACTGCGTTTAAGCGCGCAACGAGGGGAAGTTGCCATAAAGCCGGTCACCATCTCAGGAAAAGCCATAAGTGGTAAGGTTTGGGGTACATTTGATATGGCCAACAACCCGCTAAGTGGCATTACTTATCAATTGGAAGAGTCGTGCGGAAACATTGAAGGCGATCTACTAAGTGGCGAAACCCACCGTAATGAGTGCGTGAACGCATCAAAACTGGCCGAGCCTACTGATATTGAGACTCCACAGAAAAATGAACCTTCCATCGAGAAGCCAATCGTGATTGATAACATCAATTTGGAGACTCAAGAGGAAGAGCTTTACGAAGAAGTTATCGAAGAAGATGAAGTACCCGACACGAATTCCGCAGCAGAACAAACCCTCTCACCGACAGAGCAAGAAGGTGAAACAGATAAGCGCCCAGCAGATCAGTCGGCGCTTACCCCATCAGCAACTGAGTAACTGCGAGTAGTTCGGTATCAACATATAGGTACCGACAAAATCAACAGCTGGCGTGTCACCACTATAAATCACTACGTGAATAACGATGCGTGCTTTGCGTCCCGACTCCAATCGGTCTAGGTCACCACTGATCCCATCCAACGAAGTACTCGCCACGGGGTTTTGTTCGACTGGTTGACGATAGCGAATCGAGCTGTCGGCCAACACAATATCACCGTGCAGCCCACGCTCTTTAAGCAGCAGCCACGTCATCCCCCACCCTGTCAGGGTTGCTAAGGTAAAAGCTGACCCAGCGAACATGGTGTTATGCGGATTAAGGTTAGGATTAAGCTGCGCACAGCATTCAAACTGGTAACCCGTGTACTGGTTAATCTTGATCCCCATTTTGTCGCTAATTGGGATTTGTTGCTCCCAGCGCTGTTGAAGCTCAGTACACCATTCAGGGCGACGTAACACATTGGCCATCGGATCCAGTTGCTTCACCATTTGCTGATGGCGCACAGGGCCACGCTCATCGGTTAGCTCGCCTCGACGCTCAAAGCCATTTTTTTCATAAAAGGCGATGGCATCTTCACGGGCATTACACACCAAGCGTTTCGCTCCTTCCTGGCGTGCTAACGACTCTAGTGCAACCAAAACCAGCGAACCCATCCCTTTGCTACGGCGATTATTTTTAACCGCCATATAGCGGATCTGGCCATCATTGTCCGGCGTAATGTATAAACGGCCAATCGCCATAGGACGACCTCGACCATCAACAATCATGCGGTGATGACTCATTTCGTCGTATTCATCGCGCTCTGAGCCGATCGGCATACGCCATGGCTCACGAAGCAGTTGCCAGCGAAACTGATAATACTTGTTTATCTGATTATCGGTTTTGGGAGTAATGAGTTTGAACATATCAATCCTTTGAAAGCACAACACTAATCAGTGTCGGAAAAATTACTCCAAGCCAATTCCATGAGCTTGGAGTTAAAGCTTAGACTATGGCGCCTGTGTTACCAGATTAGACCTGCAACCAAAACGTCACAGGACCGTCATTCACCAAGGACACTTTCATATCGGCAGCGAAGCGGCCACGCTGTGTGGGTAAGACTTCTTCACACAAGTCAGAAAAGTAATCATACAAGCGCTCTGCATCAACAGGATGCGCACCGCGAGAAAAGCCAGCTCGCGTGCCTTTTTTTGTATCCGCAGGCAGCGTAAATTGAGAAACCACCAGCACTTTACCTTCCACCTGTTTAACGTTCAGGTTCATCTTGCCTTCGTCATCTTCGAACACACGGTAGGTTGTAACACGCTCCATTAAACGCTTTGCTTTAGCTTCATCGTCGTCCTTCTCTACGCCCAATAAGACCAGCAGACCACGATCAATTTCTCCTACGACTTCACCATCCACACGGACGGCAGCTTCACTGACTCGTTGAATTAGCGCTATCACTACTCTCGCTTCCTTCATCTGTTAACTGAGATTCAGCGGTCGAGTGTATCATGTCTAAATCTTCACTCCAGTGCTCTCGCTCACCAAGCGCAGCCGTAACTTCCGCCCCCAATAACACGATCATCCAGCATAAATACACCCAAACAAATAAGATAGGAATCGCCGCTAACGCGCCGTAGATGAGCTGATAAGACGGAAACTGAGTGATGTAGAGTGCAAAGCCTTTTTTACTCAACTCGAACAGTATCGCGGCGACTGCTGCCCCCATGGCACCATGAGCGAGGTGTACTTTTTTATTCGGCACTAGAATATACAAGCCAAGAAAAGCAAAAAAGGACAGCAACAACGGTAGCCAACGCAGAAATAAATTAAACGCACCAGATAATGTCTCGTTCTCTAAAATTTGCAGCGAAGTCACGTACGACGTCGCCGCAATACTCGCACCGACCATGATCGGCCCTAACGTGAGTACCATCCAATACATAGAGAATGAAAAGACTAAACGGCGCTTGTCTTTAACTCGCCAAATGTAGTTTAAGTTCTTATCAATGTTGGAAATCAGCATGACCGCTGCGATGAATAAAAACCCACCGCCAACCGCGCTCATTTTGCCCGTATTCGCCACAAATTCCTGTAATGCCGTATGTACAGCTTCTCCAGAAGCTGGCACAAAATTCTCAATAATGTAGCCTTGCAGCACCTCACCAACGTTCGCAAAAACGGGAAATTTCGACAATATTGATAACAATACCGTCAGCATTGGCACGATGGATAACAAGGTAATGTAGGCAAGATAGCCCGCGTTCACATTCACACGGTCATGCGTTAATCGCTTAAGAAGATACTTAAAAAACGCGACGCAACTTGGCAGTAGATTGATTAATCTCGCCTTGTAACTCTCTGATAACTGGTTCATAGTTCATCCCATAATTAGCGCCGAGGACATAAGAATGCCTTATTTATTAGCAATTGTACTATCAATTTTCACTTTAACAGGGTGTCAATCTGCTTATTACTCAGCAATGGAGCAGGTTGGGTATCATAAACGAGATATTATGGTCGACCGCGTCGAAGATGCCAAAGAATCTCAACAAGATGCACAAGAAGAATTCACCAGTGCACTTGAAGCATTGTCTGCGATCACCAACTTTGATGGTGGTGAGCTAGAAAATGTCTACAACAACATCAATGACAAATACGAAGATAGCGAAAAAGCGGCTCAAGACGTACGTGACCGTATTGCTGCGATTGAAGACGTATCCGGCGCACTGTTTGATGAGTGGCAAGATGAGCTAGAGCTGTACTCGAGTGCGAAACTGCGTCGTTCAAGCGAGCAAAAACTACGTGAAACCAAAGCCTCGTACAAAACCATGCTTAGCGCTATGAAGCGTGCAGAGAAAAAGATGACACCGGTACTGGACACGCTGCGTGACAACACGTTGTACTTAAAACACAACCTTAACGCCAGTGCGATTGGTTCTTTGCAAGGTGAGTTCTCTAGCTTAGAGAAGGACATTCAGTTTGCGATCAAACAAATGAACGAAGCGATTGCAGAGTCCGATAAATTCCTACAAAAGCTCAATCAAAAGTAAATGATTCAGACCTCCTCCTAGCGAGGAGGTTTTAGTCGGCGACCTTACCGAGTAAACCGATGACTCTTCGAACAAAGCCTACCCTCTCTGGCACAGTTCCCCATGGCACTTCTACCACTTCATAACCCAACTCAGTATAGACACTCACTAACGACTGATGAATCTCCAATGCTTCTTCAAAGCTGTGCGGACGCACTTCATCTTGTACGTAAATGGATGCTTCAGGTCGACAAGTAAACACCTGACTATGGTACCCAGCGCTTTCGGTTAAGAAAGCTTGGTCAACCTTACAGCCGCCCACTTGTAGGTATGCAATGATGTCGGGGATGGCGCGATCAACAAACGCAACATCATGACAACGCGCATCACTCTTTTGTTTGTCCATCAACCCAAGGCATAACTTGGCAAACTCAGGTAAATTCGTCCACGGCAAAATACCATTTTCTAACTGGCTTTGCTGCTCAATCAAGTCGCGAGACCCTTCAGGAAACGTGGCGTAACCACACGCGTCTAGCGCATTCAGCAGTGTTGTTTTTCCCGCACCAGGCCCACCGGTGATAATAATCGGGTTCATATTCAACTCCAGAAAACAAAAAGCCCCGAGCATAACTCGAGGCTTCTTCTTAATTGAATCGCTTAACGAAAATTATTTCGCGCCACGAGAAGCACGCTTACGGTCGCTTTCCGTTAGGAACTTCTTACGGATACGGATGCTTTCAGGCGTTACTTCTACTAGCTCGTCGTCATCGATGAATTCTAGTGCTTGCTCAAGAGTCATCTTGATTGGCGGAGTAAGAACCTGTGCGTCATCTGTACCTGATGCACGAACGTTGGTTAGCTGCTTACCTTTCAGTGCGTTTACCGTTAGGTCGTTGTCACGGCTGTGAATACCGATAACCATACCTTCGTAAACTTCAACACCGTGACCGATAAATAGACGACCACGCTCTTGAAGGTTGAACAGTGCGTTAGTTAGCGCTTTACCCATCGCGTTCGCGATTAGTACACCGTTTACACGTTGACCGATGTTACCGCCTTTGTGAGGGCCGTAGTGATCAAACGTATGGTAAAGAAGACCTGAACCTGAAGTCAGTGTCATGAATTCCGTTTGGAAACCGATCAGACCACGTGATGGCATAACGAAGTCCATACGTACACGACCTTTACCGTCTGGAGACATGTCTTTCAGCTCACCTTTACGTAGGCCGATGTTCTCCATGATGCCGCCTTGGTGCTCTTCCATTACGTCGATAGTTACCGTTTCGAACGGTTCCATCAACTGACCATCTTCTTCTTTGATGATTACTTCTGGACGAGATACCGCAAGCTCGAAGCCTTCACGACGCATGTTTTCGATCAGGATAGAAAGGTGAAGTTCACCACGACCTGATACGCGGAATTTATCTGGATCGTCTGTTTGCTCAACGCGTAGTGCAACGTTGTGTACCAGTTCCTTCTCAAGACGCTCAAGGATGTTACGTGACGTTACGAACTTACCTTCTTTACCCGCGAATGGGGACGTGTTTACTTGGAACGTCATCGTTACTGTTGGTTCATCAACAGACAATGGTGGTAATGCTTCTACTGCGTTTTGTGCACAGATAGTGTCAGAAATTTTCAGCTCGCCAAGACCAGTGATTGCGATGATATCACCCGCGTTAGCTTGTTCCACTTCGTGACGCTCTAGGCCAAGGTAGCCCATTACTGTACCCACTTTACCGTTGCGAGTTTTACCGTCAGCACCAATAATGGTTACCTGCTGGTTTGGTTTAACGCTACCACGAGTTACGCGAGCCACGCCGATAACACCAACGTAAGAGCTGTAGTCTAGCTGAGAAACTTGCATCTGTAGTGGACCATCAAGATCAACATTTGGCGCGTCAACAACATCAACGATAGTTTGGAATAGTGGTTCCATGTTCTCGCCAGTTTCGCCTTCTTCTAGAGAAGCCCAACCGTTAAGTGCTGATGCGTAAACTACTTTAAAGTCTAGCTGGTCATCAGTTGCACCTAGGTTGTCGAACAGGTCGAACACTTGGTCCATAACCCAATCAGGACGTGCGCCAGGGCGGTCAATCTTGTTGATTACAACGATTGGTTTTAGACCGTGAGCAAACGCTTTTTGTGTTACGAAACGCGTTTGAGGCATTGGACCATCAACTGCGTCAACGATAAGTAGTACAGAGTCTACCATCGACATGATACGCTCAACTTCACCACCGAAGTCCGCGTGTCCCGGAGTATCTACGATGTTGATACGGTAATCGTTCCAGTCGATTGCTGTGTTTTTAGCAAGAATGGTAATACCGCGCTCTTTCTCGATGTCGTTCGAGTCCATGACTCGCTCTTCAGCTTCACCGCGAGACTCAAGCGTGCCTGATTGTTGTAGCAGCTTGTCAACCAACGTGGTTTTACCGTGGTCAACGTGCGCGATGATCGCGATATTTCTTAATTTATCAATCTGTGGAGTAGCCATGGATATTGATTCACTTAGATAGATGAAATGCCCCCACGCTGAGAACGGGTGCTCTCTGGCGACATTTGCTGATTAAAAAAACGGCCATAATGTACCAGATTTTAGCAAAAAGCCTAGAAATATGTGATCTACTCCCGAGCATTTCTGCGATTTTTACGCTTAATGCCCATTTTCTTCCTCAGAACGAATTGATTAAACGCAACTTTATTCCAATCGATGCATAATTCAAATTGACTCTTGCTCAAAAACTGGGCTGAATACGCAATGTACCTGTCACATTATGGTGCAACAATGATTTTTGGCACCATAATAGTGCAAGCAAAGATCATTTTGGTGCAAGCAAGTGCACCAAACTAGCATTCAAAAACACAATTGCTTGAAATTAATGGAATATTTTTTTTGGCACGGTTTTGGCTTTAGTTAAAACAGCATCGATTAATGAAAAGTCAAATTGATTAATCAATGCCAGGTTTCATGAATAATTCATAAATCGAGCTTTTACCGCTTATTAACACTGGAGGTTATCCAAGATGTCAGTAGAAAACGTTCTATCGCTGATCCAAGAAAACGAAGTTAAGTTTGTTGACCTACGCTTCACTGATACAAAAGGTAAAGAGCAGCACATTTCGATCCCTGCTCACCAAATCGACGCAGACTTCTTCGAAGAAGGTAAAATGTTCGATGGTTCATCAGTTGCTGGCTGGAAAGGTATCAACGAATCAGACATGGTAATGATGCCTGACGCATCTTCTGCTGTGCTTGACCCATTCACGGAAGACGCAACACTAAATATCCGTTGTGACATCTTAGAGCCTGCAACAATGCAAGGCTACGACCGTGACCCACGCTCTATCGCAAAACGCGCTGAAGACTTCATGCGTTCTACTGGTGTTGCAGATACTGTACTTATCGGTCCTGAGCCAGAATTCTTCCTATTTGATGACGTGAAGTTCTCGACAGACATGTCAGGCTCTTTCTTCAAAATCGACGACGTAGAAGCGGCATGGAACACAGGTTCTGACTACGAAGAAGGTAACAAAGGTCACCGTCCAGGCGTTAAAGGTGGTTACTTCCCAGTAGCTCCAGTAGATTCATCTCAAGACATCCGTTCTGCTATGTGTCTAGTAATGGAAGAAATGGGTCTTGTTGTTGAAGCGCACCACCACGAAGTGGCAACGGCGGGTCAAAACGAAATCGCAACTCGTTTCAACACGCTAACAACCAAAGCTGACGAAATCCAAATCTACAAGTACGTTGTACACAACGTTGCTCACGCGTTTGGTAAAACAGCGACGTTTATGCCTAAACCACTTGTTGGCGACAACGGCAGCGGTATGCACGTTCACCAGTCTCTAGCAAAAGATGGCGTAAACCTATTTGCTGGTGACAAGTACGGCGGTCTATCTGAAATGGCGCTTTACTACATCGGTGGTATCATCAAACACGCTCGTGCAATCAACGCATTCGCTAACCCATCAACAAACTCGTACAAACGTCTTGTACCAGGCTTCGAAGCACCAGTAATGCTAGCTTACTCAGCGCGTAACCGCTCTGCTTCAATCCGTATCCCAGTGGTACCAAGCCCGAAAGCACGTCGTATCGAAGTTCGTTTCGGTGACCCAGCGGCGAACCCATACCTATGTTTCGCAGCAATGCTTATGGCTGGTCTTGACGGTATCAAGAATAAGATCCACCCAGGCGAAGCGATGGATAAAGACCTTTACGATCTTCCAGCTGAAGAAGCAGCAGAAATCCCAACTGTTGCATACTCACTAAAAGACGCGCTAGCAGAGCTAGATGCTGATCGTGAGTTCTTAACAGCGGGCGGCGTATTCTCTGACGACTTCATCGATTCATACATCGACCTTAAGTCTCAGGACGTAGAACGTGTGAACATGACAACTCACCCTGTTGAGTTCGAACTTTACTACTCTGTGTAAGGTCGACACTGTGTAAAATGTAAACACAGCAATAAAATATTAGGCTCGCCTCGCAGGCGGGCCTTTTTTGTATTCGCCAGTCAAGCTTCGACGTTTAACATGAGGGGATAATAAAAATACGCTTAGAATTTTTTCCTTACAGGTCAAAGAGCTAAGCCATTGAAACGTGAAATCATCGAACAAGAGAAGGTGAGCAATGAAAGTTCAGCTTATTCCATCACTGTGTGCACTCAGCGGATTGTTAATCGCCTCTATCGCCTTCGCGCAGGTCGCGTATACGTGGGTAGATGAAAATGGCGTGGTTCACTTTAGTGATACGCCAAACAAAGGAGCAAAAGCGATCGCACTGCCAAACCTTGAAGCCAGCGCACCAGCTCCTGAGGTAGAAAGTACTGAATCGCTCGCACCTCAGACTACGCCATCTACTGCATCACAAAACAAGCCAGAGAAAACAACCGAGAAGCCTCTCCCATTACAACTCTCGATGCTGACTCCCAAGCACAACGAGACCATCCGCAGTAATCGAGGCATCATCAATATTCAATTAGAAACCAATCGCAAGCTTGGTATCGGTGAGCAATTGCAATTGTTACTCGATGGAAAACCTTATGGTGCACCACAAAACCATATAGTGTGGCAGTTAAACAATATTGACCGAGGCACTCACACACTTGCTGTGCACGCGAAAAGAAGCGGCAAGCTTATTGCATCTACTAGCCCTATAACGGTGCATTTACATAAAGCAAGTGTTAAGCCGACCGTAAAAGGGGCAAAATAGAATATCTGGTGAAAAAAAATCACATCACAGCGATGCTTTTCACTTTTTCTTCTAAGATTTATTCGCCATACTTAACGTTCAATTGCACCATTATTGTGCATCGCACAATCTTAAAGCAAAACAAGGACGTAATGTGGATACCAGTCTTCCTAGTGCCATTCTCAACAATATGGTGACAGCAACGCTGATTCTTGATGATGGATTGGCCATCCGTTATGCCAATCCGGCTGCCGAATTGCTGTTTTCTCAAAGCGCCAAACGAATTATTGAACAATCACTTTCTCAATTGATTCAGCATGCGTCGCTGGATCTCGCGCTGCTCACTCAACCGTTGCAAAGTGGCCAAAGCATCACCGACAGTGACGTCACTTTCGTTGTTGATGGCCGCCCTTTAATGCTAGAGGTGACGGTTAGCCCTATCACTTGGCAAAAGCAGTTAATGCTTCTGGTCGAGATGCGCAAAATTGATCAGCAGCGCCGACTCTCTCAAGAACTGAACCAACACGCCCAACAACAAGCGGCGAAGCTGTTAGTCCGAGGGCTTGCACATGAGATCAAAAATCCGCTTGGCGGCTTACGCGGTGCGGCGCAATTGTTAGAAAAAATGCTGCCAGAGCCCTCTCTCACCGAATATACACACATCATCATTGAGCAAGCAGACCGTTTAAGGGCGCTCGTGGATCGATTACTAGGACCGCAGAAGCCAGGTAAGAAGACACAAGAGAATCTGCACCAAATTCTTGAAAAGGTTCGCCAACTGGTTGAATTAGAGTCACAACGCTCAATCATCATTGAACGAGATTATGACCCAAGCTTGCCAGAGATTTTGATGGATACAGACCAAATCGAGCAGGCAATGCTTAATATCGTCAGCAACGCCGCACAAATTCTTAGCCATCAAGAGCACGGGAAAATAACCATTCGCACCAGAACGGTGCATCAAGCCAATATTCACGGCAAACGCTGTAAACTCGCTGCTCGTGTCGAAATCACAGACAACGGCCCAGGTATTCCACCGGAACTACAAGACACGCTGTTCTATCCCATGGTCAGTGGCCGCGAGGGAGGAACTGGATTAGGGCTATCTATTTCGCAAAATTTGATCGACCAGCACAATGGAAAAATAGACGTAGAAAGCTGGCCTGGTCACACAACATTTACTATTTATCTGCCGATCTGAGTGCGCTAATGGACTTCAAGTCGCGTCAGCTTTTCGGTTTGCTGCAAGGATTACTACATGAGTAAAGGATATGTTTGGGTCGTTGATGACGACAGTTCAATTCGCTGGGTAATGGAGAAAACACTCTCCTCTGCCAACATCAAATGTGAAACCTATGCCGATGGAGAAAGCGTGTTAATGGCGCTCGAACGCGAAGTGCCGGATGTTCTAGTATCAGACATTCGCATGCCAGGTATTGATGGGTTGGAGCTACTAAAGCAAGTACAGCGCGATTACCCAGACCTTCCCGTGATTATCATGACCGCGCATTCAGATTTAGATGCGGCAGTGAATGCGTACCAAAAAGGTGCTTTTGAATATTTACCAAAACCTTTTGATATTGATGAAACTTTAACTCTGGTTGAACGAGCCATTGCACACAGCCACGAAAACAAACGCGAGCAGCTCTCTCCAGAAGACATTCCAGCAGAAACGCCTGAAATTATCGGTGAAGCACCAGCGATGCAAGAGGTGTTTCGCGCCATTGGTCGTCTTTCTCGCTCCTCTATTTCAGTCTTGATTAACGGTGAATCGGGCACGGGTAAAGAACTCGTTGCTCATGCACTGCACCGTCACAGTCCACGTGCTAACAAACCTTTCATTGCGCTCAATATGGCGGCAATTCCCAAAGACTTGATTGAATCAGAACTGTTTGGCCACGAAAAAGGCGCGTTTACGGGGGCAAACAATGTTCGTCAAGGACGATTCGAACAAGCCAATGGCGGCACTCTATTTTTAGACGAAATCGGCGACATGCCATTGGACATTCAAACTCGTTTGCTACGCGTTCTAGCTGACGGGCAGTTTTATCGAGTGGGCGGTCACTCTCCGATCAGTGTCGATGTACGAATTGTCGCGGCAACACACCAGAACTTAGAAAAGCTGGTGCAAGAAGGTGACTTCCGTGAGGACCTCTTTCATCGCTTAAACGTGATTCGCGTGCAGATCCCGGCACTGCGTGAGCGTAAGCAAGACATTGAAAAGCTTACACAGCATTTTCTTATCCGTGCGGCTGATGAGCTTGGTGTGGAAACAAAAACTCTCCACCCATCGACCGTGGAGATTCTTAACCGCCTTGATTGGCCTGGCAACGTTCGTCAATTAGAGAATATTTGCCGTTGGTTAACCGTTATGGCCAGTGGTAGCGAAGTGTTACCAAATGACTTGCCAAGCGAACTACTCGAAGAGAAAAAATCCATTTCAGACTCTGCACATGGTAGTTGGCAAGAACAATTGGCGGATTGGGCACGGCATTCACTCGCAGCAGGAGATAAAGAACTACTTTCTTACGCTTTACCAGAATTTGAACGCATTTTATTAGAAGCAGCCTTAGAGCACACTAAAGGTCATAAGCAAGATGCCGCTAAAGTATTAGGCTGGGGGCGAAATACACTCACCAGAAAATTAAAAGAATTGTACTGACAATCACTTACGTGGTGCGTTAACAACGAGCGTCGTTTGTCACTCGATATTAATAAAAACATCAGTACAATTGTGGCGCACCACCATCTATGTGATTAGACGATGTCTACTGCTACGACTCAAATTACACTGCGTACTGCTGTTCTGATTCCATTTGTCATGATCTTCTTACTGGCGATCGGTGTCATTGTCTACGTCCAAAAACAAAGTTACGAAGAAGTGGTCACGGATATCAGTGACAAGCAACTTTCCGTGTTAACCGAAAGTGTCCACGACCACCTCAATAGCTATCTACGTAAGCCTTTTACTGCGGTTATGGCTCTCGCGCACAACGTCAGCTATCACAACCTTTATCGCCCTCACGATACCTCAGACATTCAAAACTACCTGCTAAGTGCATTCAAAAATCTTTACCAATCGATACCGCAGTTGGATGTAATCGCATTTGGTTCAGAAAACGGTGACTTTGCAGGCTTTCGCCGCGAACTTTCCGACGATTACACCTTAATGGTGCAAGATCGCCACACCGATGGTGATCTGGTTATTTATGGAACCAACCATGTGAGTAACAACATTCGAACGGTTATCTCCCAATACGATCCTCGCACTCGCCCATGGTATAAGCCCGTTGCAGAGAGCCAAAACGCCACTTGGTCTGAAATTTATACCAATGCTGATGAACGCCAGGATATTACGCTATCAGCCATGACGCCGGTGTACAAACACGACCAATTTGCTGGTGTTTTGGTGACAGACATTCGTATCAATACATTCAACGAATTCCTGCGCGAGTTAAAATACAACACTAAAGCGTCGGTCTACATCATGGACCCAGATCATCGTTTAATCGCTCACTCAGGCCCGGGAAGCGTCATCTCATGGGGCACAAAATTTTCGGATAAAGGGCAGCGTTTGCTTGCCGCTGAAAACGCAGACCCGATCATCAAAATCAGTGCGAGCCGAGTCCGGTCTTTCGATCTCAACAACACCAAGCAACCTTATACTTTTTCATTTGAACATGATGGCCAACGTATTTTCAGTCGGCTAACCCCGTATCGAGACCAAGACGGCTTAACATGGTTTATCGGCACCTCCATTTCGGAGTCTGAGCTTCTCGGCCTGTTACCAAAAAGCCAGCAAGAGAGCTGGCTCGTTGGCATTATTGTAAGCCTATTTGGTATCGCCATCAGTTGGATCATTTTCAACCGAGTTACCAGACCAATTAACGCGACGGCCGCCGCCGCTCAGCACCTGGCAAATGGGGATTGGGATAGCGGCATGCCAAAGCCTGGTTATGTGTATGAGACAACCGTACTGGTCCATGCTTTTAATGAAATGGCGAACAATCTAAGAGCGTCATTCAAAACATTGCGTGAACAGTTGGTTTATGACTCTCTGACACGCTTATATAGCCGTCAGGGTTTGGTCGAAATCTGTGAAAATCAGTCTGATCTTTGTCACGGCAGTTTATTTTTACTTGGTATCAACAAATTTAGAGATATCAACGACAGTGTGGGTCATCACAACGGCGACCAGCTGTTGGTCAGCATCGCTAAAAGGTTAAAACAGCAGTTTCGTGACAACGCATTATTGGCTCGGATTGGTGGTGACGAATTCGCGGTGTTTCTCTCAAATGTCGACACGGAAACCAAAATTAAACAAACCGAGCGTCGATTACAGCAACTCTTTTCCACCCCATTTATGGTGGAAGGCGAGAATGTAGTGATGAAGATTTCACTTGGTATTGTACAAACCCAGCCAAACGAAACCATGCCTTTATGGTTACGCAACGCCAGCATCGCATTAAGTTACGCCAAACAAGACTCACTGACTGGTGTTTGTCACTACAGCCCAGAACTAGCGAGCGCTTCAAAGTTTCGTACACAAATGCTGACCAAGATCCAAACTGGCATTGAAAACCGAGAGTTTATTCCTCATTACCAACCGATTGTGGATCTCGACAGTGGCACAGTGTGTGGCGCCGAAGCACTTGCGCGTTGGCATAGCGACTCAGGTATGGTGTCACCATTAGATTTTATCCCAATCGCGGAAGAAAGCGGCATGATCAAAGCCATCGGCCAACAGATTCTGTTACAAGCTTGTCGCGACACTTACCAAGCGATCGAAAGCAAACAGTGGCCGTCGGACTTCCAACTGCATGTGAATATCTCCGTTAATCAACTATCTTGCCCAAGTTTTGTTGATACGGTGACAAGCGTATTGGATATCACGAAATTACCAGCAAGTAACCTCACACTAGAGATCACAGAATCACGTATCATTGATAGCGCACCGACCACACTAGAAAACATGACTAAACTGCGTGAAATGGGTATTGGTATCGCGATAGATGACTTTGGCACCGGTTACTCATCACTGGGTTACCTCCACTCTCTGCCGTTTACCTGCTTGAAGATTGATCGCACCTTCATCAATCAACTCACACAAGAAAACTTAAACAGTTCAGTCGTCGCTGCCGTCATCAATATCACAGCAGGTCTCAAAACTAATGTCGTCGCGGAAGGTGTCGAGGATAGCAATCAAGCACAATTACTGCGCTCTTTAGGCTGTAATCAGGTGCAAGGCTTCTACTACAGCCGCCCTATGCCACTAGAAGAATGGCCAACACATTTGGTGAACATGAAGTAGAAAAGAGCGAGAATCGTTGATTTCCTAGTCATCCTCTACTGACAATCTACCCAACTGTTATTTATACTTAACTGCAAATCTTACCCATGTATTGTCACAGATGATGTTTGGGCCCTGTTCCAGTTCATAACTATCCGGATCGACAAAATGATAACGAAGAACCTTCCTCTTACTGATTTGCACCGTCACCTCGACGGTAACATTCGTACTAAAACGATTCTTGAGCTAGGCCAAAAGTTTGGCATTGCCCTACCAGCGTACGATATTGAGTCTCTCACTCCTCACGTTCAAATTGTCGAAGCGGAACCCTCTCTTGTTGCTTTCCTTTCTAAGCTCGACTGGGGTGTTGCTGTACTGGGCGATCTAGATGCATGTCGTCGTGTCGCGTACGAAAACGTAGAAGACGCGCTAAACGCACAAATCGATTACGCAGAGCTGCGTTTCTCTCCTTACTACATGGCGATGAAACACAAACTACCAGTAGCGGGGGTTGTTGAAGCCGTCGTGGACGGTGTGCAAGCGGGTATGCGCGATTTTGGCGTGAAAGCCAACCTGATCGGTATCATGAGTCGCACATTTGGCACTGACGCATGTCAACAAGAACTGGACGGCATTCTGAGCCAGAAAGATCACATCGTTGCCGTCGACCTTGCGGGGGACGAGCTAGGCCAACCGGGTGATCGCTTTGTGTCTCACTTCAAGCAAGTACGCGATGCTGGCCTTGGGGTAACGGTCCATGCTGGTGAAGCAGCAGGTGCAGAGAGCATGTGGCAAGCAATCAATGAGCTGGGCGCAACTCGTATCGGTCACGGCGTAAAAGCGATTCACGATCCAAAACTGATGGATTACCTAGCAGAAAACCGCATTGGTATTGAATCTTGCCTGACGTCAAACTACCAAACAAGTACGGTAGAAACGCTAGAAAACCACCCTCTCAAGCAGTTCCTAGAGCATGGCGTTCTTGCGTGTCTGAACACTGACGATCCAGCGGTTGAAGGCATCGAACTGCCATACGAATACGAAGTAGCAGCACCAGCCGCTGGCCTGAGCCAAGACCAGATTCGCCAAGCGCAAATCAATGGCCTTGAGATTGCGTTCCTTTCAGAAGCAGAAAAATCGGAACTGAGAGAAAAAGTAAAAGATCGCGCTTAAATCCAGCGAAAACATAAAAAAATGCCAGCATCTGCTGGCATTTTTTATATCTTGAATCTGTATCTCTGATTAAATAACACGAGAGAACTGTTGCTGACGTGCCTTTGCTCGTAGGTATTTATCGAAGCTCATACAAATATTACGGATCAACAAACGACCTCGCAGCGTCACACGAATTTCATTATCATCCACTTCCACCAGCTCATCGTTAATAAAGGTCTGAAGTAGCTGCAAATCTTCTTTAAAGTACTGTTCAAACCTCACTTTAAACTCAGACTCAATGGCTTTCTTGTCTAACTTGAAGTTACAAATCAGCTGCTTAATCACTTCACGACGGAGCAAATCATCGGAGTCCAGAGAGACCCCTTTCCATAGAGCGTGACGAAGTTCGTTGACTTGAGCGTAGTATTTCTTCAGCTCTTTCTGGTTTTGCGCGTACGCATCGCCGATCATCGAGATTGCAGAAACACCAAAGCCAACCAAGTCACATTCACCTTGTGTGGTGTAGCCTTGGAAATTGCGATGCAAAATACCTTCGCGCTGGGCAACAGCAAGTTCATCGTCCGGCAAAGCAAAGTGGTCCATACCGATAAATTGGTAGCCAGCATCAGTCAGTGTCGCGATGGTGTCTTGCAGAATCGCCATCTTCTCTTCTGCCTTTGGCAGATCTTCGTCTTTAATCTTACGCTGCGCTGCAAATAGCTGTGGCATGTGCGCGTAGTTAAACACGGATAGACGGCCCGGCTGCATTTCTAGCACTTGTTCTAGAGTCTTGGCAAAAGATTCTTTGGTCTGCTTCGGTAAACCGTAAATCAAATCTAGGTTCGTCGAACGAAAGCCTAACTCTTTTGCGCGCGCAACCATCGCAACGATGAACTCTTCATCTTGCTCACGATTCACCAGCTTTTGCACTTCTTTGTTGAAGTCCTGAACACCGATGCTCAAGCGATTGAAGCCTTCACTACGCAGATGATCCAGCATGGTCAGCTCTATTTCACGCGGGTCAACCTCGATACTGATTTCAGCATCGCTGCTAAAAGTAAACTCTTGGCGTAGCAGGCTCATTACACGCGTGATTTGCTTTTCAGAGAGAAACGTCGGTGTACCACCACCAAAATGCAATTGCGTCACGGTGCGACCCACAAGTAATGCAGCACGTTGACGAATTTCGTGTTCAAGCACGTCGAGGTATTCATCCGCTTTGTGCGAGTGGCGCGTAATGACTTTATTACATCCACAGTAGTAACAAAGCTTGTGACAGAACGGAATGTGTACGTACAGCGATAATGGGCGTTCTGGGTATTGAGTGCATGCCATATCATAATCAGAAATGGTGAACGCTTCATGAAACTCCAGCGCCGTTGGGTACGACGTATAACGAGGCCCGGAATAGTTGTACTTATCCAATACCGCTTGATCCCAGACGATTTGCTGTTTCGATTCAGTGTGTTGATTCGACATGGTGGTACTTTCCGTTAAATGCTAGGGCAACGAAAGCCGTCACCCGATATTCAGAGCCGCTATTTTGCCATACGACGATGACAAGCGTGGCAACGCCGACTGGCTTTTTAAGTATAAAACTAAAGAAGTGCTAGCGTGATCACGATACCCCCATTAGCCATAAGGAGACTATTGGAGGTCGCGCTTAAATCATCTGAATATTGATTTGATTATTCAGTGGCTGGACGTTTTTCTGCAACACTTTGAGCTCCTCAATAATCGCATCAGTGAGGCGGCTTTCCGCTTTATGACGCGTCAAGTTCTGTTGCATACGCTCTTTCTTGGCAAGTTTTTGGCGTTCTTCGCCACGCGCCATATCTTTCACTATGTGGTAAAGCTCAGAAATCGCAGGGTACGTTTTATCGAAATCAACGCGGTCTTCACCTTGTACATAATCCATGATGTTATACACACGGATACTGATTTCAGATAAATCGCACTGCCCTTGAATGCCCGCCTGACACAAGGTATGCACATTCTCAAAAATGTTGGCGTTACGTTTGTCTATCGCCAATTTTTGATGCTTCAGCTGCAATTCCTTTTGCTTTTTCAATTGAAGCAGAAGGTAACCTGCATAAGAAGCGAGTGCGATGATAATCACAACACCAGCAATAGCTAATAAGGTTACATTCATAGCTTAATTATCCTTTATAGTCGTCGAAATTAATGTCGTCGAAATCTGCTAGCAAGTCATCATCGTTGCGCGTGCTTTTCTCAGCAGGTGCAGTGAAGTCTTCCTCTTCTTCAGGTTCCAACAAACCTAGTTGGTCCATTAGCTTCTCAATGCGATCGAGTTTCTCATCGACGAATTTCTGTAGACCTGTGCCCAGGTTTTCACCCGCTTCAATACGGTCTAGCAACACGTTCAATTGCGCGTCATTTTCTAGCATCTCTAGTTCTTGCTCTGCCGACAAACGACGCTCTTGCTTCGTCATTTTCTTCGCAGGTTCAACAATCAGAGGTATTTTCTTTTTGCTGCCTAAGCGCGGGTCGCGATTTTGTGCAGCAGCTTGCTTTTTCTGCTCGTTAACTTCTGAGTTACGGTTACCCGTTTTCAGACCTTTACGCTTTTTAGCACGCTTGCGTAAGCGGCCTTCCACATCAGATTCTGTACGGTTACGAGTTACAACAAACTCAGGTGCACCAGCGGCACCCGGTTTTCTAGATTTTTTACTACGGCTCATTACTGGGGTTTCCTCAGTAAAATTACATCATTACCAATAAATTCGAGTTCGAGCTTATCCCGCTCTGCTAGGAACTGGAACGTGTCACGACTAAAGAACACTACGTGAGTGAGATCGTTCTTATAATGCCATGATTTGAAAGCCTCCACGTCGATGACCATTTTCGTCATCAGGCCTATCCAGCCCCCTGGCTTAACTAAATTCAACCATTGCTTCCACACCAAATCTGGGTGGTAGAGGTGCTCTATCACCTCTGTTGCTGTCATGAAGTCGTACGTTTTTTCTAAAACCGACGTATCAGGGTGGTAGTAGAGATCGTACAACGCCATGTTGTGCCCCGCCTCTTCCAGCATCAAGGAGAGCGTTGGGCCAGGACCACAACCAAAGTCGATACCATTTGATTGTGGAGAAATTCGCTCTGTGATCGGGTCAGCAATACGCGACAAAAAGCGTCGGTAACCCAAATCATCGGGGTTGTTCTCATGCAAATCATAGTGAGCTTTTTCGCTTTCCGCATCCAAACGTTGGTCTGGATTTACGAATACCAAGCTGCACTGCTCACATTGAAGATATTCACGACGCTTATCTTCAAAATAATGGTGAGTGCGCTGATTTTGGCATAAAGGACAGGTATGCATGCTGACTTCCTCAAACAGGGATGCGAAACATACCAGAAAGTGAACTCGGATTGGAGTGTTGTTGAGTATTTTTTCAGCAATTTTTATTAAAAAACTTTGTTTACAACCTATAAAGCTAAATAAGTGCAGTAATCTCAATTCAAGTTACGACTGAGCAAGTCAACGGATATAAAAAAAGCGACAGTCAGACTGTCGCTTTCTAAGTGCCATCAATTGGCGAAACTGTGTTGCACACATTTGGTGCACCAATGATCCCTTTGTTTTTAGAGCTTTCCCTGCCAAAAAGAGTTGTTTTTCATCTTCCTGATGAGTTTTGGCTATCCGTTTACTTCCTGTCTACTGAGCAACTTCCTGTGCCTAATCCGTTTCACTGTCTTAACCGTCAGACGAGATGACCATCCTTATCTGATAGGCTCCCTACCTATCTAAATCCCTTTCTAAATCACCAAGCATCCGAGCTACATCCTTGGAGACCTAAACCGTGGTCTTAAATCCTTACATTCACTCCCTGTGAACGACTTCTACTTTACGCCATCCCGTTATGCTCACAAGTAATGGGTTGAAAAAATAATCCGCCTATTTTTCTAAAAAATCAAAATTATCATTTAATCAAAAGCTTAAAAACACTAACAAGAAAAAGCCAACATCAAGTATGGCAAATGTCTCACAAACTGCCGAGCCAACTATCGCTTTCGCATCCAAACTCGACTGTGATATCTGTCACGAACAAAAATGCCCTAGTGGATTCACTAGGGCATTTTTGTACAAGTTGCTCGAACGATGTAGGGACATCTACCCAACCAGCTCAAGATGCAGGATCTTGAGCGATTTAGGTATATTAGTGCAGACCGCCAACGTATTTAGACAGCACTTCGATATCTTCGTCTGTCATTTTCTTCGCGATGTCGCGCATCATGGCATTCATATCATTGCCACGGTCGCCATCACGGAATTTTTCTAGCTGAGCTTTGATGTAGTCAGCATGCTGACCAGAAATTTTCGGGAAACCTGAAAGCTCAGTACCATTGCCACGAGGACCATGACATGCAATACATGCGGTTAGGCCACGCTCGGCATCACCAGCGGTATAAAGCGTTTTGCCTTTTGCTACTACATCTTCAGGTGTTGAGTTTTCTGAAACTGGTAGCGAAGCGTAGTAAGCAGATAGGTCTGCGATATCTTCATCGCTCAGTGGCATTGCCATACCACTCATTACAGGATCGTAACGACCTTGTTTACCACCACTTGTCATGCCTAGCTTAAGTTCTTTTAACTGCTTCTCAAGATACTTAGCGTGTTGGCCTGCGAGTTTCGGGTACGTTGTTATTGCACTGTTGCCATCTGCTCCGTGACAGGCGACACAGGTTTGTGATTTTGCTTTACCAGCCTCAATATTACCTTGGGCCCATACTGAGCAACTGGCTAAAAGACTCAAAATTAGCGCTAATTTATTCATGACATTCCATTATAATTATCAAGCTTCCAGTACCACGGAATGTGAACATACCGCGTACACTCATGGTACAATAGGCGACCTTATGCCGAGCACGGTTATTTTACACATTTTCACAAAAAAGTAATCAATCGACTACACAAAGTCGAGATGGAGTTAACAGTGAGCGTAAAAATTCATTACCAAAATACGCATTTCATCACCAGCGCACCCGATATTCGTCACCTGCCGGAAGACGAAGGTGTCGAAATTGCGTTTGCAGGACGCTCAAACGCTGGTAAATCGAGTGCACTTAACCGTCTAACTAATCAAAAAAGCTTAGCCAAGACATCAAAGACACCTGGTCGTACGCAATTAATCAACCTTTTCAAAGTAGAAGAAGGTTGTCACATTGTCGATCTACCTGGATACGGTTTTGCTCAAGTACCGGTAGAGATGAAAAACAAATGGCAGAAATCTTTGGGTGAATACCTACAGAAACGCGAGTGCCTAAAAGGCTTAGTGGTTCTAATGGACATTCGTCATCCAATGAAAGATCTCGACCAACAAATGATTTTCTGGGCCATCGATAGCCACATTCCTGTGCAAGTTTTGCTAACCAAAGCAGATAAACTAAAAAGTGGTGCACGCAAACAAACTCTACTGAAAGTTCGTAAGCAAGTAGAAACTTTCGGTGGTGACGTTTCTGTTGATGTGTTCTCTTCACTGAAAGGATTAGGTGTCGATCAGCTACGTGCAAAACTGGATACCTGGTTTGCACCAGCACTAGCACACCTGATAGAAGAAGACGAACAAGAGATACCTGCGAGCGATGAAGAATAATTAACAATATTTGTTAAATTTCTTCGACACGGCCCTGCCATTTGGTGGGGCTTTTGTTTATCTGAACTAAATAACAGGCAATAAAAATCCCCGCCTTCCTGGCAGGGATAACGGGAGAGAAAAATTGGTAATTATTGTTATGTGACGAAGCATTGCTGAACTGAGATTCGATTTCAATAGGTTAAAAAGCGCTCTTGTTTCCTGTGTATCACCAAACATTCACTCCAAAAACACCCAATAGCGTTACAATTCAGACAGTTAAGCCAAGCAAATCTTCAAAAAGATGTAACTTAGTTTCTTTCAAGAAAAAATAATAGTGTGACTGACGTAAATTTACAGGATGAATAACGCAATAAATTTGAAGGAAAAATCGAGATTTTGCAGTGACTTAGAAAGGTCAAAAAAGAAGGTTTTTGAAGGCTAACTTTAAGCTGCTGATCCAAAAGAATAATTTTCTTTCGCCCAATAAAAAACGCCCCAGTCAAAAACTGACTGGGGCGGCTGAATCAGCCTAATCCAATAACGTGAAACAAAAGGTCTGAAAGATAGAACATCTTACCTCTGTACCCTACGAGTATTAATGTACAACAATTGGTCAGAATTGCAAAGAATTTTTGTAGTTTTTTTTCATGAAATTTTTATTAAGCAACATCAAAGTTAACTTTGCGCTAGCTTTTTTAATCTCAAAAAAAAGCCAGCGTTTGTGCGCTGGCTCATAATTAATTGGTTATTTTGGTCTAAAAGTGACTAATGAGCTTGATCCCAGTTATCACCGTGACCTGCTTCTGCAACCAACGGTACTTTTAGCTCTGCTGCAGATTCCATCAATTTCTGTACTTTACTTTCAATTTCGGACAATGATGACTCTTCAACTTCAAAGACCAATTCATCGTGTACTTGCATTAATAACTTCACACGACCATTGCCTTCTTCCTGAATCCACTGATCAACCAACAGCATCGCTTTCTTAATGATGTCCGCAGCCGTACCTTGCATTGGTGCGTTGATTGCCGCACGTTCAGCAGCTTTACGACGCATCCCGTTGCGCGATTTGATTTCTGGTAAATGCAAACGTCGACCAAAAATCGTTTCAACATACCCTTTATCTGCTGCCGTGCTGCGTGTGTCTTCCATGTACTGCATCACGCCTGGGTAACGTTCAAAGTATGTATCCATGTACGCTTGAGCCTCACCACGAGGAATGCCTAATTGCTTCGCCAAACCAAACGCACTCATGCCGTAAATAAGACCGAAATTAACCGCTTTCGCACGACGACGTTGCTCACTTGAAACGTCTTCAATAGAAACACCCATGATTTCTGCTGCGGTTGCCGCGTGGATATCTTTGCCATCACGGAATGCATCCAACAACGCTTGGTCGCCAGAAAGGTGCGCCATGATGCGTAGTTCGATTTGCGAGTAGTCGACCGCTAAGATTTTATGCCCAGATGGCGCGACAAACGCTTGACGAATACGACGGCCGGCTTCGTTACGAATTGGAATATTCTGTAAGTTCGGATCAGTAGAAGATAGACGACCCGTTGCGGTCACTGCTTGGTGGTAAGAAGTATGCACACGACCCGTTGATGGGTTGATCATCTTCGGCAGTTTGTCCGTGTAAGTTGATTTTAGCTTCGCCAGACCACGGTATTCCAAAATCAGTTTTGGTAGTGGGTAGTCTAGCGCGAGTTCTTGCAGAACTTCTTCATTCGTCGATGGTGTGCCTGATGGCGTTTTCTTCACAACCGGTAAACCCATTTTTTCAAATAGGATGGCTTGTAATTGCTTTGGCGAGTTCATGTTAAACTCTTGCTCTGCAATTTCGTACGCTTTCTTTTCAAGCTCATCAAGGCGAGCGGTAATCTCGACCGACTGCGCACTCAGCTTCATTTCATCGATAAAGACCCCAGTGCGTTCAATGCGCGAAAGAACTGGCACCAACGGCATTTCAATCTCTTCGTAAACTGTCTTCAGGCTTTCATCCTGCTCGATATTAGCAAACAAGCGATTGTGCAGACGAAGGGTCACATCCGCATCTTCTGCCGCGTATGGCGATGCTTGTTCCAGTTCGATTTGGTTAAACGTAAGCTGATTTTTGCCTTTACCTGCAATTTGCTCAAAAGAAATGCAGCTGTGCTGTAGGAAGCGAAGCGCCAAGCTGTCCATATCGTGTTTACCGCCGACACTGTTGTAGATATACGATTCCAACATCGTGTCGTGCTTGATACCTTTTAGCTCAATGTCGTAACGAGCGAGTACAGACGCATCATACTTTAAGTTTTGACCGACTTTTGCTTTCGTTGCATCTTCAAGAATTGGCTTCAGCTGTTCTAGTACCCAATCACGATCAAGCTGTTCAGGCGCATCTAAATAGTCATGTGCAACTGGCACATAAGCCGCAATACCTTCATCGACAGCGAATGACAAACCAACTAGATTCGCTAGCATGTAATCTAGGTTATCGGTCTCCGTATCAAATGCAAACAGCTCAGCCGTTTGAAGTTTATCTAGCCAAGCATTGAAGGTTTCTTTATCCAGAATTGTTTCATATTGGCTGCGATCGATTGTTACCGCAGAAGTTTCCATCTCGGCTTGAGAAGAAGAAGCTTGTGAAGATCCTGCAAGCTCTACGGCCTCCACAGATCCAGAACCGCCTTCAAGTAGTTCATTCAACCAAGATTTAAACGTCAGTTGGCCATACAGCTTCACTAATTCGTCTTTATTTGGTTCCGCTTTCAGCAATGATTCTGGCGTTTCCTCAAGCTCAACATCCAATTTGATGGTCGCGAGCTCATACGAAAGCATGGCATTTTCTTTGTTGTCGATGAGCTTTTTCGCCATGGTTTTAGAACCACGGAAACCAAGCCCTGCAATATCATCGAGGTTTTCATACAACTTCGTCAGACCACCAATACCTTGCAGTAGTGCGGTCGCTGTTTTATCACCGACACCCGGTACACCAGGAATGTTATCTACTTTATCGCCCATCAGTGCTAAGTAGTCGATGATCAACTCAGGTGGAATGCCAAACTTTTCAACCACACCTTCACGATCCATTACGACGTTCGTCATGGTGTTGATCAAGGTAATGTTATCATCCACTAGCTGCGCCATGTCTTTATCACCAGTACTGATCAATACAGGCATGCCCTTTTGTGATGCTTGGTATGCTAACGTACCGATGACGTCATCCGCCTCGACGCCAGGAACACAGATCAGCGGCAAACCCATTGCACGAATAACATTGTGTAATGGTTCAATTTGACAACGCAGGTCATCCGGCATTGGCGGACGATTCGCTTTGTATTCTGCATACATATCATCACGAAAGGTTTTTCCCTTTGCATCGAAAACCACCGCGATGCGCTCAGACGCAAACTGACGCATCATGCTGCGTAACATGTTCACGACGCCGTAAACGGCATTAGTTGGAATTTCACCATTGCTCATGGTGCCCGGGTAGGCGTGAAAAGCGCGATATAGGTAAGAAGAGCCGTCGATAAGGATCAACGGATTTTCAGGAATACTTGCCATAATTGTCTGTATCCAATTCAGTACTTGAGAGATCTGCCTAGGATGCCATGACTGCTGATCTGAATCTATCTTGTTCGCTCGATCTAGGTCGCGTAAATTTTTCCGACTTTATTCACGAAAACACCACCTCCTGTGGATAACTCTGTTTATAGAAATTATCCACTGGTTATCCAATAACAAAAAACACAAGAAAACACCAACCCAAACCATTGATTAATAACAACAAATTCGCATAACGGCGAGAAGATCAACGATCCTAAAATGATCATCGCATGTGGAAAAGATATTAATAGTGACGTCAAATAGAAATCGTAGAAAAGAAAAAAGCGACCCGAATGGGGTCGCCTAGCAGAAGTGGTAAAGCAAATTCTGTAAATAGAGCAGCTTAACCAAGAAGCTATAAATTACACTGGAAGCAATGTGAGCAATGTCGTGTCAAAAAGAATTCGTGCAAGTTCTCGGAAAAATGTTTCATCACTTCTCAACTTTCAGTTAATTAACTTCTGTTAATAAGTCACTCAACGTCCTTGTGAACTTTCCTCATTCCCTAAGACAGGTTTAATAATAATGATTCTCATTTCGTAGTCAACAGTTAAATGAGAAAAAATCTCATTTATTTTCACATTGCTTTAATGAAATGCACTCTAGATTCTCGAAGATTTACTTTTTCTTCAAACTTTTCAATGATATAGCCATTTCTCAATAACAAGCGAAGCATAGCCGGAAACTGGTTTCGAGATTTCACTTTTAATGTGTTGTAGCCTTGTTCTGCCACCCAATCCTCTTGAGCTTCCAAAAGCAGTTGTGCCACGCCTTCATTTCGAGCTTCAGGGACAACACCACCTAACCAGCTATAGAAAACACCATCCTCTAATTCGTAACCTATTTTGAAGCCGACAATCGTGCCATTTTTTTCTGCAACGAGGATTAAACTGTTTTTCTCTTCTAAACGTTGAGTCATGGAGTCTACCGTTTCTCCTTTCGAAAACTCGGTAACACGCGCCACAACTTGAAGTGCTTCTTCCAATGTGCCTTCACGAATCAGCATTGTCATTGTTCTCTTCTCCAAAATAAAAATACCCAAGCACCTTGGATTGTTACTGTTGTAATCCGCCTGAGGTTACTTGGGTATATACAGACGAACAACTCTTGTTGGTCTGGTATTTCTCACTGAGCGATAATTACTCTTCTGTCGCTTCCGGAGTACGATTTAGGTGTTGAGCAGTTTGTGCATTCTCTTCTGCCAACCACTCAGCAACGTCTTTCGCAAAGTACGTTAAGATGCCATCTGCACCTGCACGTTTGAAGCACAATAGTGATTCCATCACAATTTCACGCTCTTTGAGCCAGCCATTCATGATCGCCGCTTTATGCATCGCGTACTCGCCAGAGACTTGATAAGCAAATGTCGGTACTTGAAGTTCAGTTTTTACTCGGCGAACTACATCTAAGTATGGCATACCAGGTTTAACCATCACCATGTCCGCACCTTCATTGATGTCTAGCGCCACTTCGTGAATCGCTTCATCAATGTTTGCTGGGTCCATTTGGTAGTTTTTCTTGTTGCCGCCTTTTAGATTTGAAGAAGAGCCAACCGCATCACGGAATGGTCCGTAGTAGTTCGATGCGTACTTAGCCGAGTAAGCCATGATTTGAGTATGAATGTAGCCCGCGTTTTCTAATGCTTCGCGGATCTTACCAATTCGGCCATCCATCATGTCTGAAGGCGCGACTACGTCAGCACCCGCTTCTGCATGAGACAAAGCCTGCTTAACCAATACTTCTGTGGTTTCATCATTCATTACGTAGCCATCTTCATCGATGATGCCGTCTTGGCCATGTGTCGTGAATGGGTCGAGTGCCACGTCTGTGATTACACCAATTTGAGGAATGTGTTCTTTAAGCGCTCGTACTGCTCGCTGAACCAAACCTTCTGGGTTGTAGGCTTCAGTAGCACATAAGCTTTTAGCGTCTTGGTTTACGACAGGGAAAAGCGCGATTGCTGGAACGCCTAGATTTGCAAGGTATTGTGCTTCTTCTAGCATTAAATCAATCGACAAACGCTCTACACCCGGCATGGACTCCACGCTCTCACGACGATCTTTACCCATAAGAATGAACATTGGGTAAATCAGATCATTAACAGAAAGTTGGTTCTCAGCCATCAAACGACGACTAAAATCGTGCTTACGTAAACGACGCATACGGCGTGCAGGGAATGGACCTTGAATTGATACAGACACCATTTTCTCCTTGTCTGGACGGTTATGATGATCAAATCATCTGGTGAACAAAATCATATCACTCTTGATGCATGTTGCGAGTGACAATCTGGAAAAAGGTAATGAAAAAAACTGAAAATGACCCAGCACTCACACTCAAGTATACTTCGAATACGAAACCAACTATGAAGCACAGAGAGTAACGATGATCGATACCCACGCGCACATCTATGCCAGCGAATTTGATAACGACCGCGATGAAGTAGTACAACGCGCCTTAACGCAAGGCATTAATAAAATCCTGTTGCCAAACATCGATCTGGACTCTATTGAGCCCATGCTACAAACCGAAGCGGCATATCCTGACGTGTGCCACTCAATGATGGGACTCCACCCTTGTTATGTGGACAGCAATGTTGAACAAACGTTGGAGATCATCCGCGGTTGGTTTGAGAAACACAAGTTTATTGCGGTGGGCGAAATCGGTATCGACCTGTATTGGGATAAAACCTATCGTGCTGAGCAAGAAATGGCGTTCGTAGCTCAACTTAACTGGGCAAAAGAGATGGACTTACCAGTCGTTATCCACACTCGTGATTCGATTGAAGAAACACTCACTTTGCTAAGACAAGAGCAAGATGGTCGTCTGCGTGGTGTATTCCACTGTTTTGGAGGCAGCTTAGAAGAAGCGCAAGCAATCAATGAGCTAGGCTTCCACTTAGGCTTGGGTGGCGTATCGACCTTTAAGAATGGCGGGATGGATAAAGTCATTCCACATTTGGATATGCAGTGGGTCATTTTAGAAACCGACTGTCCATATTTAGCGCCGGTGCCACACCGTGGTAAACGTAATGAACCAGCCTACACTTCTCTCGTTGCACAACGTGTTGCCGACTTGCGTGATGTCGACATCGCAACCATCGATGCCATAACGACTGAGAATGCCAAAACGCTGTTTAATATTTAATTCACGAGAATTGAAAAAAGCGACGAAATCAACGTCGCTTTTTTATCACCTAAACTATTGAATGAACGATTCAACCCGTTGAAATAGTAGAACAATCCATACAAAATTATTGATAAACATAATAATTAACTAGCAACTCTACTTACTTCTCATATCGTCACTTTACTTCGTCCGCTTTGCAAAACTGTCGACAACTCGACACATTATTTTTCTATACTGATTTACGCCCATTAATTAGCACAAATGTAAAACAGCATGAATATGGAAGTTGAAGTGTGTACACATGGTGCTTACTTACAACGCGTACCGCGCAGTTTTTTTCAAAAGCTGCTGGGCATCAAGGAAGTATACGTATGCACAAAATGTGGTTACGTCATGAAAGTTAAGTAATTAGCCCAAGAAAAAACCAACCGCAAAAAAAAGCGGCTCAATTGAGCCGCTTTTCACATCTAGATTAGCCTTATTCTTCGGTTTCCGCTTCTACTTCTTCGCTTCGACGAGTATAAAAACGCGCGAAGAACAAACCGACTTCAAACAGTAAACACATCGGAATAGCGAGTAAGGTTTGCGAGATCATGTCTGGTGGCGTTAACACCATACCTACGACAAACGCAGCCACTATAATATAAGGACGTTTCTGTCTTAAATCTTCTGGTGTAGTGGCCCCAGTCCAACACAACAAAATAATCGCAACAGGCACCTCGAATGCGATACCAAACGCCATAAATAGCGCCAGCACAAAGTCGAGATAACTCGAGATATCAGTTGCAAACTCTACTCCACCAAGAGAGATGGCGGTAAAGAAGCCAAACACCAATGGAAATACCACGAAGTAGGCAAATGCCACTCCACAGTAGAACAATAGCGAACTAGAGAACAGCAGTGGCATGATCAATCGACGTTCATGCTTGTACAAACCTGGCGCTACAAATGCCCACACTTGATACAAGATAAACGGCACCGCAATAAATACCGAAGCAATTAACGTCAGCTTAAGTGGCGTAAAAAAAGGTGACGCTACATCCGTAGCAATCATGGTCGCGCCTTCAGGTAGACGTTCTACTAAAGGTGCGGAAACAAACTCGTAAATGTGGTTAGAGAAATAAATTAGTCCGACAAACACGACCAACACTGCGAGGATTGAGCGCAGTAGTCGGTTGCGAAGCTCCAACAAATGACTAATTAAAGGTTGTGTCTGCTCGACGGTAGACATGGCAAACCTCTTATTAAAAACCAGATCAAAAAGGAGCTACCAATCACTAGTAGCTCCTCCTAATGAGACTATTCGGCTTTCTTATCTGCCGCTGTAACCTTGCTCTCTTGCGCTTTCTCTACCTTTTCTGCTGCTGGCTCTGTTTTTACAGGCTCAGCCTCTGAATCGGTGTTCTTTGCGTAAGGACGATTTACAGATTGCGCTGCCTTCTTCAACTCTTCAACTGAAGATTTCAACTCAGGGGACAAATCATCCATCCCCATTTGTTCTGCTTTGCGCAAGTTTTCTTGCAGCTCTTGGACTTTCAGCTCGTGTGACAATTCGTCTTTGACGCTATTTGCCATACTCTTAGCGGCACCGATAAAGCGAGACACGCTGCGAATAGCATGAGGCAAACGCTCCGGCCCAAGAACGACCAGACCAACAACAGATATTAATACCAGTTCCCAAAAACCGATATCAAACACGTTTTACGCCTGCTCTTTGTCTTTTTTCGTTTCAGGAGCAGCTTCTTTTTTCTGCTGCTCTTCTAGACTTTTTGGTTCGAAGTCTGCGTCTTTGTCATTTTTCGCAGGTTCATCTTCGCTCATCGCTTTTTTGAAGCCCTTAACGGCACCACCCAGATCGCCACCGATACCGCGTAGTTTCTTTGTTCCGAATAGCAATACAACAATTACAGCAATGATTAGAAGTTGCCAAACACTGATACCACCCATTCTCTTTACCTCGGGTCTTTAAACAAACAAAAATATTTCAAGAGTTTAACGTCTATTGACGATAAGCTCGCCAACTAAGCAGCCAAAATGTGACACCTGCGATACCGCAGGCCAACGAAAGCTGCTCAAAAGCATCGTTCACCAATATTGCCGAGCATACGACTAAAGTCGCGCCAACGCCAAACAAAAACTTTCCTGTCGCCTGCTGGCGCTTGCTCTGGCGATACCCTTGATAAAGCCGATCCATACGTTGATTCATCGCTTTACCTTGTTTCAGGCTATCGTAAAGTAGCTCTGGCAGTTCAGGTAATTTCTCTGCCCAAAATGGTGCGCGGTCTTTAATCGCATTCACTAGAGCTTGCGGCCCAACTTGATTCATCATCCATTCTTCCAGGAATGGTTTTGCGGTCTCCCACAAATCAAGTTGAGGATATAGCTGCCTACCAAGCCCTTCCACGTACAACAGCGTTTTTTGCAACAGTACAAGTTGTGGCTGAACCTCCATATTGAATCGACGTGCCGTGTTGAACAAATTCAACAACACATGACCAAAGGAGATTTCGCACAATGGCTTAGCAAAAATAGGCTCACACACAATGCGAATCGCGAACTCAAACTCATCGACATTGGTATCCGCAGGCACCCATCCTGAATCCACATGTAACTCCGCCACTCGGCGGTAGTCACGATTGAAAAACGCCAGGAAGTTTTCCGCCAGATAACGCTTGTCTTCGCTATTAAGTGTACCAACGATTCCGCAATCTAGCCCTATCCACATTGGGTTCTCTGGATGTTCGGGTTTGACGAACACATTACCCGGATGCATATCAGCATGGAAAAAGCTGTCTCGGAACACCTGAGTGAAGAACACACTCACACCGCGTTCCGCGAGCAATTTCATATTGGTGCCATTTGCTTTCAAGCCTTCAATATCAGAGACTTGAATGCCATATATTCGCTCAGAAACCATGACAGTTTCATTACTGAAGTCGGGAAAAACTTCAGGAACATACAATTCTTCGCTGCCCTCAAAGTTGCGGCGCAACTGAATGGCATTCGCCGCCTCACGTCGCAAGTCGAGTTCATCAAGCAGGGTTTTCTCGTACTCACGCACGACTTCAACTGGTTTTAAACGACGTGCTTCAGGCATCGCTCCGGCGACTATACGCGCCATTCGGTGCATCAGTTTTAGATCTGAATCAATGACTGGGCGAATATCTGGGCGGATAACCTTTAATACCACTTCTTGGTTAGTGTCTTTTATGCGCGCAGTATGTACTTGAGCAATCGACGCAGACGCCAGTGGTTTGATATCAAACTCGGTAAACCATTTTTCTAACGGACCACCTAATGCTTGCTCCATCTGCTTTTTTGCTAGCTCACCATCAAATGGCGCGACTTGGTCTTGAAGTAAAGCTAGGGGATCAGCGATATGCGGAGGAAACAAGTCACGGCGCGTCGACATCATCTGACCGAACTTAATCCAAACCGGCCCCAGCTCTTGCAGTGCTAAACGCAGACGTTCACCGAGTGGTTTTTCTGGGTGCTTGTTCTTAATCCAAAACAAGCTTTTGCGCAGTAAAAGCGGAGCTTTGGTCAGTTGATGATCGGGAAGCAGCTCATCTAAGCCGTATTCCAGTTGTACTTTGGCGATGTGGTATAAGCGCTTTAGTTCTGCTGGCGTCATGGTTTCTCCAATGCAGGCTTATCTGCATCCAGCTTATTCAGCAAAGCCGTTAAACGAGCTTCAATGCGAGAAGCCTGGCTGCGAACCTCATCAACTTGGTCGCAGAAATAGGCCACTTCTAACGGAGCGGGAGCCAGTTTCCATTCTTCAGTCACTACTTGCGCAAGATGACGCTGGTGTTTTTCTGCTTGAGACGCAAGAAAGTTGCCGATGTTTTTTGAACCTTGCACAAAGGTATGTGCGGCGACATCGCCAGTCACGCGAGACAACCACTCTTCAACATCTGGTTTGCAATCCACCATCAACTGAGAGAATTTCTGCGCCAATTGAATATCGCCTTCGAGTTCAAGTTTATCTTGTTTAATAAGACGAGTGATGTTGGCCTGATCGCGCAGCTCTGGTAACACACTCAAGTTGAGCGATAGATAGCAGTTAGGCTGCCCTTCGTAATGACCGAGCACATCAATTTGCTGACTAAAAACGAATGTCAGTGTTTTATTGATCTCTTTCAGGTGAACTTGAATAACTTGACCTTTTAGACGCGCTAAACGACGGCCCAATGCAGGGTCGTCTTTGATCAGTGTATTCAGTGACGTTTCAATCACAGCGGTGATAAGTGGTTCAAATGGCATGCCGTTAACCCTTAGAATTTATAACCGCGATGCAAAGCCACAATACCACCAGTTAAGTTGTAGTATTTGGTGTTTTCAAAACCTGCGTCTTGCATCATGCCTTCCAGCGTTTCTTGGTCTGGATGCATACGGATTGACTCCGCTAGGTAGCGGTAACTCTCTGAGTCATTCGCAACTAGCTCACCGATTCTCGGCAACAAGTGGAATGAATATGCGTCGTATACTTTCGATAACGGCTCTAGCACTGGTTTTGAAAATTCCAACACCAATAGACGGCCGCCTGGCTTCAGTACGCGGAACATTGAACGAAGCGCTTTGTCTTTGTCTGTCACATTACGCAAACAAAAACTGATGGTGATGACATCAAAATAATCATCAGGGAACGGCAGTTCTTCTGCGTTGGCTTGAACGTAATGCACGTTACCCACAATACCGTTGTCACGCAGTTTATCGCGACCAACGTTAAGCATTGAGTTATTGATATCGGCAAGGATGACATGGCCTTCATCGCCAACAATGCGCGAGAATTTCGCCGTCAAATCCCCCGTACCACCACCTAGGTCAAGAATACGCTGGCCAGGGCGAGCGCCACTACAATCGATAGTGAAGCGCTTCCAAAGGCGGTGAATACCACCTGACATCAGGTCATTCATGATGTCGTATTTTGTTGCCACGGAGTGGAATACTTCGGCAACCTTAGTCACTTTTTCGTCTTTTGCCACTGTAGAGAAACCAAAGTGAGTGGTTTCATTCTCTAACGCTGTATTGGATTGCAAACTTGTGTCCGTCATTCTAATTCCTCTTAGGCAGCGCTTTCCTCTACGGGGCGTTTGTTGACAAATAAAATCGCCCACTGCACTGCGGGCGATTAGTTTACTTTATCCTCAGCCGGATGTCTTTCTACTAACGGGTCATTTTCTGAAAATGCATCACTCTGCGCTAACTGCGCGAGGTCGGAAGAAATCGGTCGTTTAATTTCAACTCCCAAGTGTTTAAAGCTTTCGGCTTGACGAATCACATTTCCGCGCCCTGTGGCAAGCTTGTTCATCGCACCTTGATAGCTTTGATTCGCCTTATCCAGCGCACCACCGAGCCCCTCCATGTCGTCTACAAACAATCGTAATTTGTCGTAGAGTTTTGTCGCACGCTGCGCAATCATTTTGGCGTTTTCATTTTGGCGTTCATTGCGCCATAGATTATCAATGGTGCGCAATGCCACCAGCAACGTTGTTGGGCTCACCAAAATGATGTTTTGCTCCATCGCGTCTTTGATCAAACTTGGATCGGCTTGAATCGCGACTTGGAACGCCGGCTCAACCGGGATAAACATCAGAACATAGTCCAAACTCTGAATACCTTTGAGTTTGTGGTAGTCCTTCATGCTTAACCCTTTGATATGTGCACGTAGAGCGGCTAAATGCGCATTCAAAGCCTGATCGCGCTCAGCATCAGTTTCGGCGTTGAAGTAGCGCTCATAGGCAACCAGCGCCATTTTAGAATCCACAACCACTTGTTTGTTTTGTGGGAGATGAACAATGACATCAGGTTGGTAACGCTTGCCTGCTTCATTTTGTAAGTTCACCTGAGTCTGATATTCGTGCCCTTCACGCAAGCCAGATTCGGCAAGTACCCTAGCGAGCACCACTTCGCCCCAGTTACCTTGTTGTTTGTTGTCCCCTTTCAACGCTTGGGTCAAATTAACTGCTTCGCGCGTCATTTGCTCGTTCAAACGTTGCAGGTTTTTCAGCTCATGCACTAAGGTATGGCGCTCTTTAGCTTCTTGGCTAAAGCTGTCATTAACGTGCTTTTTGAACCCTTCTAACTGTTCTCTAAGCGGTGACAACAAGCCTTCTAAACTCTGACGGTTTTGCAAATCGACCTTCGCGGTTTTTTCTTCAAACAGTTGATTTGCCAAGTGCTCAAATTGTTGTTTCAAGCGTGCTTCCGCTTGTTCTAAAATTTGCAGTTTTTCTGCATTGGCTTGGTTAATTTGCTCATGGCGAGCTTGCTGTTCACGCAGTTGCGTTTCTAGACGTGATTTGTGTTCACGCATTTGACCAAGCTCATCGAAGTATTGCTGGCGCTCTTGCTTTACGGCCTCGAAGTAACGCAGTTTTTCCATAGCTGCCATCAGCTTTCCGTGCGTTTGACGCACTTCAAACGCGGCTTTATCGCGCTCATCATCTAATTCATCCAACTCTTGCTGGGCATCGGCAAGGCTTTGCTTGACCTGTTCAAGTTGCTGTTGATGAAGCTGTTTTTCTGAAACAAGTTGTTGCTCGAGAAGCTGAGTTTGGGTGATAAAACGCTGTTTCACCCACCAACCGGCAGCGACACCACTAAGCGTGGCAGCACAAAGAGAAGAGAGAATGAGAGATTGGTACTCAAGAATCCATTGCATAATAGCGAGTTAGCCTGTGTTTTGTATCTATAACAATGGTATTTAGACACTGGATAAATGTCCAGTTTGTTGGATGAAAAATCCTCGCATACACTAGGCCTTCCTATAATATTCTTTCTTCCGCTCAAATTATCCAAACCGAGCGGCACATCATCACGCAGAGGCATCATGAACGAGCGTCGCGCCCTAGGATTTGGGCTCTCAGCAGTATTACTTTGGTCTACCGTTGCAACCGCATTTAAACTCACGTTGGCAGAATTTACGCCGATTCAAATGCTATGCATTGCCAGCATCGTCTCTGCGATTGCGCTAACAGTAATCTGTGGTGTGCAAGGTAAACTGGGCCAGTTAAGCGCTACATTTTTCTCAAACCCTTGGTATTACCTACTGCTTGGGTTGATTAACCCTTTGGCGTATTACGTTATTCTGTTCAAAGCATATGACTTGCTGCCCGCATCTCAGGCTCAAGCGATCAACTACAGCTGGGCCATCACCTTAACGCTAATGGCCGCTGTTTTCTTAGGACAAAAGATCCGTGGTAAGGACTGGCTGGCTTGCGGTTTTAGTTATGTCGGCGTGATAGTGATTGCCACACAAGGCAATCTTTTAGGCATGGAATTTGAGAGCCCGTTGGGTGTTGGTCTTGCGCTGCTATCAACGCTGCTGTGGGCCGGTTACTGGATTTTAAATACCAAAAATAAGGCCGACCCTGTGGTTGGCGTTCTGCTCGGCTTTTTGGTCGCTATTCCATTCACCATTGGTTTAAGTCTTTATGAAGGTGCGAACTGGCAGATGATCTCAGCTAAAGGCTGGGCAGCGGTGACGTATGTCGGACTGTTTGAAATGGGGATCACTTTCGTTTTGTGGCTGAGCGCACTCAAATCAACGCAAAACACCGCGCGTATCAGTAATCTGATCTTTGCTTCTCCATTTATCTCACTCATGTTGTTAGCTACTATCATCGGCGAAGAAATTCATCCTTCAACCTTGATTGGCCTGGTGTTGATCATCAGTGGCTTAGTCATTCAGCAAGTCTCATGGGGCAAGAAAACCAAAGCGGTAAACGCTTCTTAATCACCTATCAAAAGCCCTAAAAAACGATGCAATAAGTTGGATAAAAAAGAGATATAGATAACATTTTAATGATAGAAAGCACTTTACGCTGCTAGGATTTAGCTACGCGTTGGATACGATACTCACAAAGCCCAATAGCTTACGCTAGATTCTAATATAATTACCTTTGGGCGATTTAGGACTCGTTATTAATTATGTTTCGCTTCGCTATTCCTTCGCCTTTGATGGCAGACTGGCAACACGTTCTGCGACAATGCTGTGATGTAACTCAAGCTCAGGGACAGCTTTATACTCTGAGCGATACTCAGCAGTGGCTATCGACTGAGGTGTCCACCTCAACCCAAAATCATCGTGCTATCGTCGATGTGATAACGCAAGTTGTCGATCACTTTACGCCGACAGATTTTACAGTTAGCCATACCCCTTTTGAAGAGCAAACCTTGAGCATAGGACCGATTTGGCTACCTAATGGCGAATTGCTTGCCGTACTGACATTGACTCACCCTAATGATCAATCGACGGTTGTTTCGGCATGGCTAAGCGCAATCGCGGGGCGGATCAGCTTTGATATCAACTTGCACTGTCAGCAAGAACAAACGCGACATCAAAGCGCGGAAATAAAGCCAACACCAACACTACAAGAGTTTATCGACTGCCTTGAAGACCACGTATGGATAAAAGGCATGGATGGCCTTTATTCGATGACCAACCGAAGCGTAGAAAACGCGTGGCAAAAAACCAACAGTGAAATCATTGGAAAAGACGATTTTGCCCTGTTTAGCCATGAACGTGCGGAAAAATTCATTGATGCCGATAAATTGGTGGTAGCCACTGGCACGCAAAATATTGTTGAAGAATGCCGTCAAATTGATGAAAAAAATAACCCCACTTGGTTAGAAACCATTAAGTCTCCTGTCCGTGATCATGCGGGAAACTTAATCGGCATTCTGGGGATGACACGTAACATCACCCGCCGAAAAATGGTAGAAACGCAGCTCTCCTTAGCGTCCCAAATTTTCAACAATTCGCAAGAAGGCATGGTCATTACAGACCGCAATGCCAACATCATTGATGTAAACACGGCTTTTACCCAAATTACAGGTTACCGCTCTGAAGAGGTGATAGGAAAAAACCCACGAATTCTGCGCTCAGGCCATCATGATCAAGGTTTCTATCAACAGTTGTGGCATCAACTCGAAAACAAAGGCCAATGGAAAGGCGAATTCATCAACAGAAAGAAAGATGGCAGCATTTATCCGCAATTAGCGACCATTAGCGCCGTAATGGACGATAAAAACCACCTTATTAACTACATTTGTGTGTTTGAAGATATCTCTGTGCGTAAGGCACACGAAGAAAAGCTGCAGCGCATGGCTTTTTACGATCCATTAACCAATCTACCTAATCGCACCCATTTACTCAGCTTACTCGAACAACACATCGAAACCGGACACAAAAACCAGCAGACGTTTGCCACCCTATTCTTAGATATCGACCATTTCAAACACATCAACGATAGCATGGGCCACTTCTGTGGTGACCAATTGCTGTCTAAGTTAGCGATTCGTCTGCAAGATGTGCTTCACCTCAATGCGCATGTGGCTCGCATTGGCGGCGATGAATTTGTGATTATTTTGCCAGACATCCATAGTGATGTTGCCTTACTGGAAACCGTCGGCGATATTCTAAGCGTATTCCAGCAACCATTCGACTTAGCAAATCACGACTCACTTCGTGTCTCGACCAGTATTGGTATTGCCTTGTACCCAAGAGACGGTCAAGACAGTGAAACCTTACTGAAAAACGCAGACACCGCGATGTACTTAGCGAAGAAAAATGGACGCAACGGCTACGCGTTTTACTCACCGGATTTGACCGATAAATCCGTATCCCATGTACGCATTCAATCCGCTTTGCATCAAGCAATAGAAAAACAACAACTCCGGTTAGAATTCCAACCGCAATACAATTTGGAACAAAATACGATTGTCGGCGTGGAAGCTTTATTGCGCTGGCAGCATCCAGAGTTTGGCCTTGTACCACCAGCAGACTTTATTCCAATTGCAGAAAAAACAGGGCTGATTCAAAGCATTGGTGAGTGGGTGTTACAACACGCTTGTTTGCAAGGTAATGCTTGGCTGGACCAGGGCATCGAGTTTGGCAAAATCGCCGTCAATGTTTCTGCGTTGCAGCTTCAGCAGTCAAATTTCATTCAGCGATTAAGTACTATCCTCGATAACACCGGATACCCTGCCCAACGGTTAGATTTGGAGATCACAGAGAGCTTTTTACTGATCGACCCTCAACAAGCCATTGCATCGTTAAATCAATTACGAGAGCTGGGTATTGAGATTTCTCTGGATGACTTTGGAACTGGCTATTCGTCTTTGTCTTACTTGAAAGGTTTGCCAATCAACAAACTGAAAATTGACCGCTCATTTGTCAGTGATGTCCCAAGTAATAGCGACAGCAACGCGATTGTGAATGCCATTATTGCCATGGGAAAAACGCTGTCGTTGAAAGTCGTCGCGGAAGGGATAGAAACTCGGGAACAAGCCGATTATTTATTCGAAAAAGGCTGTATTTATGGTCAGGGATATTTATTTAGTCAGCCAGTGAGCGCTGAAAAACTGTTTCGTTGAACCAGCTTGCTCCTCAAGTCACTCTCGCGGTGCCACGTCCGCGGAGGTGATTTGCTTTGCTTGATTTTGGGTTGATTGGCATAGCTCTAGGCGATCAACCAAAATATTGATACAAACCAGTAACGGCACACCGATCAATAGTCCCATTCCGCCCCAAAGCCAGCCCCAAAAAACAAGCCAAACAAAAATCACTAACGGGTTTAAGTTAAACCTTTTCCCCAATAGTGTTGGTGTAACAAACTGACTTTCAATCAAATTGAACAGTAAATAGATAGACACCACCGTCAGCATAAAACTGACCGACTCCAACTGAAGATAAGCAACAAAGCCAAAGCTCACCACGGATATGACAGGGCCGAGGTACGGCGCAAAATTCATCACGCCTGCAAATGCGCCCCATAGAAATGGATCTTCAAGGCCTAGAACAAAAAACACGGCCCCAACACTCAACCCCAGCCCCGCATTCACTAAAGTGATGGTGCCAATGTATCGAGATAGGTCTTTCTGTAGCGCTTTGACCAACTCAATCGCTTGGCGCTGTTTGGCGAACCCATGTAAGTAAGACACTGACTTTCGAAATAAGCTTCGTCCATGATTGAGCATAAAGTAAACCATAAACAGCACGATCATCGCTTGTGTCAAAATCGTCGGCGTAGTGGTCGCGAGCGTTTTTACCAAAGAAAATACGGTGTTGTTCCCGACCTCATCCATACTCATATCGTTGGCGATATTCAATGGAGTATTAAGGTGATCAGCCGAAGCTTTAGTCACTTCACTCACTTCTTGCGACACATTTTTCACGATACTGGGCAGCTCAGACCACCATTGCTTGGCGGGCTCCGACATGGCGGCAAGACCAATAATTGAAGCGCCAACGAGGAATGACAGCGTCAACACGACGGTAATAGCACGTGGTAAGCCTTTGTCTTCAAGATAATTAATGAAAGGGCTGCACAGCAGAGAAATAAAGGTGCTAAGCACAATAGGTAACAATATTGGCTTGGCAAAATACAGCCCTGGGACGAGTAACAGGACGAGAAGCGTTGCACTAATCGCAGTGTTGGCAGGAATGTTCAATTTCGCTGTCATAATAAGCTCAGAATCGGTAAGAAAATTTGCGGTGAAATCCGCTATTAGAGTGGTTCGCCCTCTGTCGTCGCAGCGTTGCTTACTTGTGTTGCTGCATTTCCATTTTGCTCCGCATCTGACTCATCCAGAGAAGCTGCCGCGACCGGCTTTGTGAGCGAATCGGTAATATCAGACACGCTGCTAACCAATAGCCCCATTGACGAAATAGAAGAAGTCAGTCGAGACAATCGACCTGCTTTTGCTGCGGTAACGGCAACGACAGCACTAATGCCTAATGTCGTCCAAGGGTTTTCTCTCACAAACTTCTTGGTGGTAAACGTGAACATTTCCATCGACAAACAGCATTGCTCTAGAGACGCTTTACCTTCCATCCGCTTGATCCGCATGGCTCGATTGAGCTTTTGTAGCGAGCGCATCCCACCCCTCCTGTAATTGTTCTGTCGTATTTTTGAATCCAAGAAATCCAACTAAACGCTTCTGCCACCAGGCTAAAGCAAATAATGCCAAGCCTAATGATGTGATAAATACACCCACGGCAACATATACGTTGGCAGTTAACTGATAAGCCACCACCCCAGAGGCAAGGCACAAACTGAATACGAACAATACCGACAATAGGGTAAAAACAACGGTACACAGCAAAATCTGACGCACTGCGGACACGTTAACTTTCATCTCCAAGAGGAACAAATCCAACGTTGAACCTGACCATACTTTTAGCGATTTCGTCAGTTGGTCCAATTGCGCAAGAATGCTGCTCAAACCATTAATGGTCTGTTGGATGTCCTGTTCTTCGGCCCCATCAGGGGCTCGACCGCTGTCTGAAGCCGCCGAGCCTGATTGCTGATTGGTAACTTGCCCTGAATTATTCATGTGAAGCCTCGCCCTTCTGTTGTGTGGCTTAATCCTTGGTGACCACTATTATTTGATCAGCTTCGAAACCGCCCAACCAGCAAGGAAGGCACAACCTATGCTCAGCAATGGTCGCTCCTTGATTACATTCTCTGCCGACTTAGTCGCCTGCTGAACTTGCTGCGCACCGACATCCAGCTTCTCTTTGGCTTGGTCTTTCATCGCGCCAACGGCTTCCGTCGTGGCTTGCTCCGCTAAGTGATATGCTTCTTCTAACTGCTCTTGAGGTTTTACTGTGCTTTCTTTTGTAGTAGCCATAACTAGCCTCCGTTAATGAGTTGAATAGTGAATCAAGTGAAACAATGTTTGACCTCACTTACTCCCTACAAAGCCATATCCATGCCATGATTTTAAGTTATTGTTTTTTATTGATTTTATTTTTGTTTCGATAAAAAGCCATATCTGTACGTGTAATTCTTTCCAGGCTTTCCCCGCCATTCTTGTAATTTTTTCTTAGCGCCTTACCGACTGTTAGCAAGTTATTGCAAAACAAGATATTAAGTCACTGATTAATAAGACTTAAAGTTCATTGGCATACAACCTGCAACTGAAGATGAAACATCGTGTTTGTATTCCATACGCTCAAACACCCCTATCACCAGTAAATAAGGAGTGGCATATGAAAAATGAAAACATCGCCTCAATCATTGAGCTTATCGAAAGCGGAAATGAAATTTACAACAAGGCCATCGAGAACATCGACAACACTTCTTTGAATAATGTGTTGGTAGAACTGCTCAGAGTACGTGAGCGTGCAGTCATTGAGCTCACTCCCTACTCTCTAGCAAGTAACAATGAAGAATCTGCCGACGACACTCCGGTTTCCTACACCATCAAGGCGCGTGAGGTCTACAGCGACGTGATGAAGGAAGTGTCCTCTGACAAAGAGTCTATGTATTTAGAACAGCTTGAAGGTGTCGAAAGCAAGGTACTCAAAGAGATTGAGAATTTGATTACTTCCCACCCAGAGCAGGCGGATAACTCGGTTCTGCTGAAAGTTCGTAGCGATATAAAAATCTGCAAAGAAAAACTCAGCAGCATCAGCCTTATTAGCTAAAACTTGGTGGTCGCCTTTGCAATAAAGCTCGGTATTGAGCAAAGAAATGGCCAACTTGCTTTGGCCATTTCTGACAAGCCCACAGGCGCATTAACATAACCATCACGAGAAATGTCCCACGACAATAGTCATAAATAAAGAGGTCACTATGACATTGGATAACAATCGAGTAAGGGAGCTACTCGTAAAAATGACACACCATCGCCAAACGTGTTTGCCTCTCGTTAACCCGCAATCACATATGACACTCGCAAGAGCGGCATATCGATTCGTGAAAATAGAAAAAGTGATGATCAAAAAGATGGCGAAGCTGTTTTTCGACCAAGATGGTGAACAATTCATTGCAGAAAATGCCACCGAATACGGCGTTGCCGAGCTAGGTAATTACAAAGAAATGCATTTTATGAATAAATTACTGTTAGATGATTTAAAAGCCCTGCTTAGAGCCATTGACGACACCAACTTAACCGCACTTGTTTCTTATTGGTTAGCTGCTTTACAAGTTGAAAACGATGAAATTGAAAAGCACTTGCCTCAGGGTGAGTAATTATACTCGCCCTTCTTTCTTCACTTTGTTTAACCCTCATCCCCAATCAACCTAGTAAAAGGGGCAGATAGAAAAAAGCCGCTGCATCTACGCAGCGACCTTAATAGCCTTTTTACGACGCACACCAAATCATCAAACAACACAGAAAAAGCGCCATGTAGAATACGAAGCAAATGGCGCGTTATCCGCGGATTATCTGTGTTAAAGCGAAGCTGATTTACGTCTCTGGCTTGGAACAAATACGTTCAATGACTTTGGACGCAGCTTGATTGCCAATTGCTCATCAGAATACAGTTCACCATCAATCACATACTCAATCGGTTTATTCGCAGAAATAGTGACGCTCTGAGCCGTCGCGTATTGAAAATGTGTCGATTCTTCCTGTGCGCCTACGCTCGTTAATGTCAGATCCGACAAGGCGATAAGACGTCCGCCTAAAGACTCGGTGTTATCTAAATATGTGATATGCAGCTTGCCATCATCAGGCTGCGGCGCATCACCACCTTGGGCAAGCAACGTACTAAATGGAGCGATATTCGCAACGACAAAACTATGGACTTCAAGCGTTTGTGTATTATTGTCGTGATTTCCATCTTCAGTGGGAGCGTCTAACGAAACGGTTAAAGCTTGCGTTTCTTCCGCCACTACAGCATTAAAAAAGCCAGTGAGGTAAGCGAGTTGTCCAAAAACATTTTTCTCTTCTCGCTGAGCGTGCTCGATCATTTTCTGTTCTAGCCCAATGCCTAAGACCAATAAAATAAGCCGCTGATTACATTCCGCAGTATCAATACGTTGGCAGTGTCCGCCAAGCAACGCTTCACACGCTTTTTCGACCGGTGAGAATTTTGCGCCAACGCCATAGAGCACATGACATAACGCATTGGCAGTTCCGAGCGGAACAATACCGAGTTTGAGGTCGGTATCCACCAATTGGCTCGCCACCTCTGTTACTGTGCCATCGCCACCAGCTACGATGATTTGCTTAGCTCCACTTTCTTTTGCCTGTTGTGTTAGCTGCTCGGCGCTGAGGTTTGTGGTGGTTTGATGAATACTCAAGCGATATTTTTTGGTTAGTTCACGAATCAAGTGCTGTTCGTTTTCCTCCCATTTGCCGCCACCTGCAACAGGGTTAACCACCATCCAAGTGGATTGATCCAGCCCCAGTACGCCTTTTTCACTGATCGCTCGTAACGTCCTAATCTGTAATTTATTCAATCTCGCGGTACTGCGTACGTCATTGATTTTTTTCATCACGGATTCAACCGTCAGTGACGGGTCTTTGCTTAATAAATACGCCGCCACAACAAACACTGAACGACCACGCCCTAACGCACAATGCACAACCACTGCCCGCGAGCACGAGATTTGAGTATCAATCCAGTTAATCGCATGGCGAAGGCGCTCTAGCGTCGGGGCTTTGTGGTCGAGTACCGGAATCGAAAGGTAATGAAACTGCTTGTCGGTCATCGCACTTTCAAGGCCTGCAAATTCTGCGGTGACATCGACAATACAAGAGATTTCATTGGATTCGAGAAAATCTAAGTCACTCTGAAACAAACGGCGAGATAGGTATAAATTGTCGCTGACTTTTTGGATTGGAGGCACTGTATCACGCCGTCTTTCCCAGGCGTTATACGCTCTAGCCCCCAATAGAAATGGGATGAATGCCCAGCGAATCCACCTGACAATCTTGCCATCTTGGTTTTTTCTAAAAATAGAGGGAATGTCGAATACGTAGGCTACGCTGACCAACGCTAAAGAAAGAGATATCCACAAGAACAGCAAACTAACGATAATTTGAGGCGTATATATAGCGGCCAATAAACTGATCAGAGCGCCAAGAATATAATATTTGATGATAAACATTCGCTCTCCTTGCCTTCAGCGAGTGCACTTTTTAGTGGAAGTTAGAATACGCGGGGGATTGAGCTTGGATACATGAACTTGAGTAAACGCCTTGATTGAGTGCCTTCCCGTGCCGAAATGGCACGAAAAGGTCCAACACTCTACCTAGCTTGCCATCTCTTCAACATAACCATCCGCTAGTTTCATTTTCTGCTTATCGGTCATTACCTTGCCGGCTAACTGGAAGAAACGCTGTTCTTCTTCCTCAAGATGGTGCAACACTTTGTGACGCAAGGTTTTCATTAGGTTGAGCCACGCTGGCGAGCTCATATCGGTTGCATCAAGCTGTGCAATCACTTTATCAATTTCATGATGCTCTGCGATGCCATGGCGAGTGAGATCAATGGTCTTATCGCTATCTATTAAAGGCGCGTAGAAAAACCGCTCTTCTGCCGCTGCGTGCTGTTCGAGTTCCTCTTTAAGGTTATGGTAAAACTCTTCACGAGCGGGGGAATCTCCAGACGTTTCCATCAGAGCATCGAGTAAAAGGCGTTGCTTTTCATGACTCTCTTTCAGTACATCAAATATGTTTTTCATCTTTGACTCCTTATCTGATTGTAAACAATTGGGACAAAAGGAAGGGCGGTGATTGACCGCCCCTCTCTTACATAGCTATGCGTAAAAACCTAACCTGATTCGGCTAACAGTCTTGGTCTTCAGCGTTTAGGTTTTCTTTAATGTTTTCACATTCATCTTCAATCGCATTTTGGGTTTCTTCGGCGGCTTCATCTATCTTTTTGCCGGCCTGTTCCATTGGCCCTTCTTCACTACAAGCTGCCAACGCAAACACCAAACCGAATACTGCGGCGATACGGTAAATAAATGACGTAAGTCGCATGGAATCTCCTATCTATTTACGTTTTTTCTTCCCAGCAGAACAATCACTATTGATACAATTAATGACAATAGGAATAGGTAAAATATCACTTGCGCGATAGAGGCAGCAGCTCCTGCAATACCGGTAAAGCCTAATAGTGCAGAAATTAGTGCCAGTGCCAGAAAAATAAACATCCAACGAACCATAGTGTTACCTCCTAATAAAAGTGGGTTAAATCACTCGGCTCGCTATTATTGAACCACTTCTAGCTTATCAATCACCTTATTTACGTCATTGGTGTTATTTGCAATTGAAATTGCAAGATCATGCTCCGCATCTGAATTAACTTTACCTGCCAACGTTACCGTTTTGCGTTCTGTCGTTACATCAATATCCGTACCACTCACATTGGTATCCATTAGTAGGCGCGTTTTAACTATAGTCGTGATTTTAGAATCGGTCAGTGTAGCTAAAGCTTCTGAATCAGTTTCTTTCTTGCCTTCATTCACTACTGACAATTCGTTGTTTACTTTTTTCACACCATCAAGACCAGTAACAAGCTCTTCGGCAAGTGATTTTTCAAGATCATTGTTTACCGAACCAGAAAGGGTAACGACCTGATTCTCAACATCGGTATTGATATCAAAAGAGTTGAGATTGCTGTTTAGCAGTAGTGTGGTTTCAGCTTTACCATCTAGCCAAGCGTCCATGGATTCTTTTTCCCATTTATCACTCGCTAAGACTGCTGTAGATGAAGTAGCAAGAACTGACGTAAGTACAATTTTAGCTGCGATGTTATTCATGGTAATTCTCCTTTATTGACGTTGCACTTCCCTAGGAGCAAACCATGTGCCAACTTTATAACTCATTGTTTTTAAGTGACTAATAAAGGAAAGAGGTAAAAATGAGATGAGCAATAAAGTATAAGCATGAATTATTTACACGTAAAAAATGTAATTTTTAATCGGTGATAAAGCCTCCGTCACTTGTGCCTAAATAACCTGATAAAACAGAAAGGCTATTTCTCCAGAATCAATTAATAGCAAAATTATTATTTTAAAAATAAAAATCTGAACAAAAGGAAATATCTACTGATGGCTCTCACCGATATATATCAAAAAGGGGCTAACAACATAAAAATACCGAACAAATCCTTAAATCTATGCTGACAATATTTTGTCTTGTGAAGTGAGAATAATCCACGTACATTGTTTCTGTCATAGTAAAGAGGACATTTCTATGTCGATGCCAAGCCTGTTTCTAAGAATACAAGATCCATCACTTAAAAATGCCATCGCTTCTTGCCAGGAACTGAACAAATTTCGTCTGCATGACATCGATGCCGCAGACCAATGGATTGAAGATTTCCTACAACTCAAACCGGAAGTTGCGATTGTTGAAGTCGCCCACTTTACTAGTGCAGATTATCAACGTCTTTCTAATATCGAAGACATCTACGATATGGACTTGATCATCATTAGCTCAGGCGCTCCAAACGAGAACTTGGATAAGCTGATGAACTTGGGTGCTATTTTTCACTACAGAAAGCCCGTTGATATTGCCATTCTGACGGACACCCTGGGCGAAGTCAGCCAGTACTATCAACACAAACAAGATCAAGGGCGTAAAGTGTCCACCAGCGATCTTGACCAATTTGGTCTTTTGGTCGGCTCTTCCTCTCCGATGCATCAGCTCTATCGTATGATCAGGCGCGTTGCTAAAACAGAAGCCAACGTCCTTATTGTCGGTGAAAGTGGATCAGGCAAAGAACTGGTGGCGCAGACCATCCACTTAGCGAGTGAGCGTAAACAACAGCCCTTTATAGCGATTAACTGTGGTGCCATTAGCCCTGAATTGGTTGATAGTGAACTGTTTGGCCATGAGAAAGGCGCTTTTACCGGAGCAAATAAAACTCACCAAGGTGTATTTAAGCAGGCAGAGGGCGGCACCCTATTTTTAGATGAAATCACCGAGATGCCTATCGAGCATCAAGTGAAGCTATTGCGGGTGCTAGAAACCGGAGAGTATCGCCCAGTTGGCAGTAATACGGTTCATATCGCTAATACTCGCATCATTGCTGCTACAAACCGTGATCCTAAAATCGCCATTGAGGAGCAGTTCCTGCGTGAAGATCTGTTTTTCCGCTTATCGCATTTCCCATTAACGATACCGCCACTGCGAGAACGAGGCGGTGATATCGTAGGTCTGGCCAAGCACTTTATTGCGCACCGCAACGCCAATGAGGCAAAAACCAAAACGATTCTTGACTCTGCGATCCAAAAAATCGCTGCACACGACTGGCCAGGTAATGTCCGTGAGCTCAAACACACGATCGAGCGTGCATTCATTTTGGCTGATGACACCATCCGAGATGAACATCTTATCTTCGACACACCACCATTGGAAACAGGCACCAGTATCGAAGACCTTGTTCCGGCGGGCGTTTCGCTAGAAGAGCTAGAAAAAGCCGCCATTCTCAATACCCTTGAAGAGAATCAAGGTAATAAAACGGAATCAGCGCAGGAGTTAGGCATTAGCGTGAAAACGCTCTATAACAAACTCGAAAAGTATCAAGACGAGTAACTCGCTATGGGAATACAAAAAGAGCACTGACTTTTATTCAGTGCTCTTTTTGTATCTTATCTTTTATGCAGTTAGGCTGCGTTTGGTGTTTGATTAAACCCACTGCCCCGCAACAAAGCCGCTCGACCAGCACCACTGAAAATTGTAGCCCCCTAGCCAACCAGTCACATCCATCACTTCACCAATAAAATAAAGCCCTTTAATGTCTTTGCATTCCATGGTTTTCGAGGATAAGTGATCAGTATCGACACCGCCGAGTGTCACTTCCGCAGTTCGGTAGCCTTCGGTGCCATTCGGGGCGATATCCCAATGCTCTAGACGCTCCACAATCGCCGCAAGCTCCTTTTGATTGAACTGTTTTAGCGGTTTATCGACTAGCTCTTTACGTTCAATTAAGACTTCAACCAGACGCTTAGGCAGCACTTTGGCAAGCGTATTCTTGAGTGACTGATTTGGATGCTTCTCACGACTACGTTCTAATAACTCAGCAACATCATCGTTTGGCACAAGATTGATCAACACCTTTTGTCCGGCCCGCCAGAATGAAGAAATCTGTAACACTGCTGGACCAGATAACCCACGATGTGTGAACAACAGGGCTTCTTTGAACATGGTGCCATCTTCAGCCGTAATTTCCACAGGTACCGCGATACCAGATAACTCAGCAAAGTCTTCTTTGTCTTCTTTATGCAGAGTAAATGGTACAAGCCCTGCCGTGGTTGGGATAACTCGAAGACCAAATTGTTCCGCGACTTTATAACCAAATGGTGTCGCTCCCAGTTTTGGCATCGACAAGCCACCTGTTGCGATAACTAAAGACTCACATTCGACAATCTCAGTGCCAGCATGCAAACGAAAGCCTTCATCAATTTTTTCAATCGAATGAACATCGCATTGGTAACGCTGCTCGATGTTCGGCATGTCACACTCAGCTAACAACATCTTCACGATATCTTTGGCCGTAAATGCATCGACACAAAACAACTGGCCGTGATCACGCTCTTCGAACTCAATGCCATGTTTACACACCATCGAGATGAAATCCCAGTTAGTGTATTGGGAGAGCGCCGACTTAACAAAGTGCGGGTTTTGACACAAATAGTGATTAGCTGAAACGTCGTAGTTAGTGAAGTTACAACGACCACCGCCCGAGATAAGGATTTTACGTCCTGGCTTTTTAGCATGGTCGAGCACCAAAACACGGCGGCCTCGCTTGCCTGCTTCTGCAGCACACATTAAACCTGCTGCGCCTGCGCCAATTACAACAACATCAAATTTCTTACTCATCGGTAGCTCTTAGACTGATTGGTATCGAATCAAAATAAAAAAGGATGTGCACATTGCACATCCTTGCTTTCTAGGCGCGACATTCTACCGACAAATACCGAAAGGGAAAAGCGCTTAAACTCTAAGCGCTCTGTATGTCCGTAAAATCTCAGACAGAACAACTATCTAGATTATTGACTCTTAGAGAATGAAGGCTGCAAGTAGCGTCACGCCGAGCAACGCGGTCGATAGAACAAACAGTTCACGCACTCTTTCACACTTACCAGTAAAAATTTCATCGTGGTGATGATGATATTCTTTACTTTTAATGTAGTGATACAACCGCACCTGCTTGGTGACATTTCCATGAGTGGTAAAAAAACCATTACCATCAACTTGCTGATATAACAGCGGGTGCGCTTCACGCATGATATAAATTAGAGAACGAAGAGCGGTGAGATACCGGACCATATTAACTCCAGTTACCACCATTAGCGCAAATAAGATTGTGTCTCCACTGATCATCTTTTCCTCCCTACATCTTCAACAATGCTCAAGAGAAAAAGACGATCAACACTTCGTCTTTACCCGCTACTTACAACGTCCCAAAACGCGTTTACGCAGCTGGAGCATCCATGATTGAAGATGAACCTTCTTTCGCCATTTGTGCTAGATCTTTGTCAATGAAGAACAACGCTTTACCGTCTTCACCTACCAGTTCGATCTTATCTAAAATCCCTTTAAACAACTTCTCTTCTTCGTGCTGTTCTGACACGTACCACTGTAGGAAGTTAAACGTTGAGTAGTCTTGGCTAGTAAATGCAACGTGCGCCAGTTTGTTGATTTTTTCCGTGATCATTTGCTCATGTTCAAATGTCTCGCGAAAAACGTCACCTAGGCTCGCAAAGTCATGCTTTGGCGCATCAATAGCGCCTAAGATTGGCATTGAGCCAGTTTCACTCACGTAAGTGAATAGGCGTTGCATGTGCTCCATTTCTTCTACGGCGTGAGCGCGTAAAAATTCAGCCGCACCTTCAAAACCTTTGTCTTCACACCAAGCACTCATTTGTAAGTATAGATTGGATGAGAAAAATTCTAGGTTAATTTGCTCATTCAATTGTTCGACCATAGTTTGAGACAGCATGTTAACTCCTATTATTGTGCATGCAATATACCCAAGTAACCTCGAAATAAGTGACGCTGCGAGAATAGCTTGGTCTGGCAGACACGGCGAAGTTTCACTTCAACTCTAGTCAGTAACACTACGCTTGTTTCAGCATATCAAAGTCACTTGGGTATAACGCCACTATAACATGATTACTGAGACAAGACTTTGTACCTACGGCACCGATATGAGATCACTTCAGCAAATTTTTTTTGGGGTTGGTGCTAATCTAAAACTATGACCTTACAAGGAGATAGCAATATGAGTTACAAACACATACTTGTGGCAGTCGACCTTTCAGACGACAGTAAAGTGTTGATTAAGAAAGCCGTATCACTGGCTAAACCTCTGGATGCGAAAGTCTCTTTTATTCACATCGACGTGAACTACGCAGAACTCTACACCGGGCTTATCGATATCAATATGGCAGAAGCGCAACATCAAGCAATGGAAGCATCGCGCACACAATTGGCAAACTTCGCAGAATATGCGCAATACCCAATTGCCCATACTTTAGTCGGTAGTGGCGATTTGAGTAATGAGCTGTGCGATACTATTCAAGACTACAGTATCGATTTGGTGGTTTGTGGTCATCACCAAGATTTCTGGAGCAAGATTCTATCTTCGACTCGACAGCTTATTAACTGCTCACCAGTCGATATGCTGGTCGTACCGCTAAAAGACTGATTGGCGCAACGATAAAACTTGGTTAGACTGCGGGCACATTTGTTGTTGATAAAGATTCTCATCCATGGCTTATCTATCCGCAGTTACCCTACTTTGGGCATTCTCATTTAGCCTGATCGGCGTTTACCTCGCCGGTCAGGTTGATTCTTGGTTCTCGGTGTTCATGCGCGTGGCACTGGCGAGCCTGGTTTTCATTCCCTTTTTGAAATTCCGTGGCGTTAGCAAACCCCTGATCGCGAAACTGATGACCGTCGGTGGCTTCCAGCTCGGTTTGATGTATTGCTTCTACTACCAATCTTTTTTGCTCCTTTCCGTGCCAGAAGTATTGCTGTTCACCGTATTCACACCCATTTACGTCACGCTAATCTATGACTTCTTGAAAGGTCGCTTTTCACCTTGGTACTTAGTTACCGCAGCAATAGCCGTATTTGGTGCCGCCTGGATTAAATTTGCAGGCATTAATGAAGATTTCCTACTGGGCTTTTTGGTCGTACAAGGAGCAAACCTCTGCTTTGCCATCGGTCAGGTGGGCTACAAATATATCATGGAGAGTGAACCCGTCGATTTGCCACAACACACCGTGTTTGGCTACTTCTACTTAGGTGCACTTTGTGTAGCAACCGTGGCTTTCGCGCTCATGGGTAACCTCGACAAACTACCTACCACTGCAACACAATGGGGCATTCTGACATACCTTGGGTTGATTGCTTCTGGTTTTGGTTACTTTGCTTGGAACAAAGGCGCGACTATGGTGAACGCAGGTGCACTGGCAGTAATGAACAATGCATTGGTTCCGGCGGGCTTGATTGTAAACATTGTGATTTGGAACCGCGATGTTGATGTCATGCGACTCGCCATTGGCGGTGCGATCATCATGCTATCCCTATGGATTAACGAAACCTGGGTGAAAAAGCGCGTAGAGATGAGCTACGCCAATAAGTAACGCAGCTAATCCTATAAACATTTCGACAATAAAAAACGCTCTCCGACTGGAGAGCGTTTTTTTATTTGATTAATGCACTTTGGCTTGTGAGATTGCGTTCATCAAAGCATTAGGTGGCGTTGGCAGCAACACTTCTAGTTTCGCATTACGCGCTTCCAGTTTACGCTGACGCTTAAGTAACTTTTGTTGTTTTTTCGCCACTTTTAGCAACTTCTTTTGCTGCTTATAGTGCTTTTTCAGTGCTTTTTTCGCTTTCTTGAGCGATTTTTTATCCGCTAAATCAAACCATACTGATGCGTCGGCTCTTACTGGCTCCGGAGATTTTTCGGCTTGTTTTTTCTCTTTCACGCGCTCAACAACACGCTTCACAATCGCGGCTTTTTCGTTGCTTTGTTTAGTGGTCACTGGAATCGCTTGTGATGGCAGAGCTTCAACCAATAAGCCACATGCTTGTTGCTCACTCAATGGCTTGTCTTGGCATTTTTGTGGAGGAATTGCGGCTGGCTTACAAAGGGTATCTTTGGCCGATGAAGAGCGTGCGCAAGAACGACAAACGAATTTTGGTGCGACAACTAAACGATGGATATCACCAAGTTCTGCCGCGATCTGTTTGCGACTCATTTTACATAAACGTTTAGCCATTCTACTACTCCAGCTTCCCAGTTATCGACCGCATCACAACAAGTGAAATAATAATAATTCTTAGTTAGATATACAGTCAGGAAAGGGAATTAGCAAGAGAAAACTATCAATAGAGACGAGGAAAGAGAAGCTGAGTCACAGCACGATACACCGTACTGTGACAAGAAAAGTTGAGCCGTCAGGAAGTTATGCCATCGATGCTTTAACATAGACATCGAAGCGATTTTTTTTCGTTTCAATCGCCATGGTCGGTTTTTTCTCGTTCAGCCAGTTAGCATAGTCTGGGCGTTTAACTACTACACGCTTTGTGGCTAACGCCATGGCTGGTTCTAGTAGGCCATCGGCGTCCAAATCGGCGCCAACCAACGATTGGAAAACGCGCATTTCTTTTTTCACGAGCGCCGACTTCTTTTTATTTTCTGGGTGCGGATACATCGGGTCAAGATACACCACATCTGGCTGGACAAAGTCTTTATCTTGCGCCAATTGTTCCAACGCATCATGGCTAGAAGCATGGATTAGCGACATGCGCTCAGATACCCAGGTGCCGATTTCTGAGTCTTGTTTCGCTCGAGCCAAGCCATCATCTAACAAAGCGGCTACGACTGGATGACGCTCGACCATCTGCACTTTACAACCTAGCGAGGCGAGCACAAACGCATCACGACCAAGGCCTGCCGTGCCGTCTAACACGGTTGGCGTTGCCCCTTTGTTCAAACCCGCCGCTTTCGCAATTGCCTGGCCTTTACCACCACCGAACTTGCGACGATGACCGACCGCACCACCAATCAAATCCACAAAGATTGCACCCAGCTTTGGCTCATCCACTTTACGTAGCTCCAAACGCTCGGTGGTTAGCACCAAAGCAAAATCGCTATCGTCAGTGTGAGAAAGCTGCCAACGCGCAGCGAGTTCATCAAGATGAGATTGTTGAGACGGGTTTTCACAGATCAATTGCAGTTGCAAAAGGAGGCTCCAATAAAAATCGAGGTAACTGGCGCTGAGTGTATACCTAAGTTACCTATTAATGCTAGGTTGAGCTTGCTACGCAGAGGTTATACAGCCGTCAGTTGCTCCACTATCTCAGAAAGCGGCTTAGGATGGCCAATACCGTAGCCTTGGCCGTAGTCCACACCGAGGTCTATCAAATGCTGCATGACCTGGTCATTTTCGACAAACTCCGCCACCGTCACTTTGCCTAGTTGCTTCGCCAAGTCATTGATTGAACGAACCATCACGCGGTCCATTTCATTTACGTTGATATCTTGCACGAAAAGACCATCAATTTTCACGATATCGACAGGAAGTTTCTTTAAGTAACCAAATGAAGACAATCCAGATCCGAAATCATCCAATGCAATCATGCAACCCAGAGCCTTTAGCTTGGTAAACAACTCAATGGCTTGATCCAGATTGCTCATCGCCGCTGTCTCGGTGATTTCTAAGCAGATTTTTTCACACGGCAGAGTCGAACTTTCCAATCGCTCCAATAAGAAGTCAATAAACTCTTGATTCCCCATAGATTGACCTGAAAGGTTTATCGAACAGCGACCAAGCTGTTCAACCACCTCAGGACGCTGTTCAAACCACTCTAGTGTTTGAGTAATAACCTGCTTATCAATCCAATGGGCAATGTTGTAGCGCTCGGAAGCAGGGATAAACAGCGCAGGAGAAACATAATCACCGTACCCATTGCGAATACGCACCAAAATCTCAAAATACATTTGAGTCTCGTGCTTTTGTAAGCTTTTTATCGGTTGAGCAAACAGTTCTAAACGTTGATTCGACAATGCCTCATGCACCAAATTGACGCTCTGCATTTCCATCTGACGACGCTGCAACTCTTCGTTATCTAAGCTGAATAGATTATAGCGGTTACGGCCTTGCTCTTTAGCGGCGTGACAAGCAGAGTCTGCTTGAGCGTGCACCATTTGTGGCGTATCAGCGGTATGATCGATGATACGGATACCAATTGAGCAACTGATGAACAGGCGTGTGTCTTCCCAAATAAAGAGGTGTTCGCTTAGTGTCGAGATGATCAGTTTGGCAATATTGATGGCGCCATATTCGTCACAGTCTTTGAGTAACACCGCAAACTCATCGCCTCCCATTCGAGCCAAGATGGAATTGTACGGCAGAACGCCTTCCAGCATACTGGCGCAGAATTGAATCGCCGCATCACCTGCATCATGCCCAACCGTATCATTGAGGACTTTTAGTTGATCTAAGTCGAGGTACAGCATGGCGTGGACTCGACGATGGCTGTCCACTTCGCACAGTGCGGTCTTAAGCTCTAGTTCAAAATGGTTTCTGTTGTAAGTCCCCGTCAGTAAGTCATAGCGAGCTTGGTATTCCAATTTCTCGGAGAGCAGTTTGGTTTCGGTAATATCTTCGCCCACAATCAGCAGTTGCTCAGATTCACTCAGCGGACGAATATTCTCGCGCACCCAAACACGATGACCATTTGCATGACGATACTCGACTTCACGTCGCCAAACACCATGCACTTGCTGGTTGGGTTGCAATAACACTTGGCGAGGGAACAGCACTTTGTCATCAAAATAGAACTCCCTCAGGCGATGTCCGAGCATGTCCATCGGTTTGTAGCCAAGAAGTAGTTGAGCAAATCGATTCACTTCTTGAATTCGGTTATTACTATCAAGCGTCACCATCATCACGGGCTGCTGCTCATAATAGTTGCGTAGGGTTGACTCACGTTGGTAGAGCTTGTCTTCCATCAATTTACGACTGGTAATATCGCGCGCTTCAAACAAGTATTGCTTATGATTCCCTACTTGCTGAGAAAAAGGCTTGAGCGAAACTTCTAATACCAAGGAGCCGTGTTCTTTACTCCAAATTTCAGCTTCAAACGTCGACACTTGATGGTGAGGCGCATGGAAATACTCCTCTAGCAGCGCTTGGGCTTTCTCACTCCAGTTGGGATGAAACCAAAGTGGTCGGTCTAAACGCAGTCCTTGGTGATAAAGTAAGGATTGAAGGTGATCGTTGCCCGATTTAAGCACACCGTTGGCATCCAAAATGCCCATATACTGCATGCTCTGATCGAAAATCGATTCTAGAATAGCCTGGCTTTCTCGCGCAGCGCTCTCACTGCGACGCATCCGCTGTAAATAATAACCCATCAGCAAAATGACCACCGACATCACCACAAACAGACTACCAAACAGGCGAATTTCCTTGGCAAAACGTTCAGAAAGCTTCATTGGCTTATTAAAAAATACCGCAGAAACCTCTTGTTCAGCCCCCAATCCCCAACGCGCTACCGCTTGGTAATCGAGCTTTATTTCAGAATCACTTTTTTTCACGGCAGGCAGAGGCTGATCAGGGTTATCCAAAACGAATTCAAGCATCTCTGCACTCTCAATACCATGCCGATAACCACTTTGAATAACCCCTCCAACTGCGCCATGACCCAAACCAATGTCATGCACCATAAACAGCGGCGCGTTTGAGACTTTGTTGACACCAACCCAGTCACGCTCGCTGCCAACCATACCTTGTTTATCTCGGTAATAGGTCCAGAACAAGACGACTTTATCGGAACTCAGTTTTGCGACTTGTTGTTTTAGATCGATGATACTGTCTGGGACAACTTGTACGATTTTGTCTCGATATTGCGGGAACTTGAGGACAAAATTGTCGATTTGATAACGCAACACCTCACCGGTCACCGAGTGGTCACTGACGATGAGAACTTGTGTGTAGTTCGGATGTAAGCGCTCAATAAGAGCGAGATTCGCTTCCAAATCGACATCTTCCATGACTCCGGTTGCATTCAGAGAACGATGTAAAGAAGGATGGTAGTTATTAATGCCGTTAAATATAACTGGGGTGTCTTTGATGATTGGGGCTAAACGCTGCATGAGTTCAAGCGCATTGTTATCGCTCACTAAAATGGCATCGAATCGCTCTTTGCGTAATTTCGTAAGATATAAGGATTTTAGTTGTGCAAAAAACTGCTCACTCTGGTTACGTTTCGAGTCTAGATAAAGCACACGCATGTCCAACGCTCGATCGCCCAGCTGTTGCTCGATGCCTCGCTGTATGGAGTCCGTCCAGAAAAAACCCTGATGATAGGAGTGCACGACCAACACCTTCGGATCTGAGGCCGTAGCAAACGCGCTCCAACATAGCGCGGCAATAACCAGAAAACGCTGCACATTATCTCCATAGCTCGGAGTTAACCCGCAGTTACTCCTGCCAAACCTTGTGAATCCTATCCGCTATGAGTATAAAAGGGAGGTAAAACTCTATCCCTAACGGAAATCATAGTATGAATGCGAGCCTGCCGAAACTCGACGACCTTGACCGCGCAATATTAAAAACACTGATGGCTGACGCCAGAACGCCCTACGCAGAAATGGCAAAGCAGTTCGATGTCAGCCCTGCCACTATCCATGTGCGTATCGAGAAGATGAAGTCGGCTGACATCATCGAAGGAACGGAGGTGATCATCAATACCAAAAAGCTTGGCTACGATGTGTGCTGCTTTATTGGTATTAACCTCAATGCAGCTCGTGATTACCACTCCGCGTTAGAAAAACTCAACGCGCTCGACGAAGTCGTTGAAGCTTACTACACCACGGGCGCGTATAACATATTCGTCAAATTGATGTGCAAATCGATTGAAGAGCTGCAATTTGTACTGATCGACAAGCTGCAAGCCATTGATGAGGTTCAGTCCACAGAGACATTGATATCGTTGCAGAACCCGATCAACCGCAACGTAAATCCGTAAAATTTTTTATAAAAAATGTACAAAAAAGGCCAACTGAACGGTTGGCCTTGATGTTTTTTGCTCAATTTACGCCGCAATACCCGAATGGCGCAACAGTGCATCGATTTGTGGCTCGCGGCCACGGAAGCGCTTGAACAGCTCCATTGGCTCTTCACTGCCCCCCATTTCTAGAATGTTGTTCAGGAAGCTTAGGCCCGTCTCTTTGTTGAAGATGCCTTCTTCTTCAAAGCGAGAATACGCGTCTGACGACAGCACTTCAGCCCATAGGTAGCTGTAGTAACCCGCACTGTAGCCACCAGCAAAAATATGGCCGAAGCTGTGTGAGAAACGCGCCCACTCAACCGCAGGAACTACCGCGACTTTCTCTTTCACTTTCGCCAGAGTTTCCAGTACACGCGCACCCACTTCAGGGTCATATTCGGTGTGAAGCGTGAAGTCGAACAAGCCGAATTCTAGCTGACGCAAAATACCCATCGCAGATTGGAAGTTTTTCGCTGCGAGCATTTTGTCTAGCATCGCTTTAGGTAGCGGCTCATCTGTCTCATAGTGACCAGAAATGAACGCCAGCGCATCCTCTTCCCAACACCAGTTTTCTAGGAACTGACTTGGTAGCTCAACCGCATCCCAAGGCACGCCATTAATACCTGAAACAGCACCTGTATCAACTTGCGTCAACATGTGGTGGATTCCATGACCAAACTCATGGAATAGCGTCACGACTTCATCGTGCGTGAACAGTGCTGGTTTGTCGCCCACTGGACGGTTGAAGTTACACGTTAGATACGCAACCGGCGTTTGCAGCTCGCCAGATAGCGTAACGCGACGACCACGACAATCATCCATCCACGCGCCGCCACGTTTGTGTTCACGAGCGTAGAGATCTAGGTAGAAGCTGCCACGGAGTGTGCCTTCAGCATCAAAGATATCGAAAAAGCGCACGGACTCATGCCAAGTGTCTACGCCTTCGCGCTCAGTAACGGTCATGCCAAACACGCGGTTTAGCACTTCAAACAGACCGCTCACGACTTTTGACTCTGGGAAGTATGGGCGCAGTTCTTCATCCGAAATTTGGAACAGGTGCTGCTTTTGTTTCTCGCTGTAGTAAGCGATATCCCAAACGTTCAGCTCTTCAACACCAAACTCACTTTTCGCAAACTGACGTAACTCTTCGACTTCACGTTCACCTTGCGGTTTCGCACGTGTCGCTAGGTCATTCAGGAAGCCCAGCACTTGATCCGGCGTTTCAGCCATCTTTGTTGCTAACGACTTTTCACTGTAAGTATTGAAACCTAGCATACGTGAAATTTCATGGCGCAGTTTTAGCTGCTCAGTAATGATTTCTGAATTATCCCATTTGCCTGCGTTTGGACCTCGATCAGAAGCGCGCGTCACGTACGCTTCGTACACTTCTTTACGCAACTCTTGGTTATCGCAGTACGTCATGACAGGTAGGTAAGATGGGATATCTAGCGTAATGAGGTAACCATCTAACTCTTTTGCTTCTGCGGCAGCTTTCGCTGCTGCCAGCGCCGATTCTGGCATACCTGCTAGGTCTTTCTCGTCTGTGATGTGCTTGGTCCAACCCATGGTGGCATCCAGCACATTGTTAGAGAATTTAGAGCTCAGCTCAGACATACGTTTGCTGATCTCGCCGTAACGGTGCTGCTCATCGGATGGCAAACCAATGCCTGATAACTCGAAATCACGCAGTGCATCAGTGATGGTTTTCTGCTGGGCACGAGTTAACGTTGCAAATTCTTCGCTCGCTTTGATGGTTTTGTACGCTTCGTACAACCCTTTGTGCTGACCAACCCAAGTGCCGTACTCTGACAAAATTGGTAGGCAACTTTCGTAAGCCTCGCGTAGCGCTTCGCTGTTCACTACTGAGTTCATGTGACCCACTGGTGACCAAATGCGGCTCAAGCGGTCATCCGCTTCTTCAATTGGCGCGATCACACTGGTCCAGCTTGGGTTTGCGTTGTCTTTTAGTACCTCGTCAATCTTGGCACGACAATCCGCAATCGCCTGCTCCACTGCAGGTTTAATGTGTTCTGGTTTGATTTGCGAAAACGGAGGAAGATCCGTAAACGTAAGAAGTGGATTAGACATGAATAATTCCTTTTGTGTTTTGGCTCTGTATTTGCCTATTCGCATTTGCAAAGCACCTATTGGTGTTTGCAAAACAGTAGGCGAACTCAATGCACAGGCAAGCCGACAACATGGATGGGGGGATTTCCGTTCCCTTTCTCGATGCAGCAATGACCGAATGGGTCAAAGAGCGCTTACTCTGTCCTTGAGTCTTGTTATGCCTAAGTTCGGTTTGGCACTCTATTGGAGCGGCACAATCCCACTTAGGTTCAATTTGTTTACTCATACTAAGTATGGGTGACTTAAAGAAATTTCAATAGCGAATCCCTATCAGTGATACTGATTTGAATCGAAGTTCTACTTCTTTAAGTTACTTGAGTATAATACCGCCATATCGCGAAAATCACAGACCACACTCAGCCAAAGAGTGTTTCGAGAGTTTAATTTGTTAAGTTACCGCCACAGCTTCCACGCTGGCAACCATGCCGACGTGGTCAAACACATCGTTCAAAGCCTCATTCTTGATGCGCTGAAACAAAAAGATAAACCATTCGTTTATCACGATACCCACTCGGGTGTGGGCCGTTACGATCTGACTCACGAATGGTCTGAAAAAACGGGCGAATACAAACAAGGCATCGCACGTATTTGGGATAACCCAAGCATTCCTGAAGACATCAAAAGCTACATCGATGCCATTAAAGTGCTCAACAATGGCGAGAAGCTGCGTTACTACCCAGGCTCACCACGTGTGGCGCGCGCGCAAATCCGCCCACAAGATCGCATGGTGCTGACCGAGTTGCACCCGGCCGATCACCCATTGTTAGAGCAAGAATTCCATCGTGATCGCCAAGTGAGCATCTTCAAAGAAGACGGATTCCAACGCCTCAAAGCAAGCTTACCGCCACAAGAGCGTCGTGGCTTGGTGCTGATTGACCCACCATACGAACTCGCGAAAGAGTACCGCGATGTGGTGCGAGCGATTCATCAGAGCCATAAACGTTGGGCAACCGGTATCTACGCGATTTGGTACCCAGTGGTAAACCGCCACGACATCGAAGATATGATCGAAGGCTTGGAAGCACTGGGCATTCGTAAAATTCTGCAAATCGAGTTAGGTGTTGCACCAGATACCAACGAGCGCGGCATGACGGCATCCGGCATGATTGTGATTAACCCACCGTGGAAACTGGAAAGCCAGATGAAAGAGATTCTGCCATTCCTGCAAGACGCGATCGCACCAGCAACTGGCCACTGGAAAGTGGACTGGATTGTGCCAGAGTAAGCACTTCAGTACCGATATCTTCAAGCGCAACGATATTCTCGTTGCGCTTTTTTATGCTCTCACCTTCTCCCTCCAGTCGTGCTTATTCTTCTTTTTGTGCCTCTCATCGCTATTTGTCATAAGTATTGTCGCTTTTTCCCATTTAGGAATTAGTCGAATTCGATTTATGATAGTGGGATAACGGTGGCATTGAGTTCGGACAAGGTCATCCCAATCTATCTATGTACCAGATAAAATTTATAAGCTCTTGGAGAAAGTAATGGCGACTCATTTTGACTATATCTGTATCGGTGGCGGCAGTGGCGGCATCGCATCTGCAAACCGTGCGGCGATGTACGGCGCGAAAGTTGCGCTAATCGAAGCTCAAGACCTTGGCGGTACCTGTGTCAACGTAGGTTGTGTACCGAAAAAAGTAATGTGGCATGGCGCGCAAATCGCAGAAGCAATGAACCTGTACGCAGAAGATTACGGTTTTGATGTCGACGTGAAAGGTTTCGACTGGAGCAAACTGGTTGAGAGCCGTCAGGCATACATCGGTCGTATTCACCAATCTTACGATCGCGTTCTTGGCAACAACAAAGTAAACGTGATTAAAGGCTTTGCTAAGTTTGTTGACGAAAAAACTGTCGAAGTAAACGGTGAACACTACACAGCAGATCACATCCTGATCGCGGTTGGTGGTCGTCCTACTATTCCAAACATTCCAGGCGCTGAATACGGCATCGATTCAAACGGCTTCTTCGACCTAGCAGAGCAACCAAAACGCGTTGCGGTTGTGGGCGCAGGCTACATCGCAGTTGAAATTGCTGGCGTACTGCACGCGCTAGGTACAGAAACGCACCTGTTCGTACGTAAAGAGTCACCACTACGTAGCTTCGATCCAATGATCATCGATACGTTGGTTGAAGTAATGGACGCAGAAGGCCCAACACTGCACACCCATTCTGTACCAAAAGAAGTGGTAAAAGAAGCCGATGGCAGCCTAACTCTGCACCTAGAAAACGGTGAGAGCCAAAACGTTGACCAACTGATTTGGGCAATCGGTCGTCACCCAGCAACTGACGCAATCAACCTAGCGTCAACTGGCGTTGCAACGAACGAAAAAGGCTACATCAAGGTAGACGAATACCAAGAAACGAACGTGAAAGGCATCTACTGTGTGGGTGACATCATGGAAGGCGGTATCGAACTAACACCAGTAGCAGTGAAAGCGGGTCGTCAACTTTCTGAGCGTCTTTTCAACAACAAACCAAACGCGAAGATGGACTACGATTTGGTACCAACTGTGGTATTTAGCCACCCACCAATCGGCACTATCGGTCTAACAACGCAAGAAGCAGAAGAGAAGTACGGCAAAGACAACATCAAAGTCTACACATCTGGCTTTACTGCGATGTACACCGCTGTTACTAAGCACCGTCAACCATGTAAGATGAAGCTTGTATGTGCGGGCGAAGAAGAAACGGTTGTTGGCCTACACGGCATCGGTTTCACGGTAGATGAAATGATCCAAGGCTTCGGCGTAGCAATGAAGATGGGCGCAACCAAAGCAGACTTCGACTCTGTTGTGGCTATCCACCCAACGGGCTCAGAAGAGTTCGTAACGATGCGTTAATTGCGCGCTAATCGCATTGCTGATTTCAGCGAATCATTTGAAAAGGTCATCTTAGGATGACCTTTTTTTGTTAGACCATGCTTAACTCGCATTCTCCAATAACGTGCGAATAAACTCGGCTTTGATAGCACTCTCCTGCTTACCGTCATGAATCAGACACAAGTCTGCACGCAGTGACTCTTTCAGCTTGATAAAACGAATCCCATGCCAATGATGCTGAGAAAACGTCGACGGCACCAACGTCACGGTATTGCTGTTTGCCACATACGCCATCAAGGTGCTTGGCTCCACCACTTGTTTGCCAAGATGGGGTGAAAAGCCTTCTTGCAGACAGGCATTGATGATGAAGTTTGCCGAGGCAGAATTCGCCAAGCTCATAAACGCAAACTCACACGTCTTTAAATCTTGGAGCCGCAGCAAAGATTTGCTGGCTAACTCATGTTGCTCCGACACCGCCACCACAAACACATCTTTACCCAAAGATACCGACTGATACGGATAAATGTTGAGTGCATCGGCAAAACGCACAATGCCCACATCAATTTTCTTCTCGCTCAGATGCTTCTTTTGCGTCTCTGGGTTGAGGTCAAAAATGTCGGCGTGATAAGTGTCATGCTCAGCATGGAAACGCTGTAACAGACGATCAAATCCACCCCAAAATGCGCTACTTACCACACCAACTCGCAAGATGTTTCTCTGGTTCAACCCCACTTGCTGCACTTGATTGAGCGAGACATCCAAGGTCTGAAAAATCAGTTGGCATTTGGACTCCAACAATCGCCCGGCCTCCGTCAGCATGACGTTTCTTGAATCACGCTCAAACAGTTTGACGTTAAGCACTTCTTCCAACTCTTTGATGCGATTGCTCAACGGCGAATTGGTGATATTGAGGTTCTCGGCGGCCTTAGTGAAATGCTTGGTTTGTGCGACCTCGTAAAAGTAACGCAGCATCTTCAGCGTCACGCGCTCAAATGGTTCTGACTTCATGCATTGAGTCCTAGCGAATTTCATCATCCTCTTTTTAAGGATGATAGTAGCGAATAAAGCAAAGATAACCAGCGCAGAAAGTCACACAATAGAATCAACACACAACCAGAAGGTGACTAACATGAATCACGATCCAGTAATCGGTGCGCTACAAACCATTCGCGAACGCAAACCAAACTTCCAACCTAAAGCGGCGTTTATTTTAGGCTCTGGCTTGGGCGTATTGGCAGATGAACTACAAGACAAAGTGGTCATTCCATACGAAGAGCTCGAAGGCTTTCCGGTTAGCACCGTGCAAGGCCACTCTGGTGAGTTGGTACTTGGTACCATGGGTGGCGTAGACGTAGTGTGCATGAAAGGTCGCGGTCACTACTACGAACACGGCTCAATGAAGGTCATGACCACGCCCGTGCGCACCTTTAAAAAGCTGGGCTGTGAGTTTCTGCTCGTCACCAACGCGGCAGGCTCACTTCGCCCTGAACGCATCGACGTCGGTTCTCTGGTGGTATTTCATGACCACATCAATACCATGCCTGAATCGCCAATGATCGGTCCGAATGATGAAGAGTACGGCCCGAGGTTCTTCAGCCTCGCCAATGCGTACGACAAAGACCTGCGCGCAGAAGCGTTTGAAGTCGGCAAAGCCAATGGCATTCACCTGAATGAAGGCGTGTTTGTCTCTTACACAGGCCCCAACTTTGAGACCACAGCCGAAATCCGCATGATGCAAATCATCGGTGGTGATGTGGTGGGCATGTCGGTCGTGCCAGAAGTGATTTCTGCGGCGCATTGCGGCTTACCCGTATTGGCAGTGTGTGCGATCACCAACATGGCAGAAGGCTTGGGAGATGTAGAATTGTCTCACGCCCAAACATTGAAGTGCGCGAAGCTAGCCGAAGCAGATTTCATTCGCTTTATTAAGCGCTTTATGAAGCATCACTTCTAAAGCCGTTTCATTCCAAAAGCAAAAGGGTCATCAAGTAACTTGATGACCCTTTTTTGTATCACTTTTTCTAACGTTCGGGGTATTTCGGAGCCGTTTGTGCGTTTTACTTAACTGCGCGAACCAATTCAGCAATGCCTTCCCAATCGCCGTTGTCCATCATTGCGGTTGGCACCATCCAAGTACCGCCACAAGCCACAACCGATTTCAGCGCTAGGTAATCTTCCACGTTGGATGGGCTTACGCCACCTGTTGGCATGAATTCCACTGGGTAAACCGCCGTGAGTGCTTTCAGCATGTTTACGCCGCCTGATGGCTCAGCAGGGAAGAACTTCAACGTACGCAGACCCATTTCCATCGCTTGCTCAACCAAGCTTGGGTTGTTTACACCCGGTACGATAGTCACACCACGTTGCTGACAGTATTTCACTGTGGTTGGGTTGAAGCCTGGGCTAACGATAAAGTCCACGCCTGCTTCGATCGCGATATCCACTTGTTCTGTGGTCAGAACGGTGCCCGCGCCAATCAACAATTCTGGGTACGCTTCACGCATGATGCGAATCGACTCCGCCGCCGCTTCGGTGCGGAATGTCACTTCCGCACATGGTAAACCGTTTTCTACCAACACTTTTGCCAGTGGCAGAGCGTGTGCTACGTCGTTGATTGCGATAACTGGGACGATTTTGATTTCTCTTAATCGTTGTTCAAGTGTTGTCATGGGGAACCTCTAAAGAATAAAGCTTAATGTTGCGACGATAATAAACGCGATACCGCCAAGTAACGTTTCCATTACCGTCCAAGTTTTTAATGTGGTTTTCTCATCCATCTCAAGCAGACGAGATACCAACCAGAAACCAGAGTCATTGAAGTGAGACAGTACCGTTGCACCACCCGCAATCGCGATTACGATAAAGCAAAGGTCGAGTTCACTCAAACCTGTTGATGCTGCCACAACCGGCGCGATAAGAGCCGCCGTGGTGGTTAGCGCTACGGTTGCCGAGCCTTGAGCAACACGCAGACAGGTTGAAATCACAAACGCCGCCACAATCACAGGCATACCTGTGTCTGTAAGAACGTCAGCCAGTGCATCACCAATACCGCTTGAGCGCAGTACGCCGCCAAACATGCCACCTGCACCCGTTACTAGGATAACACCACAGATAGGAGCCAATGACTCACCACATAATTTTTCTAGTTTTGCCATGCCGTAGTCTTTGGCAAACACAGCCAGACAGACAATCAAAGTGATCAGTAACGCAACTGGGGTTTTACCTAGCATGCGTAGGAACTCAACCAGTGCCGTTTTGCCATCAATCACACCCGCAACCGCCAGTGTGTTCAATACCGTATCCAAACAGATTAGCAGGACTGGCAGCACAAGGATGGTCATAACCGTGCCAAATTTTGGTGCGTTGCGCTCATCCACCATCGCTTCGCCATTAAAGAAGGCTTTAGATAGTGGGATATCGAATTTTTTGCCCGCGTACAAACCAAATAGGTAAGCGCCAAGGTACCAAGTTGGAATAGCAACCAAAATACCCACCACCAATAGCAGACCGATGTTTGCGCCAAGGAATTCTGCCGCTGCAACCGGACCTGGGTGTGGTGGAACAAACGCGTGCATAACCGCAAAAGCACCAGCTGCAGGCAACGCGTATTTAATTGGTGAGCCACCAAAACGAGCCGCCACACTTAGGATGATTGGCATCATCACTACAAGGCCAGCATCGAAGAAGATTGGGAAGCCAAACAGTAATGAAGCGACGCCCAAAGCAAATGGTGCGCGCTCTTTACCAAAGCGACCAATCAAAGTGTCTGCCAGCACTTTCGCACCGCCAGTCACTTCAAGAATTTTACCGATCATCGCACCAAGACCAACCAGCAATGCCACGGAAGCCAGCGTGCCGCCGAAGCCGCCCATCATGGTCGATACGACTTTCTCTGAAGGAACGCCAGTGGCGATTGCCGTACCTAAACTCACCATAGTAAGGGAAGCAAAAGCATGGACTTTCAGTTTAATGATCAGAACGAGTAACGCTGCAATGGCAAGGCCTGCAATCGTCAGTAGGAACGTAGGATCTGGGGCTTGGGTTAATTGCTCCATAGGTTCACCTTTAAGAATTATTGTTTGTGTTATGGTTCACATTTATTTCAGTTACCGGTAACATGTTACCGATAACATGAATAAGATAAACCCATATTTTAAAGTGAATTCAAAAATTGAGATCACGCGCAAATTTGGTTATGAGGATAAGTTATGGCTGGTAGTAGTGTCATCGTTATGGGCGTTTGTGCTAGTGGTAAAAGCACAATTGGTGAGCATCTAGCGAAAAAGCTAGGGCGTAAATTCATTGATGGTGATGATCTTCATCCACGAGCGAACATTCAGAAAATGGCATCGGGCCAGCCTCTGAACGATGATGATCGCAAGCCATGGCTAGAACGCATTCGTGATGCGGCGTACAGCCTAGAAAGCAAAAACGAACACGGCATTATTGTCTGTTCAGCACTGAAAAAGATTTACCGCGATCAGATCCGCGAAGGCAACAACAACGTGACCTTCCTGTTCCTTGATGGCGATAGGGAGTTGATCCTTAATCGCATGCGTATGCGCAAAGGCCACTTCATGAAAGAAAACATGGTGAAGAGCCAATTCGAGACACTAGAGCGCCCAGACAACGAGCCTCAAACTCTGATCGTCAGTATCGACGGAGACATCAGCGACGTGGTGGAACGCTCTGCCGCTGAGCTAATCAAAATGCAAGCGATCGAGGTGGCGTAATGACTCACTCTGTTGTTATTGAGGTCACACAACGCTTGACCGAGCGCAGCCGCGAAGCGCGCGCTGCCTTTCTTGCTCGCACCGAAGTGCAAGCCGAAGCTGGCAAAGGCCGCGTTGGTTTATCTTGTGGTAACTTAGCCCATGCAGTCGCCGCTTCTTGCTCTTCTGAAAAGAAAAATATTCTCGATTTTACTCATGCCAATGTCGCGCTGATCAGCGCCTACAACGACATGTTGAGCGCCCACCAGCCGTACCAAGACTACCCAGCACAAATCAAAAAAGTGCTGGCGGACTACGGCCATACGGCGCAAGTCGCAGGTTGTGTGCCAGCGATGTGCGATGGGGTGACTCAAGGTCAAGCAGGCATGGATATGTCGCTGTTTTCACGTGACTTAATTGCGCAATCAACGGCGTTGTCTTTGAGTCACAATGTCTTTGATGCCACATTACTGCTTGGCATCTGTGACAAAATCGCCCCGGGGCAACTGATGGGCGCACTGTCTTACGCGCACCTGCCGACTGCGTTTGTACCAGCGGGTCTGATGGCTACGGGCATCAGCAACGAAGAGAAAGTCGACGTGCGCCAAAAATACGCAGCGGGTGAAGTCGGCAAAGACGCTCTGCTGGATATGGAGTGTCGCGCTTACCACTCTGCGGGGACGTGTACGTTTTACGGCACAGCCAACACCAACCAGTTGGTGTTCGAAGCCATGGGCTTAATGCTGCCAGGTTCGGCATTCATCCATCCCCATACCCAACTGCGTAAAGCGTTAACCGATCACGCGGCTCTGAAAATCGCCTCAATGACGGCGGGTTCTGCACACTTCCGTCCGTTGGCAGAAGTGGTCACAGAAAAGAGCTTGGTCAACGGCATCATCGCTCTACTCGCATCTGGCGGCAGTACCAATCACACCATTCATATGATCGCCGTGGCGCGTGCTGCTGGCATCTTGCTCACGTGGCAAGACATCAGCGATCTGTCGGATGTGGTTCCTTTGTTAGCTCGCGTTTACCCGAACGGCCCAGCCGATATGAACGCGTTCCAAGACGCGGGGGGCGTGCCCGCGTTATTGCACCGCTTGAACCAATCCGAGCTTTTGCATCGCGATGTGAAACCCGTGTTTGGTGAATTTGAAGACCAAATGACGCTACCGAGCCTTGTCGATGGCCAACTGACCTGGACATCGTGCCAAGGCAGCCAAGACGGTGACGTGATCGCCAAACCAGACGCCACATTCCAAAATACTGGCGGCACTCGCGTACTGACTGGCAACTTAGGCAAAGCCGTGGTGAAAGTGTCTGCGGTGAAAGAAGAGCAACGCGTGATTGTGGCACCAGCGATCGTATTCCAATGCCAACATGAAGTGGAAGCCGCGTACAAACGTGGTGAGCTGAACAAAGATTGCATCGTTGTAGTCACACACAACGGCCCAGCGGCAAACGGCATGCCTGAACTGCACAAGCTGATGCCAATTTTAGGTAACGTGCAAAAAGCGGGCTTTAAAGTGGCGTTGGTTACTGACGGTCGTTTATCTGGCGCGTCAGGTAAAATTCCGTCTGCGATTCATGTTTCTCCAGAAGCCATTCGTGGTGGCGCGATTGGTTTGGTGCGCAACGGTGATTTGATTCGCCTTGATTGCCAAACGGGCGAACTGAACAACTTAAGCGATACCACTGGTCGCGAGTTGATTCATTTCGACACCGAATCTACCCAACAAACCTGGGGACGAGGCTTGTTTAGCGTGATCCGCCAAAACGTCTCTAGCGCAGAAGAAGGCGCAAGCTTCATTGTTTAAGGCGAGAAGAAAGACCTCGTCATTCCGACGAGCCTAGGCGAGATCAGGAATCTACTATCAACGTGTTGTGAAGATAGAGAAAACTCCTCTGCCACTGCACTTTTTGTTGGTAGATTCTGAATCACGCTCGTCCCTCGCTGTTCAGAATGACGAGCTTTGGGATTAGCCTCAGTTCTTTCTAAAAAACGAATGAATCCGTCATTCCGACGAGCCTAAGCGAGATCAGGAATCTAATAGCAAAATGCGTGAAGCCAGAGAAAACTCCTCTGCCACAGCACTTTTTGTTGGTAGATTCTGAATCACACTCGTCCCTCGCTGTTCAGAATGACGAGTTTTTGGGATTGGCCACTGCTCTTTCTAAAAACGAATGAATCCGTCATTCCGACGAGCCTAAGCAATATCAGGAATCTAATATCAACGTGTTGTGAAGCCAGAGAAAATCCCCTCTGCCGAAACACTTTTTGTGTTGGTAGATTCTGAATCACACTCGTCCCTCGCTATTCAGAATGGCAAGCTTTGGAGTTGGCCTCGGTTCTTTTTAAAAATGAATGAGTCCGTCATTCCGACGAGCCTAGGCGAGCTCAGGAATCTACTATCAACGTGTTGTGAAGCTAGAGAAAACCCCTCTTCCACAGCACTTTTTGTTGGTAGATTCTGAATCACGCTCGTCCCTCGCTGTTCAGAATGACGAGCGTTGGGATTGACCACTGCTCTTTCTAAAAACGAATGAATCCGTCATTCCGACGAGCCTAAGCAATATCAGGAATCTACTATCAACGTGTTGTGAAGCCAGAGAAAATCCCCTCTGCCGAAACACTTTTTGTGTTGGTAGATTCTGAATCACACTCGTCCCTCGCTATTCAGAATGGCAAGCTTTGGAGTTGGCCTCGGTTCTTTCTAAAAAACGAATGAATCCGTCATTCCGACGAGCCTCAGCAAGATCAGGAATCTAATATCAAGGTGCTGTGAATCCAGAGAAAACCCCTCTGCTACAGCACTTTTTGTTGGTAGATTCTGAATCACGACCGTCCCTCGCAGTTCAGAATGGCAAGCTTTAGGATTGGCCTCGGTTCTTTTTAAACGAATGAATCCGTCATTCCGACGAGACTAAGCAAGATCAGGAACCTTGCTCGTCTCTTGCTGCTCAGAATGACGATATCTAGCATTCAGTAAATTACATCAAGCGGTCTTCATCACCACGACGGCAGCAATCACCACAAAGATACCAAACCAGCCGATTGGTTTGAGTTTCTGCTTAAACAGCAAGGCTCCACCTACTGCGGTACCCAAGATACCGATCGCACCCCAAGAGGCATAAGCAATGGCTAAGTCGATCTCTTTCACCGCTTGTGCCAACAGCGTGAATGCTGTCAGTACCAACACAATCGCCGCAATGCCCCAGCCTTTATATTTAAAACCTTTTGAGCGTGTCAGCGCCATATTGGCCATGATATCGACCAAGGCAGCCATCACGACAAATCCAAATGACATCGTAAAAAATTGACTCATGATTCGCACCTTGTACTAGTAGAAAATGAACGTTCTTTTGCCGATTTATCGGCATTTTTCTTGGCGTTAGGTTGACCATGTGATTCCCCTAAGGTCACACACACAATGCCAACAACGGCTAACATCAAACCAAACAACTCTTGATGGTTTAAGTTGGCATCAAAGGCGATGATCGACACCACGGTGATCAACGAGATACCTAACCCTTCCCAGACAGCGTATGCCACACCGATAGATATTTTCTTCGCGGCAAACGCAAGAAAGTAGTAAGAGATTGCGATCAGCACATACATTACGATGTAGCCCCACCACCCGTGCCCTTGTCCGATAAGAGACATAGTGCTGGTGCCAGCTACTTCGGCAACGATGGCGAGCAATAAAAATAGACGTGCAACTAGCATGATTAATCCTCCATCAGAAATTAAAAAAATGCATAACGGAGAATGGTGAATGTCGCGTACCTGTATCGACATTCAAAAAGTTAAAAAGATAAAAATGAGCCACTTCTCCTGACTATTTGAGATAAGATTAGCGCTGGGTAGGAAAAAGAGACAGGTAATTGAGATATTCATTTTTGAATATCTTAAGAAGTAAGTTGTCTATGTAATCACACAATATTGATAAGGTTAAAGCATCTACTCTCTCATTCAGCCGATGCCATAAGGTGACGTCACTGCGTAAAAATCAGCGGCGTATTGAGGGTTTGTCGCACCACTTTATGTAGGTGTCTGTGCAAAGGATGGTTGCGGTTGGTTTGAAGGAAACCGCCAGAGACAACAAACTGGCTAAACTCACGATTAACGGGTGGCATTGCGTAAGAGGCGAGTTCTGGCATCAACAATGCCGAGCTTTGACTGGCATACATAATCGCGTCGGTTTCTTGCAACATTTGGCAAGCCAAACGCAAATTATAGGACTTCAGTAACACTACTGGCTCATAACCCATGCGTCGATACTCGGACTCCACGGTACAAAGCGGTTTATATGACGCAGGCGCAGGCAAAGAGACGAGTGGTAGTTTGGACACCGTGTCCCAATCATTGCTGACTTTCGACAACGTTGGGTGGTTTTTGCGCGCCAAAATCACTCGTTTTTCAACGAATAACGGGCGCATGTAAATGTCTTTCGACAGCTCGGTCTCTTGGTCAAGAATGCAGTAATCGTGCTCACCTTCTAACATTTCATCGTGCGAGTAAGTATTCCAGCTGGAAAAGGCAAAGTGCGCTTTGGGAAAGGCTCGATGACAACCAGTGAGCAGTCGCTGCCCTTGCTCATCCATCAAATAAGGGTCAGTTACAATCGCAATCTGCCCTTGGTATTGCAGTGGGTCGAACACTTCAAATTCTTGCACCACTTTTTCCAGTGGTGCAACCATATTGTCGAACTCGGCGGCGAGACGAATCGCCATGGGTGATGGCTCTACCCCATGTGCTTTACGCACAAAAAGCGGGTCATCAAACACTTGCTTCAACTTCATCACGCCGCGGCTGGCGCTCGGTTGAGAAATGCCAAGCTGCATTGCGGCCAGCTTGATGCTGCGGTTTTCCACCACAGCTTTTAATAAACGCATTAAGTTGAGATCCAATGCATCCAGCTGATGTGCCATACCCTAACCTACCAATACCATTGATGAGCGAATACAAAGAGCAGTTAACAATTAGTTAAACACTCTCTCCCGACGTGATCTGATAACCCATATCGAAGACTTTTTCTTCTTGTGTTTCGCCTTTCAGGCGCGCAATTAATAGCTCTGCGCTCTTTACACCAATTTGGAAACGCGGCGTATCAACGCTGGTCAGTTTCGGGCTGATGGTTTGACCGATATCCAGCGCGTTATAGCCCGCCACTGCCAATTGCTGTGGAACTTGAATGCCACGTTGCTGCGCACTCAGCATGGTGCCAATTGCGATGTCATCGTTGGTACAGAACACCCCATCGAGCGTTGGGTGCATTTCCAGTGCGCGTTCGAGCAAATCATGCGCTAAAGAAAAACTAGAATGATCACCAGTTAATACATGTTTGGGTTCTAGCCCTGCTTCTGTCATCGCGCGATCGTAACCTTGCATCCGCAATTTGGTTCGCGTATCCAGACGCGCGCCAAAATAGACGATTGTACGCTTCCCCGTATCTAGCATCTGCTTAACCACGGTGTACGACGCATCTTCATGATCGAGTCCAACCGCCATATCAATCGGCTCCGATGGCAGTTCCATGGTTTCGACCACCGGAATGCCCGCATTTTTGATCATCTGTAATGTACGCGGCGTGTGATGGCTTTCAGTTAGAATAAGTCCATCGACTTGATAAGAGAGTAATGACGCGATCTTGCGCTCTTCTTCAAGCTCATCGTAGCTAAAATGCGCTAAAAGCGTCTCATAGCCATTGGCTTTGGTCACCATCTCTATGCCCTGAACAAAGGAAGCAAAAATTTGGTTGGACAAAGACGGCAGTAAAATACCAATGGCTTTACTGGAGGACTTTGACAACATCGCCGGTGCACGGTTTTCGATGTAACCCATCTCTTCAATCGCAGTCGCAATCTTAGCCCGAGTCTTTTCTGCCACCGACTCAGGGTTACGCATATAGCGTGAAACGGTCATCTTCGTGACACCAACCTGGTCTGCGACATCCTGCAATGTCGTACGCGTTTTCTTATTCTGTTGAGCCATAAATATGTGATTTATCAGTAATGTTACAAGTAACATTATGACGAATAGACTCTCTGCCGACAAGCTCAGTGAAAATAATTCGCAAAATCATGACGTTATTACTCCATTAGCCATCAAATTGCGTTTCATGGATTGTGAATCAAAACCGAATAAATAAATGACATTTATATCAAAGTTCTTATAAAATGCCGTACCTAAAAGAATAAGACATTAGTCACAGTGCAGTTAGGCTCTAGCGAAACCCAGATTTACTACCACCTGCTTGATCTGGACGACTCCCAAAAGCAGCAATACCTCCAAGCATTGCAACGAAGTCAACCTGAGCTGTATCGACAACTCGTTCCTCTTTTAGCCAACGAGACACCGGAAGAACAACTAACGCAGTTACTTTATTTTGGTGCTCATCAGGCAACGAACCAAGACGTCGATCTAAGCGGAGAAATCATCAGTAAGTACCGCCTAACTCATGAGTTGGGGCGTGGTGGCATGGGTGTCGTATACGCAGCTCTACGTGCAGATGAAACGTTCGAGCAAGATCTGGCTATCAAGTTTATTCAAAGCAATTTGAGTAATGTGTTAGGGCAACGCGCACTCTTCGATGAAGCTCAACTTCTCGCGCGTCTAAACCATCCTTACATCGCGAAAGTGTTTGACGGCGGTCTCCATCAAGATTCGGTTTACATCGTGATGGAGCGGGTGTTTGGTCAAACTTTAGATGAGTACCTATCTGAAAATAAGCTAGAAAAAACGGAGAAGCTGCTGCTGTTTAAGCAGATCTGTCAGGCGATGGAGCACGCCCACCAACACCAGGTTTTGCATGCCGATCTAAAACCAGAAAATATACTGATTGATCGTAGCAAGCGTCCCAAGCTGCTTGACTTCAACTTGACTCAAAAAGCGCACTCCAACCGAGAAGACTCACCCTCAGCGCTGATTGCTTTTAGCCAAAATTTTGCCAGCCCAGAGCAGCAAGCAGGACAGGTTCTAACAGAGCAAAGCGACGTGTACTCCTTGGGCAAAATTCTCGCTTTGATGTTTCCATCACCAACAATTTGGTCTGATGTTTACTGGGTGATAAGACGCGCAACGCGTCCTGCCACTCAAATGCGATATACCGATGCTAGAGCATTGCGCATTGATATCGAACGAATTATCGAACGCCGCCCAATCGAGCAGAAAAAAAACTGGCCATTGTATAGCGCCTTTCGCTTGGTACAGCGACGTCCCCTTGCTTCGGTATTGTCAGGCATCATTGTGCTCTCTGGTGTGTTATTTGGCAGCGCCATGATGCAAAAGAATATCCAGCTGCAACAAGAGAAGAAGATTGCAGAAGATATGATGTACGAAATGACTCGCCTCATCTTCCACGCGAAGGGGCAAAATGTCGAACATCTCTCAGTGAACTCCATGATGGAGTTAACACGAAGGCGGATACTCTCTAACCCAGATATCCCCAAACATATAAAACAAAAAATGTTGTTGGCGATGATGACACCGGTGCCAGAGAAGCACCTAACTACACCAATGAGTTGTCAGCCAAATTGTGCGTCTAAGGACAGCACCAACCAATAAGGCTTAAAACAAGATGTATACACGTTCAGTGGTATTTTGGCTGTCTGCATTGACGGCTACGTCCACGTTGGCAGCAGACGTTTCAGTTGCCACTTCACACCCACCAGCTTCAACCTTGAAGCAAGGCTACTTTATCGACGCCCCAGTGACTGGCCTGTATTACAAAACCAGTTCCAATATCACTGGCGTCACTCAGCAAGGTGCATTTCATTACCAACCCGGTGATGTAATTAGCTTCTTCCTTGGTAACGATGATAAAGGTTATCTGCTGACGACCTTATCAAGCCAAGAAGTGCTGACGCCGACGATGGCGACAACCAAACCTAGCCGCAGCATCAATATGACGCGTCTGCTGCTTTCTCTCGACAGCACGCCTGAGAATCGTGAGGAAATTGTCCTAGCAAACCGTGTGCTTTCTGATCCTCACTTTCAAAGCCAGCTCAAAGGCCTTGATCTCAATTACCTGGATGACGCTAAACGCTACCTCAATCTCGATTGGGTATCTGTCAATGAGGCGATTGAGCACCTAAACGAAAGCCAGCAGTACATTGAAAAAAACTTTTCCTCTGATGAGATCATTTTTGAACCTCGCGACATGACGTTCAAAAACATCGTCATCAAAAAGAAGGATTGGCAAGGCCGCGCTTGTGCTTACGATCTACGCTATCAGCATCATCCCAAATATCGTCCTCCTATTGGTGAAACTCGATTCACTATCACCAAAGACTCATTGATTGAACACCCAAGCATTGGCGACCATTTTCAAGGCTGCTTCCTCTCGATGAAGCGCCCTATCACGGAAGATGTCGTCGAACCGATAAGCAAGTTTGCGGATTGGTTTAATATCGTTGGTTGTTCAATCACAGGGTGCACCCGCAACGACTTGAATGGCTTCTCTCTCGAAGACTTCGATGATGAAGGTGACTGGAAGTACCGCTCCGTTGCCCTCAATTTTGATCCGAGCACCGAGTTATTGATGGAAAAAGTACAAGGTCTCGGGCGTAAAAAAAACATCCAACACAATAACCGCACAGAAATGCTCTGGTTTACGTATCCAAATACTAGCGAACACGATATTGACTACCTCGGTGTGTGGCAGCAAACCGAATACCACCAACAGTCCATGACACAATCGTGCCTATTGATGCGCCATCAACAAGTCATGCGACTGCCGCAAAATACGGACACCTGCCCAACCGATACAAGCCTGTACACCCAAGATGTTACCCGCGAATTTGCCGACATGTGGTGGGTCAACAATAGCGCCCCCAAAGCCGAACTCGCGCAAATGAACGTCATGGTACGTTGGTCAACAACCCCATCTGAAATCAATTACACCACCTGGGAATACTTGCCAGCTGGTGCAACTTGGGAGCAAGGCATTTTATATCGCTATCAACAAAATGTTCTGCGCAACCAAGACGGTTCCGATCGCATTGAAACCCACACCATTTCTGAATTTGTCAAAGTGAGCGAGGATGTATAACCATGGCAACAGCAGTAGCACTGACACAAATCATTCAACAATGGCAATCTGGTGATAAACGAGCTGAGAGCGAGCTCTATCAGTTTGCTTATTTACAGTTGCGTAAGATCGCCCAGCACGAGCGTGAACGAAATGCAGAAAAGTACGGCACCGACAACAAAGTACTGGCAGACAGCGTCAACAGCACCACGGCATTAATTCATGATGCTTACCTGAAAATGTCCAACTGCGACATGAGTGAAATTGAAACAAAGCGCGATTTCTTTTTGATGGCCGCCAAAGTGATGCGTCAAATCTTGATCGACAACGCACGCTCGCACCAAGCACAAAAGCGTCAACACATTACATTGATGAGAGATGAAGAAGATCGTTTCGAGCAATTGATTATCATGGATAAAGCTCTGGATAGTTTCAGTAGCCGCTATCCACGCCAATCGAGCGCACTCAAACTCAAGTATTTAATGGGCATGAAAAACCAAGAAATCAGTGAGCTACTCGAGTGCAGCGCAAGCCTGATAGAGAAAGACCTCAAGTTCTCTCGCAGTTGGCTACAATCACGAATGGCGCACACGTAATCATGAACAAAAAGCTTTGGATAATCGGCGCAGTATGCGTCGGTTTGTTCGGTATTTACTTCATTTCAAACAAACACAATTTGGCATCTGTGAAAGACTCGTCAGACAACGCCGACAAGTCAACCCAGCAAGCACATCGTCAATATGAGCGCACATCTTTAGTTGAAGTAAAGCAAGCGTTGACAGGTTCTGCGTTGGATCGCACTCCTAAAAAGACGGGAGATGACGCATTTAACTCCGCCCTTTTAGGACAACCTGGCCCTGTTACGAATCCATTTCATACCACAGAAGACAACACGTTTTACGAGTCAGCATTGGGTGATAAGAACAGCCGACCACAAGAGGACCCATCAGAGAATAATAAACCCATCATCAACCTCACTGTGGAACAGCAGCTACAAACCATTATTTATGCTTGGGAGCTGAAACAAAACTCTCCGGTGAGTTATTCGCTCAACCTTAACCAGCTTTTTGAAGACCCAGATGGCGATCTCCTCACCACTCAGATTTGGCTTGAAAACGCCAATGGGTTAAGAGTCCTCAACCAAGGACAAATGATGGTACAAGGAGCGCCTGAGGAAATAAAAACCACCACATATTTGGCGGTAGCAGCGCGCGATGATTATCACGGTAATAGCGATCATGCATGGGTCACAACGCGCTTTGAGTTACCCGTTATCACACCCGATCAAAATGACACAGAACATCCGTTAGTTGGCGATGTAGTTTATCGCCTAGAGACGACACAAAATCTTGCCGGTATCGCGTACGCGTATGAAGTGGTGTATTGCGAGGCCTTTCAGTTTGAGGGGGGCGAAGTAAGTTATGCCGCCTCACACAACAAACGCCAGTGTCCTGAAAAGGGAGACTTGAAAAAAGTGGGCAAGTACAAAATCAGTGATGACTCGTTGATCGTTTATGTCCAAGGTGTACGCCAAATTTGGACCATCAAAAAAGAATACCCATCTCAGGTTCATGAAGATACTCGGAACTACTTCACCACCGTGTTTGATGGTAAACAATTCGAAAGCTATACCATGCAAAAGAACAAGCAGTCCATGGAAAAGCGCATCAATGCACCGACAGGACGATATCTGCATCAAATCTCCTTTTTTGATTATTTGCTACCTCTCCCAAGTGGGGGGTATCTGGTTGCTGAAGTTGGCAATTATATTTATCACTATGGTACTCAAGTCATTGGTCCTCATGGTGAAAGCATCGAATCCGATTTCAATTTACACACTTATGGTCCTAACCTGTATTGTAGCGATGTCGCCATTTGGTATCACAGCCATGTCATTGCTGGTCAAGGAGACTATCAAATCGACATCATATCAGACCCTAACCCAGACGATCCGACTTACCAAATTGATTGCCACGAGTTCATCAGCACCCCCGCTACTGGACAACAATCGTTATCGTTTGATCTTAACTATTCCCCTTACGACGAGCTACTTGATGGCGAGGTGTATAGCTACATTTTACGTCCAAAACCTGAGCTCGCTGATCGCGTTGAGGAATTTAAGATCAACATGATTTATCACGCCCCTGTCCTTAGCGACACCCAATAAACCTTTTTTACAGGTGGTTATTTTAACAAAACAATCATTTCCAAAATAAAACTGGAACCGTGATCAAATTATAAATTTTCCATCATAGACAAAAAATAGAAATAAATTTTACGGGTTTTGTGCGGATTTTCGTGTCTTGAACCTAAGCTCAATAGTCATTAAAAAGACACCACTCTCTTATATCTCACTAGTGAGATATAAAGAAAAAAAGAATAAAAAAAGCGACTTTCTCATTCGGAAACGAAACAAGGACAAATAAATAATGAATAAGGTGAGTTTACTAGCAGCGTCAGTGGCTATCGCTCTTACAGGCTGTGGCGGTTCAGATGGTGGTTCAAACAGTGCTAACGACGGCGTTGTGATCACAGGTTTTGACGGCTACTTCAAGCATGCCGTTGTTTTTGAAGATACGAACAACAACGGCCAATGGGACACTCAAGAAACATTCCTTGGTCTGACCGATGAGAAAGGTCAACTGAAATTGGATGCAAAACCAGAAAGCACTCTAGCGCTACAGACCATCACACCAAACGGTTCAAAGCAGAAACAGCTCATCGCCTTGGATGCGAAAGAGTACGCTGGCAAATACACGGTAGATATGGATCATCCAGGCCAAGCTATGGCGCACGAAATCGTATTCCGTGCACCAACATCGTCAAACGTGATTTCACCTATCACGGATCTTGTGGCGATTGAAATGGCAAAAGATCCAGCCATTAGTGAAGAAGATGCGAAAGCGAAAGTAAACCAAGCGCTAGGAGGCTCAGAAGAAGCACCAATTGATCTGTACAGTGATTTTGTTGAAGGTGCGACAAAAAACGCCGAACTACATAAAACCGCTCAGATTCTGACCGACTCGAAAGCACAAAACCCAACGAACTACGAGAAAAAAGCCACGGAGTTTGCTCAAGCGGCAAACCAAGAAGTGGAACGTCTTGTTGCATCTGGCGAAAACATCAATGACCCAAATCTACGTCCAATCATCACTGACGCGACCCCAGACAGCGACACCTTAGCACCTGAAACGGCAGTTAATAACAAGCTAACCGTAAACAAAATCGTCGAAAAGGCAGCTAAAGATAAGCTAGAAAAACTACCAAAAATCGTACAAGGCGTGGACTTTGATGGCTTAGAGCTAGACATTGAAGGTCTATTTGCAGACAAAGACCAAAACCTTGTGACAACCAAACTGACGCACAACTTTGCAGGCACAGGCATTGAAGTTGTGCAAACTGGCAACCTGATTGTTCTACATCCAACAGCAATCGTAGAGAAAGCTGGTGATTTTGAGATTGTTCTAACGGCGCAAGACATTGATTCGTCAGGTAAGGTTTTGGGTACGGTAAGCACCGTATTTCAGTTCGAAATCGAATCGGCAAACTTACCACCAATGGTTGTAGAAACAGAACAAGCGCGTCTGCAGTCCATCGTTGATGGTTGGTACCTACAACAAGGTGAAGTGTTTGAACAAACACTCGATATTTCTGGTTTGTTCCAAGATAAAGACGGTCAAATTACCGACTACTCAGCGGACTATGTAGACATTGAAGGTCTAACAGTATCTGAGGATGGTAATGCAATTATCACCATTAAAGGCACACCAACAAAAGCAGGTGAAGCTGGAGCAGTACTTGCGATTAGCGCAACAGATGGCCATACCGCGGTACAAATTGCGCTCAGCATGCCAACGGTTATCGAAGGCGTCACGCCACCACCAGTAGTACCGACTTTGGGCTTCACTCACGAGCACTTCAACGGTCAAGAATGGAAAATGGGTAGCTTTGCACAGAAAGATGGTGAAATTGGCTACGCCATGTTGATGCAAGATTCTGAAGGCCTACTATTCTGCTGGGGTTCAAACCACGATGAGATGAATCAAGAGTACAAAGCGAACATCAGTGACTTCCTAAAAGACACATGGGAACACGATGCTTACGCCATTCTTGCCGATCTGGACCAACAAACTGGTTACACGGAATACAACAATAAAGACTGTAACGACGTTGAGCTGAAAGACGGTAAGCTATACAACAGCTACGGCGACGAGTATGAAATGTTGTACCAGCACAAAACCGAGCATAACGGCACTCAAATGATCGTTAAAATCTCAGATGATGAGCTGTTCTGGATGGACTCAAGCAATACCCCATTTGCAGAATCACTTTCGGTTGCAGAACACATCAAACACGGCACGTTAGAGCATGACTTGATGGTAGAAAGTAATGGCACAGGCGACGACACAGTCCTGAAATACTCGTCAGGTGCGTACGAATACGACACTGATACTTACAACTACACTTCGTTCATGCCAACAGGATTCCAAACTCCAGGTAATTGGGAAATCCAGAATGATGAAGACCGTGAACTGCTGATTCTAGAAGAAACAGGCTCAGAGTCAGATTACAAAACTCGTCATCGTTACATCAACCGCGATTTTGGTGACTTTTATATTGGTATTCGTTGGAGTAAAGAACAAAACGGTCATGAATCCGCACCGGAATATGGTCTGTACTCTAACAGCAAAGAAGCCATGACAAGCATCGCGAGTTCACTACCGATTTTGGAGCCTGGTGATGATGACTAAAGCAACCATCGTTAACCCTTGCTGTGATAGCGTGCATTTGCGCAGAAGACGCAGAACACTTTGGGAACGATTGGTCGGCATCAAAGAAGTGTATATCTGCTCTAACTGTCACAAAGAAACGCCACTCAAATAGCGATAATATTTGAGACCGCAAAAAAGCCCCGAACTCGGGGCTTTCTTCTATATTTTGACCACAATATCTGAGTCGTTATTTCACGCACACCACGTTCAATAATGAGGTCCCGGTGAGCTGATTGGGCTCACGATCGGCGAACAAACCTTTCTTATCTTTGCCCCAATACGGCAGTTGCAGTGGCCATTGATTTTTTTCCATCACCCCAGACGCCCTCAGCGCTTTAAACTCTGCAGGGTTAGCTAAGTTCATACCCAGTTGCTGACATACTTTGTGCGAGTTTTCGTAGTTGAGGCGGTTCCACGGCTTACCATGTTCCATGTAAAACTGATTATGGTGATCGAGTAAATATGGGACCACGTACGTTTTGCCCTGTACTGAAGTTCTCAACCGAACTTCAATGTCATCATTTCCAGTGACAATTGGCTTCGCTTTGGTCTTAGCAACAGGCGTAGACGAAGAGCTATCACGTGAACTTTTTGCCTTGGTATCTGGCTTCTCTGCCCGCGCTTTAAAGGCGTCGGTATCAGCTCGCACAGCAGGAACTGGCGCGGGTTTCGGGGTCACCGTCGGTGTTGGCTTAACCGAAGATGCGGCTGATTTCGACGATACAGTAGATTTAGGTGTAGGTGGTGTTACTGGTTGTTTCGTCCCTTTCCCAACCACTCGGATGAACGCCTCTTTGTAATTCGACAAGGTTTTGACTCCTCGTAAGTCATCCCTCGCATCAGACAATGCCTTGTAAGGTCCAATCAAACAGCGATAGCCTTTGGATTCAGGCTTCATCCATACGTCGGTCGTGATTTTACTATAGAGAGGCTTAGCTTTCGCGAGAGACATAGGCTTGGGTAGCAATCCGCATTGAATCCAGTAAAGGTAGTTGCCCCCCTGCGGCACTTTCTTTCCCCATACTCCGTTACCAATTGGGCACGTTTTCTCAAGCATCGGTAATTCTTTCTCGCTGGCTTGAGTGGCTTGGCAAAGGAACTCCTCCGCCTCAACTGGATTAGAAAACTGGGCGCATACCAGCAACAAACCCAAAGCCAGGCTTGCTTGGAAGACGTTAGATGGGCGTTGGGCCTTCTTCATTTCCATACACTTCACTCTAAATTAGTGGGTAAGGTCATCATGGCGGAAAAGCGCCAAAAAAATGTGAACAAAGAATAACTAGCAAAAAAAGAGCCGGAATTTGCATCCGGCTCTCAGTTTAGGAAGGAATTAAGTGAATTTACAACGCTTGGTGGGAAAATTCTTATCCTTTGTACAGTTTCGGGTTGAATACATCACGTAGCCAGTCGCCCAACAGGTTGATAACCAAAACCAATGTTACTAGCACGATGCCAGGGAAAGCAGTAATCCACCATGCACCAGAGAAGATGTAGTTAAAGCCGATGCTGATTAGCGCACCCAGTGACGGCTGATCGACTGGCAGACCCAAACCTAGGAATGACAGCGCCGCTTCCGACATGATCGCGTTCGCTACCTGTACCGTCGAGATAACCAAGATTGGCGATAGACAGTTTGGCAGAATGTGACGGAACATGATTCGCGGAGCTTTAAAGCCCATCACACGCGCCGCTTCGACGTATTCTTTCTTCTTCTCTGCCAATACCGAGGCACGAATAGTCCGTGCGTATTGCGGCCATTCTGCCACACCGATGATCACCACCAGCATGACCACCGCATATTGGCTGTAAAAATCACTGCCAAAGCTGGCTTTAAAGATTGCAGAGACGATGATCGCCACCATCATGGTCGAGAACGATAGTTGAACATCCGCAAAGCGCATCAAGAAGCTATCGATACGACCACCGAAGTAACCCGCCGACAAACCAATGATGATACCCAGAATCAACTGAAGACCGACGGCTAAAAAGCCGATCGTCAAAGACAAACGAGAACCGTAAAGAATGGTCGATAAAATATCACGGCCTTGCTCATCAGTACCAAGAACAAAACGCTCATCGCCATCTTCCATCCACGAAGGTGGCAACTCAGAATCCATGATGTCGATAGACGTCAGATCGTACGGGTCTGTTGGCGCAAGAATCGGTGCAGCCAATGCCAATACTAAGAACATCATAAAGACGGTAAAACTCGCCATCGCCACTTTGTCGCGTTTGAAGTAATACAGAAAATCTGACTCTTTGAAACGCTGCCACGCTGATGGAGCAGGAGCTGGTGTTAAATTTGATTGGCTCATGATTAAGCTCCTTTTCCAGTTAGGTTCACAGTTGGGTTGATGATGCCGTACAGCAAGTCAACGATGGTATTGGTTACCACGAAGATCAGACCAACAAAGATAACGTAGGCAGTGATCAGCGGTGTATCTACACGGTTGATTGCCTCTAGGAAAAGGAAGCCAGTGCCCGGCCATTGGAACACGGTTTCAGTAAGAATGGTGTAGGCCACCATGGTACCAATCTGCACACCACCTACTGTCAATACTGGTAGCATGGTGTTCTTAAGTGCATGTTGGTAATAAATCTTTTGTAAGTTCAAACCTTTTGCTTTGGCGAACTTAATGTATTCCGAACTCAGAACTTCCAGCATTTCTGAACGCACCAAGCGGATGAACAACGGCAACATGATAGACGCTAGCGCAATACAAGGTAGGATGAGGTGCTTGATACCATCAATGGTAAAGAAGCCAGATTCCCAACCGAGCACATTAGCGGTCTCGCCCCGCCCGTAGGAAGGCAGCCAACCGAGTTCTATGGAGAAGACATACATCAGCATGATTGCGGTTAAGAACACCGGAATCGAGATACCGACACTGCTCATCGCCATGACAAATTTGGTAAAAACACTCTTAGGATGAATCGCAGAGTACACCCCAAGCGGAATAGAGAAAACAATGATGATAAGCGTCGCGCCAAACACGAGCTCTAATGTAGCCACCAGCTTGTCGAGAATCACCTCAACCGCAGGTCGCTTGAAAAAATATGAGGTACCCAAATCACCTTGCAGTGCATTACCCACAAAGCGCGTATACTTTGTGATAAAGGGATCGTTCAGGCCTAAGTCGTCGCGTAGCGCTTGACGCTCCGATTCCGAAACCGACTGACCTACAAGCTCACGCAGCGGATCACCCAGGTTGTCCTGAATGGCAAACGCCACCAAACTGATCACAAACATCACTATCAGTGCCTGAAACAGGCGCTTGACCAGAAACGAAAACATTCCTTGCCCCTTAACTATCCATAGATCTCTAAATTAGAGAGAAAATTCAGTCTAAATAACCAACTCAATCCGACTGAAACAAAATTGAGTCGAGTGCTTTAAGTTGAGGAGGGAAATCCATCCCTCCTCAAAGTAGACTAACCGTGATTATTCAACCACTAGGTCACCGAAGTAAGGCATTACCATTGGGTTAACGATATCTGCCGCTTTCACGTTAGACTTCGCGCCCCATGCTTCACTTTGCCAGTGTAGCGGTACGAATGCTGCGTCGTTGTATAGTGTCGCTTCTACGCCCTTCAGCATTTCTGCACGTTTCGCAGGGTCCGTCTCTACGTTCGCAGCTTCAACCACTTTGTCCATTTCTGGGTTTGAGTAGTAACCACAGTTGTACTGACCACGACCGGTTTCTTCGTTACGAGTCATCGTTAGGAACTCGTTGAAGTTCGCTGAGTCTTCTGTATCTGAGTGCCAACCGATCATCAGCATGTCTGCCGCACACTTGTCGAACTCAGGCCAGTACTGCGCTTTTGGCATGGTCTTCAGATCAACCTTGATACCGATCTTAGACAACATTGCCGCCGCCGCTTGTGCTACTTTCGCATCATTCACGTAACGGTTGTTTGGTGCGATCATCGTTAGCGTCAGGCCATTTTCGTAACCCGCTTCTTTCATCAGCTCTTTCGCTTTCTTCAGATCGTAGCGAGGAACCAGTTTGTCATCGTGACCCACGTAACCTGCCGGGCTTTGCTGACCAGCGGCCGTTGCGAAGCCTTTCATGATTTTCTTCACGATACCTTCGTTATTGATTGCGTGAACAATCGCTTGGCGAACGCGAACGTCTTTCAATGCTTCGTTGCTGTTTTGGTTTAGTTGGAACGTGATGATACGAGTACCAGGTAGCGTAACTAGGTCGATGCCGTCAGCATCTTCAACGCGTTTGTGGTCGTTTGGCGCTACAGGGTGAATCATGTCAACACCGCCAGAAAGCAGCGCTGCTACACGAGTTGCGTCTTCTTTAATTGGCACAAGCGTTAGCTTATCAACGTTACCTTTCGACTCTTTGTCCCAGTAATCTTTAAAGCGTTCAAATTCCACTTTTACGCCCTGCTCACGTGAAGTCACAATGAATGGACCCGTGCCAGATACGTTAGTCGATGCAAATGAGTTACCGTGCTTCACTAGCTCAGACTTGTCTTTGCCGTCCGCAGTTTTGCCCGTGTAGAACTTGCTGTCCATTGGGAAAATGTACGTTGCGGTTTGCAGCACTAGTGGGTAAGGACCTTTAGTTACAAGATCGAACGTGTTGTCGTCAACTTTGACGATTTTTTCGTACGGGTCGAAGATGTTTTTAAAGTCAGGAGAGCTTTGTAAACGCTGGAACGTCCACACGACGTCGTCAGCCGTTAGAGTATTGCCAGAATGGAATTTCACACCTTCACGCAGTTTGAAACGAACAGTCGTATCGTTAATACGTTCCCAGCTTTCTGCTAGGCGAGGCTCGAAATCCATTTTTTGAGTAAAGCGAACCAACGGATCAAATACCATGTGTGACATTTGCAGTGTGCCACCTGATAGCTGCTCATGTGGGTCAAGCGATACTGGGTCAGCTGCATAGCCAACTTTGATATCTGCTGCCATTGCGTTAAAGCTTAGGCCCGCAGCCATTAGCGCCACTGCTAATTTGCTTTTCATGGTTTTCATTTGCATAACTCCTTCATGCGGGGATACGGATCCCTTGTTGTTGTGTTTGCGTCTTTGTTATGACTAAAGGTTAGCCAAGCGAATTGCTTGGTTTATGCCGTTTCGATCTCTTCTCGCAAGCCTGTAAACTCCGGCATCAGAGAAATCAATTTTTTGCTGTATTCGTGTTGAGGTGCCGTGAATAACTGTTCTGTTGGTGCCACTTCTAAAAGTGTACCCATTTGCATCACACCTACTCGGTCACACATCTGACGAATAACAGGTAAATCGTGGCTGATAAACAACATAGTCAAGTTCAGCTCACTTTGCAGATCTTTCAGCAAGTTTAGAATTTGTGCCTGTACCGATACGTCCAGTGCTGAGGTCGGTTCATCACAAATCAAAAGTCGAGGACGAGTCGCCAACGCACGCGCAATAGAAATACGCTGACGCTGACCACCGGAGAATTCATGAGGGTACTTAAGCCCAGCCATTCGACCCAAACCAACATGATCCAATAGGTCATTCACGATTTGGCGAGTTTCCGACTCGTTTTTCGTCAATTTATGGAAACGGATTGGCTCAGCAATAATATCGAATACCTTCATACGAGGGTTCATTGAAGTATATGGGTTTTGGAACACCATCTGCATTTGACGACGCATCGGGCGGCGCTCTTTCTCAGAGGTTAAAGCGGTCAGGTCAATGCCCTCGAATTTCACCTGACCAGAGTTAGGTTGGTATAAACCAGCAATCACACGTGCAATGGTCGATTTACCTGAACCAGACTCGCCCACCAAACCAAAGGTTTCGCCTTCGTGCACTTCAAAGCTCACATTATTAGATGCTTGCACGTATTCTCGGCGGCTCTCGAACAAAGAGTCTTTGGTCACAAAGCGAAGATTGACGTTCTTCACGTCCAAAAGCGGGCCAGTGTACTCACGCTCATCTTGGCTTTGTCCTAACCAGTGGTTCTTGATATCGAGTGGCTCCATTTCCGCCGCTTCTTCGATATAGCTTACTAACGGGAAACGATCTAGCTTTCTGTCTGAACGTGGTACCGCTGAAATTAGACTGCGAGTATAAGAGTGATCAGGATCGCCCAATACTTTGGCTGTTGGTCCAAACTCCACCAAGTCACCACGATACATTACCGCCACGCGATCGGTGACGTTGGAGACGACACCCATATCGTGAGTAACCAACATACAGCCGACATTGTTCTTGATACACAGCTCGCGGATCAAGTTGAGGATTTGGTCTTGGATAGAAACGTCTAACGCCGTAGTTGGTTCGTCCGCAATGATGAGATCAGGCTCACCAGCCAAAGCAATGGCAATGACAACACGCTGACGCATACCACCAGAGAATTGGTGCGGGTACTGCTTTAAGCGGTTTTCTGGTTGAGGAATACCAACCTGCTGCATAAGAGAAAGCGCGCGCTGATACGCCTCTTCATCAGAGACCTTCATGTTGGCGTGGATCGTCTCTTTCAGCTGTTGCTCAACAGTAAAAAGTGGATTGAGCGAGGTCATCGGATCTTGGAAAATAAAACCTATTTTCGAGCCGCGAACCTTACGCATCGCTTCTGGTGATAGGCCAGAAATTTTTTCTCCATCCAAGAAAACATCGCCGCTAGCAACGCGACCTGGAGGGCTAAGCAAATCAATAACGGCGTTACCAACGGTGGATTTACCCGCACCTGATTCGCCAACAACACCCACGATTTCACCACGTTCAATATGAAAAGAAAGTGACTTCACGGCAGCGTGAACGCCGTGTCGGGATGGGTATTCAATACGAAGGTTTTTCACTTCTAATAGTGACATTTCAGACCTCTACTGCCTTGTCTGTGGTATCGAATCATGCCAAAGGCACCATTCATCACCTGAATGAATCCGTTCAAATTCAGAATAATACTCTGAAATCTTAATGCGGAAATAATTTGGCAAAAATCACACAAAAAAGCAACAATTAAAGTATATTCCGCCGAAAAAACATTAAATAAACGCACAATTAGCGAATAAAAATGCATTAACAAGTATTTAACCATTTTCATATCACACTATTTTTGTGCGTCATGCACCAATAAAACTAGAAAAATGCTCTAAAAGTAAACATGAGCTAAACAAGATCATTAACCATATTATTCATGTGCATTTATTAACATTTAACAAACAATATCATATGCAAAAAGTGTTTTTTCAACATAAAAAACTATTAATAAAATAGTCGGCAAATACAAAAAGCCAAACTTAGGAAGAGAAAGGATAGGTCAAAACGTGAACAAAACAGCAAAACCACACAAATCCTGCTCCAACGCAGATTATGCGCCACTTAAGCGGTTTATTGACTAAGCAAAGGAAAGTACCGCTATCCTCATTCGTACGTTATAAGAAAACTCGCCGGTTTTAACCCTTTACGACACAATTGAGAGTGGGATAATAGATGAACAGTGTCAAAGCCAAGCCGTAAATAAAAGGAGCCCCTGTGCTTAAAGCGATTTTTTTTGATATGGACGAGACTTTATGTGCAACGTCACAAGCCGATAAAGTTGCAGGACAAGCGTTTACAACTTGGATTCATAAGACCTACCCACAAGTTACCGAGCCAAAAGCGTTTTTGCAGCGCTACTTACAGGGTGTATACAAAAAGCTGAATGCTGAGTTCCCTCACCTTGTGGCTCTGCTACCCGATGAAAATGCCTTCCGTTGTGGCCTGATCCAAAACATCTTGGCGGAGCAAGGCGTCAGCATCACTGCAAAAGAGGCTCAACAAGCTCAAGACTACTTTGACTCTGCACGTATGGGCGCGTTCACCTTCTTCCCTGGTGTAAAAGAAATGCTCAGCGACCTTCGTCAACATTACAAACTCGTCGTGATCACTAACGGTCCGATTTTTTCTCAACACCCTAAATTAAACGCGACACAAATGAGCAACTGGGTGGACCATATTATTGTGGGAGGAGAAGAGCCAGAAGAGAAACCTGCTACAAGTATTTTCCAAAAAGCGCTCGACTTGGTCGAAGTAAAACCAGAAGAGGCTCTACACGTGGGCGACTCTTTACCTGCTGACATTGCTGGCGCTAACAATATGGGCATTTTGAGTGTATGGGTGAATGCGACAGGCGCAAGCAACTCAACGGATATAACGCCAAGTTTTGAAATCCAAGAAACGGTAGAACTGAAAGAAATCCTTAAAACACTCGCCCAATAAAAGCAGCGGATTAGAAAACTACAAAACCCCAGACACTGCTCTGGGGTTTATTTTGTCAGCTCGAAAAGCATTTAGATCATAGGTGGTCAAAAGCCCCTAGAGCTGTACACTTTTGGGGAAAATTGAAATGGAATGCCGATTCTTTTCAGGAGAGATGTAAAAAAGCCCCAGTCTTTCGACTGAGGCTTTAAATAGTGGTCGGTGAAGAGGGATTCGAACCCCCGACCCTCTGGTCCCAAACCAGATGCGCTACCAAGCTGCGCTATTCACCGAACTGTATTTACTGATTTTCTCAAATCAGACAGGACACTTCAACTAAGAAGTCACCTTAATTAATGGGGTGGCTAACGAGATTCGAACTCGCGACCACCGGAATCACAATCCAGGGCTCTACCAACTGAGCTATAGCCACCATCAATTTTTGCTGTTTACCGCTCTATTAGAGCCATAAACTAAATAGTGGTCGGTGAAGAGGGATTCGAACCCCCGACCCTCTGGTCCCAAACCAGATGCGCTACCAAGCTGCGCTATTCACCGACGATGTTTTATCTTGATTGAATCAAGATTGGGAGCAATGCTACCGCATTCAATCTAAAAAAGAAAGAATGGGGTGGCTAACGAGACTTGAACTCGCGACAACCGGAATCACAATCCGGGGCTCTACCAACTGAGCTATAGCCACCACTGATTTTTACCGATGTATCCTCCGAGGCAATGGTACGCCCGAAAGGATTCGAACCTTCGACCTTTGGCTCCGGAGGCCAACGCTCTATCCAACTGAGCTACGGGCGCATGCCCTATCGGCGGAGTGGAATAATACGGATATCACACTATGCCGTCTAGTACTTTTTTTACTTTTTTTATCGTTTGGTCTCTTTTTCGACAGTTATCTTCCGTTAAAGTGGATTTTTGATGTGATTCACGCCCTGTCATGGATAACTTGTTGTTTATTGCAACAAGTTATCGGGATATAATCACCCATTATTTACATTGATTTAACAGCTGCAACCAAGTTGTCTAATCATTCTATGCCATTCAGTGGAATTTAATGATTTCTCTGCTCGGCATTAATACTCTAACTATATAAATAGGTAAGTCACTTACCTCGGGAATGTGAAGTGGGTTTAATGGATATGTCTCGACAAATGATTAGCGTTTTGTTCGCTGCCTTAACGTTTTCTACGGCAGCTTTAGCTTCTGACATCAGCCAAACTGAATACGATGCGATCGCAGAACGCATCCAACCTGTCGGTGATGTTTATCTAGCGGGTTCTGAGCCAGTGAAAGAAGAACCAACCGGTCCACGTGATGGCGCCACAGTTTATGGTACTTTTTGTATTGCTTGTCACGCATCTGGTGTAAACGGCGCACCTAAAACAGGTAATGCCGATGATTGGGCACCGCGTATTGCACAAGGCAAAGATACGTTAGTGAAGCACGCATTAGAAGGCTTCAATGCGATGCCAGCCAAAGGAACCTGTATGGACTGTTCTGACGATGAAATCATCGCAGCAATTGACCACATGATTGAAGGTCTATAAGTAAAGACATCAACGAAAAAGGCTTGCCAGTTGGCAAGCCTTTTTGTTTTTAATCAGTGAGAACAAGGTTACTTTACTTCTTAAACATTGCTCGAATATTGGCAATGTGTGCTTGACCTTTCGCCATACGTTCTTCCGCTGATACTGGCTTTTTGTTTACTTCCCATTCAACGTCATCAAATGGTAACTCATCCAAAAAGCGGCTTTGAGTCGGTTTGATCAACTCGCCGAACTGTCGACGCTCTTTGCACATAGTGAAAGTCAGTTCACGTTGCGCGCGAGTAATACCAACGTACATCAGGCGACGTTCTTCTTCCACGTTATCTTCATCAATACTGGTTTGGTGCGGTAAAATACCTTCTTCGGACCCAATTAAGTATACATATGGGAACTCAAGGCCTTTTGAGGCGTGCAAGGTCATCAGTTGTACTGCATCACTGTCTTCATCTTCTTCACCGCGCTCCATCATGTCACGCAAGGTCAAACGTTGAACGACTTCTTTTAACGTTTTCTCTTCTTGATCGTAGTTGTCACCCTCTAGGTCCGCCACTATCCATGAATAAAGGTCAGAAACGTTCTTCATTCGCATTTCAGCGGCTTTTGGACTTGCTGAAGTTTCGTATAGCCAATCTTCATAATGGATATCACGAACTAGCGAACGAACCGCTTCGACGGTATCACCACGCTCAGCTTGATCAGCAATCGCCACTAGCCATTGGGTGAAACGACGCAAGTTTTCTAGACCACGTCCCGTTAGGTGCTGTTCGAGCCCCATTTCAAAGCTCGATTCAAACAGGCTCTTCCCTCGCATATTGGCATAACTGCCTAACTTCTCTAACGTTACTGGGCCAATTTCACGTCGTGGAGTATTCACAATGCGCAAAAATGCATTGTCGTCATCCGGATTAACCAAAACGCGCAAATACGCCATGATGTCTTTAATCTCTGCGCGCGCAAAAAACGAGGTGCCGCCAGAAACTTTATACGGTACGCGGTTTTGCATCAGAGACTTTTCAATCAAACGTGATTGGTGGTTACCACGATATAGAATCGCATAATCTTTATATTCGGTACGGTTTAGGAACTTATGCGCAATTAGTTCACCCGTTACTCGCTCCGCTTCGTGCTCTTCATTTTTAGCCAACAACACTTTGAGTTTTTCACCGTCAGGAATTTCAGAGAACAAGGACTTCTCATAGACGTGAGGGTTGTTAGCTATCAAAATGTTGGCCGCACGCAGGATTCGACTCGTTGAACGGTAGTTTTGCTCTAGCTTAATCAAACGCAAATTCGGATAATCTTCACCCAGCAACACGAGGTTCTGAGGTTTCGCACCACGCCATGAATAAATAGACTGATCGTCATCCCCTACAACAGTCAATCGCCCACGTTCTCCGACAATTAATTTGACCAGCTCATACTGACTCGTGTTGGTATCTTGATACTCGTCAACCAGTAGGTAACGGATACGATTCTGCCAACGCTGACGAACATCTTCATGATTACGTAAGAGTAAAACGGGCATCAAAATTAGGTCATCAAAATCGAGCGCGTTATAGGCTTTCATTTGCTTTTGGTACATATCAAAACAGAACGCAAACAATTGTTGCTGTTCACCTTGCGCACGCGCTTTGGCTTGCTCTGGCGTCAACATGTCGTTTTTCCAGTTGGAAATACAACTCAGAAGCTGACGTAGCAGATCTTTATCACCATCAAGCTGCTTTTCAGTAAGCTCTTTGAGCAGCGCTAGCTGGTCTTGGTCATCAAACAGTGAGAAGCCCGCTTTCAACCCTAAATGCTTGTACTCACGCTTGATGATGTTCAATCCTAAAGTGTGGAATGTTGATACCATCAAACCTTTAGACTCACCTTTCCCTAACGTTTGACCTACACGCTCCTTCATTTCACGTGCCGCTTTGTTGGTAAACGTCACCGCCGCAATGTTACGCGCTTTGTAACCACATTGCTGAACCAGATAAGCGATTTTATTGGTAATAACACGAGTTTTGCCCGAGCCAGCACCAGCTAGCACTAGGCATGGACCAGACACGTATTTCACGGCTTCATCTTGACTAGGGTTCAGCTTCATAGAAATTCTCTGCGGGTGATGAATGTGGCGCCTATGATAAAGGGGTGGCCTCGTGAAAGCTATGCTGATTTCTTGTAATTTTTACACCAATTAAGTGCAATATTCTGTTGCATAAATGGCGGGTATTTAAGCTATAATGAATGAACGTTCATTCACTAAAGGGTGACATTATGAAGGATAACCCTGCTGTAGATAAACGAGAACAAATCTTAGTCGCTGCTGAACAACTCATTGCTGAATCTGGCTTTCAAGGGCTTTCCATGCAAAAGCTCGCCAATGAGGCAGGTGTCGCAGCAGGGACGATTTACCGTTATTTCTCAGATAAAGAACATCTTTTAGAGGAACTACGCCTTAATGTTGCTAAGCGTGTTGCTACTGCGGTGCAACTAGGTGTTAGTGAAGAGATGCCTTTAAAACAGCGTTATCGAACCATGTGGCTCAATATTTGGAATCTAGCGAGCTCGAACTTAAGTGCGATCAGCAACCGAGTCCAATATGAATCTTTACCCTGTTCAAATAGTAGCAAAGCTCGGGAACTTGAGAGACAAATGTTTGCCCAAGTAGATCTTCTTTTTAATCAGGGTAAAGACGAGGGAGTATTCAAGCTTCTCGATAACGAAGTACTTTCTGGATTAAGTTTTGAGGCAAGTGTTGCACTTGCTCGGAAACACGCTTTGGGATTTTATCAACTGGATAAGACGGCATTAGAGGCCGCTATTGAAGCCAGTTGGGATGCAATTATTAAACACTAACTTGGAGTTCTTAATAGAATGAAAAAGTGGATTTTGATGCTATCAATTGTTTTATTACTTTTTGGTAGCGTTGTTACATACAGACTAATTGATATCAAAGACAAAATGGAGCAGTTTGCCAATCGCCCTGAACCAGCATTCCCAGTAACCGTAACTGAAGTGCAAGCGGTGGATTGGGTACCAGTCATCGAGGCAATTGGTTTTATCGAGCCAAATCAAGGCGTGACGGTAGCGAACGAAACGAGCGGTGTTATCGATAAAATCGCATTTGATTCCGGTACTCAAGTCAAAGCAGGTCAGCCACTAGTACTGCTTGACTCTGACGTTGAGAAAGCGAATTTAAAGAGCTCGCAAGCCAAGTTGCCAGCAGCAGAAGCGAAATACAAACGCTACCAAGGGCTATTTAAAAAAGGCTCTATTTCTAAAGAAGCGTATGACGAAGCAGAAGCGAACTACTTCTCCTTAAAAGCGGACATTGAAAGCTTGAAAGCGACCATCGACCGACGCGAAATCAAAGCGCCATTTGATGGTGTAGTAGGTATTCGTAACGTGTACCTAGGTCAGTACCTACAAGCGGGTACCGATATTGTTCGCCTGGAAGACACCAGCGTGATGCGTTTACGCTTTACCGTGCCGCAAACCGATATTTCACGTATCAATATCGACCAAGAAGTGGATATCTTTGTTGACGCTTATCCAGACCAACCTTTCAAAGGGTCTATTTCTGCGATTGAACCAGCTGTAAACGTACAAAGTGGTTTGATTCAAGTTCAAGCGGATATCCCTAACAGTGACGGCAAACTGCGTAGTGGTATGTTCGCGCGTGCAAACATCATTCTGCCTAAGTTAGAAAATCAGGTCACTCTACCTCAAACCGCGATCACATTTACGCTATATGGCGACAATGTTTACATCGTAACAGAAGAAGATGGCGAAAAACGCGTTAAGCAGCATGTGGTAAAAGTTGGCGAACGCTCTAAAGATATCGCACACATTCTAGAAGGCGTGAAGCCAGGTGATGTGGTAGTGACATCGGGTCAAGTCCGTTTGAGTAACCATGCGAAAGTAAGCATTGTCGAAAGCGATGCAACTACCCCACCTGCTGAAACACCAATGCTTTAAGTTGGAGGCATCATGCGCTTTACAGATGTTTTTATAAAACGTCCAGTTTTAGCGGTATCGATCAGCTTTTTGATTGCATTGCTTGGTTTGCAAGCGGTGTTCAAAATGCAAGTTCGTGAGTACCCTGAAATGACGAATACGGTGGTCACCGTGACAACCAGTTACTACGGTGCAAGTGCCAACTTGATCCAAGGCTTTATTACTCAGCCATTGGAGCAAGCGGTAGCGCAAGCCGATAATATTGATTACATGACTTCGCAATCGGTACTAGGTAAATCAACCATTACTGTCAACATGAAGTTGAATACTGACCCGAATGCAGCATTGGCTGATATCTTAGCGAAAACGAACTCAGTACGTTCTCAGCTTCCAAAAGAAGCCGAAGATCCAACCGTAACCATGTCGACAGGTTCGACAACGGCGGTACTGTACATCGGCTTTACGAGTGACGAGTTATCTTCAAGCCAGATCACAGACTACCTCGAGCGTGTAATCAACCCGCAGTTGTTCACTGTAAACGGTGTGTCCAAAGTTGACCTGTATGGTGGTATGAAGTACGCACTGCGCGTATGGTTAGATCCTGCCAAAATGGGCGCTTTGAAGCTGACCGCAACCGATGTGATGAGCGTTCTTAACGCCAACAACTACCAATCTGCAACCGGTCAAGCGACAGGTGAGTTCGTGCTTTATAACGGTAGCGCAGATACTCAGGTGTCAAACGTTGCTGAACTTGAAGCACTGGTCGTGAAAACTGGTGAAGGGGATGTGATCCGCCTAGGTGATATCGCTAAAGTAACGCTCGAGAAGAGTCACGACGTTTACCGCGCAAGTGCCAATGGTCAAGAAGCTGTGGTTGCGGCGATCAACGCGGCACCAAGCGCTAACCCAATCAACATTGCAGCAGACGTACTTGAACTGTTGCCTCAGCTTGAGCGCAACCTACCAAGTAACATCAAAATGAACGTGATGTACGACTCTACGATTGCGATCAACGAGTCAATTCACGAAGTAGTCAAAACGATTCTTGAAGCAGCAGTAATCGTACTTGTGGTTATCACACTGTTCCTAGGTTCATTCCGTGCGGTAATCATTCCTATCGTAACTATTCCACTTTCATTGATTGGTGTGGCAATGGTGATGCAGGCAATGGGTTTCTCTTGGAACTTGATGACGCTACTGGCGATGGTGCTTGCAATCGGTCTGGTGGTGGATGACGCGATCGTTGTACTAGAAAACGTTGACCGTCACATCAAAGAAGGGGAGTCACCATTCCGAGCTGCAATCATTGGTACACGTGAAATTGCGGTTCCAGTTATCGCGATGACATTGACGCTAGGTGCAGTGTACGCACCGATCGCATTGATGGGTGGTATCACCGGCTCATTGTTCAAAGAGTTCGCTTTGACACTGGCAGGTTCAGTATTCGTATCCGGCATCATCGCTTTAACACTCTCACCAATGATGTGTTCAAAGATGCTTAAGGCAAACGAGAAGCCGAGCAAGTTTGAGCAAAAAGTTCACCATGTACTTGATGGCATGACTAATCGCTACGCAAGCATGTTAAAAGCAATAATGGCTAGCCGACCAGTGGTGATCGTGTTTGCGATAATTGTATTCGCAAGTTTACCAGTCCTATTCAAGTTTATTCCTAGCGAGCTAGCTCCATCTGAAGATAAAGGTGTTGTAGTACTCATAGGGACCGCACCATCAAATTCGAATTTGGACTACATCCAAAACACCATGGATGATGTGAATAAGATTCTCTCTGATCAACCAGAAGTGGAATACGCTCAGGTATTTAACGGTGTACCGGATTCTAATCAAGCGTTTGGTTTAGCTACACTCAAACCATGGGGCGAACGAGAAGCGAGCCAAGCAGAAATCAAACAGCGTGTTGGTGGGCTTGTTTCGAGCATTCCGGGAATGTCTATCGCTGCCTACGAAATGCCGGAGCTACCAGGTGCTGGTTCAGGCCTTCCTGTACAGTTCGTAATTACAACGCCAAACAACTTTGAAAGTTTGTTTACCGTTGCAAATGACATTCTGTCGGAAGTAGCAAGCAGTCCAATGTTTGTCTATTCCGATCTGGATCTGAAATATGATTCTGCAACGATGAAGATCAAGATCGATAAAGACAAAGCAGGTGCCTACGGTGTGACTATGCAAGACATTGGTATCACCCTCAGCACCATGATGGCAGATGGTTATGTAAACCGTATCGACCTAAATGGCCGCTCTTATGAGGTAATTCCTCAGGTTGAGCGTAAATGGCGTCTAAACCCAGAATCGATGAAGAACTACTATGTACGCTCTGTGGATGGTAAAGCGGTTCCATTAGGTAGTCTGATTACCATTGATGTGGTGGCTGAGCCTCGCTCTTTGCCACACTTCAACCAGCTAAACTCAGCAACTGTGGGTGCTGTTACAGGCCCTGGCGTTTCGATGGGGGATGCAGTTAATTGGTTTGAAAATATTGCACAAACCAAACTGCCTGCAGGGTATAACCATGATTACATGGGCGAATCTCGTCAGTTTGTAACGGAAGGTAGTGCCTTGTATGCAACCTTCGGTCTTGCACTTGCGATCATCTTCCTCGTTCTGGCGATTCAATTTGAATCACTCCGCGATCCTATTGTCATCATGGTATCTGTACCTCTGGCAATATGTGGTGCCTTGATCGCATTGGCCTGGGGTACGGCCTCGATGAACATCTACTCGCAGGTTGGTTTGATCACGCTGGTCGGCCTAATAACCAAGCACGGTATCTTGATCTGTGAAGTCGCCAAAGAAGAGCAGTTACATAATAAACTGTCTCGTATTGATGCGGTGATGGAAGCTGCGAAAGTGCGTCTTCGCCCTATCCTAATGACCACTGCAGCGATGATCGCAGGTCTGATCCCACTGATGTACGCAACAGGTGCAGGTGCCGCGCAACGTTTCAGTATCGGTATCGTCATCGTTGCTGGCCTTGCAATCGGTACACTGTTCACACTATTCGTACTACCTGTGATTTACAGCTACCTAGCTGAAAAACACAAACCTCTGCCAGTATTTGTTGAAGACAAAGACTTGGAGAAGTTAGCGCGAGTTGACGAAGCGAAAGCAGCTCATCGTGAATTAGCGGATAACAGATAAGCTATTAAGGCATTCAAAAAGGTCACTTCGGTGGCCTTTTTTATTGCCGCTCTCTTTTTTGCCATCTAAGTGGCGACTTTCACGTATCATTTACTTAAAATGAGGACAAATCAAAAGGAGTTTTAGCCACTATGTTTGACCCAAAGAAATTAGAGCAAATTGCTAAACAGATTCACGACTCAATGCCTCAACCTGTAAAAGAATTGGGCTCTGATGTCGATCAGAAAGTTCGTCAAGTAATCCAAGGCCAGCTAAACAAGCTAGATGTTGTAAGTCGCGAAGAGTTTGATGTTCAAACTCAAGTTTTACTACGTACACGTCAAAAGCTAACAGAAATGGAACAGAAGTTGGCGCAACTTGAAGAAAAGCTTGCTGAAAAATAAGTATCAAAGCGCTCCTCACAAAGGAGCGTTTTTCTTATCGGCGCGCAGATAAATCGGCTAAAAACAAAAAGGCTTGGTCAACGGCGACCAAGCCTTTTGATTAGATGTTGTGTTTTATTTTGTATTTATCACTCCAGTCTGCCTGGAGTTTATCTACTGCGTTACTTGAGACTAAGTAAATTACGCTGTATTAAGGTTTCATTTCTAGGAGAAGGCGCGGACTTTACGATAGTAAACGAGCACCTTCGACACCGAAATGGAGTCATTTAGCCGCCCACCGCGATACGCTTCATATCAGTCATGTAACCACGCAGCTCTTCACCGATGTACTCTACAGGGTGGTTACGGATTGTTTCATTCACAGCGATAAGAGTCGCGTTATCCACTTGGTTAGACGTTTCACCTAAACCTTTACCAATTACGTCAGTATTTACGGCTGGCATAAACTTCTCACGTAGAAGCGGCGTTGCTACGTTAGCGAACAGGTAGTTACCGTATTCCGCAGTGTCTGAGATAACCACGTTCATCTCGTATAAACGCTTACGTGCGATAGTGTTTGCGATAAGTGGCAGCTCGTGTAGAGACTCGTAGTAAGCAGACTCATCGATGATGCCAGATGCCGTCATCGCTTCGAATGCTAGCTCAACACCTGCACGAACCATAGCAACCATCAAGATACCGTTATCGAAGTACTCTTGCTCAGAGATTTCTACGTCAGTTTCTGGGTAGTTTTCGAAAGCAGTTTCACCTGTTTCTGCACGCCAGCCTAGTAGATTTGCATCGTCGTTTGCCCAGTCAGCCATCATAGTGCTAGAGAAGTGACCGGTGATGATGTCATCCATGTGCTTGTTGTATAGCGGACGCATCAGTTCTTTTAGCTCTTCAGAAAGCTCAAATGCTTTCACTTTTGCAGGGTTAGTTAGGCGATCCATCATGTGAGTGATACCACCAAACTTCAGTGCTTCAGTGATGGTTTCCCAACCGTATTGAAGAAGCTTACCAGCGTAGCCAGGATCGATACCATCAGCAATCATCTTCTCGTAACATACGATAGAGCCAGCCTGTAGCATGCCACAAAGGATAGTTTGCTCACCCATTAGGTCAGATTTCACCTCAGCAACAAAAGAAGACTCTAGACAGCCTGCACGGTGACCACCTGTTGCTGCAGCCCAAGCTTTCGCGATATCCCAACCTTCACCTTTTGGGTCGTTCTCTGGGTGAACAGCGATAAGAGTCGGTACACCGAAACCGCGCTTGTATTCTTCACGAACTTCCGTACCTGGACATTTAGGTGCAACCATTACTACCGTTAGGTCTTTACGGATTTGCATGCCTTCTTCAACAACGTTGAAACCGTGAGAGTAACCTAGTGCTGCGCCTTCTTTCATTAACGGCATTACCGTCTCAACAACGTTTGTGTGCTGCTTATCTGGAGTAAGGTTTACTACTAGATCAGCTTGTGGAATTAGCGTTTCGTAGCTACCTACCTCAAAACCGTTCTCTTTTGCGTTTTTGAATGACTGGCGTTGCTCATCAATCGCGGCTTGGCGAAGCGCATAAGCAACGTCTAGACCAGAGTCGCGCATGTTCAGACCTTGGTTAAGACCTTGAGCACCACAACCTACAATGACTACTTTCTTACCTTTCAGATAATCCGCTTCTGAAGCGAACTCACTGCGGTCCATAAAACGACAACGACCTAATTGGTCCAACTGCTCGCGCAAGTTTAGGGTATTGAAATAATTAGCCATCTGGGTGCTCCTTTGAGATTCTTCCATTGAGGTCAGTAATTGCCTTACCGAATAACTTTATACTAAAACAGACATGAGATTGCTTAAAGTGATATATTCACAATTAGTTATTGCAATTTATGCAACATGGAAATGAAAATTTAATGAATATCAAAAGCCTGCAACTTTTCATTCATCTCTGTGAGAGTAAAAGTTTCGCCAAGACCGCAGCGGCAATGCATATTAGCCCTTCAGCCTTAAGCCGACAGATACAAAAATTAGAGGAGGAAACCAGCCAACAATTGTTTTTACGCGACAACCGTAGCGTTGATTTAACTATCCAAGGTAAAAAGCTAGTCCCAGTCGCCTTAAAGATTCTTGGCGAATGGCAGCAGTATCAGAGTCATCTGAAGGGAACCGAGGATGAATTGAAAGGAGAAATCCGTCTCTTTTGTTCTGTTACTGCAAGCTACAGCCATCTTCCGGAGCTAATATCTGACTTTCGTATTCAGAACCCTTTCATTGAATTCAAACTATCAACCGGCGATCCAGCTCAAGCGATCGACAAAATACTAGCAGATGAAGCCGATATTGCCATATCAGCCAAGTCAGAACAGATGCCAAATAAAATCGCATTTGAAACGATCAGTGAAATCCCACTTTCTGTCATCGTACCTGTTGGGGTTAGTGCGTTTGCTGAAGAGCTACAAAAAGAAAAACCAGACTGGTCGGTCATTCCATTCATACTCCCAGAAGCAGGAACGGCAAGGGACAGGGCCAATACTTGGCTCAAACAAATGAAAATAAAGCCAAAGATCTACGCACAAACCTCCGGACATGAAGCCATCGTAAGTATGGTTGCATTGGGATGTGGAGTAGGTATCGCACCTGATGTTGTAATCAACAACAGTCCAGTAAGAGAAAAGATAAATCGTTTAAAAGTCTTACCAATTAAACCTTTTAAACTTGGTGTTTGCTGCAACAAAACTCAGCTGGAGAATCCGCTTGTTAAAGCCTTTTGGAAGGTTGCAGAGAGCAAGTATATCGCACCTTAGATGAACACTTTTTGGTATAAAGTGAGCTAATTTTAAAACTCTATAGATGCAAAAAAGCCCGCTCTTTCGAGCGGGCTTCTTAAAACTAAAGCCTGGCGATGTCCTACTCTCACATGGGGAAGCCCCACACTACCATCGGCGCTATTTCGTTTCACTTCTGAGTTCGGCATGGAAATCAGGTGGGTCCAAAACGCTATGGTCGCCAAGCAAATTCTT
>NZ_JAWPOM010000030.1:0-48264 GCF_033344285.1 Vibrio sp. 779(2023)
TAGCATGAGTAGTTTTACAGGCAAAGCCGAAACGGATGATAACCACCTACTGAAGTAGGTGGTTTAGGGCTGAAAACAAAAAGAGTCGCTATTGCGACTCTTTTTTATGCTTACCACATTGGTGTTTGATCCTTGCGTTTCACGCCTGGAACGCTACCAAGGAGATTACGATGCCGAGCGCCACTCGTAGATCAAGTCATACTGTTCTCGGACAGGCTCCACAATCATCGGCTGAGTTGGTTGTGTTTCGTCACTTGCTTCTGCCACAACATTTACTGGTACTTCAGGCTGCGCTTCTTTTGGCGTCGCGGCGTCTTTTGCTTCATTACTCTGAACCAATGGCTCTTCTTCTTGAGTTGAAGCTGGGGCATCAACTTCACCTAAAGGATCTTCAAAAACCATTAATTGAGAAATAGAAGAAGCTTCTTTCTCAAAAGCTTGTTGTGATGCCAAAAGGTGGATGTTGAGCGTTAACTCGTCCCCTTGAACACGCTTAATCTCTGTACCCGCAACCGAATTAAGTTGTTTTAGCGCATTCTCTAAACGGAAGAAGTCCGTGGCAGAGGTTACATTAAGGACTTTCACTGCTAGCGCTTTTGAAGACTTTCCTGAAACCACAACTGCACTCTTACTTGCATAGTAGTCTGCGATGCCATCCACCATTTCTGCAATAGCATTAGCACCTGATGCAGACCCGCTACGCGGAGAACGTTGCGCCTCTACAATTCTCGTTGGCGACTGGTCGTAGAGTGTCCAACGAATTTGTTCACCTTGAGCCCGTACAACCAAAACGGCGTCAGCTGGGTAGCGCTGGCTGGCTTGACCAATTGGCTCAATAAAGCCGCCCCAAAGATCAGAGACATTAACACCGGTTACATCATCAAAATCCCCAACCGGGATAGTGATTGGTAGGCCTCTTAATTTCGCTGCGCTACGAAGTGCTGCAACATTTGAAGATTCAGAATGCTCCCACGCAATGTTACGATCGTAACCCTGTTCTTCAACCATCCAAACTAAAATATTGGCACGATTTGGCGACCAAGATGGCAATTGTGCTTGTGTTAAAAGAGAGCTGATTTGGTCGTTGTTAAACAACATTTTTAAGCTCGCTTTTCCATCAACCTGCCCATAGCTTAGTTGAGAAATGTAACGCGCACTTGAGCTAAGTGCCTTTTTAATCACTGGATTGCTTAAAGAGGATTGAGAACCGGTCGCTCGAACAATCACATCCTGCATACCTTGTTGACGAGCCAAAGACTCACCGTCGTTCTGCTCACTGTCGATAACCACTTCGGCACGATAGATATCCACCTGAGTTAATGCATATACTGGTAGGGACAACCAACCTATCAGTAAGAGAGCTAAATAGCGCATAGTTTTTATAATCCTCTGAACAAGAACCCGAATAATAAGCAACTATCAAATCTTGAGCAAGGCAAGTACTGAGTAAATTGTCTGTATTATGACCAGCTTTGTTAACTCGGGCCTCAACCAGCACTTCAGTGCTATTTTTTATAATAAACTCATTGCTTATTAAGCTATCTCAACAAGTTAGGCTGTCCATTTTTCATCTTCACGCAAGGCACGTAAAAGAGGACAATTTGCAAGCAAGCAACTCTCAAAAGTGCTATTTATGGGAAAAATTCAATCGAAAGTTTGATCTATGCAACATTGCAAACGATTGCAGGATGATAGTATTCGCCGGATTTGTCTGCGTATCTTGAAAATAGGGAATTATTATGAAAAACGCGTTACAAGGCGCTCAAATGCTCTTTGTCGCTTTTGGTGCTTTGGTGCTTGTGCCGCTCCTAACTGGCCTTGATCCAAACGTAGCCCTCTTTGGTGCCGGTGTCGGTACCCTCCTCTTCCAATTAATGACTAAACGTTCTGTTCCCATCTTCCTTGCCTCTTCTTTTGCGTTTATTGCTCCTATTATGTTCGGTATCCAAACTTGGGGTATCGGTGCAACGATGGGCGGCTTGATGGCAGCTGGCTTAGTTTATGTGGCTCTAGGGGCGATGATCAAAGTGCGTGGTGTTGGATTTATCCATAAAATTCTCCCGCCCGTTGTCGTTGGCCCTGTGATCATGGTTATCGGCCTTGGCCTTGCCCCAACAGCAGTGAACATGGCGGTAGGTAAAACTGGTGATGGAGCTGCACAGCTAGTTAATGGTGATGCTGCGATCATTATCTCGGCGGTCTCACTGCTCACAACCATTGTACTCAGCGTTTTTGCAAAAGGCTTTTTGAAGCTCGTTCCTATTGTTGGTGGTATTCTTGCTGGTTACTCTGTTTCTCTATTCTACGGGGTGGTTGATTTCACTCCCGTAGAACAAGCGGCTTGGCTAGCCATGCCAAACTTCACCGCGCCAGAGTTCAATATCAACGCAATTTTGTTCATGATTCCTGTCGCTATCGCACCTGCGGTTGAGCACGTAGGTGACATGCTTGCCATCTCAAACGTTACAGGTAAAAACTACCTGAAAAAACCAGGCCTTCATCGCACAATCGCAGGTGACGGGGTGGCAACTATCGCAGCTTCGATGGTGGGTGCTCCACCAAACACCACTTACAGTGAAGTAACAGGAGCGGTAATGCTAACCAAAGCATTTAACCCTGTGATCATGACTTGGGCAGCAATCACCGCAATCGTACTTGCATTGGTAGGTAAGCTAGGTGCGGTTCTTCAAACGATTCCAGTTCCTGTCATGGGCGGCATCATGATTCTGCTGTTCGGCTCCATCGCAACGGTAGGCCTCAACACACTGATCAAGAATAACGTTGATTTGCATAAGTCTCGTAACCTAGTGATTGTTGCCGTAACACTTGTGTTTGGTATTGGTGGTATGGCTTTCGGTATTGGTGAGTTCAGTCTACAGGGTGTGAGCCTATGCGGTATCGTGGCAATTATTCTTAACCTTGTGCTACCAAACGATTTAGGTGAAAACCACGTTGTGGATAACGCACAAATGGAAGAAGAAAGCGCGAAATAGTTCGTTTGCGCCGCTTTATTAGGTGGCGTGTCTTACTCTTCTCCTCTTGTAGATACAAAAAAGGCTTGGTTTTCACCAAGCCTTTTTCTGTTCAGTCATAGTAATACATCAAAGAATTACTTAGTACCGAAGATCTTATCACCTGCATCGCCTAGACCCGGAACGATGTAGCCTTTGTCATTAAGCTTCTCATCGATTGCCGCAGTGTATAGCTCAACATCTGGGTGTGCTTTTTCTAGCGCTTCAATACCTTCTGGTGCAGCAACAAGTACCAGCACTTTGATTTGGTTACAACCTTTCTCTTTTAGGAGATCGATAGTAGCAATCATAGAACCACCTGTTGCAAGCATTGGGTCAACAACAAGCGCAATACGCTCCTCGATGTTTGAAGCAAGCTTGTTGAAGTAAGGAACTGGCTCAAGCGTTTCTTCATCACGGTAAATACCCACAACACTGATACGTGCGCTTGGCATGTGCTCAAGAACTCCATCCATCATGCCTAGACCTGCACGTAGGATTGGCACTACGGTTACTTTTTTACCTTTAATCTGGTCTACTTCTACCGGACCGTTCCAACCATCAATGGTCACTTTTTCTGTTTCAAAGTCTGACGTTGCTTCGTAAGTAAGTAGGCTACCGACCTCAGTCGCTAACTCACGAAAACGTTTTGTGCTGATGTCACCTTCTCTCATTAGACCAATTTTATGTTTTACTAGAGGGTGCTTTACTTCAACAACTTTCATGTCCATCTCCGGCTATAGTTGGCAATATTTAAACAAACCTTCAGATTATACATGATTTTCACAGGGATATCAGGATAAATCACTAAAGAAAAAAACAGACGCAAACGTTTGCTATCTATGTTTAAGCACTGTTAGAATAGCGCCGTTTTCATATCCAACTTAATACCGAGGACTTCCCTGTGAGTGGTAACAACTCTTCTCTTAGCTATAAAGACGCTGGTGTAGATATTGATGCAGGCAACGCGCTTGTGGATCGTATTAAGGGTGCGGTAAAACGCACTCGTCGCCCTGAAGTTATGGGTGGTATCGGTGGTTTTGGCGCGCTATGCGAATTGCCAACTAAATACAAACAACCTGTACTGGTTTCTGGTACTGATGGCGTTGGCACAAAACTTCGCCTAGCACTGGATATGAACAAGCACGACACGATTGGCATCGACCTAGTGGCAATGTGTGTAAATGATCTTATCGTGCAAGGCGCAGAGCCACTGTTTTTCCTAGATTACTACGCAACAGGCAAACTAGACGTTGATACCGCAGCGGATGTTGTTTCAGGTATCGCAGAAGGGTGTGTTCAAGCAGGTTGTGCCCTAATTGGTGGCGAAACTGCGGAGATGCCGGGCATGTATGAAGGCGAAGACTACGACGTAGCTGGTTTCTGTGTTGGCGTAGTAGAAAAAGAAGACGTGATTGACGGCACGAAAGTCGCTGCTGGTGATGCACTTATCGCTGTTGGCTCAAGCGGCCCACACTCAAACGGTTACTCCCTTATCCGTAAGATCCTAGAAGTATCTGGTGCAGATAAGAGCGAAGAGCTAGCAGGCCGCACTATTGGTGAGCACCTACTAGAACCAACAAAAATTTACATCAAGTCAGCACTTAAGATGATTGAGAAACACGACATCCATGCGATTTCTCATATCACTGGTGGTGGTTTCTGGGAAAACATCCCACGCGTACTGCCTGAAGGCACGAAAGCAGTTATCGATGGTAACAGTTGGGAATGGCCAGTTATCTTCAAGTGGCTACAAGAGAAAGGCAACGTCGATACACACGAAATGTACCGCACATTCAACTGTGGTGTAGGTCTAATCGTCGCACTACCGAAAGACCAGGCAGATGCAGCAGTTGCTCTTCTTAAAGAAGAAGGCGAAAACGCGTGGGTGATTGGTCAAATCGCACAAGCAGACGCGAACGAAGAGCAAGTTGAAATCCAATAATTTGCAAATCGAGCTCAAAAGATAAGAAGAATGAGGACACTAGATGACTAGGTCCTCATTTTGCTATCTAGAACACTAAAAACCATTCTATTAGTAGGTAGTTTAGAAGCTACATAACTCCAACCTACAATACCAAGGCGCTCTCGACATCATGAAAAACCATACCCTAAAAAACATTGTGGTCCTCATCTCGGGTAACGGAAGTAACCTGCAAGCTATCTTGGAAGCTTGCGAAGACAGCATGCCAAACGCACGAGTGGCAGCCGTGTTCTCTAACAAAGCAGATGCTTTTGGTTTAGAACGTGCAAAAAAGTTTGATGTGGACGGTCACTTTGTCGACCCTAAAGCATTCAGCTCGCGTGAAAGCTTTGATGCAGAGCTAATGAGTCAAATAGATGAATACCAACCAGACGTGATTATTCTTGCTGGTTACATGCGCATTCTGAGCAGCGCATTTGTTTCTCATTACATGGGTAAGATGATCAATATCCACCCTTCTCTTCTACCAAAATATCCTGGGCTACACACACACCAGAGAGCAATTGATGCTAGCGACAAAGAACATGGTACTAGTGTGCACTTTGTAACGGAAGAGCTTGATGGTGGCCCTGTCATACTGCAAGCAAAAGTTCCTGTGTTCGAAGACGATGATGCTAGTGTACTTGCGGCACGTGTTCAGGCGCAGGAGCACCGAATCTACCCTATGGTGGCAAAGTGGCTGGTAGACGAGCGGTTGATCATGAAGGATGGTAAAGCCTATTTAGATGGCAAAGAGCTTGGCGTACATGGGTACGCCTCCGATGAGTAGCCCTGAAAACGGAACTCCAAACACAAAAGAGCAGCCTGAGGGCTGCTCTTTTGTGTTTTCAATACTTATAAACTTGATTCAAGAAAACCATGGTGAGACTAAAAACCTAAAACCCAACATTCTAAAAAATCCCATAACCACTTGAGTAACATAACACTCGGAAAGTAGATTCTGAATCTGGTTCGTTCTTCACCGTTCAGACTGACGAGGTGTTTTATGAGAAATTTCTATCAGTTACGTCTTTACAGCAAGCCTTAGCGAGACTAGGACTCTACTACCAGCACTCTAGAAAGTAAGAATGCTCATCCGTATCCGCCCTCGGTTTAAAACGCATAAAAATAAAGCTCGCGATTAAGCGAGCTTTATTTTTATATTCAGAGTAAGAGACCATCACTCTAACGGTTCGGTTGGCGCTTGATTGCCCGGCTTAGCCGCCGCAAACGGCACATTTACCAGTTCAGAGGCATTATTTTTGACTAGTTCACCTAGGTGAAACAAGCCGTATTCGCCAGGTTTCATACGCTGCCAAGCTTCGTTGCCCGTCAAAGGTTGAGTTGCGATCACAGAAACGATGTCATGTGGCGTGGTTTCTTCTTGGAAGTTAATTTCCACATCTTCATCAAGCAAAGCAGCTTTTCCAAACGGTGCGCGTCTTGTGATCCAATACAAATGATTGGTGCAATACGTCATTACATACTCACCATCACTCAGAAGCATGTTAAATACACCCTTCTCTCTTAGCTCATCACAACATTTAGCAACATATAAGAATACCGACTCCATATCCTTTGGTGGCTCAGGATATCGATCTTCCATTTGCTTCAATAACCAGCAAAATGCCAGTTCACTATCTGTTTCACCGACAGGTCGATGTCGACCTGTATGCAAGTCTTGATAGCCAGAGAGCTGACCGTTATGCGCAAACGTCCAATACCTACCCCACAGCTCACGTGTAAAGGGATGAGTATTTTCTAAATTAACACCACCACGATTCGCCTGTCGGATATGACTAACGACCGCACGACTTTTGATGGGATAATTTTGTACCAACTCTGCAATTTTAGACTCACAACTTGGCTTGGGATCTTTGAAGGTTCGAAAGCCCTTCCCTTCGTAGAAGGTGATCCCCCATCCGTCACGGTGTGGGCCGGTTCGACCTCCACGCTGCATGAGCCCAGTAAAACTGAAACAAATATCCGTTGGAACATTAGCGCTCATACCGAGCAATTCACACATGGTTTAAAAAACTCCCTAACAACACAGCTCGAAACGGTGGCCGTAAACGATTATTCCATCTCTTTTTCGATCAACTGAATGATGATATGAATAATCTTAATATGAATTTCCTGAATGCGGTCTGCATAACCAAAGTGTGGCACGCGGATTTCAATATCTGCAAGGCCTGCCATTTTGCCGCCATCTTTACCTGTTAGCGCAATCGTCTTCATGCCTTTCGCTTGTGCTGCTTCTATCGCTTTCAGGATGTTACCTGAGTTACCTGAAGTCGACAGACCAAACAGTACGTCACCTTTTCGACCAACCGCTTCTACATAACGTGAAAACACGAAGTCATAACCAAAGTCATTACTCACACAAGAAAGGTGGCTTGGATCTGAAATAGCAATACCAGCATAGCCAGGACGATTTTCTCGGTAACGGCCTGTTAGCTCTTCGGCAAAGTGCATTGAATCACAGTGAGAACCACCGTTACCACATGACAATACTTTACCATCTTGCTTGAATGAGTCAGCAATCATTTTCGCCGCTGCTTCGATTTGCGCAATGTTATGGTCATCGCTTAAAAATTTGTTGAGCACTTCAGCAGCTTCGTTTAATTCACTTCTAATCAGATCATGGTACATAAGACGTTCTCTTTATTATTTCGGCTTCAGTCAGCTCTTGACTCACTGAGCAAATTGTTCTGATACCAATTTGGTATCGGACATTTCATAAACCTGAACTCGGGTTTGATTACTCTGAGTTTACCCACAAACGAGAATTAGTGTCGATAGTGAACCAACAGATTTAGATTAGTGATGGTAATAAACTTGTCAACTTGCTCATGAAACCATCACTCAAATCTCAACTTTAGAATTTTAACTCTACTTAGATCACTTTTTATCCAATCTTATGTTTTACATTTCCTTAATATTTTGATTACACTTAAACCAACTGGTTAGACCTCTTACCTAACATACAGACGTACAAAACTTATAAAGTCTGAAAAGGAAAATACATATGGACATCTTGCTCTCAATCATCACGATGGCGATCGTGCTAGGCATTACGCTCTACCACCGCATGTCTCTCGTGAAATCTATTAGCTTACTCACCGCAGCCATGCTGGCTCTTACAGTAGCTGGTACTGTCGGCGTTATTGGTTGGGCTATTTACGTTCTCGCCGCAGCTGTGCTCGCGGTTCCTGGCGTACGTCAGTCTTTAATTAGCCGCAAAGCGTTAGTGCTTTTCAAGAAAGTGCTGCCAGCTATGTCTCAAACCGAAAAAGAAGCGTTAGACGCAGGTACCGTCTGGTGGGAAGCCGAACTATTTAAAGGCAAACCAGAGTGGCAAAAGCTACACGCAATTCAAGCACCTAAGTTAAGTGCGGAAGAACAAGCCTTTTTAGACGGCCCTGTGAATGAAGTGTGCGCCATGGTGAGTGATTTCCAAGTGACCCATGAACTCGCGGACTTACCGCCAGAAGTTTGGCAATACCTGAAAGATCATAAGTTCTTCGCCATGATCATTAAGAAAAAGTACGGTGGTCTGGAATTCTCAGCATACGCGCAATCTTTGGTGCTACAAAAACTAACGGGTGTTTCTGGCGTTCTATCGTCTACCGTTGGTGTTCCTAACTCTTTGGGCCCAGGTGAGCTACTGCAACACTACGGTACTGAAGATCAAAAAAATCATTACTTACCGCGTCTAGCTGAAGGTAAGGAAATCCCTTGTTTCGCCCTAACAAGTCCAGAAGCGGGTTCTGACGCTGGATCTATTCCAGATTACGGTGTGGTCTGTAAAGGCGAATGGGAAGGAAAAGAAGTACTGGGTATGCGCCTGACTTGGAACAAGCGCTACATCACCCTAGCGCCAGTCGCAACGGTACTAGGCTTAGCATTTAAACTTCGCGATCCTGAAGGTTTGCTAGGCGACAAAGAAGATCTTGGCATCACTTGTGCGCTTATCCCAACTGATGTCAAAGGTGTTGAGATTGGTAACCGACACTTCCCGCTCAATGTACCATTCCAAAATGGTCCAACGCGCGGTAAAGACATCTTTGTTCCTATCGATTTCATTATCGGTGGTGAAAAAATGGCGGGCCAAGGTTGGCGTATGCTGGTTGAGTGTCTGTCGGTTGGACGTGGTATCACGCTACCTTCAAACTCAACAGGTGGCATCAAAACTGCGGCAATGGCAACCGGTGCTTACTCACGTATTCGCCGTCAGTTCAAACAGCCGATCGGCCATATGGAAGGAGTTGAAGAACCATTAGCACGCTTGGGTGGTAATGCTTACGTGATGGATGCAGCAAGCAACTTAACCGTTGCGGGTATCGACTTAGGTGAAAAACCTTCAGTTATCTCAGCTATCGTGAAGTATCACTGTACGCACCGCGGCCAGCAAAGCATCATCGATGCAATGGACATCGTAGGCGGTAAAGGTATCTGTATGGGACCTTCTAACTTCCTAGCTCGTGGTTACCAAGGTGCGCCAATCGCAGTAACGGTTGAGGGTGCTAACATTCTAACACGCTCAATGATCATCTTTGGCCAAGGCGCAATCCGTTGCCATCCGTACGTTCTTGAAGAAATGAACGCGGCGTATTCTGAAGCAAGTAATGCTGTCGAGAAATTTGATAAAGCGCTTGCTGGTCACGTGAGCTTTACAATGAGTAACCTAGTGCGCAGTATCTGGTTTGGTTTGAGCGACGGTCTGGGCTCTTCATCACCAACCAGGGATGCAACCAAGCGTTACTACCAACAATTGAACCGTTACAGTGCAAACCTTGCTCTGCTATCGGATATCTCAATGGCAGTGCTAGGTGGCTCTTTGAAGCGTAAAGAGCGTCTATCAGCGCGTCTTGGTGACATTCTAAGCCAGCTATATTTAAGCTCTGCGACGTTGAAACGTTTTGAGCAAGATAGCCGCCCAGTCGAAGATTTACCATTAGTACACTGGGGTCTACAAGACAGTTTGAAACAAGCGGAAGTGGCGGTAGACGAATTCTTAGCAAACTTCCCGAACAAAGTGATTGGTCGTGCACTGCGCGTGTTAATCATGCCATTCGGTCGTGTACGCAAAGCGCCAAGCGATAAACTAGACAGTAAAGTGGCGCGCATTCTACAAACGCCAAGTGCAACGCGCTCACGCATTGGTCGCGGTCAATACCTTGAACCAACCGAGCACAACGCAGCAGGTAAGATTGAGCTTGCGCTGTCAGTCATTCTTCAAGCTGAACCTGTGTTTGACAAAGTATGTAAAGCGCAAGGTAAGCGTCGCCCATTCTTACGTTTGGATATGATTGCTCAGGAAGGGCTAGAGCAAGGCTTTATCACGCAAGAAGAAGCCGATCTACTCAGAGAAGCGGAACAGCATCGTCTAGATACAATCAACGTTGACGATTTTGAGCCGGAACTGCTTGCCGCAAAGCCGCTATACCCTCAGATGGATAGTGTCGCGTAACTCTAGAATCTGAGACCACAAACGGGAGTATCAGCTCCCGTTTTTTATTGCTTCCAGAATCGGATTCATAACACCTCACACTACAAAGCCCCCCTGCGCAATAAAATCCTCGCACTCCAATCTTTCCCCCGATTTCCAGTGATAACTAACTCACAGACGTTCCAACTAAGCGGTGTATACTTTAAGTAACTCACTCACATATATGGTAAATCCGTTGGCTAAAATATTACTCGCACAGTGGTTCCCAGGGCTTGTTCAGCTTAAGCATTATCAAAAAGAATGGTTTGTTAACGACTTTAGAGCCGCCTTTTCTGTTGTCGCGGTTGCACTGCCAGTTGCCATAGCTTATGCACAGTTAACTGGTGTATCCGCAATTGTCGGTCTGTATTCGTGTGTACTGCCAATGTTGGTTTACGCCATGATGGGCACATCTCGGCAACTCATTGTCGGACCCGATGCAGCAACCTGTGCAGTGATCGCTGCTGTTGTGACACCACTTGCCGCAGGTGACCCCACAAAACATTGGCAGTTGGTTATGACCATGACAGCGATGACGGGGATTTGGTGTGTACTGGCAAGTCGTTTCAAGCTAGGGGTGTTTGCAGATTTCCTTTCTCGTCCGATTCTTTTGGGTCTACTCAACGGTGTTGCTCTCACAATTATCGTTGGTCAGTTTGCGAAAGTAGTCGGTTTGAAATACGAGCAACGTTATTTACTGGAACGTTTATGGGAAGCTCCACAACGACTAACCGAGCTTCATTGGCCTACTGTAACTCTGAGTATCGTGACGGTTGTCGTTTATTTGCTCACCAAACGCTACCGACCAACTTGGCCTGCTGCCATGCTGGCGATCCTCGTAACTACTGCGTCAGTTTGGTTTTTCCATTTACAAGAGATGGGCGTATCGGTTGTCGGACTCACTCAAGGTGGCTTCCCTCAGTTTCAAACACCGGAGTTTGAGCTAGGTGAAGTCCGTGAACTAGTGGTCCCGGCGCTCAACCTTGCGATTGTCAGTTTTGTTAGCATGATGCTCACCGCCCGCAGTTTCGCTGCTAAAAACGGTTATGATATTGATGCTAATAAAGAGTTTCAGGCGTTGGGTTTTGCCAACATTGCCTCAGCGTTTTCGCAAGGTTTCGCGATAAGCGGCGCTGACTCACGCACAGCCGTCAATGATGCAAATGGTGGTAAATCTCAATTAGTTTCGATTGTCGCTGCAATCACCATTGCCATTATTGCGGTATTTATTTACGAGCCTTTACAGTTCATCCCTATCGCTTCACTTGGTGTTGTATTGATCATTGCGTCCCTATCGCTGCTCGATCTTAAAGCAATTTGGAAATTAAAATCTCGTGACAAAGATGCATTTTATCTGGCCATCATTACTTTTATTTCTGTGTTGATCGTGGGTGTAATACCGGGGATCACTTTGGCGGTATTGCTAGGGCTGTTTCAATTTTTACGTATTGTCATGCGGCCGAGTGATCAGCTACTTGGCTTGGATGAAAAAGGCACCATTCGGACCATCGACGACTCAGGAAAAGCTTCGCCTATTCCTGGAATGGTGATTTACCGCTTTAACTCACCGCTAACTTACTTCAATGCTCCTTACTTTAAACGTAGAGTGTTAGAGCAGGCAGAGCATCACAAAGACGCAAGTTGCGTTGTCATCGACGCCGTGTCGAGCTTTACTCACTTGGATCTCAGTGTGATGGCAACACTGGCAGATATTCACAATACTTTGAAAAAGAGAGGCGTACGCTTAATCCTCGCAGGAAGGAAACGACGTCTTCGTCAATGGTGTGAGCTTACTGGTATCAGCATCAGTGAAGGAGGCATCTTACTGCGAGCTGATATGTACCTTGCCATTAAACTTAGTGGCTGTTACATCAGTGCTGTGGGTGAGGGACAAATTCCTACTGTTCAAAAAGAGCCTGATTTAGAGCAGCCACCCAAACCAATTCCAGAAGTGGCTTAAATAGAAATTTAATATAGAAGACAGGAAATTAAACTCCTGTTTTCTAGTGCTTATCTTCACAGCTGAATACGTGTTATGCCTTTGGCTTAAACTTTTTTGTCATCCCTTGGCTTTTAGGAGCCACCAGCCTATAACCAAGCTTTTCGTAAAAGACCGGTTCATCAGCAATCATAGAAACGTAAGAGCCTTCAAGTGCAACAGAAGAAAGATAACCGTCGATGTATTCCATGACTTTTCTACCTAAACCGTTACCTTGATAATCAGAGTCAACGGCAACGTCGACAATTTCGAAGTTACACGCCCCGTCACCAACAACACGACCCATTGCAATGAGCTTTCCTTCATCCCGAACAGATACGCCATATAACGAATTGGGTAGGCCAATTTCAGCAGCTTTCAACGATTTGGGTGATAGCCCGGCTTTGATACGCATATCACAGTATTCTTTCGGGCTTGGCACATGCTCTTCATATCTTATTGTCATTATGTACTACTCCTTTGTATCACCTTGGAGCTTACATAACTAAACTGTATAAATAAACAGTTAAACGTTGGAAAGATGTTCCCATTAAGCACACAAAGTATCGGGTCTAGAAAAGAAGCCACCGACAACTCTGACGCCATAATAGATATAAGTTGCTCTGAAGCTAGACATTCCTTTTTCTAAACATGTTTCTCTCAACAACGTATCCGCATGCTTTCGAGCACTTTGTGGCAACACCTCTTCCCTCATGAGTTGGTAAAGAGCATCATGCACTAAAGAAGCTTTCATAATGTTTTTTGTGTCTAACGCTGGCCCACTCGCTCCATCCCATGCATAGCCCTTTTTAATCGTTAACACGCCTTGTTTGGACAAACTAAGAAAAGGGCTGTCATACGCGTTACTCACTGAAATGTGAGTCTCAATCTTTTCTTCAGAATGGAGAGTGTATTTATACTTCTGACGCTTTTTGTATTTCATAACCTAACCGCCTAACTAACTTCAGTGGGAGGAACGGAGATGACTCTCAAATTAGAGTTTCTCAGAGAGTTTTTTCAAGTAGGACTTAGCAAGCTCATGGTTATCTCTGCTCAACCACTTAATACAATCAAAGAGTTCCCAGATCAGGCCTTGATCACCACTGGTATAAACTGGGAAATCTTCATGCTTTGGCGCAGGTTCATCAGTAACCATGCCCGCAATCACATCAGCTTTATCAAATAAAGTCTTAAATGGCTTAGAAATTTTGAAGGGGTCACAGAGATCTAAACAATGAATCTCTGCACTGGTTAGGTCATTAAAAATGTATTTTTTGAAACACGCATTTTCGTTGTGCTCTCCCTCAAGGCGATAAAAAATGTCTTTATTAGCTTCAAACTGGGTAAAGCAAGGCTCTGAGGCTTTATGGAAGTTGTTTTGAGTAAATACAACAACATCAGCGTCCGAAATACGGTCACCTTGTCCTGATGACAAGGAGCCAAGCAATACCGCGGCAACAACGTCTTTTTCAGAATAAAAGGCATCATAAGCTGACTCAACCAAGGCCTTTTGTCGTGGTAAATGTTCTAGTCCTAACTCTCCAATTGTCATAACTCACTCCGTCTATACGCACTAAAATCAAGTCGAAACGTAAAGAGTATCATGCGAGCTTTATTATGATTAATCAACGTTAAATCATGGTGTTACTTTAAAATAAAATGATTAATGACCATGAGAAATATCAAATTCTGTTTCAAACTTAAACTGAAAAAAACGGAGCCGATTGGCTCCGTTTCTCGCTTTATGTGTTACTACTATTTCTTTGGCACTTCTAACTGCATCTCTGGCATGGCATCGCGCTTCGCTTTAATTTTGCGCCAGACTATCCATGCAATGATCACAATCAGCAGCATTATCACGTTACCCACCGCGATAATAATCATGCTGCGCTTACGCTCAGCCTCTCGCTCAGCGATAATTTGCTTTTCCATTTCAATACGGCGCTGTTCGGCTAATTCAGCTTCTTTTGCAATTCGAGCAGCTTCTAGATCAACTTCATCAACAACACTGAAGGTTTGCTCTGGGATAGGAAACACCAACGAGCGCTGGGTTGCAAAATCAGTGGCAAAGATCTCGCCGCGCCATGCGTACTTACCAAGCTCAGCATCGTTATTGAGGTTCAACGTAACTCTCATTCCATCTTTAGAGACCTGTCCTTGGCTGTAACTAATGAAACCATCGGGAGCGTCCTTTTTCACTGTGACTGCAATAGAGCCTGGTGCAATCATACCTTGCTCGCCACTCACCACTAATTGGTGTGGCTTATCGGGATTACGAGCCTGAATAAAAGTACGAGAGATTGGGTTCGGATAAACCAAGATGACTTGTTCTTGCGCTCGTAAGAATACGCCATTGCCAGACGTGATGCGCGCGCGGTACTTACCAGGCTCAACGTCTATTGGGAGCTGAACCGTAAACACACCATCCCCTGCTTTTTCATCCAAGCCTCGGCCGTCATCAGAAAACTCACCCACAACCATCGGCACTGGACGTGCTTCTTTGATCAGCTCATCTTCATTTTCGACAAACTTGGTAAATGTCACGCGCAGATTCACGCGATCAAGGAAGTCGCGCAATACAAGAGGTTTGCCGTCGGAGGTCAGGCGAGCTGTAAACTTAAGCGCTTCCCCATTATATAATCGGTTTGGGAACAGTTCCGTACTGAGCTTTAGGTGAGAAATTAAGCGGATGTTATTTTTAGGCGTAACTTTCCCCACAGCCTGCCATGGACCTGGCATCGGGCTATCAACGGAAATAATATCGAGTGAGGCTTCTTGATACCAACGTACATTGTCGTAAGAGCCCCAGGCATAGTATTTTTTACCGTCAGGACGGACTAAAACAACTGGCTGAGAACTTTGCTCACGATAAACCAAAAACGTGATCTGCTCGATGGTTGGATCAACTCGAAAGCGATTGTCTAACAAAGACATTGTAGATTCACTCGCAGCACTCGAGAGACTACTCCATATCGCTAAAAACGCGACCAACAAAGCCCTCAACATAGCTTCTCCTATTGATGCCAAATACAGTCGTTCACCAACTCTAATCTTTTTTGGTGAGCTTCTAGTTCATCGGCACTTGCGCGCAAAACCTTTAGCGCTTTTCTTCCTTCAATACGACGAATGGTTTCTACTCCACCCTCTTGTTTATTCGCGTTAAATTCTAGACTCGTTTGACCACCCGTCATAAAGAGGTAAACGTCGGCTAGAATCTCCGCATCGAGCAAAGCTCCGTGGAGAGTACGGTGCGAGTTATCAATACCGTAACGTTCACATAAGATATCAAGGTTGTTTCGCTTACCAGGGAAGATTTTCTTCGCCATAGCAAGGGTATCGGTCACCTTACAGTAGTCGTCCGTTTTGCCGATGTTAGGATCGAGCATGCCAAACTCGTAATCCATAAATCCGGTATCGAAGGGCGCGTTGTGGGCAACAAGTTCTGCGCCTTTAATAAACTCAAGAAACTCTTGGTGCACGCTCGCGTATTCCGGTTTATCAACCAAGAATTCATCCGTAATACCGTGAACTTCAACCGCTTCTGGTTGGATTTCACGATCGGGTTTTAAATAAACGTGGAAGTGACGACCAGTCAGCTTACGGTTGATGATCTCCACGGCACCGATTTCAATAATGCGGTGTCCCATGTAGTGAGGACCACCCTCGCGGTTCATACCTGTGGTTTCGGTATCGAGAACGACAATGCGGTTATATTCAGAATTGCTGCTGGTATTCATAAGGTTATGTATGTCAGACTATGCTTTATTAAATGTTTCGGCTAATAGTACCAAAAAATATGACCAAACACGTTGAGATTTTCACTGACGGTTCTTGTTTAGGTAACCCAGGACCAGGTGGTTACGGCATAGTATTGCGTTACAAAGACGTAGAAAAGACACTTTCCAAAGGCTATACGTTAACTACCAACAACCGCATGGAAATGTTGGCGGCTGTCGTCGCGCTGCAGACGTTAAAACAACCTTGCAAAGTCACTTTAACGACTGACAGCCAATATGTGCGCCAAGGTATTACTCAGTGGATCCATAACTGGAAGAAGCGTGGTTGGAAAACAGCGGATAAAAAACCCGTGAAGAATGCCGATTTATGGCAAGCTCTAGACAAAGAAACCGCACGCCATCAAGTTGAATGGCATTGGGTAAAAGGCCACGCAGGCCATCGTGAGAACGAAATGTGTGATGAGCTAGCCCGGACTGCTGCAGAAAACCCAACTGAGGAAGATACAGGTTACCAACCCTCTTAGCGAGATTCTTTCCTCATAGTGTTACCCTCTCGATTCATCACCCCAAGTGGTGTGAGCTTTTTCTTCAAGCGCCAATGCGGTTTGATAGGCTTGAGAGGGTATGTCCGTTTCCGCGCGACTATGTAATACAAACTCCCAGCGGGTGATGCCCAATCACCAAGACTATTTTCCAACCATGTCCACATCGTACGGTAACGTTTCATCGGAAACAGCGCATAACGATCACAATGAATCACTTGATAATTAAGTAACCCTAACCAGTCTTTGATGCGGTTTGACGTAAACATTCGTCCACTCCAAGGCAAATTATGTTTACGCCATGGAAGCAAACTCGCTAATCCAGTCAAGCTTAATGGGTTGAATCCAGTAATAATTACATAGCCATCATCCATCATCACTCTATCGACTTCACGCAACAAACGGTGTGGATCGCTTGCATAGTCGAGCTGATGAGCGAGTATCACAACATCAAAGCTTTTTTCCAAAAAGGGTAATTCGTAACCATCCGCAATCACATTATGCAACGGGTTCTGGATATCTACGTTGACTTGGTGTTGAATGTTACAATTACAGCTGGTTAGCTCACAGCTCAACCCGCCCAGTTTGAGCATATGGTAGCCGAAGAGTTTCGGGCACCATTCATCAAGTCGGGTCTGGATTGACTCAAGCACCCACGGACCGTTGTTCATTGCTGACCAAGTCGACGGGTGTGGTATAGTTTTGTTGCTGAGTGCTGGTTTCATTAACCACCTGACTAAAATGGGTGACGGAGAACGAATCGTGTTAGAGATCAAAAGCATACCCGCATTTAATGATAATTACATCTGGCTGATACAAAATAGCGATAAGCGCTGCGCAGTCGTTGATCCGGGCGATGCGAAGCCAGTATTAGAATTTCTGCAGGCTAACGAATTAACTTTAGAAGCGATTTTAATTACGCACCACCACAACGATCACATTGGTGGCGTTCCAGACTTAGTGCGTGCATTTCCTAACGTCGCCGTTGTGGGCCCAAAATCAGAGCCAATTCCAACCCTAACGACACCAATGGAAGAAGGCGACAAGCTAGAGTTGTTTGGTGAGATTTTCTTAGTACTTGGGTTACCCGGTCATACTTTGGGCCATATCGGTTACGTTGGAGACGGAAAACTGTTTTGCGGTGATGTGCTCTTTTCTGCTGGCTGCGGTCGTATTTTTGAAGGTACGCCTGAGCAAATGTTTGAATCACTGAGCAAACTAACGTCTCTACCAGAAGAAACTCAAGTCTTCTGCGCACATGAATACACGGCGAGTAACGTGGCGTTTGCTCTAGCGGTTGAACCTGACAATGAGCAACTTCGCCAATATCGCGACGATGTAAACCGACTGCGAGCACTCAACATTCCGACACTTCCAACAACAATACGCAAAGAAAAGTGGATTAATCCGTTCTTGCGAACCTCTAACCCTGACGTGGTTCAATCTGTTGCTAGTCGCATTAAAAATAGCGATCCATGCTCGGTTTTTACTGCTTTACGCGAGTGGAAGAACGAATTTTAACCATTTTCTGCTTGTAAGTTTGCAAGACCCCAGTATTATCAGGGACTGATTTTTCGAGAAGCGCCACTGGCGCTTCTCTTACGTTTGGGGTTGATATAAATCTATTTGAATTTCTCCCCATTGCATAATTAGAAGCTCTTTGCCTCTATAAATTAGTTAGTGTTTAAAAGATGTCTATTATCTTGCGACTGCCACGCACATTACGTTGCGCGACAGGCAGGTGAAGATAAACAGGCCCTAAATAGGCTGAATCCATGCGTTTGAAGTATACTTGGGCGTTGGCGTTGTTATTATCTGGCTGTCAATTGACTCAGTCAGATTCAACGTCTTCTACACCAGAAACCAATAAATCTGAGCAGACTGCAAAGCAAAATGCAGTAAAAGCTCAACCGGGCAATAAATCGTCACTAGCAAAAAAATCCGCTAACGACGCGCCTAAAGTTCTCTCCCCCCAAGAACAAGAAGATGTGTGGCAACGTATCGCCATGCAGCTGGACATGGATATCCCAAACCACAAGAAAGTGGACTACTACCGTACGTGGTATTTAAAGCACCCAAATCACCTTTACACGGTATCTAAGCGTGCGACTCCTTTTCTATACATGATCACAAAACGTATCGAAGAGCGCGGACTCCCAATGGAGCTTGCATTACTTCCTGTAGTGGAAAGTTCATTCGATGCCTTTGCCTACTCACATGGTAGCGCGGCTGGGTTGTGGCAATTTGTCCCAGGCACCGGAAAAATGATGGGATTAGAGCAAAACTACTGGTATGACGGTCGCAGAGATGTGGCAGCAGCAACGGATGCAGCGCTGGACTACCTAGTACAACTAAACGAGCGTTTTGATGGTAACTGGGAACATGCAATCGCCGCTTATAACAGCGGTGGAGGCCGAGTTTCTAGCGCAATTCGTAAGAATAAAAAGCTCGGTAAACCTATCGATTTCTTCTCATTAGACTTACCAAAAGAGACCAGCAGTTACGTTCCTAAGCTATTGGCCTTGGCTGACGTTATCGCAAACCAAGACAAGTACGGACTTAATATTCCTGCAATTCCAAACAAGCCTGTTCTAACGCTTGTTGATCCAGAAGAGCAGTTAGATCTGGCTATTGCCGCAGATTATGCCGGCATTAGCGTAAAAGAGTTGCAGAGTTACAACCCAGCATACAACCAGTGGTCGACAGCGCCTGAGGGGCCGCACCAACTTTTGATTCCCGTAGAGAAAAAAGAGACTTTTCTCACCAAGGTGGAGAAAAATCGCGGTAAAGGGATGAAGGTCGCTCGCTACAAGGTGAAATCTGGTGACTCTTTAAGCGTGCTAGCTAATAAATACGGCACAACCACGAAAGTCATTCGACGTGCCAACGGCCTATCGAATAACAATATTCGTATTGGTCAATACCTGTTGATTCCGACATCAACAAAAGACGATGCAAAATACGCATTAACGGCACAAAACCGATTAAACAAGACTCAATCTCGTGCTCGTGGTCAACTCAAGCTCACCCATGTCGTTCAGTCTGGAGAAAGTTTGTGGTCAATCGCACGTAACAATAAAGTGTCGTATAAATCGTTAGCTAAATGGAATGGTATGAGCCCTAAAGATCCATTGCGTGTGGGTCAAAAGCTAGTGATATGGAAGGACTCAGACAAAGGTTCTGTGATCCGTACCGTTTTCTACAACGTTCGCTCTGGCGACACCATTAGCGGCATTGCAAGCAAGTTCAAAGTAAAAACGAACGACATCGTGAAATGGAACTCGCTACACAAGAAAAAATACTTACAACCAGGTCAAAAGCTTAAGTTGTACGTTGACGTAACGAAGGTAAGTGTATGAACCCATCAAGCAATCCACTTGTGATGCTGTTGGACATTTTTCGTTCTCCAACATCTTGTTTTCTCGCGCTTTATCAACGCGGCGGATGGGGATGGCAACCGTTCATCTTCCTGATGCTTAGTCCGTTTTTATTCTGGGGTGCTTACTTTTCGAATGTCGATTTCACGTGGCTCAGTGATCAACTTGCTGCGCAATTTCAGCAAATCGACCCGAAGCAGATAGAACTATTAGAACCAAACACGCTAATGGCAAGCGCGATCATCAATGATGTATTCAACCGCTTTGCCACCTTAATATTGCTCGCGCTTTGGTTCTTTCTTGCAACAAAGGCAAGCAAACAACAATACGGTTACTGGAAATGGTTTGCCGCATCGTGTGCTATCTTATTCCCAGCAGTATTGGGCGATGTAGCAAGCTACGCGAGCTTGCTACTCAAGCATGGTCAGGTAATGACTTACGCTGCCGATTTAAATAGCCTCAATGGTCTATTAAAGCTGCCTCTTACTAACGAATGGTCTCATTTCGCTAGCTCGTTACCTTTGCTTCTGCCTTGGTACATTGTGCTCGGCTACGGCGTTGTACTGACGTGGACGGAGTTTGAACGTGGCCAAGCTTTGGTGATTGCAAGCCTGCCATGGGTATTCTTCTACGTTATTTGGGCACTTTATATTGTGGTAACCTAAGCTAGTCATTTAACGTAAATGACAATAACAATGGGTTATGATCGGAAGCGTCGCTCTGCGGCGCTTTTGCGTACTTAAGCGTCAGACCTCGGTAAAACACATGGTCCAGTGGTAACCCTGTTATAAATTGGACTCGATGATCCGGCAAGAACGTCACCTCTTGTAAGTCCGCAGCCTTTAAGGCCTGCCTCATCGCATTAACGCGAGATTCACTCCAGCTATTGAAGTCTCCAGCAAATAGAATTGGCCCCACATGATGCTTTAAAAGCATTTCAAGCGCCGTTAACTGAGATACATACTCTTTTGTACCCACGGTGAAGTTAATCGCATGTACATTCACCACTGCGAGTTTCTCGCCATTACTCAAGTGATACTGGCTATATAATGCAGACTTAGGTAAGCGAAGCCACGGCTCTTTAGAGGTGTAAGCGCAGGCTTTTTCTGGTTGCCCTTGAGCAATACTAATTACACCGGCACCGCTACCCAGCGCCTTAAAAGCACTCACTTGATTACTAACCCAGCGACCATCCACCAACCACTGTTTAAATGATGGTGTCATGCTGGCTTCTTGCAATAACAGTAACTGCTTATCAGCAGAAAACTCATCGAGTGCACGTTGCCAATTAGCCCGGTTCTGTTTGTAGATATTCCAGACAAGCACATTGATTTTGCCGTCATGATCGAGAGCTTTTGAATCGCTAAATTCGATGCACCTGATATCTTGTGTCAGCTCGGTACCTGTTTGAGTAATAATTTGCGGCTGATCTGGTACGGTGAAAATAACCTGGAAGCCAACCAATACCGCCATTACGAGAAAAGCTAACGCCAGAAAAAAACGCTTAAACATACGACAAACCTGAATGTAGGCACCCGAAATCTAGAACAACCAATCTCGGGTTAAATGATTTCACTAATAAGCAAACAACAAAAAAGGAGCCACTTGGCTCCCTTTTAGCATAATAAATACGAAACAGGTGACAAGAAACCTTAGATCGCGTCTTCGTCTTCTTCACCAGTACGAATACGAACCACACGCTCAATATCAGTGACGAATATTTTACCATCACCAATCTTACCAGTTTGCGCGGTTTCAATGATTGTCTCTACGCATTTATCAGCCACATCTTCCGTTACAACGATTTCGAGCTTCACTTTAGGTAGAAAGTCCACCATATACTCTGCACCACGGTAAAGCTCTGTGTGACCTTTTTGGCGACCAAAACCTTTCACTTCAGAGACAGTCATCCCTGTAATGCCAACTTCAGCTAGCGCTTCTCGAACATCATCCAGTTTAAATGGCTTGATAATCGCTTCAATTTTTTTCATGTTCATCCCTTAAGCTTCAATCGATTGCGCTTATTATCGTTTAGCGTTTCGCAACATTCAATGTTTGTCTCTGATCCACCAGCGAAAATCCAGGCTGAGCAAATTAACATAGCGAATATCGTGAGTTGATAAAACCCAATGAGAACTGCTCAATGCCCAATCGTCCAAGCTTTTTCAGACTCGCGTTTACTTCAAACTTGCGTAGTAAGCCGCTAGGTTAGCGATATCTTCATCAGACAACAATGAAGCTTGAGCTTGCATCACAGCAGCAAGCCCACCTGTTCGCTCTTTGTTTTTATAAGCTTTAATTGAACTGATAATATATTGCTCATTTTGCCCTTTCAGATTTGGGTAACCCGGAATGACAGCAATACCATCAGCGCCATGACACGCCGCGCATACTCCCGACTTTGCTTGACCTGCTGCAGCATCTCCCGCAGCTAGAGCCTGCCCACTGAACATGGTTAACGCCACCATTGCACCCATGATTGTTTTCTTCATTGCTTCACCTAATCAATTATTATTTAAGGATTTTTATATTTTATAATCGACATTGTGGCATGAATTTTCATTACCTGCGCCAAATAAGTTCACAATCTTGACCATTAAACGCCTGATCAACGAACAGATCTGCCACAGCAACGACTCGGTCTTGGTACATTAAAATCGGAATTTGACGACGCAGCCAGCTTGGCACATTGTATTCTTGGAATAACTTCTTCAGTTTTCGACTATGATTACGCGTGGTTGGATGCGCTGATAAGCCTTCCGGATTGAAGGTCACGCGAAGCAATTCTGGCTGACTCGGTAGCGCAATCGTTGCGTTACTAGAACTCGTCGTTAAGGTCAGCTCCCCGAGTCCCTCAGGCAGCGACAAAGTCGCATCAACTTGAATCGTACTTTGCCACTTAGTGACATCAGCCGTTTCCTTTACCCAATAGAGACAATTTCGAAAACGGCGCACTTCACCTTGTTTAAGTTGTAGTTTGGGGTTGGCATCTTGCTGAGCTAATGCCACTTCATTCCAGATAAGATTGAGTTTTACCTGAGTCGGCATACTAGTATTAAGCTTAGCTAGCCACATACGAATCAAGCGCGCACGCGCTAATCCACTGTGCTTAGCCAGTTCTTCAATACTCAAACTTAGATCCGTTTGTAAAGCGCGTTCAAACACCGTGCTCAATAGTTCATCCAATAGTGCTTCTTGTTGAGCACATAAACTTGCACTGCGCTGAACCGCTTGATGGATACTCGGCCAGCGACCAGACAATTCAGGAATAACACAATGACGAAGAAAGTTACGATCATAACGGGTATCTTGATTGCTTTCGTCTTCCACCCACTCCAAGCCTAATTTAGTAGCGGCGTCTTCGATGGTCTTCCGCTTGATAGTAAGCAATGGTCGAACTAGAGATCCGCAAGAAAACGGCATACTCTCCGCCATCGAAGATAACCCTTTTGGCCCGCTACCGCGCTTAAGAGCAAGGAGAAAAGTCTCTATTTGATCGTCGGCATGTTGACCAGTCAACAGTATATCGCCTTCTTGAATGTACTTAGTTAAGGCTTGGTAGCGAGCTTCACGAGCAAGAAGTTCAATACTTTCACCATTGCTGATGTCTAAGCTCACTCGCTCGACCGAGCACGATATCCCCACTTGTTGTGCCCAAAGTAAGCATTTATCGGCCCAATTATCGGCATTCGAGCTTAAACCATGGTGCACATACACAGCGTGACACTCTACAGAGTGCGCTTGTTGGTAGCGACTGAGTAATTCGAGTAAAAGACGTGAATCCACTCCTCCGCTAAACGCCAAGACAACCTTAGTGCCTAATTGATAGTAGCGGCCGAGAACTTGAGCAAAATGCAGGTAAAGCGATTCCATAAGCGATCCGATAGGTACAAAAAAGGGCTGGACTCTCATCCAACCCTTTCTATTTTAACTGTTATCACTTGAGATATCAGCTAACGCTTAATAGCAATCACCGAAATTAACAGTAACCGTAGCTCATTAGACGCTGGTAACGACGCTCACGTAGCGTCTCTTCACCCAATTGTTCTAGATCTTCTAGCTGACGAAGTAGTGTCGCTTTCATATTCGCTGCCATTTGAACATGATCGCGATGAGCGCCGCCTAGTGGCTCTTCAATGATTTCGTCGATCAGTTCAAGCTCTTTAAGACGCGGAGCAGTTAGACCCATTGCCTCTGCCGCTTGTGGCGCTTTGTCTGAATCACGCCATAAGATTGAAGCACAACCCTCAGGAGAAATTACTGAGTACGTAGAGTACTGAAGCATGTTCACGTAGTCGCCTACACCGATTGCTAGTGCACCACCAGAACCGCCTTCACCAACAACGTTACAGATTACTGGCACTTTAAGACCAGACATCACTTTTAGGTTTTTCGCGATAGCTTCAGATTGACCACGCTCTTCTGCGCCCACACCTGGGTATGCACCAGCCGTGTCAATAAATGTGATGATCGGCATGTTGAAACGCTCTGCCATTTCCATCAAGCGTAGAGCCTTACGGTAGCCTTCTGGTTTCGGCATACCAAAGTTACGTTTCACCTTTTCTTTGGTCTCACGACCTTTTTGGTGACCAATGATCATCACAGGGCGGCCTTCAAGGCGAGCCATGCCACCCACAATCGCTTTGTCGTCTGCAAACGCGCGGTCACCGGCTAATTCATCAAACTCCTCAAAAGCGTGTTGGATGTAATCCAGCGTGTAAGGACGTAGTGGGTGACGAGCCAGTTGAGCTGTTTCCCATGCACCTAGGTCACTGAAGGTTTTTTTCTTCAGCTCTAAGCTTTTCTTCTCAAGCTGTTCGATTTCTTTATCCAGGTCAATCGCAGAATCACCACCGTGACGAGAGACATCACGTAATGCTTCAATTTTCGCTTCTAGTTCTGCAATTGGCTTTTCAAATTCAAGAAAGTTTAGGCTCATCTATGAATCCTTGTTTACTCAGCGTCTAACATATTGCGCTGAATTTTTAGTTAAATTCGAGTTCTACCTGGCTTTTGCCAAGCAACTGTTTTAAATCGTCGAGTAATGTATCACTTGGCGTAACTCGCCACTCGGTGCCCAATGTTAACCGCGCTCTGGCGTCGGCACGCTGGTAGTATACATTGACGGGTACGGTTCCGGCTTTGTGCGGTTCTAAAATACGGCTGAACTGCTCAAAAAACTGATCGTTGATCTGATTTGCATCTATCGATACCGACAAACCACGAGCGTATTTCTCGCGCGCACTGCCGAGATCCATAACTTCACGCGCCGACATTTTAAGGCCACCGTTGAAGTCATCAAAGCTGACCTGTCCAGAAACGACCAAAATTCTGTCTTTTTCGAGAAGTTCAGCGTATCGATCCAGCGCATCTGAGAACAACATCACTTCCATGCGGCCACTTCGGTCATCCAGTGTCATAATACCAATTCGTGTACCACGCTTGGTCGTCATTACACGAGCGGCAATAACCAGGCCGGCTACCGTGACAGATTGATCGCGGCGAGTGGGCGTTGCGTCTTTTAGTCGACAACTGGTGTATTTGTTTAGTTCCTTTACGTAGGCGTTAATTGGGTGCCCTGTCAAATATAGACCTAGGGTATCACGCTCGCCCTCTAACCACACTTTTTCTGGCCAAGGCGGAACCTGCGTATACTTATGCTCTACTTCTTCAGGTGCATCCGTTAGCACACCAAACATATCCGTTTGACCAAACGCCTCAGCTTGGTGATGTTGACTTGCTGCTTTTACCGCATCATTGAGTGACGCCATCATCGCCGCGCGGTGTGGGCCTAGTCGATCCAACGCGCCCGCGTAAATCAGCTTCTCTATCACTCGTTTATTGACACGTTTTAGATCAACTCGAGCACAGAAATCAAATAGGTCTTTAAAGTGACCACCTTTATTTCTCGCCTCAAGAATCGCATCGATAGGGCCCTCACCAACCCCTTTTATCGCACCAATACCGTAAACAATTGCGCCATTTTCATCAACATTAAAGCGATATAGGCCAGAGTTGATGTCTGGTGGCAGCACGGTAAGCTTCATACGGAAACACTCATCGACCAAGCCAACGACTTTTTCCGTGTTATCCATATCGGCTGTCATTACCGCAGCCATAAATTCGGCAGGATAATGTGTTTTCAGCCAAAGAGTTTGATAAGAAACCAATGCATAAGCAGCAGAGTGCGATTTGTTAAAACCATAACCGGCGAACTTCTCTACCAAGTCGAAGATTTTCATCGCCAACTCGCCATCGATACCGTTCTTTATCGCACCTTCTTCAAAGATAGCACGTTGTTTTGCCATCTCTTCTGGCTTTTTCTTACCCATTGCACGACGAAGCATGTCCGCACCACCTAGCGTATAACCCGCTAAGATCTGCGCAATCTGCATTACCTGCTCTTGGTATAGGATGATGCCGTAGGTTGGATCAAGCGTCTCTTTTAGCGACTCGTGTTGCCACTTTTCATCTGGATAAGAGATCGCTTCTCGACCATGTTTACGGTCGATAAAGTTATCTACCATGCCCGATTGCAAAGGACCCGGACGGAAGAGTGCTACCAATGCGATAATGTCTTCGAAACAGTCTGGCTGAAGTCGTTTGATCAGCTCTTTCATGCCTCGAGATTCAAGCTGGAATACTGCTGTCGTTTCAGAGTTTTGCAACAAACGGAAAGAGGCAGGGTCTTCTAACGGTATGGATTCAATTTGAACCGGTTCTTTCCCTTCTCGCTCTAGGCGTGGGTTAATCAGTCCTAACGCCCAGTCAATAATGGTTAAGGTACGTAAACCCAAGAAGTCAAACTTAACTAGGCCAGCGGTCTCAACATCGTTTTTATCAAATTGAGTAACCGGAAAGTGACCTTCAGCGTCTGCATAAATTGGCGCAAAATCGGTAATTGTTGTAGGTGAAATTACAACACCACCAGCGTGTTTACCGGCGTTTCGCGTACAGCCTTCCAAAATATGACACATGTCGATGAGTTCTTTAACTTCCTCATCGGCCTCATACAATTCAGGTAGTGCAGGTTCAGCTTTAAACGCTTTATCTAGCGTCATGCCTGGATCGGGCGGGATCAGCTTTGAAATACGATCAACAAAACCAAATGGGTGGCCCAATACGCGGCCAACGTCACGGATTACCGCTTTTGCCGCCATGGTACCAAACGTGATGATCTGAGATACCGCGTCGCGACCGTACATTTCCGCAACGTGGTCAATAACCTGGTCACGTTTATCCATACAGAAATCGACGTCGAAATCGGGCATCGAAACACGTTCTGGGTTCAAGAAACGTTCGAACAGCAAGTCATATTCTAGTGGATCCAGATCGGTGATTTTTAGTGCGTAAGCCACCAAAGAACCAGCACCGGAACCACGTCCAGGACCGACAGGAATTCCATTATCTTTTGACCACTGGATGAACTCCATTACGATCAAGAAGTAACCAGGAAATCCCATTTGGTTGATAACATCTAGCTCTATCTGAAGACGTTCATCATATTCAGGGCGGCGACGTTTTCTCTCTTCCTCATCTGGAAATAGGAACTCTAAACGCTCTTCCAACCCCTCTCGGGATTTCATGACTAGGAACTCAGTCTCTTTCATCCCTTCGGTTGGGAAAGCTGGTAGGAAGTACTCACCTAAGCGCACAGTCACGTTACAACGCTTCGCTATCTCGACACTGTTTTCTAACGCTTCAGGAATATCAGCAAACAGCTCACACATTTCTTCTTCTGTACGAAGATATTGCTGCGGACTGTAGTTTTTTGGCCTACGCGGATCTTCTAATGTGTAACCATCGTGAATCGCTACGCGTATTTCATGAGCATCAAATAGGTCTGGACTCAGGAATACAACTTCATTGGTCGCCACTACTGGCAAGTCTTGCTGCTCTGCCAATTCAACCGCAAAGTGAAGATAAGTTTCTTCATCTGGACGACCGGTACGAAGTAGCTCAAGATAAAAGCGATCTGGAAAATGCTGTTTATAAAAATCAACACACCCCTGCACTATTTGACGGTTGCCTTTCAAAAGGCCGCGACCAATTTCCCCGCTTTTACCGCCGGATAATACAATCAAGCCTTCAGACATTTCAGCCAACCAGGCTTTATCAATCACAGGGTGGTGTTGAACATGTCCACGTAAGTACGCTTTTGATATCAATAACGTCAGGTTCTTATAACCTACATTATCCGCCGCAAGCAAAGTCACTTGTGTCAGCTCTTCACCAAACTCGTCCGACTGCATTTTAAAGTCAGCACCAATGATCGGTTTAACACCACTGCCATGCGCCGTACCGTAAAACTTCACCAAACCACATAGGTTGGTAAAGTCGGTCAACGCCATTGCGGGCATACCGAGCTCAGCAACTTTCTTTACGATTGGCGGAACTTTGTTGAGGCCATCCACCATCGAGAAGTCACTATGAACACGCAGGTGGATGAATTTGGGATCTGACATTAACAGGTACCGTGTAACTCTATTTTGTTGGGGATTCTAACCTAAAGAGGTTGGGTTTATAACACCAATTAGATCGTTTGATTATTCTATGCCTAACGCTTTTTTTACTGGCTTGAAACTCTTGCGGTGTTCACTGATCACTCCGTGTTGCTCAATCGCTTCAAAGTGCGCTTTAGTTGGGTAACCTTTGTGCTTCGCGAAGCCAAATTGTGGATGAAGTTTATCCAACTCTTCCATCTCTTGGTCACGCACGACTTTGGCAATAATTGACGCCGCACTGATTTCGGCAACACGTAGATCGCCTTTTACTACAGCTTGAGCATCCATTGGCAGCTCCGGACAACGGTTACCATCAATCAACACCAAATCAGGTTGAACCTGTAACCCCGCCACTGCACGCTGCATCGCAACCATAGTCGCCTGCAAAATATTCAGTTGATCGATTTCTTCAGGAGAACAACGCCCGACCGCCCACGCCAATGCTTTTTCTTTGATTTCAGGAAGCAACGCCATGCGTTTCTTTTCGGTCAATTTTTTCGAATCGTTCAACCCTTCAATAGGATTGTGAGGATCAAGGATAACCGCAGCGGTGACGACGTCTCCCACCAAAGGGCCACGTCCTACCTCGTCGACTCCGGCCACAAGCTGGTAACCTTGCGGATATTCAAACGGAGGGAGTTCAACTTTGGTTTTGGTCGCTTTTGGTTTAACAGCCATGATAAATCTCTATTTTTCAATCAGTTTTAGAACCGCGTTTGCGGCTTGTTGATCCGCATCTTTACGGATCCAATGATGCATTTCCGTAAACTTATCTAACATCGGTTTATTGTCGCTTTCCAATAAGCGAGAAACCTCAGTAAACAAATTGTCTGGTGTGCACTCATCTTGTAGATATTCTTTGACGAGCTCATCATCCGCCAAGATATTCGGCAATGACACATACTTCGTTTTCAATAGACGTTTAGCTAAGAAAGCAGTAAATGCATTCACACGATAACCCACCACCATTGGACGCTTGAGAAGCATACACTCCAACGCTACGGTACCGGAGGCCAACATCACGGCATCGGATGCGGTGATGACGTTGCGTGCGGTGTCATCAACTAACTTGAAGTCCAACTCTGGCGCTAGCTCTTTCCATGCTTGTTCAAACTGCTCACGGCGTTTTTGATTAACAAGCGCGACAACAAACCCCAGTTCTGGAAATTTTTTATGGAGTAACTTGCAGGTTTCAATAAATGGCTCTGAGAGCATTTTTAACTCGCTACCACGACTGCCTGGCAGGACAGCAAGCCACTTTTTATCTTGTTCTAAACCAAGCAACTCACGTGCAGGCGCTTGTTCTGATTCTAGTGGGATGGCATCAGCCAAGGTATGACCAATGAACTCGCAAGGTACATTAAATTTGTCGTAGAACGCTTTCTCAAACGGAAGAAATGCTAGCACCAAGTTCGTTGCCGCTTCTATTTTAAAGATGCGCTTCTGACGCCAAGCCCAAACAGACGGACTCACGTAATGAACGGTTTTAATGCCCGCTTGCTTGAGGTCAAGCTCCAGGCGTAAGTTGAAGTCAGGAGCATCGATCCCGATGAAAACATCAGGCGGATTCTGAGTAAAATACTGAACGAGCTCAGCTTTCACTTTAAGAAGTCTCGGTAAGCGGCCTAAAACCTCGACTAATCCCATCACCGCAAGCTCTTCCATATCAAACAGAGACTCGCAACCTTGGGCTATCATTTTCGGACCACCAATGCCTACGAACTCTGCGTCTGGATATTGTTGCTTTACTGCTTTGATAAAGCCTTCACCTAGCGTATCGCCAGACAATTCTCCGGCAATGATGCCAATACGTAATGGTCTTTCCATATCTACTTCGCTATTTTTCCTGTGCGCTATGGATAACGGTTTGCCTTATCCATAAAACACAAAAAGATCGTAACCTCAAATTTGGTCACGATCTTTTTATTTATTGGTTCATTCGCCAATTAACGAATAATGCCACGTTCCGTCGTTTCCAGAATATCTGAGAAACGCTTCACAGCCGGCCACTCTTGAGCCATTTCAGCCAGAATAGGCTTCACTTCTTCTAGCGTCTTACCTGAACGGTAGATTTCTTTATACGCTTTTTGTAGCGCACGAATCTCTGGTTTCTCAAAGCCATTACGCTTCAAGCCAACAAGGTTCAAGCCGAATGGAGTAGCGTGGTTACCTTGCGCGAGTACATAAGCTGGGACATCTTGCACCACAGCTGAACAGCCGCCAATGTATGCGTAAGCGCCCACTGTACAAAACGGATGAATCGCAGACAGTGCCATCACACCGGCATAGTCATCAACAGTAACGTGACCACCAAGAATCGAGTTATTACCGATATGAGTGTGGTTACCAATAACAACATCATGCGCAACGTGTGCATTCACACACAATAAGTTGTCATCACCAATGATCGTGGTTGCTTTGTCTTGCACTGTGCCGCGGTGAACTTGGACCGCTTCACGAATGACGTTACGGTCACCGATAACCACAGTTGTGTCTTCACCACCGTATTTTTTGTCTTGGTTTTCTTCACCAATGACAGCATGTGGGAAAATACGGTTATCTTTGCCAATAGTTGTGTGACCTTTGATCACAACGTGAGACATCACTTCTGTGCCTTCACCAATTTCAACCGTAGAGGTGATGTACGTAAAAGGACCTACTGTTACGTTAGCACCAATTTTGGCGCCCTCTTCTACCACCGCTGCCGGGTGGATTTTAGCGGTTTCATGAATCATATTAAAACTCTCGACGAGCACACTTCAGTTCTGCAGAACATACCACTTCGCCGTCAACTTTTGCTACACCGCTAAATGCAGCAATGCCGCGACGTTCTTTCAGAAATTCTACCTCAATAACCAATTGGTCGCCCGGAACCACTGGTTTACGGAATTTCGCGCCGTCTACGCTTGCAAAGTAGTACAGTTCATTTTCTGTTGGTGCACCAAATGATTTAAATGCAAGTAAGCCTGTTGCCTGAGCCATTGCTTCTAAAATCAAAACACCTGGGAATACTGGTAGTTGAGGAAAGTGACCTGTGAACTGAGGTTCGTTAACCGACACGTTTTTAATCGCGTGAAGGTACTTCTCTTCTTGGAAGTCTATCACTCGGTCGATCAATAAGAATGGGTAGCGATGAGGTAGTAGCTCTTGAATTTCAGAGATGTTCATCGTTTTCTTTTCAGTAGTCAAAGTCGTCTTCCTATATCAATTTTTTGCCGCCAAGATGGCAAACGTGGCAACAGGTCGTAAAGCCGAATCGCTTTGCAATATACTAGCAAAATACGCACCATCTTGGAGTTAAATCTACTTAGAGCGCGTCATTATAGAAGAAAAAGACCCGCATTTCGCGAGTCTTCGTACAGAATATGGAACTAGAGCCTGTTAGCTTTCACGTTAAATACAGAGCGAAAGATAACTTGTTCTAAATTTCTTCTTTCTGTTCCAGCTGTTTTTCAACCGCTTTCAGGCGCTTATTCATCTCATCAATACGGTGAACTCGAGTTGCAGTTTTACGCCACTCTCTGTTCGTTTGTAGTGGAATACCTGATGAGTAAAGGCCTTTTTCTTCGATACTGCGCATTACCATGCCCATACCTGTAATCGCCACACCATCTGCGATAGTGATATGGCCATTCAGAACAGACGCGCCGCCAATCTGGCAGTACTTACCAATTTTTGTACTGCCCGCGACAATAGTACCACCAGGCATCACGGTACCATATCCGATCTGCACGTTGTGCGCGATTTGAAGTTGGTTATCCAGAATGACATTGTCTTCAATGATAGTATCTTCGAGTGCACCGCGGTCAATCGTAGTACAAGCACCAATCTCAACGCGGTTACCGATACGCACTGAACCAAGCTGAGGAATTTTAATCCACTCGCCTTTGTCATTCGCGTAACCGAAGCCATCAGAGCCAATGACGGTACCCGATTGAACGAGACAGTCATCACCCAATGACACTTCATGGTAGATAGTGACATTAGCCCAAAGCTTGGTGTTATTCCCTAGCTTGGCGTTCTTACCGATAAAACAACCAGCACCAACACTTACGTTGTCGCCGAGTTCCACGCCCGTTTCAATCACAGCGTTAGCGCCGATTGTAACGTTCTCACCCATCTTAACGTCAGCGGCAATCACAGCACTTGGTGCAATATCGTCTGCCGGTTTTGGTGTGGTATCCATCGCTTGGACCACACGAGCAAATGCGACATAAGGGTCTGAAACCACTAGCGCATTTCCAACGCATTGATCTTTATGCTCAGCCTTTACCATAACAACGGTAGCTTGGCACTCAGAAAGGTGTTTTGCGTATTTTGGGTTAGACAAGAAGGTTACGTCACCTTCTTGTGCTTTATCCATTGGAGCAACACGGCTTACAACGAGAGACTCGTCACCAAACAGCTCACCCCCGGTAATTGTCGCCAATTCGGCTAATGTTAATGTCTTCATAACTTCTTATTTTAGAGCTTTAATTACGTCTTCAGAGATATTGTATTCTGGCTTGCCGTACTGCAAAGCAGAGATATCAATCACAAGATCGTAACCATTTTTGTCTGCGACTTTCTTAACTGCATCTTGAATCGTTTTGAAAAGCTTCGCTTTTTCTTCAGCTTCACGACGCGCACTTGCTTTTTCAAGTGCTTGTGCTTTCACTTTGTACTCGCTGTCGAGCTTCGCGATATCGATACGTAGCTTTTCAACTTCGTCTTGACCCAAAAGCTCGCCGTCACGTTGTAGCTTCTCAATCTTTGTTTTAGCTTGTGCTTGGATTGACTTTAGTTCATCAGCTTTGCTTTTGAAGTCTTTCTGCATTTTTTGTAGTACAACTTCACGTTGAGGAAGAGCTTGAAAAACTTGAGCTGTATTTACGTAAGCAATTTTCTGTGCAGCTTCTGCCGCATTTGCAAACATTGAAGAGCTCAGTACAAGAAGGCCAATCCCAGCCGCTTTGATCATTTTATTCAAAATATTTTCCTCTTTAGAAAGTTCTACCGATAGTGAATGTGAAGAACTCTTCATCATCGCCATCAAATTTCTTAATTGGTTTCGCTAGTGAGAATACTAGTGGCCCCATTGGAGACATCCACTGCAACGCCGCACCGTAAGAAGAGCGGTAGTTGGTTGGATCTGAGTAATCGTAGTAGTAACGGTCACCATATTCCGCACCTGAATCGCGGTAGTCAAACTCCGTATCCCAAACACTTGCCATATCAAAGAAGATACTGGTACGAATTTGGTTTTGTACTTCTTCTGATGCAAATGGTGTTGGGACAATCAACTCAACACTTGCTAGCGCTACGGCGTTACCACCAACAGAGTCATCTGTTGCTGTATCTGCGCCATTGTTTGAACCAGATGTATCACGGTAAACCGCTTTAGGACCAACAGAGTTTGAGCCAAAGCCACGAAGCGATGTAAAGCCACCTGCGTAGTAGTTTTCGTAGAATGGGAACAAGTTATCGTTACCATCCGTTTGACCGTAACCATTACCGTAACCTAAGCGGCCACGGAACAAGAGGGTAAACTCGTGCTTTTTAGTCAATGGCACATACTGGCGAACATCGTACTGCATTTTGAAGTATTGAACGTCAGAGCCAGGTACGGTCATTTTATAGAATGCTCGCTGATGGTTACCTGCCGTTGGGAAGTAACCACGGTTTAAGTTATTACGTGTCCAAGAGATATTGAAGTCGAAGTCGTTTGTGTTCAACGCTCCACTAGAATCAATGTTGTCTGCTTGTGCTCGTAAGAACTGCTCTACCTGCAAGTAAGGCGATAAGTTACCGATCTTGTTGTGCGTATAACCGACACCGAATTCAAAACGGTTCAACTCATCGAATGGGAAGCCCCACGTTAAGCTCGCGCCATAGCTTTCGTTGGTATAGTCAACGATATTGGCTTCTTTAGCTTCAAATTCGTTATAGAAAACCTTACCACCTAAGCTTACACCGTCTAAGTTCCAGTACGGATCACGGTAATCTAGACTGATGTTTTTCTGGTAGTCATTCATCATCGCGTTGATACCAACACGGTTACCGCTACCAATAAAGTTATCTTGTTGCAGGCCAACCTGGAAGCTCACACCCGATTCTGTACCGTAGCCAACACCGAAGTTAACGCTACCAGAGTTCGCTTCTTTGACAGAGTAAACTAGGTCAACTTGATCATCACTACCAGGAACTCGAACCGTCTGTACTTCAACATTTTCAAAGTAGCCCAAACGATTTAGACGAGTTTTACCCGTTTCAATCGATTTCGAGTTCAACCAACTGCCTTCCATCTGACGCATTTCACGACGAAGGACTTCATCTTTGGTTGAGTTATTACCCGTGAAGCGAATATCACGAACATAAATTCGGTTACCCGGGTCTACGTTAACGACCAAAGAAACTTCTTGATTCTCGTCGTCAAACTCTGGAATGGTATTCACTTGAGGATAAGCATAACCGGACTCACCAAGCACACGCTTAATCCCTTCTTCCATTGAAGTAACCAACGAGCCGTTGTATGTCTCATTGTCTTCAAATGGCACAAGTCTTTCGAACGTCGCTTCCTCGCCAATCAAATCACCACGGAACTTCACGTCCTTAACGGTGTAAACCTCGCCCTCTTCTAGACCAAGAGTAATGTATACCCCTTTCTTGTCAGGAGAGATTGCAACTTGTGTCGAATCAACGTTAAATTTTAAGTAACCACGATCCAGGTAGAATGATTTGAGTGCTTCAATATCGCCTGCAAGAACTTGCTTTTGATACTTTTCATCAGAAAGGAAATTCCACCACGGCACATCAACATTTAAGTTAAAGCGCGAAAGCAGTTCTTCATCACTGAACACTTCATTACCGATAAAGTTGATTTGCTGAATTTTTGCCGACACACCTTCAGTAAAGACAAACTTAAGATCAGAACGATTACGTGGTAGTGGAGTCACCACCGCTTTTACTGTTGCGTTGTATTTACCTACGCTGTAGTAAAAGTCTTCTAAGCCTTTTTCAATGTTGCTTAGCGTGGTGCGGTCAAGCGCTTCACCTTCACGAACGCCAGACGCGTTCAGGTTTTCTTGTAGCTGCTCGTCCTTGATTGCTTTGTTACCTGAAAAAGAGATGCTTGCAATGGTAGGACGTTCTTTGACTTGAACCATCAGAACACCACCGTCACGCAACACTTTCACATCTTCAAAGTTACCAGATGCATACAGGGCGCGGATAATTTCTGCAACATCGCCTTGGCCAATGGTATCACCGACACGTACAGGCATTTTCAACAATGCAGCACCCAGTGCTACACGTTGCAATCCATCGATTTCAATATCTTGAACTACGAAGTTCTCTGCTCCATTTGCAGATACACTGGTCGCCAGTAAACTTGCAAATAGAATTCGCTTAATCGCCATACTTGTTCTAATTATTCCTTGCTACTGCTTTTGTCTCTGAACTATCACAGACGAGTAAAATCATTAAATAGCGCTAACGCCATGAGCGAGAAGATAATCGCACCACCAATTCTAAAGCCCATTTCCTGCACTTTCTCAGGAACAGGACGTCGAATGACTGCTTCAATTGCAAAAAACAACAAATGACCGCCATCCAACATTGGTAAAGGAACGAGGTTAATAATACCTAGGTTAACACTAATTAGAGCGAGAAAACCTAAAAAGTAGACCAAACCATAATCTGCTGTCGCGCCTGCGCCTTTGGCTATTGATATTGGTCCACTCAGATTATTCAGACCAACGTCTCCAACAATAAGCTTCTTAAGCATGCTGATTGTCAAACCAATGACTTGGCCAGTTTTGTCTACTGCTTTACCTATTGACTCGAATACACCAAACTGAAGATCGAAGCGATAACTTTCTGGCCATTCTGCGACTTTAGGTGCAATACCTGCAAAACCAACGACTTCTTTGTTAGCTAGCTCACGGCTACCGGGCGTCAGCGTCAATGTTTGCTCATAACCCTGACGTAACACCGTCAATTCAAGCGGTGTATCAGGATTAGAACGAACCGCTTCAACCACTTGCTTCCATTCGGTCACGCGTTGTTGACCAATTGCGACAACCTCATCACCTGGAAGCACACCGGCTTTTTCCGCCGCTCCACCTTGCGAGACCTGCTCGATAACTCGATACACCTCCGGTGTATACGGAGCAAAACCTAACGACTGCATCGCTGACTGAGTTTCTGGGTCGAACTTCCACTCACGTAAATCGAGCGTTTTCGTTACTTCTGAACCAACTTCATTCGCTGACGTTAGTGTTACCGTCATCAAATCATCGCCAATATGAGAAATCAATCCCATATTTACTGATTCCCAATCCGGAGTTTTGATACCAGATATCGATTTAAGTTCCATTCCAGATTCAATTCCAGCTTCCGCAACAATCGAATTGGGCGTAACTTCACCAATTACAGGCTTAACAGCAGGGATGCCAATTAGAAATACCAGCCAATAGGCAAAAATTGCGAAAAGAAAATTAAAGATGGGGCCAGCCGCAACAATAGAGGTTCGCTTCCATAACGGCTTCTTATCAAACGCTAAGTGCTTCTCATGTTCTGGCACCTCATCGACACGGCTATCAACCATTTTCACATAGCCGCCGAGAGGGATCATTGAGATGCTGTACTCCGTTCCGTCTTTGCCTACTTTACTCCAAATAGACTTGCCGAAACCGATTGAAAACTTTTCAACTTTAACGCCGCAACGGCGAGCAACCCAAAAGTGCCCAAATTCGTGCACGGCAACAAGAATGCCCAGTGCGACGATAAAAGAAATGAGATTCCACAATATACCAGTCATCAGCTACGCTCGCGTATGGTTTCTAGGGCAATAGTTCGTGCCATTCTATCTAGCTCGAGCAAGCTTTCCAAGCTATTCGCATTCTCAGCTTTGCAGCTTGCGTTGATTTTATTCAACACAGACTCATTGATGCGAGCAATATCGGTAAAACCTAGTCTGTTATTTAAAAATGCATCAACAGCGACTTCATTAGCTGCATTCAATGCCGTTGTTGCGTGTTGACCTTCATAACAAGCATCAATTGCGAGTTTTAAACATGGGTAACGAGCAAAGTCAGGCTGCAAAAACGTCAGCTCACCAACTTTCGTGAAGTCTAGCGGCTTAACCCCAGCTTCTACTCTTGACGGGTATGACATGGTGAGCGCAATTGGCGTCGCCATATCCGCTTCTCCCATTTGTGCCAAGACCGAACCATCACGATACTGAACCATAGAATGAATCACAGATTGAGGATGAATAACCACCTTCAGTTGTTCGCGAGCAGCATTAAATAGCCACTTAGCTTCGATATACTCAAGGCCTTTATTCATCATCGTGGCAGAATCAACAGAAATTTTTGGCCCCATCGACCAGTTTGGATGAGCGATCGCCTGAGCGGGTGTCACCTGCTCCAGTTCTGCGATGTCAGTGTAACGGAAAGGACCACCAGATCCAGTCAACAAAATATGAGAAATGCCATGTTCTTGTAAATTGCAACGACCTAGATTAGTTTGTACTTGCTGTGGTAAACATTGGAAAATGGCGTTGTGTTCACTGTCGACGGGAAGTAGCTCTGCGCTAAATTCTTCTACAGCATCAATAAATAGCTGGCCTGACATTACAAGTGCTTCTTTATTTGCCAACAAGACTCGCTTACCTGCTTTCACGGCAGCCATGGTAGGCAATAAGCCAGCGGCTCCTACAATAGCAGCCATTACACTGTCGACCTGGTCCAGCGAAGCTATATGACATAGCGCATCAGTACCACCTAGCACTTCGGTACCTGGCGAAACCGAGTGTAGCTCAGCTTGAAGTTGAGACGCCGCAGCTTTATCTGCCATGACCGCATATTTAGGTTGCCACTGACGACATAGACCGATCATCTTTTCAACGTTAGTGCTTGCCGCTAAGGCAACGACAGAAAACAGATCTGGGTTTTGTTCGACCACTTTAAGCGTGCTTGCACCAATTGATCCAGTAGCACCAAGAATCGTTAACTTTTGCATGTTGTAAGACCGTTAGAAAGCTCAGGAGCGACGACGCCGCTCCTGATAAATTAGAATACGTAGTAAAGAAGAGCAAAAACTGGGAATGCTGCGGTTAGGCTGTCGATACGATCTAGCACACCACCGTGCCCTGGGATAATGTTACTGCTGTCTTTAATGCCTGAGACACGTTTGAACATACTTTCAACCAGATCACCAAGCACTGAAATAACGACAGTAACCAGCGTAATCAGCACCATATGGACAGGGCTAGTGAACTGGATATCGAACCAATCAGCAAATGCCCACGCTACGATTAATGCCGTGATAATGCCACCAATTAGCCCTTCAATGGTTTTATTGGGGCTTACATGAGGAGCCATCTTACGTTTGCCTAAGCTTTTGCCTGCAAAGTAGGCGCCGCTATCTGCAGCCCATACCAAGAAACAAACGTACAACACAAGCTTTGCGCCGTGGTATGGATCTACAGTGATGTCATACGCTCTGAGAATAATCACACTCCAAAGGAATGGGATTAATGTCAGAAAACCAAATACATGACGTAAAACAAAATTACTTTGCCAAGATTTCGTCGTTTTGGGGTAAGTAATCGCCATTAAGCTAGCAATAATCCACCAAACAAAACCAATACCCAAGACGACATAATGAGGTGTCGTTAAGTGATTGAGGCTATATGCATCAGGCGAGATGTATAGAAAACTAAGTCCGGTAATAATGATTGCCGGCACAAGGGCAGCAATGCGAGAGTTGCTTCCTGTAAACTGAGTCCACTCCCAAAAACCTAATAGCGTTATTGCAGTTAAAGCGGCAATAAAGCCCATTAGCGGTAATTTAAAAATGCCTAAAATAACCAGGGGAGCTAAAATTAGTGCTGTTATTATTCTCTGTTTCAAACTAACTAGTCCTTATTGAGCTGCCATCAATGCCTTTATTTGTTCACCTGTACAGCCAAAACGACGTTCTCGGTTGATAAACCAAGTTACAGCTTCTACCAAACTGTCTTCATCGAATTCTGGCCAGTACTCTGGTGTAAAGTACATTTCTGCATAAGCCATTTGCCACAACATAAAGTTGCTGATGCGGCACTCTCCACTGGTGCGAATTAAAAGATCCACTTCCGGTAGGTCTGCCATGGTCAAATGCTCAGTGATTAGCTGCTCATTGATATCCTCTACACGAATTTCACCGTTACGTGCTTTTAGCGCTAACGTTTTAGCAGCTTCTGTGATGTCCCATTTACCGCCATAGTTGGCTGCAATGTTGATCACCATACCCGTGTTATCTGCCGTTAGGTTTTCTGCTTCTACAATTTTCTTTTGTAGACGCTCACTAAATCGACTGGTATCACCGATCACGCGCAACCGTAAGTTATTTTTGTGTAGTTTTTTTACTTCACTAGACAGGACCGTGATAAACAGTTCCATCAAAAGACCCACTTCTTCCTCCGGACGACGCCAGTTTTCACTACTAAAAGCAAACAGCGTCATGGCTCTAATGCCTAGTTTTGAAGCAGCAGCCACGGTCTTACGAACGGCACTAACGCCTTTTTTATGACCAAATACGCGAGGTTTTCCTTTGGACTTAGCCCAACGGCCATTACCGTCCATAATGATGGCAATATGCTTAGGAAGGGAATCAGAGAAGGCTTGAGAATTTTGCATAGGGAGTTAATTGAGTTCCATCAGTTGGATAGACTAACATAAAAAAACGCTGAGCTGTGAGCACAGCGTTTTCCAACAGTGATGTGTGTGGGAGTATTAAACTTCCATCAACTCTTTTTCTTTTGCAGCAAGAACTTCATCGATCTTCTTAACTGCAACGTCAGTTAGCTTTTGAATTTCGTCTTGTGCTTTACGGTCTTCATCTTCAGAGATTTCTTTATCTTTTAGAAGCGCTTTAAGATCGTTGTTTGCGTCACGACGGATGTTACGAACAGCAACACGACCACCTTCAGCTTCACCACGGACGATCTTAACTAGGTCTTTACGACGCTCTTCCGTTAGCGGTGGAAGTGGAACGCGGATGATAGTGCCAGCTGACATAGGGTTTAGACCAAGGTCAGACGTCATGATCGCTTTTTCTACTTTCGGCGTCAGCTCTTTATCAAAAACCGTGATTGCAAGTGTACGTGCATCTTCAGCAACAACGTTTGCTACTTGGTTTAGAGGTGTTGCTGCACCGTAGTATTCTACAGAAATACCAGATAGTAGGCTTGGGTGTGCACGACCTGTACGAATTTTAGAAAGGTTGTTCTTAAGCGCTTCAACGCTTTTATCCATGCGCTCTTGCGCGTCTTTTTTGATTTCGTTAATCACAGTTTCACCTTAAAAATGTCATCTTTCCTGAAGAAAGCCTAAAACGGTTGAGCAAAGCAAGCACCACCCTAACGCTTTGGAGTGGCACCTTAAGCCAAGCTTATTCGTTGATGAGCGTGCCTTCTGCTTCGCCCATTACCACGCGACGTAGTGCGCCTGGCTTGTTCATATTAAATACGCGGATTGGCATTTTGTGGTCACGAGCTAGCGTAAACGCCGCCAAGTCCATAACTTTCAGCTCTTTATCCAGAACTTCTGCATAAGATAGCTTATCATACAGCTCTGCGTCTGGGTTTGCTACAGGGTCAGCAGTAAATACACCATCAACTTTCGTCGCTTTTAGTACGACATCCGCTTCAATTTCGATACCACGTAAACAAGCAGCAGAATCCGTTGTAAAGAACGGGTTACCAGTACCAGCAGAGAAGATGACAACTCGGCCTTGGCGAAGCTCACGGATCGCATCAGCCCAATTATAGTCGTCACATACGCCTTTTAGAGGGATTGCAGACATAACGCGCGCATTTACGTATGCACGGTGAAGAGCATCACGCATCGCTAGGCCATTCATTACTGTAGCAAGCATACCCATGTGGTCACCAACTACGCGGTTCATACCAGCTTCAGCTAGGCCTGCACCACGGAACAAGTTACCGCCACCGATAACTACACCAACCTGAACACCCAGTTCAACCAGTTCTTTAACTTCTTGTGCCATACGATCAAGGACCGCAGGATCAATACCAAAACCGTCTTCACCTTGAAGAGCTTCACCACTCAGTTTTAATAGAATACGTTGATACGCTGGTTTAGGGTTCGTAGTCATGGAGTTTACCTTCCAAAGAGAGTTGTTGATTAACAGTCATGAATAGACACAACTTCAGTTATGGCTATTCATCACGGCTAATCGTTCACTGCTCATAAAAAGACCGCAGCCTTGGCTACGGTCTAATCTTTATACAGTCTCTAAGGATTAACCTTTTTGAGCTGCTGCAACTTCTTCAGCGAAGCTCATTTCTTCTTTCTTCTCGATACCTTCACCTACTTCTAGGCGAACGAACGTAGAAACTGAAGCGCCTTTTTCTTTCAGCATTTCGCCTACAGTTTTCTTAGGCTCCATGATGAAAGCTTGACCTGTTAGAGAGATCTCGCCAGTGAATTTCTTCATGCGGCCAACAACCATCTTCTCAGCGATTTCAGCAGGCTTGCCTTCGTTCATTGCGATTTCAACTTGAACCGCTTTCTCTTTTTCTACTACGTCAGCTGGTACGTCTTCTGGGTTAACGAACTCTGGCTTAGAAGCAGCAACGTGCATTGCAACGTGCTTAAGAGTTTCTGCGTCGCCTTCACCAGCAACAACAACACCGATTTTCTCACCGTGACGGTAAGAAGCGATTGCAGTGCCTTGAACGTATTCTACGCGACGGATAGTGATGTTTTCACCGATTTTAGCTACTAGAGCTACACGTGCGTCTTCGAATTGTGCTTGTAGTTCTTCAACAGAAGCTTTTGAAGCTAGAGCTGCAGCTGCAACTTCTTCTGCGAATGCAGTGAAGTTACCGTCTTTAGCAACGAAGTCAGTTTGGCAGTTAACTTCAAGAAGAACAGCAACGCCGTTTTCTTCTTTGATGATGATTGCGCCTTCAGCTGCAACGTTACCAGCTTTCTTAGCTGCTTTCGCTGCGCCAGATTTACGCATGTTTTCAATTGCTAGTTCGATGTCAGCGTTTGCTTCTACAAGCGCTTTCTTACATTCCATCATGCCAGCGCCAGTACGCTCGCGAAGTTCTTTAACTAGAGCAGCAGTTACAGTTGCCATTCTGTCTTCCTCGTTTGATTCGAAATAAGGTAAAAAACAGGGGCCTAACATTGTCGGCCCCCATTGCTAACTATAACTTAGTTTATGCTACACAAAGGTTTCACATAGACCAAGTGTGACACAGAGCCGCTATTATTCAGCTTCTACGAAACCGTCTTTTTCAGCAACTGCAGCTACGTCTTTGTTACGACCTTCAGATACTGCTGAAGCAGCAGCGTTCAGGTATAGCTGTACAGCGCGGATCGCGTCGTCGTTACCTGGGATTACGTAGTCAACGCCGTCTGGGTTAGAGTTAGTATCTACCACAGCGTATACTGGAATACCTAGGTTGTTAGCTTCTTTAATTGCAATGTGTTCGTGATCAGCGTCGATTACGAATAGAGCGTCTGGTAGGCCGCCCATGTCTTTGATACCACCAAGAGATTTCTCTAGCTTCTCCATTTCGCGAGTACGCATTAGAGCTTCTTTCTTAGTTAGTTTGTCAAAAGTACCGTCTTGAGATTGAGTCTCTAGTTCTTTTAGACGCTTGATAGACTGACGAACTGTTTTGTAGTTTGTAAGCATACCGCCTAACCAGCGGTTGTTTACGTAAAACTGGTTGCTTGCGATTGCAGCTTCTTTAACAGCTTCAGATGCAGCGCGCTTAGTACCTACGAATAGAACCTTACCTTTCTTCTCGCCAACTTTAGCTAGTTCAGCTAGAGCGTCGTTGAACATTGGTACAGTTTTTTCTAGGTTGATGATATGAACTTTGTTACGAGCGCCAAAGATGAATGGCTTCATTTTTGGGTTCCAGTAACGAGTCTGGTGACCGAAGTGAACACCAGCTTTTAGCATATCGCGCATTGATACAGTTGCCATTTTAAAATCCTCTATGGGGTTAGGCCTCCACATTCCCCATAACTCCGACCAAGCTTCTGCTCAGCACCCCGGAATATGTGACGGAATGTGTGTGATTTAAAGATAAAAGGTTATTCGGATGAAGCTTGCTTCGCCGCTTAACTTTGCTAAACGAAGAGAACAGTCCTCTATTCCGGCGCGCTTTATACCATATTTTAGCTCACTGTGGCTAGTAAAAATTATTTCTTCACCGAGCCACTTTCTCCTATTTATAAGCAAAACTTTAAACATATGATCGAATTAAGAATGATGCATATTCCTATCTAACTTGGGTTAACGCCCCGATGTCTGATAGAATGCGGCCATTCGCACGTTTACGTGCTTAGGAATAAGTAGAGAAAGCCAATGTCAATCAAGATTAAAACTGCTGAAGAAATAGAACGCATGCGCATTGCGGGCAAGCTAGCCGCAGAGATTCTAGAAATGATCGAACCACACATCAAAGTTGGTGTGACGACAGAAGAGTTAAACAAAATCTGTCATGAGTACGCTCTAGAAAAAGGTGCATACTCTGCTCCGCTTGATTACCATGGTTTCCCTAAGTCGATCTGTACTTCAATCAACCATATCGTATGCCACGGTATTCCAGCGGAAAAAGACGAAATCGGTAGCAACGGCCAAATGAAGCCGGCGGTACTAAAAGATGGTGACATCTTAAACGTTGATATTACCGTAATCGTTCCAAATGATGAGAATGCCGATCTGAGCGTGCGTCCTCAGGGGTACCATGGTGACACTTCTAAGATGTTCCTAGTCGGTGATGTTTCGCCTGCAAACAAACGTCTGTGCATGGTAGCTCAAGAAGCACTGTATGTTGGTATGCGTACCGTTAAGCCAGGTTCAACGGTTGGTGACATCGGTACAGCTATCGAGAAGTACATCAAAGAGAACAACAAGAACAATCCTCGCAACAAGTTTTCTATTGTGAAAGACTTCTGTGGCCACGGTATCGGCGATGAGTTCCATGAAGAACCACAAGTGGTTCATTACAAGAACAAAGACCGCCGCGTATTAAAAGAAGGCATGTGCTTTACTATTGAGCCGATGATTAACGCAGGTAAATTTGGTTGCTCTGTTGATGCACAAGATGACTGGACTGTTTACACGGGCGACGGCAAGAACTCTGCGCAATGGGAACATACCATTGTTGTAACAAAAGAAGGTTGTGAAGTACTGACGCTTCGTAGCGACGATACGATTCCTCGCCTAATGAAAAACGCGTAAAGCTGACGACCACTCGTTGTTTACTATATCCCTGCTTCGGCGGGGATATTTTTTATCTGCCGCAAATTTGTTAGATTGTTATTAGATTAGCTTGCACGGATGGCAAATATGACACTTCAGTCCCCTCTTACCTTTTCCGATGAACAAATCAATATCGGTGAACTCAAACAAGAATTAGAGAAGTTTAGCTCTAATCAAAACCAAGAGTTTCTCAATCATCATCCGGTAACAAGCTTGGTTTTAGCCAGAGCTGAATATATGGATCTGCTTCTCAATCGTTTGTGGCAACATTTTGGTTTCAAGGATATTTACAACATTTCCCTAGTTGCCGTTGGTGGCTACGGACGAGGCGAGCTGCATCCGCTCTCCGATATCGATATTTTGATTCTGTCGAACAATAAACTGCCAACCGCGTTAGAAGCAAAAATCAGCGAATTCATTACGCTGTTGTGGGATTTAAAACTCGAGGTCGGACACGCTGTTCGCACCGTTACTGAATGTGCTGAAATTGGTAAAGCCGATCTAACGGTCGCGACAAACCTGCAAGAAGCGCGACTGCTGTGTGGAAGCGAGGACACCTTTCAGGCACTGAAGAAAGTCGTGTTATCAGACTCCTTCTGGCCAAGTGAGACGTTTTACCGCGCTAAAATTCAAGAGCAGCGCGAACGCCATGCACGTTACCACGACACGACCTACAACTTAGAACCGGACATTAAATCAACCCCTGGCGGGCTACGCGATATTCATACATTAAGCTGGGTCGCTCGACGTCACTTTGGTGCGACTTCATTGTTAGAAATGAGCCGATACGGATTTTTAACTGACGCAGAATACCGAGAATTGGTTGAATGTCAGGACTTCCTTTGGCGAGTACGTTTCGCTCTGCACATGGAGCTTCGCCGCTATGACAACCGCTTGACCTTTGCCCATCAAGCACAAGTTGCGGAAAATCTAGGCTACGTCGGAGAAGGCAATCGAGGCGTAGAAATGATGATGAAAGAGTTCTACCGCACGCTTCGTCGTGTGGCAGAGCTCAATAAAATGCTACTCAAACTCTTTGACCAAGCGATCATTAATGGTGGGGCGACAGAAAGTGCCGAGATTCTCGATACGGACTTTCAACGTCGCGGTTCTTTAATTGAAGCGCGGAAACCCGCATTGTTCCAAGCTCGCCCAGAAACTATTCTGGATATGTTCTTACATATTGCTAACGACTCAACTATTGAAGGGGTGAGCCCACCAACGCTGCGTCAACTGCGCACCGCTCGGCGTCGGCTCAACAAGTTTTTGCACACCATTCCTGCTGCGCGTGAAAAGTTCATGGCGTTATGTCGTCACCCTAATGCTCTGCACAAAGCATTCAGTCTCATGCACCGATTAGGGGTTATGGCGGCCTATTTACCGCAATGGAGTCAGATTGTTGGTCAAATGCAGTTTGACTTATTCCATGCCTACACAGTTGATGAACACAGTATTCGCTTACTTAAACACATCAACACTTTTAGTGACCCAGAAAATCATGCGAAGCACCCAATTTGCTGTGACGTCTACCCTCGGATGCAAAAGAAAGAGCTGCTGATTATTGCCGCTATTTTCCACGATATCGGGAAAGGTCGTGGCGGCGATCACTCAATTATCGGTGAAGGAGAAGCGTACGACTTCTGCATTGAGCATGGTTTATCGAAGCCCGAAGCGAAACTTGTCGCTTGGTTGGTAAGACATCATCTATTAATGTCTGTCACCGCACAGCGCCGAGATATTTATGATCCTGATGTCATTACCGAGTTTGCCAAAAAAGTCAGAGACGAAGAATCTCTCGATTATCTTGTATGCCTGACAGTTGCAGATATTTGTGCAACCAACCCAGAACTTTGGAATGCTTGGAAACGAACTTTACTTGCGGAGCTGTATTACTCCACACAACGTGCTTTACGTAGAGGCCTAGAGAACCCTGTCGATGTGCGTGAGCGAATTCGCCACAATCAACAAATGGCCTCCGCAATGCTGCGCAAAGAGGGGTTTGCCGCGCGCGAAATTGAAGTATTGTGGCAACGCTTTAAAGCTGACTACTTCCTTCGTCATACTCATACGCAAATCGCGTGGCACTGTGAACACTTACTTCGCATGGAAGATCCGACTAAGCCTTTGGTATTGATCAGTAAAAAAGCCACTCGTGGCGGCACTGAGGTGTTTGTATATACGAAAGACCAGCCTGCTTTATTTGCGACGGTCGTGGCGGAGTTAGATAGGCGTAATTTTAATGTACACGACGCGCAAATCATGACCAGCAAAGATGGGCACGTGATTGATACCTTTATGGTACTCGATCAACATGGCGAAGCGATCGATGAGTCTCGTCACGCGGCGGTGATTAAACACCTCACCCATGTACTGGAGGCGGGCCGACCAACCAAGATTAAAACGCGCCGTACTCCGAACAAACTTCAGCACTTTAACGTGAAAACCAAAGTCGACTTCTTACCAACCAAAGGTAAAAAACACACTTTAATGGAGTTTGTCGCGCTAGACACACCAGGGCTGTTGGCCAAAGTAGGCCGTACGTTTGCTGATTTAAATATCAACCTTCACGGTGCAAAAATCACCACCATTGGTGAGCGAGCAGAAGACTTGTTTATTTTAACCAGTGATGCTGGGGGGAGGTTAAGTGAAGAACAGCAAGATGAGCTAAGAGAGAGATTGATCGAAAAGTTATCTGATGAGGTCGCAGCTTAGATCAAACCTGCCAACCTTTTCGGTTCAGGGCGAGAGCGATCTTGCCCACAAGTTAAGCATTTTGGCTAAATATCAGCTATCTAGCTCATACATAGGCTGCTACAGTTATATCAATATCAATTCGATGTAATAGAGGTAGCCTATGTATCCCCACCTCACTGGTTTGGGTATTCACGACCCTAAGCAGATTGAACGTTATTCCCTACGCCAAGAAGCACACAAAGACGTACTCAAGATCTATTTCCACAAGCAAAAAGGCGAACTGTTCGCTAAAAGCGTTAAATTCAAATACCCGCGCCAAATCAAAAATGTTCTTGTGGACAGTGGCAGTCACAAATATAAAGAAGTAACGGAAATCAACCGTAACCTCACATTAGTCATTGATGAACTGAATAAAATCACTAAGCCAACGAAACAACCTGAGGTTGATGTAAAAGAGAAAATTCTTTCAGACCTTCGTCATTTAGAAAAAGTCGTTTCGAGCAAGATCGCAGAGATCGAAGCGGATCTTGAAAAACTAAAGTAAAACGTTAAGTCTTAAATATTAAAAAGGGTTAGCATTGATGCTAACCCTTTTTATTTGTACTCTGTGCCGTCCTAAATAAGGTTGACACTTTCCACCCCCCAAAATTGGAGAGTGTTATGAAATCAACAACTAAAAGAAC